>CAZSIJ010000071.1:0-1151 GCA_964607065.1 uncultured Desulfobulbus sp. | reverse complement strand
AAGCCGTCCATCCTTGGCATATCGATATCCAAGGTGATCAAATCGGGTGGTTTCTGCATCCAGGCGAGTGAAGAAATGGCTTCAAGCCCGTCGCTGAAGGTGATAACGGCAAACCCTGCTACTTCCAACTCCTTTTGAATGATCGCACGCATGGTTGAACTGTCGTCAATCACAACCACAGTGAGCTGGCCGGTTACCGCGGGTTCCGAAATTTTAATGTTTTTCCCTGGTATTTCCTTCATAGTTGCAGCAGTCCTGTTCCTTGTATCATTCCACACTCCCCACAGCGCGTGGTTGTCTCTAATTTATTGTAGAATGAAATATCGCGGATTCAAAGAGAAAGCAATGAAAGAAGTTGCTCGCCAGCTTCGACACATTTCTGAAATATTCAAGCTTTTCTGTTATTTGTTTGACGGATAGGAGTATAGCTTTTTACAATAAAAGTTCTTGATAATCAAATGATCAGCGAAAACTCTTGCGTGAATGACATAAACTTTTAAACAACCTCGCCATACAGCTGACAGGATATCAAACAGAGGGATTGCCTTGAAATTTCACACATCACCTGGCGAGCACAGCACAGATTCGCCCTTGATTTCGACTACCTCTTTGTTGACGGTTTCTCTTTCCCGGGACCAAGGGCACCCTACACTCCTCAAAGGGCCCCGAAATGACTAGACCCTTTGTACCACACGATCGGTTATGATTGAGATTCGAGGACTTTCAACCCGCGAGCTGCATATCGACAGGTTTGTTGCCCAGCCGGATGAAGCCTGGTGTATCATTGGCGCCAACGCCTCCGGACTGACGCAGCTCTGCGATGTGATCACCGGTGAACAAGTCGATTTCCGGGCTGAGCTGTTGCGTTTGCCAACCGACCTCGGCGTTTGCTCTTTCAAGCGGCAACAGGAGATTTTCGAGGCGGAAATCCGTAAAGATAACACCGATTTTCTCGACCGGATCGATCCCGGTACCCCTGCCCGTGATTTCCTGACCCATGCCGAAGACTACCGAGAACTGATCGATCTCCTCGCTATGGGCGATGCCCTGGACCGGGGCTACCGGCAGTTGAGTTCTGGCCAGTCGCGGAAACTCTGCCTGCTGCAACAGATCACCAGAGGGGTCTCCTGCCTGGTGCTTGAGAATCCCTA
>CAZSIJ010000070.1:0-18859 GCA_964607065.1 uncultured Desulfobulbus sp. | reverse complement strand
CCGACAACTTGCAGAGCATTGCTAACGAATTCTCTAACTCAGCTGAGTCTAAAGCGCTTTATCCTCTTCTTGGTGCAGGTTCTTCAGCTGTAACCACTCAGGCTGCTACCGATTTTGTAACCGGCGTATACTTTAATCTTTACCACCGCGCACCTGATGCAGTAGGTCTTACTTACTTTGTATCACGTCTTACTCCTACAAATGCTGGCGATATCATTAAAGGTATTGCTGACGGCGCACAGGGTTCAGACTTAACTTCGCTTCAGGCTAGAGACCTTGCCGGATTGAATTACACAACTTCGGTTACACTAGCTACCTACACTGCAGGCGACTCGATTGCAGCAGTAGCTGGTACGTTTACTCTGACTACCGCTACAGATATCGCATCAGCAAACATATTTCAGGGTGGACAGCAGTGGAGCCCAGGTGGAAATGTATTTGTTAACACCTTGCAGAATGCAGACGTCTTAACTGGTGTAGGTACAAACCCAACACTGAACACCACGCTCGGTTCTTTCGACAATACCGATGTAAGTGGTACCGCATTCAGCGTTCAGCCAACACTGAATGGTATTCAAACCATCAATGCTAATTTTAACGGAAGTGCCGGTACTTCGATAACAACTCTTGATTTGCAGAACGCCAATGGCGTTAAAACTGTTAATATTCTGGGTATTACAGATCCTCAGAGCAATGTTTCAGTTATTAACTTCACCGCAGTTCCAACAAATCTTTCAGTTGCAAATACAAGCAGCCCAGTAGGTTCTGTTACTTTTGCAACTCTTGACGGAGCAGCAAAAAGCCCGACAGATTCTACAACTCTTACAGTTTCCAATGTTAACATCGGCACACTGAATCTGAATGCAGGTACTGGAAACGGGATTGAAACTGTTAATCTTGTATCTGCTGGCACAGGAGCCAACAAGCTAGGCGCTTTCAATGATTCAGATCTTTCTACACTGAATATTTCTGGTGCTGCTAATCTGACAATCAAGTCAATCGGTTATAACAATCAGGGCAAATTCACAACTGTAGACGGTTCTACAGCTACTGGTAACCTGAACCTTACCCTTGATTCGCTTCAGTCAGCTGCAACAGCAACAAACTTTGGTACAACAGGCGGTGACGTTCTCTTTACCTTGAAAACAGGTTCTGGTGCAGATACCGTCAACTCTACAATTAATTTCGGTAACGGCAACGATATTGTAGATGCCGGTACTGCTCCTTTAGGCGGTGTTGATACACTTGCTCTAAGCAACACTCACACTCAGTCCTTTACTGACAACGCAACCTACGGCAATTTTGAAGCTGTAACGGTTACTCGTACCGATGGCGGTCGCGGACTGGCAGAATTGACAGTTGACTCAGCAAAAGTAACTGGCGATCAGACGTTCTCGCTTGTAAACAAAACTGATACTGTCTCAGCTCCAACCAGATATATTCTCAACAATCTTTCAGCTGTTGAGGCAACACAGATCACAATTGCTCATAGTGGTTTACAGGCTACTTCAAGTGCGAATAATGATGGTTTGTCTAACAACTTCATCGTTGCCAATCTTGCTACACAGACAGCAAACGATACTGTAGGCGTTACCGTCATCGATGGTCTTAATACAGAGCCACGCTTCAACTTCCATCTGAGTGCGCCTGGTGCAGAAAATATCATTATTACAGATAGCGATACAGAATCCAACACTGTTCAGCTTGACAACGTTTCTTCACACACAGGCACCATTACCCTTACAGGCGGTAAAGCAGGCCAGTTCCTTAACCTTGATGCTTCTGCAAATGGTTATGGTTTGGACGAAACCGGTCTTGCTTCAGATCTTAAGGGCGCTGTAAGCACAGCAGGTAACCTTGATCCAGTTGTTTCTGGCGTTTACAGTGCCGATTATCGCACAACATACAATGCAACAGCTGGTGGAGAACTGCTTTCAGCAGCGAACATTACTGCAACAGGCGAAAAGAGTGATGTTATTGTTCGTGTAACTGGTTCTAACATCGTTGGCGGTGTTGCAGTCGGTGGACAGAACATCCAACTTGGTGGTGCTAACGACACCGTAATCTTTGCAAATCGCACAAGTGTCCTTGACACAATCCACACTTCCGGTCTCACTATTGCTGATACCGTTAATGGTGGTGCAGGTCAGGATACAATCATCCTTGACGGTTCTGGTTACCAGCAGCTTGGATCAAGCGAATGGACAAACCTGACAGGGATTGATGTCCTTCGTCTTGCAGGTGCACCTGGTAATGCGTATGCTGGAAGTGTGACATATGTTGAAGGTTCTCTTTCACATAACGGATATGATGGTCACACAAGCGGTGGCAATTCCGGTGGTAGTGGTATATATGATTCAGGTTCCGGAGTGTTTACTTCTGGTTCAGGTTCGGGATCGATTCTTTTAGGCTCCGGTTCAGGTTCAGGTTTTGTCTATTTTGCTCATGGTGAAGTATTCACACCAGGTTCCATTGATGCGACAACATCAACAACACCGTTTGTAATAAAGGTAACTGATCAGTTTGTCAGCCAAACAGATGCACACAATAATCTTACCATTATTAACAATGACGGTGATTTGTCATCAGGTAATGAGAATGTAGCTACAATTAACCTCCGTCCACTTGATGCTGCTCATAATGTCGTATTTTACGGGCCAAATGGTAATCATAATTCATACTATGCAAATTATGATAATGAAATCGGTAGGGTTAGTGGAGGTGGAGTATTCCATGCACAGCAGATCGTTCAGGTTAGTGATGCGAGTGCCAATGGTTTGAATACATTAGATGGTGGAAATCCTGATTATAGCTATATACCTTCTGATAAAGTATGGAATGCGACCCGTTTTTTAACAGGCAGCAACAACAATATTTATCAGGTATGGAATACTGCAGAAGTTACTGTCGCTGACTTGAAGAACACCAAGAACTTCGATACCATTCAGTTCCGTTCGGACTTGGTAGTTACTCAGACGCTTGCCTTGACATTGAACGATACCGTGCTTCATAACTTGGTGCAGCCTAACCGTACAGCTTCAGCGGCCGCTCCAGACAGGTTGTGGATTCAGTCAGTCAATAATTACGACAACGCTGGTGATGTTGTTGGATATGCTCAGTTAAATCTTGATGCATCAGCCTTGACTTCAAAGTCCGACTTGGTTGTTTATGCAAGTGGAAATGCCGATATCATTCGCGCAGGTGGTGGTAATGATGTTCTTTTCGCTTTTGATCCTATCAATGGCGATTTCCTAAACAACATTGGAGGAGCATTTATCAATGGTGGCGGTGGAGAAGACTATATTTACCTTGGTTATCATGCTTTAGGAGATACCATTGAAGTGAATACAGCAGGTAGCATCGTCCACGTCATTGGCTTCGATGGACCAGCAGATAAGGCTTCTGATGTTATCAACATAAGTGCTGACTCTACAATTTACCTGGAATCACACAATAGTATAGCAGGTGATGGCATCATCAATGTTTATGCCGGTACAGTAGCTATCGATAGTATTTTCCAGGCTGACGTATTGAATATACACGGTGGTGTTACAACTCTTACAAATTCATGGAGCGAGCATATCACTATTGATGCTTCCAGCACTCTTAATTTGGGATTGCATAATGCACCCGACCTGATTGCAATAACAGGTGGTCAAAGCGTATTCCTGAACGATTCTTACAAAGACGTCTTGACGGTGACGGGTGGTACTACAGTTCTTGGATCCGCTGTTCAGTCTATCGGAAGCGATACAATCAACTTTACAGGTGGAACAGCTTCTGTGGATTTGGGTGCAATACACTCCTTTGACACGATCACGGTTTCAGGAAGTAGTACTGTTGCAACTATCCTTGATTCTTATGGAACTCATGAGACAATTACTGTACATCTCGGTACGACCACTAACATACAAGGTAGCTTTGGCTCATATAGCGCTGGTGCTGTTCATGAGATCTTTGTAAATCATGATTCTCTCCTATCAGGCACAGGTATTGATACCATCAACTTGACCCATGCCAATACCGTTAGTGGTGGTGGTACGACAATTCAAGCCATCGAACTATCAGCAAGTGCAACGTATGCGACCGTGGTGTCGGGTGCGATTATCGGAGGTTCTTTGTCTTCCGACACGTTTGACCTTGTTAATGATGGAGCCCACATGGCTTCAGGTGCAGTTGCTGTCGGTGCCTGCACCGCGACCAACGTGATTCCTACGGATTCTCCAACTAGCGTATTTTCGGTCGATATAGACGGCGCGATATCCATTACAGGGAACACACTGCATCATGGTTTAACGCTTGCTACTGAGATCTTGAATGTCCTTGAAGCTCGTACATTTGCCGGCGGTTCAGCATTGGGTAAAGACTTTGTTTTCAGCGAACATAACACTGTCGACAATACCTATAATGGATGGATTTTTGAGACAAGTGCATCTGGTGGCCAAGGAGGTCAGATAATTGAGTTGGTTGGTCTTACCAATGTTACTGGTTTTGGTACAACAGGCAACCAGGTTCATGTTGTTTAAACTCTCTGAAGAAAAACACTTCTTGCTTCGGATAAGGATGTGTTGGTGAAAACCTTAAAACCCCGTCTCTCACAAGGAGACGGGGTTTTAATTTATATTAGTATTCAAGAGGACTGTATTATTATTTTTATGCTTAATAAGCAATAACTTAAACTCAACAACAAGGAAATCGTATCATGAGCTCGGAACAACACATTACTATAGATAACATTGACTATCCATTGTCAGGTTTAACTGAAAATGCGAAGATGCTGTTATCGAATATTCAATTTACCGAAGGTGAAATAATCCGTCTGAACAATCTCTTGGCAGTTACAAAGACTGCAAGAGGCACCTATGCCCAGGCACTTAAGGCAGAAATGCAGCAGTTTGAAAAGACTTAAGTTTGGGAACAAAATTAGTGTACTGTCTTTAGCCTTACCATTTCTTTATTAACAGCATATAGTGCATGAAGAAGCATCATACTAAGAATCGTAAAAGGGTGCATGAGCTTAAAGCTGTTAAAGATTTCAAAGAAGCCAGAGTATCTACATTGGATAGTAATCCTGTCAAATTGCAATCAGCCTTAATCTTGCACAAACAAGGTGATTTGGCAGATGCCGAAGTCATCTATCGAGAGATACTACAAAGTCAGCCTCATAACACAAATGCACTTACCCTTTTAGGTACTATTGCAGGGCAAAGAGGAGATTTCGCTTATGCTCTTGAGATATTTGAATTAGTTCTCAAAATTGATCCTAATCACTTTGCATCACTTAACGATAGAGGAGTAGTATTACTGGATTTGCAGCGTTACGAAGAGGCATTGGTTGGTTTTGATAAATGTATAGCTCTTAAGCCAGATTTTGCTGAAGGCTATAATCATCGTGGAAATGCATTGCAAAAGTTGAATCGGTACGATGATGCTATTTTGAGTTATGAAAAAGCTATAGTACTTCGACCAAACTATGCAGAGGCTTATGCAAAACATGGATTAGCCTTGTATACGTTGAAGCGTTACAATGAAGCGATAGTAAGTTATGAAAAAGCCATAGCACTCTGTCCAGGATACGCAGAGGCACACTCGAATCATGGATTAACCTTGCATAAGTTGACGTGTTACACTGAAGCCATAGTGAGTTATGAAAAAGCCATAGCTCTTCGTCCAGATTATATGGAGGCATACTCGCATTATGGTTTAGCCTTGCATCAGTTGATGAAGTACGATGAAGCATTATTGTTATATGAAAAGGCGATTTCAATCAATCCAAACTATGCTGAGGCTTACCATAATCTTGGATTGGTCTTACATGAACTGAAACGATATGAGCAAGCTGTGTTAAGTTATGACAAGGCACTTGCAATCAACCAAAATTATGCAGAGGCATACTTGAGTCGAGGGAACTCATCTCTTGAGTTGAAACGATATGAGGAAGCTGTAGTTAGCTATGACAACGCGATAGCACTTAACCCTGATGGTGCTTTTTGGTTTGGAGAGCGACTTTATACAAAAATGAGAATGTGCGACTGGAGCAATTTTGAAGATTACTCTCATCAACTTGCCTCTAAAATAAAACTTTATAAAAAAGCAGTAACCCCATTTATCGTTCTTGCAATAGTTGATTCCCTTTCATTGCAGCAAAAAGCAGCTTTGATCTATGTGAAAGATAAATGTTCAACCATTATACCTCTTCAAGTAATTCCCAAGCGTAATAGACATGATAAGATCCGTATTGGTTACTATTCTGCGGACTTTCAGCATCATGCTACAGCTTATTTGATGGCAGATCTGTTTGAACGTCACGATAAATCAAGGTTTGAATTTTATGCTTTTTCTTTTGGACCTGACAGACCTGAAGACGTCATGAGAAAAAGGGTTGTTGCAGCATTTGACAAGTTTATTGATGTCCGAACAAAATCTGATAAAGAGGTGGTGCTTCTTTCAAGAGAGTTGGCCATTGATATTGCGATAGACTTGAAAGGTTTCACACAAGATTCACGAACAGGGATCTTCGGTTTGCGTGCTGCACCGATACAGGTAAATTACTTGGGTTATCCAGGTACAATGGGGGCAGAGTATATTGATTATATCATTGCCGATACGACACTTATTCCAGAGCAAAGTCAGCAGTTTTATACTGAAAAAATTATATATCTCCCGCACAGTTATCAGGTAAACGATACAAAACGTCTCATTGCAGAAAAAGAACTCTCCCGGGAAGAGTTGGGGCTTCCTGCAACAGGGTTCGTGTTTTGCTGTTTTAACAACAACTATAAAATTACTCCGAATACGTTTGATTGTTGGATGCGAATTCTTATGCAGGTGGAGGGAAGTGTTCTCTGGTTGTATGAAGATAACCCAAAAGCTGGGAGCAATTTGCAGCGAGAAGCAAAGGAAAGAGGCATTAACCCCGAAAGGCTAATTTTTGCAAAACGCATGCATCTCGCTGACCACCTTGCAAGGCATCGAGTAGCCGATTTGTTTCTTGATACGTTACCATGTAATGCACATACCACGGCAAGTGATGCCTTATGGGCGGGGTTGCCTGTCATAACATGTATGGGTGAGGCATTTGCAAGCAGAGTAGCTGCAAGTCTGCTTAATGCCATTGATCTGCCTGAACTCATCACCTCTACGCAAGACGCATATGAAGCTCTTGCGATAGAACTTGCCAACAATCCGGATAAACTGCATAACATCAAGCAAAAGCTAGAAAGAAATCGGCTCACGACTCCACTATTTGATACAGAATTATTTACCAGGCACATCGAAGAAGCATACATCACCATCTACGAGCGGTATCAGGCGGATTTGCCGCCTGATCACTTGTATATCAAGAAGCAAGAGGTAAACAAATTTGATGATAGTCATTCTGCACTATCGTCAGTAGAAATACAGGCTAACAGTACAGAGGGCGATACATTGAGTACAAAATCAACTGAAAGTATGCAACATATCTATAAGTCGTGTCCTCTCTGTGATGGAAAAAGTGTAGCGCTTGGCAGTTGCGATTGCACTCGCCATAACTTATGGCATGAACCCCTCCCTCGCACACTTGAATGGGTGCGTTGTACCACATGTAGTCACGTGTATACCCGCTATTACTGGTCTCAGAAGGGTTTGGATGAGGTTTTCAAAAATGCACATCCAAATCAGCTGGCTGGCGATATTGCTAACTTTGATGCCAAGCGATTAACTTGGGCGTCGGTTGCAGGTAAAGTATTATCTTTGCTCGGGGGTTACCGTAGCGTCATGAATTCTTCACTCTCTCCATCGTGGGTTGATGTTGGTTGTGGGGATGGAGCGCTTGTTATGACTGCAAGTGATGTTGGGTTTACAGCTCTTGGTTTAGATTCCCGCAGTGAACCGGTAAGTCGAATTCAAAAATGTGGATTTAAGGCACTACAAGGTGATTTCATGGCGGTTACATTTCAGGAAAAATTGGATGTGCTGTCAATGATGGACGTATTGGAACATATGCCTTTTCCAATGACTGCAATTAAAAAGGCAGCTGATGTTATAAAGCCAGGCGGTATCCTTGTTATCAGTATGCCTGACCTGAACTGTTCAAGCTGGAAAATGATGGACGCAGCGAAGGCTAATCCTTATTGGATGGAGATTGAACACCATCACAACTTTAGCCGACAGCGCCTGACAATACTGTTACAGGATAACGGGTTTGAAGTTGCAGATTTTGCAATTCCTTATCGTTATAAAGCTCAGATGGAAATTTATGCAATTAGAGTTTCTTCGTGATTCAGTAAGATTTCTCTCATTCATCTGTTACGTGAAATTTATTTCAGCATAGGTTTTCAAAGCTATGGATCCAAAAATATCTGTTATTTTTCCTGTAGGTAAGGGTGAGGATTATCTCAAGTACCTCCGGCCAGCAATTGAATCGATCCTGAGACAAAGTTTAACCGATTTTGAATTTCTGATCATTGAGGATGGTGTATCATCACAGATTGAGTCAATTATTGACAGTTATCAGGATTATAGAATCAAAAGATTAAAATTTCCTATAAATATGGGTGCCAGCGCTGCAAGAAATGCAGGTCTGCTGATGGTCAAGGCTCCCTATATTGCTGTGATGGACTCGGATGATGTGGCTATGCCCGATCGTTTTGCCCGGCAATACACGTGGATGGAAAGCCATCACGACGTGACGGTTTGCGGTTCTAATTTTATCAAGATGTTTGGCGATGGCATTCGTACTTCAGTCTGTTATCCTGAATCGGATGGAATGATTAAATCCCTATTACTTGTTGTCGACTCAGCCATTCATAATCCGACGACTATGTTTCGCACCGAGTTTGTCAGAAAATATCGTCTTCAGTATGATGCAAACTTTCCAAGAGATCATGATTATCGATTTTTTGTTGAAATGATGCGAAATGGGGCGAGGTTTTATGGTTTGCAGGAAGAACTTTTGCTCTACCGCCGTCATGAAGGAAATATCACAAATGGTCGATTGGGTTTGGATGAGGAAAAAACAAAGGTTCGGGAAATTCTATTACCCATATTTTTTCCTGAATTAACGGGCGAAGAAGGGCGGATTTTGCTCATTGGATTTTGTGAGCATATAAAAATGACGATGATGGAGGCATACTATTGTATTATTACGATGAGTAAGGCGTTGCGTGAAAATCGAACGCTGATAGGAGAAGATCGGGAGGAACTCAAAAAAATAATTCAATACTATCTTGAACGGCTGCTTAAACTGGTAAACGGAACTACCAATGCAGGTCATCAGGTTGATCCTGAATAAACAGTAGGGTTTTATGTCAAACGAGTCATTACCCATGAAAGGAAGTTACAGAATATGGGGTTAGAAAATCATATTCCAGAAAAGAAGTTCATATATACGAACAATTGGTTCGATGTTACTGCTAAAAATGTGTGGGAGAATCTTTTTTCGCAGTTTGAGCCAAAAAAAATATTGGAAATCGGATCTTATGAAGGCGCAAGTACCTGTTATTTAATTGAGAAATTAGCGAATCGTTCAGCAATCGAAATTCATTGTATTGACACCTGGGAGGGAGGTATAGAACACCGGAGTAGCGGAATTGATATGGCCGCTGTGGAATCAAGATTTTTACACAATACAAGCCTCGCTATGAGCAAGGTATCTATGAGCGTTACGCTGGTTTTGCATAAAGGATATTCTGATTACTCTCTGGCGTCTCTTATCAGTCAAAACCAGATTAATTCGTTTGATATGGTCTATGTAGACGGTTCTCATCAGGCCCCTGATGTTCTTGCTGATGCTGTGATGGCGTTCAGGTTACTAAGGGTGGGAGGTATTATGGTTTTTGATGACTATTTATGGGCAGAAGAGCTGTCATATGGAAGCGATTTGCTTCGTAGTCCAAAGCTTGCCATCGATGCTTTCATCAATTGTTATTACCGAAAAGTCAAGGTTATTTCAGCCCCCCTTTATCAACTTTATGTACGCAAAGTCGAGCAATGACTTTTATTGTTACAGGAGGGGCTTGCTTTTTAGGATCCCATTTGTGTGATCGACTTATCAAAACTGGTTGAGTTGTTGCAGGGATAGTTAAAGGCAGTGATGCAATATTGTAAGTTTTACCAAACAATGAGCTAATGGGAGAAAAGGTAAAACTCTACCGCCAGTAGCCAAAGCATCATTATCAGACGTTCAAATTGTCAAGCTTCAATCCGCATTTAAACTCCATCAACAAGGTAAGTTAACTGAAGCTGAGGCACGTTAAAGTTACGATCAGTCTATAGCCATACAGCTAGACTTTGCAGAAACTCAAATCAATTGTGGTAAGGTGTTGCAGGAACTTCAAAAAAACAAGGAAAAGACGGACTTTTATATTACCTCAGTCCTTCATGTTAAGTCGTGGTTGCGCTCGATTGAGTCGATGTCTGTTGAGTTGCAGCGAAAAATGCAGGAAAACCTGTTAGGTGATTTGTTCCGGCATGCATGGCAGTATTCCGATTGGTGGCGAAAGCGAATATTGCAGGCCGGCTATATTCATGATCTTGAAAACCTTTCAGCTTTTTCAGTATTAGATAACATTGCTCCATTGTTGCGAACTGATGTACAGGAACATTTTGAATCGTTAAGAGCCTGGCGCAGTTATTGGTCAGCAAGTGATATGGTTACCAGCATAACGTCAGGCTCAACAGGTATACCTGTTCGGGTGGAAAAGCTTAGGGATGCGTATAATCTTGTCTACGAGGCAGTAGGACTTGTTGACCATGAATGGCATCAGAGAGATGCGACGTTACCATTGTTGAGTCTTGCTGCAGATGAGGATAGTTCGAGTCCTCATTGGGGATCATTATTTTTGGCGCTGCAAGGAAGTGGTTCTGTAATGAACCGATACCCCTCTAGTCGTTCGTCGTATGAACACGCAAAGTGGCTAATGGAACATCGCCCATCTTATTTAAAAGCAAGTCCTCTCAGAGCAACTGAAATCGGTGAGGTATTGTTATCGCAAGGTAACGTGTTGCCGTTACGCCAGATCATATCACAATCGGAGCGGGTTACCCCTCAACAGCGTGAGATTTGCCGCCGAGCTTTTGGTGGCGCAAAAATTGTTGACAGGTATTCCTGCGAGGAGGTAGGATGGTTGGCGATACAGTGTCCTGAGCACGACCATCTTCATGTTATGACAGGAACAACAATTATTGAAATTGTCGATGACCATGGAAATCCATGTCCGGTAGGTGTTGCTGGTCGGGTTTTAGTGACCAACCTTCATAGTTTTGCAATGCCGATAATCCGTTATGATATTGGTGATATAGCTGAATGGGGAGAGGAGTGTGACTGTGGAATTAAGCTGCCGGTCATCAGGCGTCTTTTGGGGCGTAAACGTAATATGGTAAGGTTGCATGACGGTACACTGATACCAATGACTTTTTTGGGAGATTATTTTGAAGATCTGTCAGTTATCAAGGAATATCGCCTGGTCCAGCAGAAAAATGGGGATATCGATTTTCTTGTTCGGGCTGAACTTCCTCTTACAGATAATGAGGTTTTCAAACTTCGTTCTTTGGTTTTGAAAGTTAATGCTCAATTGGTGGTGCATATTCGTGAGGTTTCCTCTATCGACTGGGGAAAAGGAATGAAGCGTGAAGAATTTGTTCGACTTGATGAATAAAGGGGGAAAAGCGCAAAGATAGCAACTGTTACCACCTCGCCATCGTTAGACTTCTATTATACTTATGGGATAATAAATGTTTTTACGTAATGACTCCAAAAATATCAGTAATATTTCCTGTCGCTCAACGTGAAGCCTATCTTGCTGAAGCTATTGAATCAATTTTGGGACAAAGCTTTACTGATTTTGAGTTTTTAATTATTCAGGATGGCTCTTCACCACAGGTAATATCAATTATCGAGGGTTATCGAGATCAAAGAATAAAGATCATCAGATTCCCGTTAAACATGGGTACTAGCGTTGCTAGAAATGCAGGGCTGATTATTGCGAAGGCTCCTTATACAGCCATTATGGATTCCGACGATGTTGCCTTTCCAGACCGTTTACAGCAACAATATTTCTGGATGGAAAGCCATCCTGAAGTGACGGTTTGCGGTACGAATTTTATTAAAATGTTTAATGATGGTATTCGTACTTCAGTCTGTTATCCTGAATCGGATGGATTAATTAAATCCCGTTTACTTGTTGTTGACTCAGCCATTCATAATCCGACGACTATGTTTCGTACTGAGTTTGTCAGACAATATGGCATGCAGTATGATTCCAACTTTCCCAGGGATCAGGATTATCGATTTTTTGTGGAAATGATGATGCATGGTGCGACGTTTTATAACCTCCAGGAGGAACTGTTACTTTACCGTCGTCACGAATCAAACGCAAACGCAAACGTTAGTTATGTAAAAATTGATGCACAGAAGACAAAGGTTCGAGAAATATTATTGCCCCTATTGTTTCCTGAACTCACGGGCGAAGAAAATCAGGTTTTGCTGAAAGGATTTTGTGATAATATACGGATGAACATGGTTGAGGCTTGTTTCTGTGTCGTTGTTATGAATAAGGCACTTCGAGAAAAGAGAACATTTATCGGAGAGGATCGGGAGGAGTTGCGGAAAATTCTTCTTTTTTATCGTGATCGTCTCGTAAACTTGATCAATGGAAAAACCGCTACCCCTGATACCGGTTCCAATGGATAAAAGATGACATCAACAAAAGTATCGTCAGAGGCCATTATTGTTAAGCTTCAATCTGCATTTACACACCATCAACAAGGAAAGTTAGCTGAGGCTGAGCTGCAGTATCGCGAAATATTACAGGTACAACCCGACCATTTTGAAGCACTGCGGCTTTTAGCAACAATTGTTTTACAAAGAAAAAATTTTTCTGAGGCTGTTGCCTTGTTTGAGCAGGCGCTGAAAATCAATGATAAGCATCATGGTTTACTCAACAACTATGGCTTGGCTCTCAAAGAGTTGAAACGATTCGATGAGGCGCTTGAGAACTATGACAAAGCTATAGCATTACAACCAGACAATACAGAAGCTCATGCCAATCGTAGTATGGTGTTGCTGGAACTTAAAAGAAACAAGGAAAAAACGGACTTCTATATTGCCTCTGTTGTGCAGGTCAAGTCATGGTTGCGCTCAATTGAGTCAATGCCTGTTGAGTCGCAGCGTAAGATACAGGAAAAACTTTTATGCGATTTATTCCGCCACGCATGGCAGTATTCCGATTGGTGGCGAAAGCGATTATTACAGGCTGGCTATATTCATGATCATGAAAACCTTTCCGCTTTTTCAGTATTAGATAAAATTGCACCGTTGTTGCGTACTGATGTACAGCAACATTTTGAATCGTTAAGAGCTTGGCGCAGTGATTGGTCCGCAAGTGATATTGTTACCAGCACAACTTCAGGCTCTACAGGTATACCTGTTCGGGTGGAAAAGCTAAGGGATGCGTATAATCTCATCTACGAGGCCGTAGGACTTGTTGACCATGAATGGCATCAGAGAGATTCGAGGTTACCTCTGGCCATTATTAGCACTGATCCTGATAGTATTCAGCCTCATTGGGGTTCTTTATTGCTTGCCATACTCGGGAGTGGCGGCCCAGTAACACATAGGTTCTCCTTTAGTCGGTCTTCGGTTGAACATGCAACCTGGCTCATTGAAAATCACCCTGCCTATCTGCGGTGTAGCCCACGGTTAGTGGCTGAAATTGGTAAGGTATTGTTATCTCAAGGTAACGTGTTGCCTTTACGCCAGATTATATCACAATCGGAGCGGGTTACTCCTCAACAGCGCGAGATTTGCCGGCGAGCGTTTGGGGGTGCTAAAATCGTTGACAGGTATTCCTGCGAGGAGGTTGGATGGTTGGCAATACAGTGTCCGAAGCATGACCACCTTCATGTTATGACAGGAACAACAATTATTGAAATTGTCGATGATCATTTACGCCCTTGTCCGGCAGGTGTTGCTGGTCGGGTTTTAGTGACCAACCTGCATAGTTTTGCAATGCCGATAATCCGTTATGATATTGGTGATATAGCTGAATGGGGGGAGGAGTGTGACTGTGGTATTAAGCTGCCGGTTATCAGACGTCTTTGGGGGCGTAAACGTAATTTGATGATGTTGCCTAACGGCGAGACAAGGCCAATGTATTTTTTAGGAATAGATGTTGCAGAGATCAAGGCAATCAAAGAATATCGTGTAGTTCAGCAGAAAAATGGCGAGATTGATTTTTTCGTTCGAGTTGATCACCCTCTTATTGAGGAGGAAAACAGCAAGCTTCTTTCTTTAATTTATAAAGTTGATACTCAATTGGTGGTGCACATCCATGAAGTTCATTTCATCGACTGGGGAGATGGATTGAAGCGTGAAGAATTTGTGCGTTTGGAAACTTAAATTAAAGTCAGGTTATTGTTTTGCAAGATTTCAAGAAATGAATAATGACTCCATATGGTAAAACGTAACATTAAAAAGAATAAAAAGTTAGCGCCAGAACTGAAAGTGCATAAGCCTCGTATTTTGTGGGCAAATACGTTTTGCCTTTTGGATACTTCGAGTGGTGCGTCTATATCCGCTCGTGAAATGCTTCGACAATTGGCTTTTCATGGCTACGATGTTTGTATTGTGGGGGCAACAATATTTGATTCTGAAAAAGGCATTTCAAGGTTTCCTGAAAATTGGAAATCAATGGTATCAGAAAAGAATAACATTTTGCAAGTACACGATGCCCCTCTTGAACACAAATTGTTTGCAACTAAAAGTACGCGGCGTTCTGAAATGACGGCTAAGGAAGCCGATCTATGGTTTTCACTCTATGTACAGACCCTGGATGCCTTTAAACCGGATCTGGTATTTTTTTATGGAGGTCAGACGCTTGATTTATTGATTCCTGATGAAGCAAGACAGAGAAATATCCCCTCTGCGGCTTATTTGGTTAATGGCAACTATAATGGGGCAAGGTGGTACCGTGATGTAACCCTTATCATTACAGATAGTCAGGCAACTGCTGATTTTTATGAGCGTCAAGATGGCATAAAACCCGTTCCAGTGGGTACATTCATTGAGCCTTCAACGGTCACAGCTATCGAGCAAACTCGTAAAAACTTGCTCTTTATTAACCCGTCATTGGAAAAAGGTGCAAGTATTGTCATTCAATTGGCCATGTTGCTCGAAAAGAAAAGACCCGATATTCAGTTTGAAGTGGTAGAATCTCGAGGGAATTGGCAAGCATTAGTTAAGCTGATTACCAGCCAATCAGGTGACGCGCCCCGGGAAGAACTCAGTAATGTTATAGTGACGCCAAATACCAATGATATGCGACCCATTTATGGCCGGGCACGTCTGATCCTTGCCCCAAGTCTCTGGTGGGAAAGCGGGTCGCGAGTGTTGGCGGAAGCAATGTTGAATGCTATACCTGCCATTGTTACTGATCGTGGAGGCAGCCCTGAAATGATTGGTATTGGTGGTATGAAAATTCAACTGCCGGATGTTTGTCATGAAAAACCATATACAGCTTTTCCAAAACCTGAATTGTTGCAACCACTGGTTGAAAGGATCATTCAGTTGTACGATGATGAAAGGTTCTATAACGATTATGTTATTCGGGCAAAGCATGTTGGTGAAACTTTACACAATATGGCCAACAGTACACAACGGTTGATACAGGCTTTCAAACCGCATGTACAACAAGTTGCTGGCGATACAACCGATAGAGCTAAGACCGAATGATTACAATAAGAACTGACTGCATAGTGCATTTGGCGTGTTAACACCGGCAGAATTTACGGCAGAAGAAATATGTACGATTCAACACTTTAAATTAATCATATGGGGGTAACTGATTGAATACATGCGAATCCTTAATGAGATTAAATTTAGGTTGTGGTAACAACCTTATGGATGGCTGGGTAAACGTTGATGCTGTTTCTACTTGTAACCCTGACATTGTATATGATCTGGAGAAATTCCCTTGGCCATTTGAAAATGATAGTGTAGGTGAAATCATTCTTAGGCATGTACTTGAGCATCTTGGTGAGTCTCGTGAAATCTATATGGGGGTTATTAAGGAACTCTATCGAATATGCTCTCATGAAGCCAGGATTCATATTTATGTGCCTCATCCACGACATGATTTTTTTTTAGCTGATCCAACACATGTTCGTCCCATTTTGCCTGACGGTTTACAGATGTTCGACCAATCTTTAAATAAACTATGGATTTCCAAAAATTTGGCTAATACTCCACTGGGAATATATTTAGGGGTTGATTTCAGAATAAAACGTTGTCAATACGTCCTTGACCCGCTTTATCAGGATAAAATAGCGCGGGGTGAAATTAAGACCGAACAGATACAAGAATTGTTGCGAACTCACAATAATGTCTGCCAGGAAATTATTGTAGAGTGGCAAGTTTTTAAGGGGAATAAATAATTTATTATCCTCTTAAATTACTGCCGTTCATCCGATTTAAAAAAAATGTAAATTTCGATTTTTGTTTGGTATCCTTGATATGACCACTATTTTTGTTTCAATTATATAGTAATGCAAATATTTCTTGTTCCTGAAGATGTCGTTGTTACATCTGCTCTATACAGTCGTAGTTATCGTGGTAAATCATCGAATGTCGATGTTCCTGTAGATTTGTTGATTATTGATACCGGCGGTGAATTCGATATGGTAAGCAAGCAACTTGCCGAGCAGCGAAAGAGGGTTTCTGATGCTGATGGTGCACCAGAATTATTGCTTGATAAGGATTCTTCGGTAGACTCTTTGCTGAATCATGGTGAAGTGAAATTGGTTGGTGAACCGGAATTGATACTTTGGCCTGACTTTCCTCCCCGCCTCGGGCGTGTCAGTACACGATTTGTCGGACCGGGGTTACATATGCATGAAGAGCTTGAACCATTGGTTGCTCAATTATCAGCTCTTAAGGCTCGTGCTCCACATAAGCAGCATTTTCGGATTGCAGCGGTGGCATCCTTTGGTACTAACCTTGGGGATTCCTTGATAGGGATGACGGCGATGCGTATTATTGTAGATTCTCTTCGACAGCATTTGGCAAGTTTTGTTATTGATATGCTGTTATGCACATCTGGTAACCCCGGGAATCTCGATATTGTTGGTCATGAACCTTGGGTGGGTGAACTTCATAGCACTGGTCCGTCAGTGTTAGATTTTGCTCGGTATGATGCTTATTTTGATTTCACTGGACTGATTGGTCTCCCTCGCATTACGGAAATGCCGATGGTGGACTGGTTTATCTGGTGGAGTGGGCTTAATCCGGCAAGAGTTACTGTTGATAGGAAACGGAATGTACTAAATATCCCGTGGGTTGCATGGACAGAGGTTACTCCATTGCTAATGGGTATTCCAGGCAAACGAGTTCTTTTTAATCCTAAGGCAAGTGTGCCTCTTCGAAGTTTCTCGGAAGAAAACGCGGCAGATTTTGCACTTAAGTTGCTTGATCTTGATCCTGACTTGCGATTGATCATTGACAAGCCATTGAATATACAGCATCCCAGGCTTATTGATTTATCAAAAAAAATTGATTCACCACAAAAATTTCAGGCGCTGACTGCTCAGGTGGATGGTGTGATCACAGTAGATACGTTTGGCATTCATGTAGCCGATGCAGCCAATGTTCCGACTGTTGGGTTGTTTGCGTCTATTCCTCCGGATGCATATCCTTTTTATCCATTGCATTATGGTATCCTCATATCAGGCGGTGAAGAACTGCCTGCTTTCCGGAAATTCAAGGTTAATGATGAAAAAGAGTGGGAGCTGATTAAGGATGTGTATGGAGAAGCATGGGCAAAACTTGACGCTTTAGAAGTATTGCAAGGACTAAACAAAATGATCGGGAGTCGGCAATCTGCATCTTCCCATAAAGGGTTGCGATTTATTCACGGATTGCACAAATCTGTTCGTTATCTCGAAACTTCTGAAGGACGACGACTCCCTTTTGAAAGCAAGTCTGTTTTGTGGGATCGTGCTGTTCTCTGTCAGAGCAATATGGCCAAATCTATTCTCAAGCGGGGGGGGACAGCTGTTGTGATTGCACCTGGTCAGAGTACCTTTCCGATAGTGCTTGCCGAGAAGCTTGGACATCAGGGTACATTGCATATTTTTGAACCTCGTCCGCTCCGACGCACCCTTATAGGTATGGATCTGCTTGATAGGGCTGCTAATATCGGAATTTGCTGGTATGATGCACTGCCTGCTACATGCAATAAAATAGCAATTGCTGGCGAAGATGCCCTCTGCGAAACAAATCCTCTCAGTTGGGGCGGTCTTAAAAAACAGCGTGTTATAGAAACCAAGGCTATTGATGCCCTTGAGTTGCCGGCGCTTTCAGGTCTGTTTAGTTTTTCGCCAGCTCCGCATCTCCTCGCTCTCGAATCAGCCATTGCTACGTTAAAACGAACAAAAGCTGCAGTTCTTTGCTCGCCTATTAATAACGCGGAGGAGGTAGGTAAGATTGCTTCTTTTCTTGTGCCACTCGGCTATCAGTGTTGGTTGGAATATATTGAACAACGTGAAGATGGTCCTATGATGCTCCTCGCGATTTCTGACGACATCAAAGTAAATGTTCAAGGTCTGAAGCGGGTTGTTTTAAGCTGATTGGAAAGTTTTTTTAACTACAGGAAGAAGACTATGCTCAATGACTGGCCGAAGATGCCCATTTTGCCCGTATCCTGGGGTGAAGTGTTTGATAAGCTGACGATTCTCTGCATCAAGGCAGAAAAGCTTACCGATTCGGCGAAGCTTGCCAACATTGAGCTTGAAAAAAAGGAAATTGGCAGGGTGGTTGGAGATATTAGTAGGTTCCCGGTGGAACTGTTGCCTTTAGTTGAGGAATTGAAGCAGATTAACGAAC
>CAZSIJ010000069.1:0-19625 GCA_964607065.1 uncultured Desulfobulbus sp. | reverse complement strand
CTGTAACCCCTTAATGCAAACAGCCTGAATGTCCATTTCCAACTGAGGCAAAACATTTGACGTAAAGAGTTCGATTGTTTACTTCCCTCAATTGTCCAATTTGTTACATTAACGATGACCCAAACCAAGGTTCCTTAGATATAACTATTAGAAGATAAGTCGAAACTTAAACACCAATTATTGCTACAAGGAGGTTACATGAAACCAAGAAGATCTAATTTGTCTGTACCTGGGCATATGAAAAAAATGCATATTAAAGCAAACGACTGTAAAGCCGACGTAATAATGCTTGATCTCGAAGATAGTGTTCCGATAGCTGAAAAATACAACGCTCGCGAGCAAGTCATTGAATCACTCCTCAGCCTTAATTGGAAATCGAAGACCGTCACCGTCAGGATTAACGCACTTGACACACCTTTTGCTTACCGCGACCTTCTCGAAGTCGTTGAAAATGCTGGGCATGTTGTCGATTCTATCGTTATCCCCAAAGTCAATAATCCTGGTGACGTTTTTTTTGCCGATCGAATTCTCAATGGCATTGAGATGAACAAAAATATTCCTATGATGATCGGCATTGAGGCATCGATTGAAACAGCCGAAGGATTGATGCGAGCCGCTGAAATCGTCCAGGCAAGTTGCCGAATCAAAAGCCTCGTTTTCGGAATCGCTGATTATTCCGCTTCAATCGGAGCCCGTTTGGTATCGATTTCTGGGCATGGAGAAAAAGAAGAGGAATTATACCCTGGTCATCGATGGCATTTCGCCTTAAGCAGGATGGTGATGAATGCAAAAGCATACGGGAATCTTGCTATCGATGCTCCTTACGGTAATTTCAATGATATTAACGGGTTACGGCGTTCAGCGGTTATGGCCTGCGCTTTAGGATGTGATGGAAAATGGGCTATTCATCCATCACAGATAGATGTAATCAATGAAGTTTTTACTCCTTCTCCGCAAGATATTGCTCTCGCCGCCAAGGTTATAGAAGCCAATAGCCTAGCAAAAGCAGAAGGAAGAGGCGCTATAGCCGTAGAAGGTAGGATGGTTGATCAGGCTACGGTACGCTTGGCAACTCAGTTATGGGAACAGGCAAAACATTTGCAACTGATTTAGCTAATTTCTGCACAATCAGCCGCTTAAGGTTGATATCACATCTTGATTTTGGCAACAAAAAAGGAGAGCACCGGTTTCCCGGTGCTCTCCTGATCTTTAAAAAGCTCTAAACGTACTAATTATGCGATGATTGCCAGGACAGTGTCTTTGGCAACAGAGTCTCCGGAACCGAAGCAAAGAGCCTTAACGGTACCGTCACAAGGAGCGCCGAGGGAATTTTCCATTTTCATGGCCTCGAGGATAACCAAGGCATCACCAGTCTTGACAGTATCACCTACATTCACACAATTTTTAATAACCATGCCAGGCATAGGTGCCAACAAGGGCGTTCCACCTTCAACAACAACTGGAGCTGCAGCAGGGGCGGCGGCAGCAGCCTTAGGAGCAGCGGCGGCAGCAGGAGCAGCTGCTGCTTTAGGTGCGGCGACAGGAGCGGCTGCACGCGGTGCAGCAGAAACCATCGGCTGGAAATCGCCAGTAGGATCAACTTCAACGCTGAAATACTCGCTATCAACAAAGACGTTGAAGGTACGAACATTCTCAGATTTCGCAGGTGCTGCGGCTTTCGGCTCAACAAGTTTGCCTGCTTTAGCCTTTGCTACGAGTTCATCACGTTTCTTGACATCATCAAGGGTGATCGGCATAACCTCGGGAGGTGCAGGAGTTACGCCATATTTCCACTCAAGGAACTTCTTACCGGTGACCGGGTAGATTGCATAGAGTACGAGATCGTCGATATCCTTGGCAAGATCGCCGATTTCTTTCTTTGCCTTTTCCATTTCCGGCTCAAGAACCTCGGCAGGACGGCAAGTTATTGGCTCTTCACCACGGGCATAACCTTTGAGTGCTTTCTTTTGCACTTCGGGGTTAATCGGTACAGCGGTTTTGCCATACAGTCCATAACACAGATCTTTGACCTGAGCTGTGATCATCTTGTAACGCTCTTCAGGGGTGTCAAAAATTACGTTCATGACGGTCTGGATACCAACGATCTGGCTAGTCGGGGTGACCAACGGGATTTGGCCCAGATCTTTCCGGACTTTCGGCAGTTCGGCGAAAACATCGTCGATTTTATCGAGCTTATCCATTTCTTTCAGCTGGTTGACCAAGTTGGACAACATACCGCCCGGGGTCTGATGCAAAAGAACGTTTATATCGATGATGGAACATTTGGAATCATCCATCAGATGTTTGTACTTAGGCATTACCTCTTTTTCCAGCACCTCGTTGATAGCGAACAGCTTCTTGATATCAAATCCGGTGTCGCGATTAGTGCCGATCAATGACATGACCAACGGCTCGATAGCAGGATGCGCTGTCCGATATGCATACGGGGTCATACAAGTGTCGATGATATCACAACCTGCTTCAATAGCCTTGAGATGGCTCATTGAAGCCATTCCAGATGTAAAGTGGCTATGGAGATGAATTGGGGTTTTAGTAACAGCTTTAATAGCTTTGATAAGATTATATGCGTCATACGGGGCTATCAAACCAGCCATATCTTTGATACAGATGGAATCAGCACCCATATCATCAAGGGCCTTGGCCCTATCAACATAATATTTCTCATTATATACATCACCACCAAGACGTGGCTCGGTCAGGGAGTAACAAATACAACCCTGAAAATGCTTGCCGCTCTTTTTAATCTGCTTAACAACAGTCTCAAAGTTGCGATAGTCGTTGAGTGCGTCAAATGTACGAAAGATATCCATACCGTTCTCAGCAGCACGCTCAACAAAGGCGGTGGCAAGATCATCGGCATAGTTACGATACCCTACAAGATTCTGGGCACGAAGCAACATGGAGAAGGGGGTTTTCTTGATATAGCGTTTCAGGGTCCGAAGACGCTCCCAGGGATCCTCGTTGAGGAATCGATGCATGGTATCAAAGGTAGCACCACCCCAGGTTTCAATAGCCCAGAAGCCGACTTCGTCCATCATCTCAGCTACTGGAATCATATCTTCTGTACGCCCGCGAGTTGCGAACAGAGACTGGTGGCCGTCACGAAGGCTTAAGTCCATAATTTTGACCGGGTTTTCAGCTTTAGGTCGGTCGCTAGCGTAATTCATGGCGGTCATTTTCACTTGGTCGCTCATTGTCAGTTTCTCCTGTTGTACGTTGTATACGTTGTCGTTAAACGTCGAATTGTAGCAAAAGCCATCAAAATGCTTTCATCTGAATCAGCCTACGAAAATTCATGATATCTTGGCGCCCGGCAATCGCCCATGAGCTAGGTCCGGTAACGACAGTTTTGGCAGCAGCCAGTTGTGCCTGGTAGGCTGCTTCCTCATCCTGCTGCATGTAGGCATTAACAGCTGCAAGTGCCGCAGCCATTTTTTTTGTCATATCTGCCATTATGTCATCCTCTGAGTCTATTGGCTATGCATTCATTGTAGGAGGCAAGGCCATTACATGAAAGTGCTTACAGCGGAATATTACCGTGTTTCTTCATCGGAATGGTGTCGCGTTTCCCTTGAATCGACTCGAGTGCATTGATAATGCGAAAACGGGTTTCAGATGGTTCAATAACATCATCAATGTACCCACGTTCAGCCGCACAATACGGATTAGTGAAGCTTTCATTGTATTCGGCTTCTTTCTCAGCCATATAGGCCTTTGGATCATCGGCCGTTTTAGCACCTTTGGCATAGAGGACTTCAACCGCACCTTTGGATCCCATAACCGCAATCTCGCCGGTCGGCCAAGAGTAGTTAATATCGGTCCGTAGATGCTTTGAGGACATTACGCAGTAGGCACCACCATAAGCTTTTCTGGTAATAACCGTAATTTTCGGTACTGTAGATTCAGCATAGGCATACAACATTTTTGCGCCATTGCGGATAACACCACCAAACTCCTGGTTAGTACCGGGCAGAAAGCCAGGGACGTCAACAAAAGTGATGACCGGAATATTGAAACAGTCACAAAAACGGATAAAACGAGCGCCCTTAATGGAGGAATCGATATCAAGAACACCAGCATAGTAAGCAGGCTGATTAGCAACGATACCAACACTTTTACCGCTGTAGCGAGCGAAACCGACAATGATATTCGGCGCGAAATTCTTTTTAATTTCAAAGAAAATGCCGTTATCGACCGTCTCGACGATAACCTTCTTCATGTCATAAGCAGCATTTGGATTGTCCGGAATAATGTCATTCAGCATTGGACATTTCCGGGTAATCGGATCGTCACAGGGTGCATCTGGTGGATTTTCCAGATTGTTCTGTGGCAGGTAGGACATCAGATCTTTAATATACTGAATAGCATCGTCTTCGTTTTCAGCGGCATAGTCGGTCACACCACTCTTGGTGGTATGCATAATTGCACCACCGAGCTGTTCGGTCGTAACATCCTCATGGCACACGGATTTAACAACTTTGGGTCCAGTGAGAAACATGTAGGACTGCACTTTGACCTGGATGATGAAATCGGTCAATGCAGGGGAATAAACAGCGCCACCGGCACAGGGTCCAAAAATACCAGAGATCTGCGGAACAACACCAGAGGCCAGAACGTTACGAGTAAAGATTTCGGTATAACCGCACAGCGCTTCGATACCTTCCTGAATACGGGCACCACCGGAATCATTGAGACCGATGACCGGAATACCGTTTTTCATACCCAGATCCATTATCTTGCAGATTTTCTCTGCCAGCGTCTGGGAAAGAGATCCGGCAAGAACAGAGAAATCCTGGGCATAGACATACACAGGTCGGCCACTCATTTTACCACAGCCAGTGATAATACCATCACCAAGGAACTTGGTTTTCTCCATGCCGAAATTGTAACAACGATGCAACTTAAAGGAATCGTATTCCTCAAAAGAGCCCGGATCAAGCAGGGCATGAATGCGCTCGCGTGCTGTCTTTTTCCCTTTGGCATGAATCTTGTCAATTTTATCCTGGCCACCACCCAACAAGGCTTTGGCCCGTTTTTGCTTCAACTGCTCAATTTTTTCCTTTGTACTCATGCTTTCTCCTTGCTGCAGAATTCAGTAAAGATTCCGTGCTCGATTATAAAAGCAGTGACTGTTTCGAATGGAATACAGACGAAACAGTCACACGATTGGTCAATTTATCCTTTGAAGATTTCTTTGCAAAGCTTACCCATATTGCCAAGATTTTCGCAATGATGCACACCACTGGACTTCATGGCCTCAATCTTAGCTTCTGCTGTACCCTTGCCGCCGCTAACGATGGCACCGGCATGGCCCATGCGACGACCAGGAGGCGCTGTCAAACCGGCGATAAATCCAAAAACCGGTTTCTTCATATTGGCCTTAATCCAATCGCAGGCATCCTCTTCAGCGTTACCGCCAATCTCACCAACCATGACCACAGCTTTTGTGTCTGGATCAGCATTGAATTCTTTGAGACAATCAATGAAATTAGTGCCGTTGATGGGATCGCCACCAATACCAATACAAGTTGTCTGACCAAACCCCACCTGGGTCAACTGATGAACAACCTCATACGTGAGGGTTCCGGAGCGGGAAACAACACCAAAGGGTCCGCCAGGTTTGTGCATAGGCCCAGGCATGATGCCGATCTTACATTCGCCTGGCGTAATGATACCAGGACAGTTCGGGCCGATGAGACGGGTGGTTTTGGTTGCCAAATAATTTTTGACCCGCATCATATCGAGGACCGGTACACCTTCGGTGATGCAGACAATCAACTCTACACCGGCATCAGCAGCTTCCATAATAGCATCGGCAGCAAATGGCGGCGGTACGAGGATCATAGAGGCGTTGCAGCCTGTTTTTTCACGAGCTTCCTTAACGGAGTTAAAAATTGGGACCTCGTCCATTTTCTGACCACCCTTGCCCGGGGTAACTCCGGCAACAACATTGGTGCCGTAAGCAATGCAGGAGCGAGTATGGAATTGGCCTTCCTGACCAGTGATGCCTTGTACAACTAAACGTGTATTTTTATTAACAAAAACGCTCATTATAAATTCCTCTATGGGGTTTAAGTATTTTCTGCCTCTGAAATTTGAGTGTTCAATGTCCTTGTGAAAGCGGTTGGCAGTTTTATCAATCCGTAGATTGAGTAATCCTTTACCAACCGCTGAGACTCATCTTTCATCAGGAAACGATCTTCGCCACCTTCACGGCTGCATCAGCAAGATCCTTGGCGTTGATCAGGTCAAGGCCTGATTCTGCGAGGATTTTCCGACCTTGCTCGACATTGGTTCCTTCCATACGGACGACAACCGGTACGGAAAGTTTAAGTTTAGTAGCAGCCTGGACAACACCTTGAGCGAGAACATCGCAACGAAGAATACCGCCGAATACGTTGATCAGAATACCTTTCACAGCAGGATCTTTCATGATGAGACGGAAGCCGTTTTCAATAGCCTCGGCATTGGCTCCACCTCCGACATCGAGAAAGTTTGCCGGAGAAGCGCCTGCCATCTTGACGATATCCATGGTGGCCATTGCCAGACCGGCACCGTTGACGATGTTACCGACATTACCTTCCAGGTTGATGTAGTTCAGACCAAACTGGGCGGCTTCAGCCTCGACAGGATCTTCCTCGTCAATATCACGCATTTCCTTGACATCAGGATGACGGAACATGGCATTGCCATCGACGTCCATTTTGGCATCTAAGGCAAGAATTTCGCCTTCGGCAGTAATAATCAGCGGATTAATTTCGACCATGGAACAATCGTACGCGACAAACAGCTCGTAAAGATTTTTGACCAAGGCGGACATTTTTTTCTGCAAATCCTTCTCGATCTCAAGCCCGAAACATATCTTGCGGGCATGGAATGGTTGGAATCCGGTAGTCAGACTGACATTGACAGTAATGATACGCTCGGGGGTCTTGGCAGCAACCTCCTCAATATCCATACCGCCGTCCTGGCTGCAAATAATGGCAACGGTCTCTGTTTCACGATCAGGGATAACACAGATGTACAACTCTTTCTTGATGTTAAGCCCCTGCTCGACAAGAACTTTGTTCACCTTCTTTCCCTGAGCACCGGTCTGTTTGGTGACCAGTGTCATTCCGATGATGGCATCGGAAACGGTTTTAACATCTGCCATGGTCTTGGCTAACTTGACACCGCCGCCCTTGCCTCGACCGCCGGCATGAACCTGGGCTTTAACCACTACTGGCAAGCCAAATTCTTCAGCAATTTTCTCGACCTCTGCTGTAGTGAATGCAAGTTTACCATTAGGTGTAGGTACGTTGTATTTTCGGAATAGTTCCTTGGCCTGATACTCATGAATTTTCATAGACGCATCCTTTTGCGGTGAACCTGACTTTATAAGTGCAAGGTTCCCCAGAGAAGTAAAATAATTCAAGTCCCAGTTGACAATTACAAACTACTCGGTGTTTCAAGTGACAAACAGAAACTTTTTCAGAGCTTGACTCGTAGAAGGTGAGGGGGAAATGCACATGCCTAAACCACGAACATCAGGCATGCACTCTAGAGCTCCCAAACACTTCTGTATGCTCTTCCAAAACAATGTTTATCGCCTCTCACACCTTCAAAAACTTTATAAAATGATGGCGTTATAACAAGCCAGCAAAGTACGAGCAAGTGATAAGTATGAAAATGACGAGTGGTCGCTTTTCCGATGAGTGGTGGGCAAAGAGATAAGGAAGATATCGTACCGAAACGAAGACATACCGACCCCCTAGTTCAACATACAGGCTACATGAAACTCCACGCATGCTAAACTCGAGTTTCTTCCGTGAGCACTGGCACCGCTGCCACTTCCGAAAAAACCACTATTAACTCTGCTAATTCCATGAAGCAACAGAGCATGATTCGAGTGATGACAGAAATTTGCGGGGGAGTGAAGGAGAACCAGATCTTCCGGTTGGGTTTGGCGAGGTGAGTGCAACGAGGGCATTTCGCATCTACGGCTAAAAAATCTGCCTCAGATACGCTCTAGAGTCCCTGGTAAACTCCCTAAAACCATTCCGACAACAACAGTCACTACAGCCACTTCCGAAAAAAACCACTCAAAACTTCGAACTTATAACAAGACAGTTCGCATGGAGTCAAGCGATAATTGCACAAAGCAAATGATCAGATCATCCTGGTCCAAGTGATCTATTTGCCGACGTTTACAAACCTGCGCGAACCAGACCGTTCCCCAGAAAAGCCTCTGCTTATAATGCACATCCAAAGAAGTTGTTTTTTATAAAACATAGGTACTGGCAGTTAGTTGGCAGAAAGATGGATAGAGAAATTAGATGCATCGAGATGACGACGACTATCGCATTAAAAAATGTTATTCTTTATAAAAATTATTTAACATTAGCTCTAACATCTTTTTTTCTTTGCGAAATATTGTCGATAGAGATCTCCAACTTATCAATCATGATTCCAGTATATTTCTGTATATTATTTTGAATATACGCTCTCAATTCATGCAATTCTCCAGTGAGAGTTTTCCCATACGGCACATCGATGAACAAATCAATACGGTGCCCTGCCCTTCCGGTTTTGACTTTGATTTTTTTCACCAATATTTCACCGTCATACTCATCAATGCAGTGCAGGATCATCTGTGTCAAGGCCACCTCGGAAATCGATACTGTTCCCCCTTTTCCTTTTTCGTGATATTCTGGTTGAACTACCGATTTCTCAAAAAATCGGGAATTCTTGACGCCATCCGGATGGTTGCCACCTTTGAAAAAAATGCGAATGGTGTCGGAAAGGATCTGGGCATAATCCCTCTTCACTTCAATGGTGGGCACAGGGATCACATGTTTGCCTTCCTCAAATCGGGACTTAATTGCATTTTCGATGTCTTTTTGACTAGCGATTTCCTCTATATTGATAATCTGGCTGATGGGCGGCAGTTCGAGCGTTTCCGCTAATCTCGTGACCATCTTTTCGGAAGTACCAAGAAGAAGTATCTTTTTTATTTTCTTCTCCTGGATCATCTGCACGACACTTTTGCGATGCTCAGGGTCTGAAAACAAAGCGGTCTTGATAGCGCTGATATAATTTTTCTCCCGCTTCGCTGACCTGCCGGCCAAAATAGTGGTGTCATTAATCAGTAGGCCATCATCAACAATATAGGGAACACCAATTTTCTCAGCAAGAAGTTGTGCGCGGAAGCTCTTGCCGGTCCCACTCTTTCCTACCAAAGCATAAACGTGCATCCCCTGCAACCGGCCCTTGACACGGCTGAAAAACTGATAGATCTCCTTACCAGTGAGATAGATCCATTGATCATCTTTATTATTTTTTTCTGTGGATATACTCATAGAGTGTAATGACAGTGTTGATTTAACTACAAATGCAGACAGCAAATTTCACAAATATCCCAAGGAGCAAAAGCAAGGATACCTGCAACCGCCCCATAAGCATATGACTTACCAGAAAAGCCTCTCCTTGTCACGCTGGCAAAGCCTGCTCCTGCACGACAGAAACAGTAATCCCCTCCCCTAAGTTTGCCACGAACTCCTCATTGCAACCACCAGGTATCGAGCCATTGATCATAACTATAATATAAAGGTAGTTTTTCAGGATGCTTAAGTTTAGCGACATACGCCAGACGATGGTTGGCAAGATACCAATTCGGCACCACATAATACCCGTGCCACAACACTCTATCCAAGGCCCGACAGGCTATAGTCAACTGCCCTTGCGTTTCTGCATAGATAATGGCATCAACCAGAGCATCAACTACCGGACTGCTGATTCCCGCAAGATTTTTTGACCCCATGCGGTTTGCCGCTGAAGTTGTCCAGTTGTCACGTTGTTCGTTACCCGGGGATTGCGACTGCCCAAAAGTTGTAACCACCACCTCGAAATCGAAATTTTTAATCCTGTCGGCGTACAATGCCGGATCTATAGTCCGATACGCTACATCAATACCCAGCTTCTTGAGATTGCTGACATAGGGCGCTATGACACGCTCAAAGGAGGTATCGGACAACAGGATGTCAAAATGGAACCGCTCTCCTTGCGCGTTACTAAGAACTCCATCTCGGATATCCCACCCGGCCTGCTGCAGCAGAATCTTCGCTTCCTGTAAATTGGCACGCAGATTCCCTGGTGGATCCGTGGAAGGAGGGATAAGCGGTTGTGAAAATACTTCTGCGGGCAATTGGCTGCGGAAGGGCTCAAGAAGTTGCAACTCACTCGCATCCGGCAACCCCTTGGCTGCAAAATTAGAGTTGGAGAAAAAAGAATTGTTACGGGTGTATTGGGAGAAAAACAGGGTTTTATTGGTCCACTCAAAATCAAAGGCCAGGCCAAGGGCCTTCCTCACCTGCCGATCACTGAAAAGCGGTTTTCTTGTATTAAAGACGAATCCCTGCATCCCGGCACCATTATGATGGGGAAAAGCCTGCTTGACCAATTCGCCGGAATCAAAACGACGACCGGAGAGATCCCGCTGCCATTGCTTGGCTATATTCACCATCATAAAATCAAATTCACCAGCTTTGAAGGCTTCAATGCTGACAACCGGGTCTTTAAAATATTTGACGATGATCGTCTCAAAATTGAAAAAGCCTTTGCGCACAGGAAGATCCTTGGCCCAATAATCGGGGTTTTTCTTATAGGTGATCGATTTCCCTGGAAGAACCTCAGCGACCAGGTAAGGCCCGGAGCCGACAGGAACCGTCATGGCTTCATTGCCGCCGGCAGGGTTGAAAGGATGGCGCGCATAAAACTGCTTGCTCAGCACTGGTAGTTGAGCGGCGACCATATGCAGTTCACGATTCGGCCGGGAAAAACGAAATCGGATCCGTTGCTTGTCAAGAATCTCGGCACCGTCAATATCACGGAAATACATCTGATAAAATGGGTGCGCCGCATTGCTTTTCAGGGTGTCGAGAGAAAACTTGACATCCTCGGCAGTCACCGGCGATCCATCGGAAAACCTGGCTTTGGCATTCAGAGTGAAAGTTACGGATTTTTTATCGCTGGCCAACTCGATATCTGAGGCAATTAAGCCATATTCGGCAAAAGGCTCATCCAAGCTCGGCACCGCCAGGGTTTCGAAAACATACGGGGAAAGACCATGGGGGGCTGAACCTTTAAGGGTAAAGGGATTCATTTTCTCGTAACTGCCAAGGTCGTGCAAAACAAGGGTGCCGCCTATGCGAGCCTCGGGGGAAGTGTATTCGAACCTTGAGAAATCTTTAGGATACTTCAGATTCCCGTCAATACTGATCCCGTGCGCTGCATGGGATCGTATCGGCAGAAGACAGGTGAGCAGAAGAAAAAGAGCGCCGTGTCGTGTCAAGAGAGAGTGCTTCATTTGTCCCTATTGTAATGTTGGTTTTTCGGTCATGCATCCGTCCCGCCAGACCTGTGAAAAATGATCTATAGTATACGCAATCAATTCAGTAATGTACAGGCGTTATCCTTCCCCACCGAACTACCGCTGTTTCAGGAAAAAAATTGACGAACACTGATGCGGGGTGTAATTAATTCGATTTCATCACCATTAAGGGTAGAGTCGTTTCCCAATTGCCCGGCTTTCCTCTTTCCATTTTCACTTATCTGGAGTTGCTCAATGGGACAAACCATCACTGAAAAGATCTTTGCCGCCCACCTGCGGGACACCCCGACTCCGGGGAATATGGTACTTGATATCGATGTTATCATGTGTCACGAAATCACCACGCCCATTGCCATCATGGATCTTATGGAAAAAGGGCTGGACCGGGTCTGCGATCCAACACGGATCAAGGCGGTCATCGACCATGTCACCCCACCCAAGGATTCCAAGACCGCCACCCAGGCCAAAATCATGCGCGACTGGGCCAAACGGCATAACATTAAGGACTTTTTCGATATTGGCCGCAACGGCGTCTGCCATGCCCTGTTCCCGGAAAAAGGCTTCATCCGACCGGGCAACACTGTCATTATGGGCGACTCCCACACCTGCACCCACGGCGCTTTTGGGGCTTTTGCCGCTGGTGTCGGGACTACCGATCTTGAAGTCGGTATCTTCAAAGGGGTCTGCGCCTTCCGCGCTCCAAAATCCTTGAAGATTGAGGTAACTGGCACCCTGCCAAAAGGTGTTGTCGCTAAGGATATCATCCTCAATATCATCAAAAAGCTGACGGTCAACGGCGGCACCGATCTGGTGATTGAATTCTGTGGCCCTGTGATTGATGCGATGAATATGTCGTCGCGGATGACACTGTGCAACATGGCTGTCGAAGCCGGGGCCACCTCTGGTGTCTGCCGCCCGGACCTGGTCACCGCCCAGTATCTCTGGCCCTTTATCAAAGATGAATATCAGAGCCCAGAGCAAGCCGCCGAGACCTTCCGCCGCTGGCATTCCGATGAAGACGCACACTATGAAAGGGTACTAGTCCTTGATGTGAGCACGCTCGCCCCGCAGGTCACATACGGCTTCAAACCGGACAACGTCAAAGATGTGGAAGAGATGGAAGGTACCAATATCGACCAGGTCTACATCGGCTCCTGCACCAACGGCCGTATCGAGGATATCCGCGAAGCCGCAGCCATTCTCCGAGGCAAGGTCATTGCCAACAATGTCCGCGGCATCCTGACCCCGGCAACCCCAGCCATCTTTTCCCAGGCAATGGAAGAAGGACTGCTAAAAATCTTCATGGACAGCGGTTTCTGCGTGCTCAATCCAACCTGCGGGGCCTGTCTCGGCATGAGCAGCGGTGTGCTCGCTGAGGGTGAAGCCTGTGCCTCAACCACCAACCGCAACTTTAATGGTCGCATGGGTAAGGGCGGCATGGTGCACCTGATGAGCCCTGCCAGTGCTGCCGCGGCGGCTATCACTGGTGCAATCACCGATCCCCGCCGTTTTCTTGACTGAAATTCTCCTGTAAGAGCATAAAGGATACTCTATGAAACAGTTTGGTGGCCCTGCGGCCTTTATCGACAGAAACGATATCAATACCGACGAAATCATCCCGGCCAAATACTTGACGGAAATCACCAAAAAGGCCCTGCAGCCCCACCTACTGGAGGACCTGCACCTCGATGGCGGCCAATTCGACCCACATTCGACAGAATTGCAGGAGGCCCGAGTGCTGGTCACCCGCTCCAACTTCGGCTGCGGCTCATCTCGTGAGCATGCAGTCTGGGCCCTTGAGGTCAATGATATCAATGTGGTAATCGGCGAGAGCTTTGCCCGCATCTTCCGTCAGAACATGTTCAACTGCGGCATTCTCGCCGTCGAGTTGAGCAAGACAGATCTCGACCGGCTCTTTGCCCTCAAAGGCAAGGTGACTGTAGCAGTTGACCTGAAAGGCGAAAAACTGATAGCAACCAGTAAAGATGCCAACGTCGAATGCGCCTTCGCCCTCAACCCCTTTGACAAAAAGCTGATTGGGGCTGGGGGTTGGCTGGCTTATGCGGATGCAAATTATTGAGCCATACAGGGTGAAACCGACACCTCTGCATCCTCCTTTGAACTCAGGCAGGGACACTCCTCATGATCAATCCTGACATCGCAGCCCATATCCGCAAGGATGGGTATGCCAATTGGCTGGGCGCCACAATCGAGGCAATCGAACCGGGATACAGTCGGGTTTCGCTGGTGGTGACCGAATCGATGCTCAATTTTCATGGAATGACCCATGGCGGACTTCTGTTCAGCCTTGGCGACATTGCCTTTGCAGCAGCGAGTAATTCGCACGGGCAGATAGCGGTGGCCCTCAACGTTACCACCAGTTTCCTACGAGCCACCGGCGTTGGCGACAATCTTGTTGCTGAAGCAAAGGAAGTGCATATGGGAGGCGCCACCGCGCTGTATGACATTGTGATCACTGAAACAAACAGCGGCCAACTGGTTGCCAAAAACCAAGCCACCGTCTATCGCAAACGTGAATCATTTGTCTGATTTTCTATATCCAAAGGGGTGACCGGCCGTTGCCGGCACCACCTTTCAATCTCCCTTGCCCCGTTTATTCAAACCCTAATAGAGTCTCATGGAAAACGCCTTCTCTGATCGCATCACCGATGTCCCCAAATCCTTTATCCGTGAAATCCTGAAGGTCACTATCGATCCCTCCATCATCTCCTTTGCCGGCGGCCTGCCCAACCGACTTTTCTTTCCGGTCAAGGCCCTGCAAAAGGCCTCAAATGAGGTCTTTGAGGAGGAGGGTAACGACATTCTCCAGTATGCCAACTCCGAGGGCTACCTGGGGTTGCGTCAATTCATTTCCGAGCGCTACCGAAAACAGGAAAATCTTGAAATCCCGATGGAAGACATCCTCATCACCTCCGGCTCACAGCAAGGGCTGGATCTACTGGGTAAGACCTTCCTTAACGAGGGAGACGACCTTATTATCGAGGAGCCCGGATACCTCGGGGCCATTCAGGCCTTTGCCATGTACCGGCCCCGCTTTCACCCGGTACAGGTGAGCGAGGGCGGCATGGATATTGTTGCCCTTGGAAAAGTACTAAATGAACGGCAACCAAAACTGCTCTATACGGTAACCAACTTCCAGAATCCCAGTGGCATCAGCTACAGCGACGGCAACCGAAGGGCCGTGGCCGATATGGTGCGGGACAGCTCTTGCCTCATCATCCAAGACGATCCATACGGAGACCTGCGCTTTTCCGGGACCCGAAAAATCTCTTTCAAACAACTCCTGCCAAAAAACACGGTACTGCTAGGATCGTTCTCAAAAACGGTGGCTCCGGCTCTACGCCTGGGCTGGCTGGTGGCGCCACCACCAATCATGGATAAACTCATTATTGCCAAACAGGCAGCGGACCTGCACACCAACTCATTAGTACAGCGGATTTTGTATCGCTATCTCTGCGACAATGACCTCGATGCGCATATTGCCACCATCATCCGCCAGTACGGCAAGCAAAAAGAGACGATGATCGCCGCTATCAAGGAATATTTTCCGGACGAGGTGCAGTTCACCAACCCGGAGGGGGGCATGTTTTTGTGGGTAACATTGCCTGCAGGGATGTCGTCGATGGCACTCTTTGAGGCCGCTATCAAGAAGAAAGTGGCCTTTGTCCCAGGCACCCCCTTCTATGTGGACCGAAAGGATACCAACACCTTACGGCTCAATTTTTCATGCTCTGACGAGCCGACCATTGCCGAAGGGATCAAACGCCTCGGCAATTCAATCAGGGAACTTTTTTAGAAACAGGAGATCTACAGATGTTTACGATAAAAAAAATTGCTTATCTCACGACGAGCATAACCCTCTGCTCAATGATTCTTGTGGGATGCTCGGAGGATCGGGGTAAAAAGCCGGAAAATAAAACTGAGACAACACAGGAACGAATCGGCAGAGATGCTGCGCAAAACCTGAAAAAACCGATGGAAGACGCCCGCAAGGCTGCACAGTTGGGAACAGAAAGGGTCGAAACCCTCAATGAGGCCGCCCGAGACACGAAGACTCAGGCGGGTGGCAAGGAAAAAAAGAAACTCGAAGGCTGTTAATCGCTCAAAAACGCACCGGATACAGAATGCATGAACAGCATGCTCGATACAATATTTCAGGATTTGCCTGTGACGACTCCCCCTTGACAGCCCTCAGCCACCTCCTTCACAGAGAAACGTCTGTCAATGTTTTAACCACTTCTTCCTGCTCAGGGGTCAGGGTCTTAGGAATTTGAACGGCGATCTTCACCAGAATGTCGCCACGATGACCGATCGGTCCAGCAGGGAGCCCATGCCCTTTAATACGGAGCTTGGCTTCTTGCTGGACTCCGGGAGGCACTTTCACATTGAATTTCTTGCCGTCAAGGGCTGTAACTTCAATGGTGGTACCGAGACAGGCCTCACTAAAAGGAATCCGTTTCTCCACCACCAAGTCATCATCTACCCGTTGAAAAACTGGGTGTTCTGCGACCTGCATCTTAAGAAAAAGATCGCCAGCCGGTCCACCTGAAGGCGACACTCCGCCCTTCCCCGACAACCGCAAGCGTTTGCCAGTCTCGATACCCTTTGGCACCTTAACCGACACACTCTGCGTCTGCCCATTCTGCCGCAGATTAATGGTCTTTTCAGCGCCATGGAGAACTTCTTCCAGGGTCACAATCATCTCGTAGGTGAGATCGTTGCCCTTGACTGGCTGCGAACCACAACCACCGCCCTGACATCCACCACCCCGCATCCCGGATTGGCCAAATATAGTGTCGAAGGGTGAACCTCCGCCGCCAGTTGCACGGAATCCGCCTGTGTTTCGCCCCCCCCCGCCAAAACCAAATTGGCGAAGGACATCGTTGAGGTCGAAATTGCGGAAAATATCTTCCTGGGAATAGCGCTGATGGAATCCGTCGGACCCATACATGTCGTATTGCTTGCGCTTTTCCGGGTCTGAAAGAACGGCGTAGGCCTCACTGATCCCCTTGAACTTCTCTTCAGCCTCTTTCTTGCCCTGGTTTTTGTCTGGATGATACTTAATGGCCAATTTGCGGTAAGCCTTTTTAATCTCGTCGGCAGATGCTGTCTTGGCAACGCCGAGAACTTGGTAATACTCCATAACGTTCTTTTGCATGATAAAGATAAATTCTTAAAATAATCCCTTGTTGCTGTAAAACTATAAGCTCAAAGTCCGAATTGTCTATTGCGATTTAGGCGCCACCTTCCCTGATATATTGCTAACATTGGAACTGTCGCACTAATACGCCTGTTATGCCGTTACTCTCTTTTAATGAAGAGCCACGGAATGCTGCCGTTGTAACCGTTCCAACACGGTTGCCCTGGAGTTGGCCTGCTGGTTGAGAAGAATCACGAAAGCCTTGCCACCCGGCAGATAGCCCGCATAATTGTAGACCCCGGTCAGGGTTCCGGTTTTCAGCGAGGTGCCGCGCTCTTTTTTCAGGAGCTCCATAAAGGGTCGAAAACGCGTCAACAACTGCAGCATAGACCGGGCCGTCACCCGGTTCTGGCGAGACAGTCCAGCTCCTTCCACTTGGACGATCGAAGAGGCAGTCGGGGTGCCAAGCTGCTGGACCAGTTCCTGATGGACCGCCTGTTGCCCCTTCTGCCAAGTTGCTGGATAACCGAACTGCTTGGCACCACAGGCCAGAAAGACGAGATTTGCCATGAAATTGGAGGAATAGTGGAGCAGAGAACGGCTGACCTCCCATAGCGTCTGGGTGCTGCGATGGGTATACAATAGTTCCGCTCCTTGCTGCGGCACAGATCGGATACCACCGAGGGCGGCAACGGGAATACCGCCTTGTTGCAGCAGGGCCGCGAAAAGTTCCCCGGCATACTGCGCCATCCGGACATCTGGATCACAGCCCTGTACGCAAATATTCACCCGATGCTGACCAGGAGGGCGGTCCTGACCCAACTCCTGCATGATCGGCAGAGTCGGGGTCAATGTTTCACCAGAGTCAATCCGCCCCGATGCATCCTTGCGCAGGGGAACACTGTTGAAATTTACGGAAAGTGGCCCCACCGGAGCATCGTAGGACCGGGCACTATTTTCCTGACCGGGCACCTGCATGGTCAAGGAAAAGGCAGAAGTGTCAACAAACAGGGTTTGCACCCGGCTCACCTTTTTTTGCCGCAACTGCTCGACAATCACTCCAATCTCTTCGGGCATCAAGGTCGGATCCCCGAACCCCTTAATATAGAGATTGGCACTATTATCTATGTAGAATTCAGTAGAAAACCGAAATTCAGGACCAAGAATACGAAGAGCCGCCAGCACCGTGGCAATTTTAATGACACTGGCCGGCACCAATGACTGATCGATATTGCAGGAATCGATGGACTGGCCGCTCTGGTCCGCCACCCCATACGCACCTTGAACAGTAAGATCAGAAATAGAACGGCAGGTTGCGCACGCAACCTGCCATCCAAGAAAAAATTCCAACAACATTATGCCTAACAGCCAGACGAAACATATGTACGAACGTTTCACCGAACTTACCCGTTCAGCAACGCCTTCAATCAACTTTCGGCAGACGGGCAAGAGAAGCAGCTATCTGTTCGGTCGGATAGGCGTAATCGTGCAGTTTGCCGTTGAGATAGTTATCATAGGCCGCCATGTCGATCAGACCATGACCAGAAAAGTTAAAGAGAATGGTCTTCGGTTCTTTCGGATCTCTCATCGCCTCGATAATGGCACCGCGAATTGCGTGGGTAGTTTCAGGTGCAGGAATGATGCCTTCGGTTTTGGCAAAAAGAATTCCTGCCTCGAAACACTCCATCTGATGCACCGCTCTCGGAGTGACGATACCGTCGCGAACCAGCGCCGAGACAATAGGCGCCATACCGTGGTAGCGCAACCCGCCGGCATGGATACCAGGAGGCATGAAATCATGACCGAGGGTATACATATAGAGCAGCGGCGTCATCATAGCGACATCGCCGGAGTCATACGCCAATTTGCCGCCGGTCATGCTCGGACAGGAAGCCGGCTCATAGCCGACGAACTCGATTTTCTTACCGTTGCGATAATCTGCAACAAAAGGCGCCAGCAAACCGGCAAAATTCGAGCCGCCGCCGCAGCAGCCGACGATGACATCGGGATACTCTCCCGCGATCTCCATCTGCTTCTTGGCCTCAAGCCCAATGATCGACTGATGCAGGACTACATGGTTGAGCACAGAACCGAGAGCATAATTGGTGTCGTCATGGGTGGCGGCGTCCTCAAGTGCCTCGGAAATGGCAATACCGAGCGAACCAGGGGTGTCGGGATTCTCTGCTAAAATCCTGCGCCCAGTATTGGTATCCATGCTAGGGCTGGCAACCACCTGACCACCATAGGTCTGCATGATGAATTTGCGATAGGGTTTTTGGTCATAGGAGACACGGACCATATAAACCTTGCACTCCAGGCCAAACTTGGAAGTCGCCAGCGACAAGGCCGACCCCCATTGTCCGGCACCGGTTTCCGTGGCCAACCGTTTGACGCCTTCCCGCTTGTTGTAGTAGGCTTGGGGAACCGCTGAATTGGGTTTATGGCTGCCAACCGGGGAAACACCTTCATTCTTGAAAAAGATTTTAGCCTTGGTGCCCAACGCCTCTTCCAGTTTATACGCCCGGACCAAGGGGGTGGGCCGCCAGATCTTATAGACTTCCAGGACCTCCTGGGGGATAGGAATATAGCGTTCCATGCTCATTTCCTGTTCGAGCAGAGCCATAGGGAAGACAGCAGAGAGCTTTTCCGGCCCCATCGGCTGGAGGGTTTCAGGATCCAGAGGAGGTTGCAGGCCACCTGGGATATCGGGGACGACGTTGTACCAACTTGTCGGCATCTCATCTTCACGCAAAACAATCTTTTTCATGACTTCTCCTTGGTTATCTTATGGTGAAGGCCAGGCTACGTTCGTTCCAGCGAACCATAACCTCCTCAAATTCATTGCAGCCTCATGAACACGTTCAATTCTGACATCCTGCCAAACAATTATCAATCGGCATTATCTACAGTAATCCGGCAAAATTCTCAAGAAGGCGAAATCATTTCCTGGACGCTTGTCTTCATTATCCGTACCAGCAGGGCTTCCTGTTCCGAACAACCAAGGACCTTTTGCAAAACTTCTCTGGGATTTGCCCCGGGCTGCCCCTGATGGTTCAACAACTCCAGATACAAAAT
>CAZSIJ010000068.1:0-20054 GCA_964607065.1 uncultured Desulfobulbus sp. | reverse complement strand
TTTTCAAAAATCAGTGTCGGTAGTGTCCCGTCTTGATTTGTCACAACAGGACACTAGGTCTGTTTATGGATGCCGAAAGCCGGTCGTGCTGAATAATGACAAGTTCTTCATGATTATCGATGACTCATCAACCGTGGCCCAAGTGAATAGAAAGAGCATTATTATGATTTTTTTGAACAGCAGGTGAAGAGACGCATGGATTTTCTCGCAGAGGAACAGCAACTTTTCAGATCTTGTGAAATTCTTTTTGGGGCTCAGCTGAAGATCTCCTGGGAATTCCTGGATTACCTGCAATTCAGCGGTTTGAAAGGCGCTTATCGTAAAAGAGCAATGGAAACACACCCGGATGCTTTAATCGGAGGCGATCTTCAATCGGGTACGGAGATCAACGAAAAATTCCATAAGGTCCAGAAGGCCTATGAACAACTGTTCTGCTATTTAAAAATCAAAGAAAGTCGTCAGCTGCATACCCGATTTCGTCAACCAACGAACGAGGTGCCCCCCACTTCTTCTTCAGCATGGCAAAAAAATAGCACCGGATGGTCGTCAGGAAAGAATTTTCATCAAAATCCCTGTTCCCGGACAACAGCCGGGACGAACCCCTTTTCACCCAAGACACGCTGGGCTCCAGAATATTCACCCACCGAGAACCTCTATTGCGGGGAGCTCCCCCGTCGGCGATTGCTTTTTGGCCATTTCCTCTATTACTCCGGATTAGCCAATTGGCGGACTATCACCAGAATCCTCACCTGGCAACGAACCGAACGGCCGCGCTTAGGTGAATTGGGCTGCCGCCTTGGCATGTTGCGCCAAGCGGATGTTTCCTTCATTCTTCAAGGGAAAGTCCCTTTTCAACCCTTCGGTCAGACCGCCAGAAACTTTGGAATATTGAATGACTATCAAATTAAGGTGCTGCTTTTTCATCAGCAACGCCTTCAGAAAAAATTTGGCGCCATTCTTCTTGAAAAAGGCCTGGTCAATCCTGAAGAGTTACAGGAATTACTGTTTGAATTTGAGCAACATAATGCGGGCATCTAACATCATGTTTCCAGGGAGCGATCCTGGCCGGGGGTAGATTTCTATTTTTAAAAATTATGTGAAGTTAAGTTGCTGATTCAGTGATCAATAAGAACGATACCATTTCCTCAAGAGGCTGAAGCGCGGAATGAAAAATACTTCGTATTCGATCCAGGTCTCCCCTGACCTTCTTCACGTCACTCTTCACTGTCCTGCAAAGGAAGGCGAAACCGTGCAACTCGCTTCTGGTGAGGAACTGAATGAGCTCCTCATCCAAAAAGGCATTGTCCATGGTTTATATTTGGAAAATATCGCCAAAGCGGCCGCTTATATCGAACAAGCTGAACCTTTTGCCGACCCTCTCGTGCTTGCAACTGGTACTCCGCCGATTCAAGGTTCACAAGGCATGTGCTTGGAGTTCATCACCCAAATCGTGCTCATTGAGGAAACAGATGAAAACGGGGAAACCCGGCAATCCCCGATAGTCCTGGCGCCACTCGTCCGTCCGGGTGACATTCTCGCCCAACCGGGACCACCGGTTAGCTCCCGCCCTGGAAAGGATGTCTTTGGTCAGGAAATTCACTGCCCCCTCCCTCAGGAATTAAACTTCCTTCCCGGTGAGCATGTGGTGTTCGATGAAGGGAAAAATCAACTGATTGCCGCAGCCAGCGGTTACCCCGGTAGCCACCAAAAAGAAAAAGGACCGATTGGGCAATGCACTCTTAGCATCACCAAGTTGATTGCTGTCACCCCTGAAAAAACAGAGGCTATTCTTTCTCTCAGACCGCCGTTACCGGGGCACACCCTGCCGACGAAGGACACTATCCACGAAATTCTTGATGAAGAAAACATTATCGTTGGCCGCTTGCCCCACGCAATCGAACAATGTCTGGATACAACTGAGAAAGAACAACGGCAGCAGCAGGCAGTAGTTGCCCTGGGCACGTTGCCGGTTAATGGCACAGATGCCAGCCTGCTCCTTGAGGTGGACTTCGGATCCTTGCCAGGCAAACTCCTGGAGCACGATCAGATTGATTTTCGGGAACGAAATATGTTTTTCGGGGTCAACAAAGATCAGCTGATTGCAATCAAGGTTCCAGCCACCTCGGGAACCCCGGGGAGAGACGTTTTCGGTGCCACAGCCATCCAGGTATCTGGCAAGGATCTCGTTATAAAAATGTCTGATAACACTCTCTACAACGATGAAACTCACGAAGTGCGCGCAGCCTGTTCCGGGGTTCTCTCTGTTGTCTCAGAAGGTTCTCTCAAAGTCTGTTCCAAACTGACTATTCCGAGCGATGTTGATTACAGTACCGGCAATATTCTTGCCCGCGACTCCCTTGAAATTAAAGGATCGGTTAAAGAAAAATTCAAGGTCAACGCTCTGGGGGATATCCTGATTAGCGGTGTCATTGAAAAAGAAGCCCAGGTGAGGTCGGACAGCAATGTGGTGGTCAAGGGCGGTATGCACGGTATTTTGTCTGTTATCCGCGCTCGGGGAGATGTTGATGTGACGATTGTTGAACACGGAAGAATATATGCCGGTGGTACGATCATCATGAGAAAAAGTGCCTATTTCTGTCGCATGCATGCTGGTGCAAATCTGCACTGTGACCCTTCATCCAAAATAGTTGACTCGCAGCTTGTCGCAGCCGGTTCGATTACCACCGGCAATGTGGGTTCTAACAATTCCGACTCGTCCCTGCTTGCTGCCGCTGTAATACCAGCGCAACTAGAATTCTATTATGAACTCAAGCGAGCGATCACAGCAAAGACTGAAATAATTGAAGCCTGGAAAATGAGAATAAACTCACAGGCCGAGGCCAATAAGCTTGATGAACTATTGGCGGAGTTAGAAGAAATTAAACATAAATTTTCATTGTTGAACCTGATTTCCTCCGACTCCCCTAAATCATCACGCAATGAATTAATGCATGCCATGCAGTGCAGTATCGCAGTGCATGGGAAAATATTTGCAGATACCAAAATACGAATTGGAAATAGCCGTATGGTCCTTGAGGAGACCATGTCGAATATTCGGTTTCAGCTACAGGAACCCCTCCCCTCCTCCAATCTTAACAAACAACCAGATATTGTGATGATTCCTTTGAAAAAATAAGGCCATGGGCCATTTGGTGTTGAATAAATCCCTTTATTGTAAGTGTCACTGATCTGAAATTGTTGAGTTTTTTATTTCTGATTCTAGTTGACCGCCGCATGATTCCTCTACCGAATCAAGGTGCAAAATGAACAAGTTTCGTATCTTAATTATTGATGACAATCTTAATCATCGATCGATGATTAAAAATATCCTTTTGCCGATTACTGACGATGTCTTTGAAGCATCGGAAAGGGGGGGGAGTTTTCTTATTTCTGGAAGCATCAGGCCTGATCTTGTGATCACTCAAATGATGGCTGCAACACCAGGGAAACCCTGCATATATGGGTTATTAAAAGAAAACCCTTCCTATAAGGACATTCCCGTAATTCTTATGGGTTCCTCTGAATCAGATGAGAATATCAAAAAGGGTATGACTGCCGGTGCTTTTGCCTACATTGACAAGAGCGAGGCAAAAATTGCTCTTGTTCCGGTTGTAGAACAACTTTTGAAAAAATCCTCTGAGCACAGGGCAGAGACAAGGATTCTTGTGGTGGATGATTCAAGTTCCGTGCGCCTCATGCTCCAGGACGGTCTGCTACTGGAGGGATATGATGTACTGACTGCTGAAAATGGCAAAAAGGCCCTTGAAGTCATATCTGCGACTCCGCTTGATCTGATTCTCTCCGATGTCTACATGCCGGAAATGAGCGGATTGGAACTTTGCAAAATACTGCATAGGAATCCCCTGTATTCGCAGATTCCATTTGTGGTTATGAGTACGGAAAACGATGCTGCCAATATGAGGCAGATGATGCAGTACGGAGCCGCCGCGTTCATTATCAAGCCTTTTAATATTGAACAGCTCATGATGACCTTGAACAAGATCGTTTCTTATGAGTTTCAACTTTTGTTGAAAGAAAAAGAGCGGTTGGCTGGCGAACAGAAATTATTAATTGCAGGCATAACCAGTCTGGTGAAAGCACTGGAGGCCCGTGACAAATATACGCGAGGCCATTCAGAAAGGGTGTCCTTGATTTTAGCTGGCATGGTGAAGCATTCGGGCGGCACCCCTTATGACATCGAACGTGCCCAGATCGCCGGACGGCTTCATGATATCGGAAAAATAGGTATCAGAGACGATGTGTTGTTAAAAATAGGCCGTCTCAGCTTTGACGAATTCGAGCACATTCAACAGCACCCCCTGATCGGCGCCTCCATCATTAATACCATCCCCAGCATTGTTGATATCCTTCCGGTTGTAATTTCCCATCACGAACGCATGGACGGTAATGGCTACCCTCAAGGTTTGAAAGGCCTTTCCATCCCTTTGTGGGCTCGCATGACCGCAGTTGCCGACACCTACGACGCGTTGACTAGCGAAAGGCCGTACAGGAAAAGCACGTCTCACCCCAAGGCGTTAAATATTATCAACGATGCTTCAGGAACTCAGCTTTGCCCCAGTTGTGTCTGCCTTTTTACAGAATGGCTCGAAAGCGAAGGTGCTGATATGATGGGTATTGTTTGTAAAAGTGAAACAAAGGTATCATGAAATCACTCGGAGGCCCCTGGTGCATGATATCGGTATTACCGAAGCTGTTTTGTTCAGCCCCAAACTTTCAAAAACCTGAAATGGGTCAGTTCACGAATCGGCTAAAATCGGCCCCTTTTAGGGTGAGGCAAATAGAATCATGAAGCAACTGAAAGTAACACCCTCATTAGGAGATCAATCATCGTTCAGTATTTTCTCGAGACAGCATGGCTACAGATCGCTTTGGGCAGTTCGTTTTTTTACCCTGTTCATCCTAGTCTTGTTGCTGATTTTGCAGCCGTTCTTTGTTCACTCCGACCCAAAAGGGCCGAAGGGTACCATCCGGGTGGGGGTGTTTCCCTTTTCGCCTTTTAATTATTTCGATGAAAATGGAGTTGCTCAGGGATTGAACCCCGACCTGCTCCGAGAGATTGTCAGGGATGAGGATTGGCAAGTTGAATTTGTGGCTGGGAGTTGGGCTGAAGGGCTTGAGCGGTTGCAATCAGAGGATATCGACCTGATGCTTTCGGTTGCCTATTCCCCCGAACGCGGCCAAAGCATGGATTACACCTATGAGTCGGTGGCCGAACTCTGGGGGCAGGTCTTTGTCCGTCCGGAAGAAAAATCGAAAAATATTTCCGATCTCGCCGGGCAACGTGTCGGTATCATGCGTAAGGATATTAGCGGCAGCAATTTTATCAAAACTACAGAGCAATTGGACGTCCTCTGCGAAATCGTGGAATTTCCCAGTCATGGTGACGTTTTTGCCGCAGTGCAGAAAGGTAAGGTAGATGCTGGTGTGGCTCCCCAACATTTTGGTTTACGGCATACGGATGAATATGGTCTTGTCGCCAGTACCATCATGTTCAGCCCTTTCTCTATCTATTTTGCCAGCAAGAAAGGGAAGCAGCATGATTTACTGAGTCATATCGATGCGCATATTTCCCGTTGGAAAAGAGACAAAAACTCATTTTACTATCAGCGGCTCAATTACTGGATGTCCCCATCTGGGTCCTCATGGGTCTTCCCCCCTTGGTTGAAGATTGCTATCCTGTTGACCGCAATCTTAGCATTTTTTTCTGTCGGTATTTCCCTCTTTTTAAAACAATTGGTTGCTCAAAAAACCAAAGAATTGCAGGAGAGTGAAAATAACTACCGTGAAATTTACAATTCGACCTCTGAAGCTATCATGATCTATGACGCTGATTCCGGGATTATATTGGATGTCAATGATACTACACTTACGATGTATGGGTATGGAAGCAAAGAAGTCTTGCTTGCCGAAAACATTGGCGGCTTAAGCTCACAAAACACACTTTACACCGAGCGCGATGCTCGACAATTTCTAAAAAAATGTATTGAAGAGGGGCCACAAGTTTTTGAATGGCAGGCAAAAAAGCAATCCGGAGAGAACTTCTGGGTTGAGGTTTCTCTGCGAAAAAAGGAGATGGAGACGCCAGACAAGGTTTTAGCTGTGGTTCGCGACATTACGGAGCGCAAGTTGGCCGCAGATGCGCTGCTTGAGAGCGAGGAGCGGTTTCGCACCTTAACCACACTGTCTCCTGTAGGGATTTACCTGACCAGCCCCGAGGGGCTCTGCCAATATGCAAACCCTTGCTGGTGTGCCATGGCTGGTCTAAGCATGGAGGAAGCCCTGGGGGAAGGTTGGAAACGGGGACTGCACCCCGATGATCGGGATAGAGTTTATGCTTGCTGGCAGGAAATGACGGAATCCCTAGGTCATTGGGGGCATGAATATCGCTTCCTCACCCCCGAAGGCAAAGTCACCTGGGTTTATGGGCTGGCTACCCAACAATTCGATGCTGCTGGCAAGATCATCCGCTACATTGGCATTAACACCGACATAACCGAGCACAAGCAATCGGAAGATGTTCTGCGAGAAAGCGAAGAACGATACCGCTCCCTCTATGATTTCTCCCCTGACGGGCTGATGCTCACCAAACCTGAAGGGGAAATTATTTCAGCCAATAGCAGCCTTTGTCGCATGCTGCAACGGACAGAAGCAGAAATTATCCAGATAGGGCGAAGTGGAATAATGGACACCTCCGATCCAAGATTAGCGTTGGCTCTTGAAGAACGTAACCGTACGGGCGAACTAAACAAATATGAGCTAACCTGTGTCCGGAAAGATGGGGGAAAAATCCCCGTCGAACTCTCTTCGAATGTATTTAAAGATAAAAACGGAAACGACCAAACTAGCATTATCGTCCGCGACATAACTGAACGCAAAAGGTTTGAAATCAAACTGCAGGCTTCTTTGGCTGAAAAAGACATTCTGCTCCGCGAAGTTCACCACCGGGTCAAAAATAATATGGCTGCCATCATTGGGCTTTTTGACCTCCAGCGGCAGACCATGGACGATTTCCATTCCCAGACGATCCTGGTCGAGTTGAGTTCCCGGGTACGTGCCATGAGCCTGGTTCACGAGAAACTCTACCGCTCCGAGTCCTTATCGCAAATCGATTTTCAAGATTATATCCAATCCCTGCTCTCCCATCTGCGCACCTCCTTTGGTTCACCGAATGTCCGTTGCGAAATCGATGCTCATGGGGTGTTCTTGCCGTTGGATATGGCCGTACCCTGTGGGATGATCATCAATGAACTCATAACCAATGCGCTCAAGTATGCCTTCCCTCAAGAACGGTTAAGGGGAATGGAGGAAGCCGCATACATTTGGGTAACATTACACCATGACCAGGACAGCTTTACTCTGTCGGTGGCGGATAACGGGGTGGGGTTCCCTCCCGGGTTTGATTGGCACACGACCAAAACTCTTGGCCTTTCCCTTGTTCGGATGTTGGGCCAGCACCAACTGAGCGGCCGATACCAGGTAGACCAGACCCATGGCGTTCGATTTACCCTCATCTTTTCGATTCATAATGGGACAAAAACATATGAATAGCTCCAGCATTCTCATCGTTGAAGACGACGCCATCCTGGCTATGAACCTTGAAAGGATGCTGACGCTCCAGGGGTACTCTGTGAGAGCAATGCTGGCCTTCGGGGAAGACGCTCTTGCCTTCCTGGAAAAGGAAAAGGTTGATCTGGTGCTGATGGATATTGAGTTAGCAGGCATCATGAACGGTATTACTGCCGCCGAAATCATCAACCGAACCTCTGATATCCCCATTGTCTTTCTGACCGGGTTTTCCCATGACCCCTTGCTGCAACAGGCTAAGATAGCTGCACCCTACGGCTATCTTATCAAGCCTGTACCGGAACGAGAACTAGCCGCCACCCTGGAGATGGCTCTGCATCGTCATAGCCTCGACCGCAAACTCAAAGAGAGCCAAGCTGCACTTAAGAAAAGTGAGGCGCAATATCGGCATCTTTTTGAAAATTCCCCCCTGGGTATCTTCCGAACAACGTTGGACGGCCAAGTTCTGGCGGTCAATGCCGAAATGACCAAAATTTTCGGCTGCGACGACCCAGAGGAGGTTTTCAGGGATTTCACCGATCTCGCTAAACAGTTCTACGTCGATCCTAACCGAAGGCGGGAATTCATCTCCCAATTGCGGGCTAACGGGATCGTGCAGCATTTTGAATGCGAAATTAAACAAAGGACTGGTTCTACCATCTGGATTTCGATGAGTGCGAAGTTAACCCAAAATGATGCAGCTAACGAGCAGTTCGACGCACAGATCATCGACGGTTTCGCCATGGATATTACCGAACGAAAACGCATCGAATCCATTCAGAATTTTTTGGCGCAGGCCAACACTCGAACCTCGGACGCCCCATTTTTCAACCAATTGGCCGAATTTCTCGCCCAGAGCCTACAAATGGATTTTGTCTGTATTGACTACCTGGAAGGAGATGGACTGTCTGCCCAAACGGTTGCCGTCTGGTGTGACGGTCATTTCGAAGACAACGTCACCTATGCGCTTAAAGATACCCCCTGCGGCGAGGTGGTGGAAAAAAACGTCTGTTGCTACCCCGCCAGTGTCTGTCAATTTTTTCCGGAAGATCAGGTGCTCCAAGACCTCAAGGCCGAGAGTTATGTCGGCACGACCCTGTTCAGCCATACCGGGCAGCCTATCGGCCTGATTGCCGTCATCGGGCGAACTCAGATCGTCAACCGTCCGTTGGCTGAAACGACACTTGCCATGGTAGCTATTCGGGCAGCCGGAGAAATGGAGCGCCAGCAGGCCGAGGCAGCGCTTCGTGAAAGCGAAATTCAACACCGGACCTTGGTTGCAGGATTGCCCGACGTGGTGATGCGTTTTGACCGGGATGGGCGGTATCTGTTTGTCTCGGAAAATATCAGCGAGGTGGTGGCGTTGCCACCCGAGCAGTTCATCGGTAAGACGCACCGTGAGTTGAATTTCCCGGAAAATTTGTGCAACTCGTGGCAAGCAGCCATTGAGAAGGTCTTTGCCAGCGGCCTGCCTTGTGAGGGTGAATCGACTTTTAAGGGGAAAATGGGAATGGTGACCCATAACTGGCGGCTGATTCCTGAGTGGGATAGTCAAAGGCAGGTGCAATCAGTACTGAACCTCAGCCGCGATATCACCGCCCATCGTCGGGCCGAACAGAATTACCAGACCCTGTTCCAGGAAATGCTCGATGGATTTGCTCTCCACGAAATTATCTGTGACCCAGAGGGTAATCCGGTGGATTATCGTTTTCTCGCCGTCAATCCTGCCTTTGAACGGATGACCGGGCTTAAAGCGTCTGACCTGATTGGTCGGACGGTGCTGGAGGTTATGCCCCATACCGAACCCCATTGGATCGCCACCTACGGCCAGGTGGCCCTTAGTGGTAAACCATTCCACTTCGAAAACTATTCCGTTGATCTGCAAAAGCATTTTGAGGTGTCTGCATTCCAGCCCATGCCGAACACCTTTGCCTGTACTTTTATCGATATCACCGAGCGCATAAGGGACAGTGAGGCACTGCGTGAGAGTGAACAAAATTTCAGAACCTTATCCAATTCGGGCCAGGCAATGATCTGGACTTCCGGGACAGATAAACATTGCGATTATTTCAATACAATCTGGCTTGCATTTACAGGACGCACCATTGAACAGGAAATGGGCAATGGTTGGACAGAAGGTGTGCATCCAGACGACCTGCAGCGATGTTTGGATATTTATGTGGGCGCGTTTGATCGTCGAGATAATTTCAGCATGGTGTATCGTCTCCGCCGGTACGATGGTGCGTACCGCTGGCTACTCGATGACGGATGTCCCCGTTATGACAGTAAAGGTGAATTCAAAGGCTATATCGGACATTGCCTAGATATCACTGAGTACAAGCAGGCAGAGGAAGAAAAGAAAAAACTGCAGGCCCAACTCCTCCAGGCACAGAAGATGGAAGCCATCGGCACTCTGGCTGGCGGTATAGCCCACGATTTCAACAATATCCTCGGGGCAATTATCGGCTACACCGAGATTGCCGTTGATTCCATCCCTCCTGATTCAATCGCCATCGGTTATCTGGAAAAAGTGGCGGAGGCAAGCCATCGGGCGGCCAGTCTGGTCAAGCAGATCCTCGCCTTCAGCCGTCAGGTCGACACCGAAGATGTGGCTCTGCTACCTGCTGTCATTATCAAGGAAGCCATCAAAATCCTTCGCCCTTCCCTGCCTTCAACGATCACCATCAAGCATCAGATCGATACTGCCACCAATGCCATTCTCGCGGATCCGAGTCAGGTACATCAAATTCTGATGAACCTTTGCACTAACGCCTACCATGCAATGGAAGATTGTGGTGGTACCCTCGAAATCACCCTGAAAGACTGTGAAATCACCGCTGAAGATCTCAATAACCAGGTAGGGGTTTCACCGGGCAGTTTTGTGGTGCTCATCATCGGCGATTCGGGTCCGGGTATTTCCGAGGAGATCCGCGATAAGATCTTTGATCCCTATTTCACCACCAAGGAGGTCGGCAAAGGAACCGGCATGGGCCTTGCCATTGTCCATGGCATTATCAAGCGGTACGGCGGGTTCATCACCTGTGAATCGGTTCTGGGAAAAGGGACGATCTTTCAGGTTTATTTTCCAGCCATGGATCTGGCAGTGACCGCTCCCGTCAAAACTGTTGAGAACATCCCATCCGGGGGGGAACATATTTTGTTCATTGATGACGAAGAGATCCTCGTTGACTTGGGTAAAACAATGCTCGAACGCCTTGGTTATGAGGTCACGATCCGTACCAGTAGCCTGGAGGCCTGGAACACGTTTAGAAACCAGTCAGACCAGTTCGATATAGTGATCACTGACCAGACCATGCCCGGGTTGACGGGCAGTGACCTGGCACTGAAGATGCTGCAACTGCGTCCCAATCTCCCAGTAATCCTCTGCACCGGCTACAGCAGCATTATTTCAGAAGAGAAAGCAAAATCCTTGGGCATCAAAGGGTTTGCCATGAAACCTCTGGTGAGAAAAGAGATCGCTTTGCTGCTCAGAGAGTTGCTTGATAAGAAAACCGCACGTTAAAGGCCCCGCGCTCAAGGGCGGTTTATTGCTACTTGGCGCAACCTGAACCACCCCATGCGCATGGGGTTTCATGATCCATTGCTATCACCAACAACCTGTTACAATTTATCCCTTAGTATGAAATACAAAGGTTTTTCATGATAAAAGCAAAACTGCTTATTGTTGATGATGAACAGGTTAACCTTGATCTGTTCAGTCTGAGATTGGAAAAAATGTCGTATCAGGTTTACTCCGCTTCTTCAGGAATAGAGGCTCTTGAAATTCTTAAGTCTGAAGCAATCGATATCCTGATAACCGATTTCAATATGCCAGGTATGGACGGATATGAAACCATTGCAAGGGCAATAAAAATTGATCCAACCCTGCAAAGTATTGTGGTAACCGGATATGGCGATATAAAAATAGCCATAGATGTCATGGGGGTAGGTGCTTTTAGTTATTTGCAAAAACCGGTTAATTTTCAAGAACTTGATTTTACAATCCAAAAAGGGCTTGAAAAGAGACGGCTGCTACTGGATGTGCAGAATAAACAAATGCAATTGGAAGCATATCGGGAGCAATTGGAAGAGCTGGTAGAGACACGAACGCGTTCGTTAACAGAAACAAACAAGATACTTAAGAGGGAAATTGAAGAAAGGATAAATTTGGAAAAATCCCTACGAGTGGCCAAATTGGTTGCCGAAAATGCCAATAAGGCGAAAGGAATGTTTCTTGCCAACATGAGTCACGAAATACGCACCCCCATGACCAGCGCCATAGGTCTTCTCAATCTTGTATTGGACACAGAACTCCTCCCCAAACAAAAGGCCTATTTGGAGATGGCGCGAATCTCTACGGTTATCATGCACAATCTTCTCAATGATATTCTCGATTTTTCAAAAATTGAAGCCGGAAAGCTGGTTTTGGAATCGATATCGTTTGACCCCAGAACAGTCATTAAATCAGTTATTGATCTCCAGCATTTTCAAGCAGAAGAAAAGAAAATCAGAATCACCTGTGTTGTTGATGAAACAGTGCCCCATGCTGTTGTCGGTGACCCGAATCGCTTGCGACAAATCGTTTTAAATTTGGTTTCAAATGCTATCAAGTTCACTCAATACGGAGAGGTCGTTATCAGATGTCAACGTTTTGATAAGGAAAATCCAGACTCGACAGGCTTGGAAGGAGCGGTTCAGCTGCTTCATTTCTCAGTACAGGATAGCGGTATTGGTATAGTCCAAGAAAAGTTAGGGCTCATTTTTGAAGCTTTTGCCCAAGGGGACAACTCCACTACACGCAAATTTGGTGGCGTAGGGTTGGGATTGATTATTTGCAGTAAACTCGTTGCCATGATGCAGGGACGTATATGGGTAGTCAGCGAACCCAACCAAGGGAGTACCTTCCATTTCACATGCAGGCTTGACGCTGAACAACGTGCCTATGTTGAAAAAGAAGTTAGAGGCAAGGCTAATTCTCTTCAACACGTCCCCGAATCCGTGGGCGAGAATACAGTGACCGTGTTGGTAGTAGAGGACGATCAGGTTAATCAATGGGTGATTCAAGAGATACTTGAACACGAAGGCTATGCGGTCGTTAATGTTTCCAATGGCACGGCAGCATTACAAGAAATTGAAATCAGATATTTTGACCTTGTTTTGTTAGATTTGCAACTTCCCGATATGAGCGGTTACGAGGTTGTTCGCAAAATCAGGGAAAATGAAAGCAAAAGGGACCCGGGAGAAAGACAGTCGCTGCCGATTATTGCCCTGACAGGGTTTGCAGGCGATGTTGAAAAACAAAAATGTTTACATGCGGGGATGAATGATTTCCTGGCCAAGCCTTTTAATGTAAATCAGCTTGTCTCGATAACTCTGAAGTATATCCGTGATATATCCAACAAGAAAACTCATAATGCTGAAGTCGTAGAATGTAAAATGCCGGCAACTCCATATTTTAAAGGAATTGTTTTTGATGAAAAAGAAGCTTTGTCAAGAGCCGATAAAAACCATGATGTCATTAGATTTCGAATAGATGATTTTTTAAAAAGAGCTATCAGCACTATTGATATATTGAGAAATAGCGTTGAATCTGATTTTTACTCTAACCGTATTGAACAGAAAGTGCAGGAATTAAAGGGAATGGCAGTTGAAATAGGTGCCGTTAATTTTGCAGATGAACTTTTTTGTTTGTTGATGCAATTAAGAAATAAAAAACGATTTGATATTTCTATTATAGATAAAATATCGTTAGAATATGATTTTTTTATAAATGATAAAAGTGTTCGCTCTTGGTTGAGATAGATGTTCCATTTATCTTTAAACATACCTCATCAATTAAAGATATTTTTGGGAAAATAATAAAATTACGGAGGATGGCCATGGCTAGTGACGAAAAATCAAAGTTGAGAATTTTGATAGTAGAAGATGATTTTATGGTCAGGCAGGTTATTCGCGATATTTTAGAGCATTATGGCACTGTCGACATTGTGGTCAACGGAGAAGAGGCGGTTCAAGCCTTTCGAGTGGCTTGGCGCCAGCAAGAACCCTATGATCTTATTTGTATGGATATCATGATGCCTATTATGGATGGCAATGAAGCTCTGGTTAAAATTCGTGAAATGGAGCACTCTTTAGGGATTGTTGGTTCGGAAGAAGTGAAAGTTATTATGATTTCTGCTTTGGATGACGCCAAAACAGTAGTAAAAGCCTATTTCAACGGGGGGGCCACCTCATATATTGTCAAACCAATCGAAAAAGAACGTTTGATTAGTGAAATGCGAAACATTGGATTGAGCTTGTAGCAAAAAAGTGGCCGCTGATATGAGGAGGTATTGAAAAGGTGGATACTTTCTTAAGAGCGGGTAAGGCCGCAAGAGGTGAGGTGGTCAGCAAATGGCACAAACACGAAGCCTAACATCCAAGTTCACCGTTTTTGTTTGCTTGCTGATAATCTCGCTGGTAACGATTCTGGGATACCCGGGTTGACGGGCAGTGACCTGGCACTGAAGTTGCTGCAACTGCGTCCCAATCTCTCAGTAATCCTCTGCACCGGCTACAGCAGCATTATTTCAGAAGAGAAAGCAAAATCCTTGGGCATCAAAGGGTTTGCCATGAAACCTCTGGTGAGAAAAGAGATCGCTTTGCTGCTCAGAGAGTTGCTTGATAAGAAAACCGCACGTTAAAGGCCCCGCGCTCAAGGGCGGTTTATTGCTACTTGACGCAACCTGAACCACAAGATGCGCATGGGGTTTCATGATCTATTGTTATCGCCAATAACCTGTTACAATTTGTTCCTTTAAATCATTCACTTTGATAGGGAAACCCATTTGCGAGATTCCGAAGGCTGCTGGAATAATCGCAGAGAGTGCTGCGCTTGCCCTCGTTGATGCAATCATGCTGCGTTGTCTTTGTAGGCTATAAGCAGGTAAGAAATTTTACACATTAACAACCAAGTAACAGCAGGTTGGGTCAAACAGGAAACTTGATATTTTTCTGTATGAGGAGGATCCATGGAAACCTATTCATCGCCAAAGTGGATTAGCAAAATATTCCTCTTCTTTTTGTCTGCCTTTGTAATACTACTCAACCCTCAACATGCCGATGCTAATCGAATTGTCAGGGCAGGCATCTTCAACTTCAAACCCATGGTCTATTCCGATACAGACGGTTCAGCTCAAGGTTTCTTCGTAAGAATACTTAACCATATCGCACAGAACGAAAGCTGGAACGTGGAGTATGTTCCCGGCACCTGGCAGGAGGGAATGGACCGCCTAAACAGCAACCAGATCGACCTTCTTCTTTGCGTTGGGTATACCGAGGAGCGTGACCAATACTTGGATTTCCCCAAAGAGTCCCTTTTTCTGGACTGGGGGACTATCTACAAGGCAAACGGATCGTCCATAAATACCATCTTCGATCTTGAAGGCAAGACCGTCAGTGCTGTTAAAGGGAGTGTGTTTACGGCGGGTTTTCAGGAACTTGCAAAAAAATTTAATATAAACGTCACAATTAAGGAAATTGGACAGGCCAGTGAAGTGTTTGCATCCGTGGTTTCAGGAAAGGTCGATGCTGGGATTGCTCCAAATCTTTCTGGAATACTGAACACAGCCTACCAACACGTAGACCGGACTCCCATCATCTTTACACCGGTCAAACTCGGTTACGCCGTAAATAATGGTAAGCATGCTGATTTGGTTGCGTCTATTGACCGAGAAATTGGCGCATTAAAAGCGGACAAGACGTCGATTTATTACCAGGAACTCGAGCATCTTCTAGGCAAAAAAGAGGCGGCAGTATCGAGAGAGATATACTTGGGATTATTAGGGATTGCTGCAGCACTGCTTCTTGCCATGGTATTTATTGTCATCCTAAGACGGCAGGTGCACAAAAAAACTCAGGCCAATGTACAGGCCGCAGAGCAATACCAAACAATTTTACAATCATCAACAGACGGTTTCTGGCGCGTGGGTAAAGATGGCCGGTTCCTTGATGTCAATGAACGTTACGTACAGATGAGTGGCTACACCAGAGAAGAACTCCTCGGAATGCCCGTTGCCCTGATTGAGCAGGTAGAGTCGGATGATGATGTTCAGGAACATATCAAAACGCTCATTGCTGCAGGGTATGTCCGTTTCGAGAGCAGGCACCGGCGTAAGGATGGGACGGTGTGGGATGTTGAGGTGAGTGCGTCATACTTGCCTTCAAAACATGAGATGATCACGTTCGTTCGTGACATTACCGAGCGCAAGCAGTCGGAAGCCTTGTTGCAGGAGAGTTACGAACGTTTCAGGATTGTGGTCACGGCAGCGTATGACGGGATTATTCTGCAGGAGCGAGGTGGTAAAATCGTAGTATGGAATGAAGCTGCTGAAAGAATCTTTGGTGTCACAGCCAGTGAAGCAATAGGCCAGACTTCAACTGGGTATAACTGGAAGACGTACAAAGAAGATGGCACCTTGCTGTCGGGCGCTGAACACCCCTCCATGCTGGCCTTTGCATCCGGAAAACCCTCTTTGAATACAATTATGAAGGTCGAGCGCGAATCTGGCGAGTATTCATGGATAATTGTTAATGCCAATCCACTCTTCAAAGGTGAAGATTCACATCCCTACGCAATGGTTATAACGTTTACAGACATAACTGAGCAAAAATCAGCAGAAGATGCACTGCAAAAAAGCGAAGAGAAATTCAGGACTCTGACTGAAAACGCACCAGTGGGGATCTATCTCACCGATTCGAGTGGCTATTGCCTCTACACGAACAGAAGTTGGCGAGAGATGTCCGGACTCACTGAAGATGAAGCAATCGGTAAAGGATGGGAAAAGGCGCTCCATTCGGAAGACCGGGAATCAATCGCAGACAAATGGTATCGATCAGTCCAAAGCGGCGGCCATTGGGGGTACGAATATCGCTTTATTGCCCCAACAGGGAAAATTACCTGGGTATATGGCAACGCCTTTCCGCTTAAAAACAAAACTGGAGAAATAACCGGATATATCGGCACCAACATCAATATTACCGAGCGCAAGCTGACGGAGAATGTGCTGCAGAAAAGCGAACAAGAATATCGGCTTCTGGTAAATAATCTTCCAGCCGGTCTGGTAGTACATAACTCTGATACTTCAGTAATTTTCACCAACCCCATGGCCTCGACTCTTCTCGGACTTACTAATGATCAGATGCAGGGAAAAGAGGCTATTGACCCGGCATGGCACTTTCTTCGGGAAAACGGCACGGCTATGCCTTTGGATCAATACCCGGTAAATACTGTCCTGGCGTCGGGTAAACCAATTCAGAATCAGGTTCTTGGAATTTGCCGCTCTGATTTAGCAGAGCCGGTATGGGTTCAATGCAATGCCTACCCGGTTACCGAGTCAAGTGGTCAGTTAAAGCAAGTAGTTGTTACTTTCACGGATATCACAGGACAAAAACGTATAGAAGAGGCAATCAGTAAGAGACTTGTTGCCCTGACCCAACCGATGGACAGCGGCGCTGTTACCTTTGGAGAACTGTTCAATATCGATGACGTACAGCGCCTGCAGGATGAATTCGCCCGGGCAACCGGCGTGGCGTCCATTATTACCTATCCGGACGGAACACCACTGACCGCGCCGAGCAACTTTACCCGCCTGTGCAGTGATATTATCCGTAAGACAGAAAAGGGTTGTACCAACTGCTTCAAGTCAGATGCCGCCCTCGGGCACTACAATCCGGACGGTCCCAACATCCAATCCTGCCTGAGCGGTGGCTTGTGGGATGCAGGAGCCGGCATCTCCGTCGGCGGGCAACACATCGCCAACTGGCTGATTGGACAGGTGCGCGACGAAACTCAGACCGAGGAGAGCATGGCCGTCTATGCCAGCGAAATAGGGGTGAACAAGGCGTATTTCCTGGAAGCGTTCCGTGAAGTTCCCTCCATGTCACTCAAGCAGTTTGAACATGTTGCCCAGGCACTCTTCATACTTGCCAATCAACTCTCGACCAGCGCCTATCAAAATATTCAACAGGCCCGCTTCATCAACGAGCGCAAGCAGGCGGAGAATGATCTGAAAAAAAGTGAATCACGCTTCCGTATGCTGGTGAATACGATACCTGACCTGATTTGGCTTAAAGATACCGAAGGTGTTTATCTCTCCTGCAATACAATGTTTGAACGTTTTTTTGGTGCAAAAGAAGCCGCAATTATAGGCAAAACTGACTACGATTTTGTAGATACAGAACTGGCTGACTTTTTTCGCGAGCAGGATCTTAAAGCAATAGCTACCGGCCGTCCCAGCAATAACGAGGAACAGATCACCTTTGCCGACGATGGCCATCAAGCCATTCTTTATACGACCAAAACCCCTATGTTCGACACCGATGGAAAACTTATCGGTATTTTAGGGATAGGTCGTGACATATCCAAGCGTAAACAGTCTGAGGATCAACTCCTGAGCCTGACACAGCGCCTTCAACTGGCGACATCATCGGCCCGCCTCGGTATTTGGGATTGGAGCGTCAAGGATAATTCCATGGTGTGGGATGACCTGATGTTCGAATTGTACGGTCTCACGCGGGATTCATTTCCCAACAGCATTGACGCCTGGATGAACGGACTGCATCCGGACGACAAGGAATCGGCTATTGCTGAATGCCAGGCGGCACTGAACGGAGAAAAGGAGTTCGACACTGAGTTTCGGGTTCTGCATCCGGACGGCACCGTGAAGTATATCAGGGGCAAAGGACTTGTTTTACGGGGAGCAGACGGCAAAGCCGAACGGATGCTCGGCATCAACTATGATATTACCGAAGCAAAGCATGCCGAGGAAGAGAAATATAAACTGGAAGCTCAACTTCAACAGGCTCAGAAGATGGAGTCAGTCGGCCGCCTGGCCGGCGGTGTGGCCCATGATTTCAATAATATGTTAGGCGCTATTCTCGGTTATGCCGAAGTCGCTCAGGATGAGGTTGATCCGGCTCAGCCCATCCACGGTTATTTGGAGGAAATACGTAAAGCGGCGGCACGCTCTGCCGACCTAACCCGGCAGTTGCTCGCTTTTGCCCGTAAGCAAACGGTATCACCCAAAGCCATCGACCTAAACGACACCATCACCAACATGTTCAAGATGCTGCAGCGGCTGATTGGGGAAGACATTCTTCTAACCTGGCAACCATCACCTGATCAGTGTCAGATCAAAATGGATCCTTCCCAAATTGACCAGATCTTGGCCAACCTCTGCGTCAATGCTCGTGACGCTATTGAAGATACCGGCCGGATCACGATTGAAACCGGCACCTGCTCCATTGACGCCGACGATTGCGCCGCCAACATCGAGGCCACTCCCGGCAATTACGTGCGCCTGGTCGTTAGTGATAATGGCAAAGGTATGGATAGGGATACTCTAACCCACGCCTTTGAGCCGTTCTATACTACCAAGGAAATGGGCAAAGGCACTGGGCTCGGGCTGGCTACGGTCTATGGTGCGGTCAAACAGAACAACGGCTTCATCAACATTTACAGCGAACCGGGCAAAGGAACCACCTGCTCCATTCACCTGCCATACTATGCAGGAGACACTATTCAAAAAATGGCTGAAGGTGACTTGCAGACAGTACCGCGTGGTCAGGAGACTATTCTGCTGGTGGAAGACGACCCTGCAATGCTCGACATAACGGCCATCAGGCTTGAGAAAAAGGGGTACATCGTTCTCAGGGCCGATTCACCTGGCCAGGCAATAGAACTGGCACGTGAGCATCATGGCGTGATCCATCTGCTGATGACCGATGTCATTATGCCGGAAATGAACGGCCGTGACCTGGCCCGGAGCATCCTGACTATCCATCCCGGCATGAAGAGGCTCTTCATGTCAGGCTATACGGCTGATGTCATTGCCCGTCACGGCGTGCTGGACGAGGGTGTGCATTTCATTCAGAAACCGTTCTCACAGGCGGATATGGCGGCCATGGTGAGGGAAGTGTTGGACAGTGACTGATTCGCAATTAGCTGATTATTTTGTTTACACGAAAACTTTGACAGGCACCAAAGCAGGACTGGTCGTTAATGATGCTGGCAGGTTCTATAAAATTTTGAGCAATAACATGATGGCCTCGACAACCGGCCTTTCACTTGTCCGTTGGTTAGTTGTCAGGCATTTTTTTACAGATCTCTTTTTTGTTCAAGATGGTACTAACTCTTGCGGTACATGTTCTCTAAATGTATATACTCCGTAATAAGTTAATCTTAATGTTTATTGTGTCACAACATAAGCAACGCCTCCCCGTAGCCACCTTCGACGCGAATAATTAACGTGAGTCTGAGCATTGTGGACTCGTCTGTGGATCTCCATATTTTATAATAACAATTGAACACCAGGATGCGGCCAGTCCCTTGAGACATATTTTTACTGTAAGCGTTTGTATCTATTGTTTTTTTATAAATTATCTTTAATTTTTCCTGGAAGATTTGTTCAATATTTTGGATTACCAAGGCG
>CAZSIJ010000067.1:0-20102 GCA_964607065.1 uncultured Desulfobulbus sp. | reverse complement strand
CTGGCCGACATGCAGACCACCAACGATACCGACCCGTCGGCATTGCGAGTACAGACGATTACAACGACCAACTTTCAGGTGAAGGTTGAGGAAGAAAAATCAAAATCAAACAACATAACCCACACTGCAGAAACTGTCGGATACCTCGTTCTCAATAAGGTTCAATAATAGAACTTCGTAACATTTGTCTGGGAATTGGTGACACTCATGAAACAAGCATTGTTGAACCCGTCATTGCAAGCGCAAGGTACTATCATTGCAAACACAGAGTATAATCATTGCGAGCAAAGCTCGGCAATCTCAACCAGCACCCAAAACTACCCAAAACTCTCAAACGCAACTTCGGAGAGCAACAATGAAAAATAATCTTCTCTCCTTCCTGGCACCTTGCACCCCTTATCTAACCCGAATCGCATCACTCGGAGTATCAGGACTGCATTACACCGCACTAGCCGGAGTGCTCTCCCTTGCCCTGTTCACCACCGCAACAGCTACCGATTTCTCCGGCAGCCTCAAGGGTGTAACCATCACCGATGCCGCAAATGCCAACAAACCACCTGTCGCAGCCTTCACCTATGCAATCAACGGCAATACGGTTACTTTCGACGCCAGCGGTTCAACCGACCTAGATGGGAATATCACCAAATACAAATGGGACTTTGGCAACGGTACAACAGCCGAAGGCGCAACTGCCACCTGCGCACTAACCGGAACAGCCAGTCTCCATGTGACCTTAACCGTTGTCGACAACAATAACGGGGTGGGACTCAATCAACAGACTGTCAACTCAGCATCATTAACTAATTTTACAGGTTCTCCTGGCTCAATCGAGACATTCGAGGCCGGTGCTAATGCCTTCATAACACCGCAATTTTCTCTCGCCAATCCAGACGGAATCATTAACACAAATTCCACAGCTCAATATCATGGAGGGGCACATAGCGCCTATCTTGGATTCACTGGTTCTCAAACGGGGTTAAACCGTATCAGAGCCGACCTCGGAGGAACCAGCTCTGGATTCACCCTTAGTTATTGGCTTTATGTAAGTACAACCTCAACGTACAACAATGAATCTATATTCATGTTGTCGAACCACGCAACTGTCCCTGACGCCTATGATCAAAACGCACTGGTAACGGTCCTGACCAATCAGGGGGTGGGCACAAGTTTCAATGTTAGAATTTATAACTATGTGGGAGGTTCGGCTACTACAGGATTAGTAACTTATAAATCAGGGTCATGGATAAAGCTTGAATATCAGTATAGAGCAAACGGAACATCAACGGTAAATGTATATGATTCATCTAATATTCTACAAGAATCATTATCTATAGGAAGCACTCCCAATACAGGCATTCAGTATTTTTACTGGGGCGAGACATCTCGCACTGCGCAGGCAACAATAAGAGCATTTTACTTAGATGATATTCAATATAACTCAACCAATCAATAATGGGGTGTAAGCATGAAGTATTTTTTAATCATATTGCTGGTTCTTGCCCCAACGATATCATGGGGATACGGTTCGCCAGATTATCTACCCGATGCCGCTCATCCTCGTATCTTTTTAACATCTTCAGTTTTGTCGAGTTTGCAAGCTAAAGTAGCGGCGAACGACTCCGATTGGCTGGCCTTAAAAGCAAGAGCGGATGTGATCGTTGCTCGGACGGTCGCTGCTTATGATAGGACTGCAACCCCAGAAGGATATATTTACTATTCTTACGAGGGAATACCTTGGCTTGAGGCAGCGCAGGTTCTTGGTCTTGCATATAAGGCGACGGGGCAAACCAACTACAGGGACAAGCTTTTGCAGCTTGGAGCGGCAATTGCTGCGGCAGGGAATGCTCCTATCATCGTTGATGTTGGGTTTCCGACTCGTTCTGTGGCAGTGGCGGCAGCTTTAATATACGATTGGTGCTACGACTCACTCGGAACTACCTTGAAAAATAATCTCATTACCGCCATGAATGGCTGGTATTCCATGCTGTATAATAAAACGGACGGAATGTACATTCCACTTAATGGAAATAACAACTATTTAGGAGGACATATCCTTGGACTCGGATTATGCGGCATTGCCACATACGGGGACAATGCTTCAGCTTCTAACATTCTCGCTTTAGTCAAAAGCTGGTGGGATGGTCCCGTTGCCACCATGTTTGCTAACGAGGGCAAGGGTGGGGCTATTCTTGAAAGTTACAATTACGGACCAAACCATATTGCTCGTATACTGCAGTATGCTCTCGCCCTTAAAACAGCATCCGGTAAAGATATATATTCTTCTTACTCTTCCAGCTTAATTACCAATTCTTTTTACAGCCTGAAGCCCAACAGGTGGCAGAGTACTGACGAAGGTGACATGGCCGGATCTTTCGCAGGGGTAATGGGCAAGAATTTGACAGCGTTATTATCAACCATAGATACTTCTGCACAAGGAGATAAAGCAGCATACCTGTTAACCCACATGGGAACTCCTCCTGGCGATGCGTATGGTGCTATTTCAGTGCAAAATCTCCCGTATATAGATGGGGTTCTTTTTAAAAACTCCAGAACTCAGCTAGATTATCGTACCACTGACCCCACATATTACCATTCTGACGGTGACCATCATCTATTTGTAAGATCGGATTGGACAGATAATGCAGTATGGTCCTCGTTTGCCGGGTCTGCTGCTAAAAGTGTTGATCATCAGCAGCGAGTAGCTGGGCATGTTGCAATCCAAAGAGGTAACGACTATTTATTAGTCAATGCAGGGCAGTGGAAAGGCACTGACGGGATATCAGGCGCTCCTGAGACAATGACACAAACAAACAATAATCAGAACACACTGTTTACAGACGGTGCGCTTAACACTTTATATGGATCGAACTATTTAGGTGGTCAAGGGAATTGGGGGTTACTTGATACAGTTTTAAAATATGAAACTTCCGCGGGTGTTAGTTACATGAAAGCTGATTTAACTACTGCCTATGATGGGAATAGCGGAACGTTACCCGGAAGAGATTTGACGTACTGGCACAGGAATTATGTCTACCTGGGAGGAGGAACTTTTGTTCTCTATGATAGAACCAGAATGAGAACGACCAGTATTTCCAAGGAATTTAGGTTCCATTTGCACAAGCAATCTACCAACACCAATAACTCTGGCCTTGCGAAGTCGGTTGTTGGTTCTTCTGCTTTGTATGTAAAGCCGGTTTACCCCTCAACCTCAGTGTTAACGACAAGTACATCAGATAACGCGGCAAAAAACCCCGTTCTTAAATTATCGGATTCTGTAACTTCAACAGACTTCAACCCTTTAACAGTCTTGGTTGTCGACAGCAGTTCATCGTCACCGCCGACTTTTACTGGAATAGATACGACTGGAATGCTAGGTGTTGAAACAGGTGGCAAGTTGGCGATATTTGCCAAAGACGGAACAGCCCAAACTTCTGTGTCCTATTTTATTGCAACCGGAACCTCATTTAATCACACCTTGGTTGACATGGCTCCAGGGACGTACACAGTAACAAAAGACGGCTCACCCCTTGGAACTTTCACAGCATCTTCTCAGGGGGTTCTTCACTTCACATCAAACGGAGGGGGAACTTTTGTTGTAACGCTATCTGGGTATTCCCCTGTCTGCGACTCCACCCATCTCAACGTTTGCACCGATTCATCGTCATGTTCCGGTGCAGGTGGTTACTGGTGTTCTGGCACGTGCCAAAGTTCAACATGTGCACCTTCGATAAAAACCATAAAATCAAACTAACAGTCTATAGAAAGCTTGCTTATTAGCTGCAGAGCTCGGATTGATTTAATCAATCCGCATTCTGCAGCTATACTTACAAAACCATTCCTCTTGACTTCCAATAAGGGATAAGTTCTTCAAGTATTTCAACACAAAGCGGCCCGTCGTCGTGAAACAACACTATTTCTTTTTTCTTTACAGTAGTTCGTAAGGCGCAAATAATTTCCTGACATGAAAGATTAGAATCCTTAGAATCAACGTTCCACAGGATGATATTAAAATTATTTTTTAATATAAATAAAAAATTTCTAACAGACATCATCCCCCGAGGGGGCCTAAAGAGGCTGTAGTTAGCATTGTCATACTCGGAAATAATATTTTGGCATCGTGAAATTTCATTAGCAAGAAAATCATTATTCAGCTTTTCTATATTTTGATGCGAATAGGTATGATTCCCTATCCAATGCCCTTCCTCAATCATTTGCATAAAAAGCTGCCTGTTATCGTTCACACATTTACCTACAACAAAAAAAATAGCCTTTATGCCATGCCTTTTGAGTAATTCTAATATTTTTGGTGTGTTAACGGGGTCTGGTCCATCGTCAAACGTCAATATAATGTCCTTGCCTGACAGGTCTGGTATTTTTTGAGCAAGCAACCTGTAAGATAGCAAACACAAAGCTTTTCTTAATATCCTAGCAATAATCATTTATCTGTCCTGTATGTAGCCATAAATGCTTCTTTCCAGTTTATCTCATCGCTAAACTTTATATTCTGCTTCAAAGCACTATTACTGAAGATGAGCGTCTTTGAATTGGATGCGAACTTATACGAAAATGTTCCGCGTTTTTTCTGCTTAAACAAGATCAATGTATCTACCAGTAAAAATGCAATCTTCCAGACAAAAATAGGAATATAAATCGGCTTAATTTTATCGCTGCTCAAACGATTATGTTCCTTAATTATTTCCTTCACGGATGGTTGAGCAGAATCTACAACGTGGATAATACTTCCCGAAGGAACTGGATTTCCAGATGCCCAATTAATAGTTTCAGCAAGGTTTTGAACATAATTCAGGCCGAGGTTTCGCTTGCCCATCCCAAAAACCAGGATATATTTTCCTAAAATCACCCCTGCATTTTGAAGATTATTGTTTGACTCGGCACCATATACCAAGCCAGGCCGAAGTATTACGGTGGCAATACCTGGATATTGTTTGGCAAAATCTATAACCAGATCTTCTGCTTCCTTCTTTGCACGTGTATAAAAGCCACGATCATTGGTCCTAGGTTCAACTGAAGCGCTCTCATCAACCACTTGTCCGTTTTTAAGCTTGTTATAATCAAGCAACCCAATGCTGCTTATGTATATAAATTTATTAACATTACTTTCCTTTATAGCGTTAAGGATATTTTGAGTTCCAATTATTGTGGACTCGTAATATTCGGCCCAATCTCCACTCATTGCAGCAGCACAATGTATTACAGTTTTCACCCCAAAAAGAGCCCTGCTTATTGATGCAGGATCTTTGATGTCGCCCAAGCAAATATCGACAGACTTCGGAATATTTTTAAGGTTACTGGATTGTCGGCATAAGACCCGTACTGTTTTGCCATCATCCACTAATGTATTAACGACCCTTGTCCCAATGAATCCCGTCCCACCAAGCACTAAAAAATCCGCAGGGGAAGTTGTCGTAATCTCTGGCCTTGAATCAACTAGCTCAATAATGTTGTCAGCGTTTGCAAGCGCCGAACACAGTATCTCTTCAACAAGTTCCATAACTCGGCCGGCATTGATCAAAGGTACTTGACCAGTTTTTTCAGCATTCACCATGCCATAAAAATTTGTGATTATTTCTCCTAATCCATCATAGGTATGGGCTTTCCCCGTCAATAACTTCAAAACATTAACTAAAAATCCACTGGCAATTTGCCAAGCTGTGGACAGGGCAACAATCGCCCTGCTTACGATACCTGGTAATCGTCTTTCAAGCTGGAAAACTGAATACATACCGCGAAGATCGACCTGAATACTTCCCTTCTCGCAATAGATAGTGAAAACATTCTTCAATGGCCTCTGATTTACGGAAAGAAAAAATTGGGCGTTTACATCTTCCGATTGCATCGACACCGACAACTCTTCAATTACAGCACCTGGAAGAACCCGTGACTGCACATTTTTTACCAACAAACCCTCATCAAAACTCAAAAAAACGGAAAGTGGATGTGGTATTAAGTCCGTCAAGACTCCACCGCGAACCTTAGCGAACCACGTAGGAACGCCTTTAGCCCAGCGGTAGCCATTACTATTGGTTTGTGATTTAATTATACTAGGGTCATCATAGGCATATTCCATCCTGACTATCTTGCCAAACTCCCCCGCTTTTATCCTGGATCGGGCAGCAATGATCACGGGATTATATACTCTGGTATGATCAACAGTCACAATAAGACCTCGTTCTTCGGCCAGTGAAGCAATTTCCTGATATTCAGCAAAGGTCTGACATAATGGTTTTTCAACCAACACATTACAATTGGCTTTTAACGCCATTATTATAAGCTGATAATGTGTATGCGGCGGGGTCAGGATATGCACAATCCTAGGCTTCACAACCGCAAAAAGATCGTCAGTATTAGTGAACTGCTTTTCAATGGCATGCTGTTCGGCAAACAGTTCGCACCTGACTCGAGAGGCATCACAAACCGCATCGACCTTGTATCCAGCCTTCTGTAAAAAACGAAAATGGACATGGGCTATAAATCCACATCCAATAAAAGCAACAGCGTTAGGAATGACAGTTTCAGTCATGAATTTTGCCTCGTCTCAAATTTGGAATATACTACCTGTAAAATATCATCTACTCGTGTGTCCCACGATTCCGTTCGGACTCTCTCTATCCTGCGTTCAGCCATCTCGAAGGTATCCTTTTCAAGGTACCAAGCGATCTTACGTTCAAAATCAGCTTTGTCGTCGGCAATCGCAACAACATCTTGGTACTTCTCTACTTCTGGGTAACGCACAGAGACTACCGGCTTCCCTGTGGCTAAATATTCTCTGAGTTTAATTGGGTTACAGTTATATACCTGCTCATTCAACAGATAAGGGAGAATCGCCACATCAAAAGCACACGCATACGCAGGTAATTCTGAAAACTTCTTAGGCCCTAGAAAATGAACATTAGCCAAATCAGCACAAGGGTTATCCTTAACTGTCACATGACCAATCATGACGAATTGCCAAGAGGGTTGCTGAGTTGCAAGGTATGCTACCAGATCCAAATCGATCCAGTTCTCGATCAACCCCCAAAAGCCGATAATTGGCGCTCCAAGAGAACTGATATCACTCGGGATTTGCAAAGATGCTGTAACCACTTGATTGAAATGTTGAAAGTCAACTCCGTGCGGGCTAAGAAGCAACTCCCGAGCAAGAGGTTTCTTATTGTTATAAACGGGTATCGATGCAGCAAAGACCAGATCTGCTTTGCGAGTCATTTCGTCATCCATTGACTGCACCGCTACCCTATCCACGTTTGGCAGAGAACTATAACTGTCAATACAGTAGTAAACAACGCCTCTGGCAGGGAGTTTGCCAGGAATCATGGAAAGATGAGGAAGCAGAAACCACAATAGCGGTTGCTCAAAACCAAGCCGCTTCATCACCATTTTGAGTGAAAAGAGGATCAGCTTTTCGTTAATCTTTCTGATTATGGCAAAGCGATGAAGTGGTATTTGAAAAAGTGTATAAACCCAAAAATTTTCATGGATTTCAAAGGGGGGGGCCACACATTTGGCAACTTTAGAAAATATTTTTTTGAAATCTCTTTTATTTCCTTTTGGCATTCTCAGCCCAGGGCATTCAACATAAAGAACGCGATGTTTGTTTGCAAGTCGCTGTGCGATATGATGACTGCTGGTTCTATTTTCACCAAACCAGTCATTACCAAAATATATTATAGGATATATATCCATAGCATATGGTAACTAAATATATGTTTAAATAAAATTAACTAATGTCAATGTGAAAAATTAATATATATAATATGCCGAATGGAAATTTATAAAAATTTTATTTTTTTACTAAAAATGATTTTAAAAAATTGTGCATGTTTTTCTCAAGTAGAGAATAGCAAATGTGTCCTGAAAATATAGACCCAAATATCAAAATAAAAATAAATATTACACCATATTGAGAAACATCAATTTTATTTAGAACAATAGCTAAAGCTGCGAGAGAAAAAGGATGGACTAAATAAAGAGAGTATGATGAATCGCCTATTTTTTCAAAAAATTTTAATATATAATTTTCTTTATGGGTTATAAAATATTTTTCAAGGCTAACAATGCCTATAAATAAAAGCAGGGATGGTATTCCGAAATACATTACCCTGTAACCAATAAATCCAAAATTATTTAATATAAAAAAGCTGAAACCAGAAAGAAATATAAATATTAATGCAATTAAATTATTTGCATTAAATTTATTTAAATACTGAAAAGCAATCATTCCAAATGCGAATTCTAATAAATAAGGATTAGAAAAGAAACTATATATTGAATCGTCAGAAATATTATATATACGCCCAGAAATAATCAGAATAAATATAATCGACACAGGAACAAGAAATCTGTATTTTCCAGAAAAAATAAACCCTAGTGAAAATAAAATATAGAAGTAAAACTCGTAACTCAAAGTCCACCCATTTTGGATTAAATATTTATTTTTTGTAAAAATTAAGAAATATGAACTGAATATTTCAGTTGTACCTCCTGAGCTATTTATTTTTCCTGGAAAAAATAAATATATTATTAGTGCTATAGTAGTTAATGTCCAATATAATGGTATTATTCTTACAATTCGAGCCTTTATGAAATCAACAAAATTTATATTTTTATTATATGTCATGTATGACATAATATAACCTGAAATGATAAAGAAAAGATCAACTCCAGCAGTTCCAATGTGGAACCACCCCATTGGGTTAGTTGAATATTGCTCGCCTTTCCAGGCAGCATGATGCAATAATACTAGAATAGAAGCAAAAGCTCTTAGGTATTGTACAGATAAAATCATAAATCAATCCATTAATTGAACTCAATGGCAAGCAGAACACTGACAGATTATTCTTAGTCAATACTTTAGTTGCGGTTTTGTAGCACATGCCAGAGGGGGGCTCAACTTGCCGCGCCAAGCACCAATTGTTATTAAGTCGATTCTAATTCATTACTGAGCTACCCTTTTAAACGACTGGTTAAGGAGCGATCTTGAAAATTCAAGATAGAGAATAATCTTTGGGCGTTCTGCTCCCATGACAAAACAAATGATGGTAATTTTGCTTCATTAGTTTCATTTTCCACTGAAACAATTTCTCGAGCTAGTGAATCAATGGCTCTTGGGGGCACTAATTTAAGCATGCCATTGCCACAATCCAACTCCGGGATACCGCCGACATTGGTTGCAACAACTTTGGTCCCACAAGAAAGCGCCTCAAGTATAACATTTGGAACCCCTTCATTGTAGCTGGCAAGGCAGAGAACCGATGCCGCATTCATCCAGAGAGCAATTTTTTCATGAGGGAGGCTACCTAGGAATTGAACTTTCCCAGTAAGGTTCATCGCGGTTACGTGTTGCTCACACTTTGTACGATACATTCCTGCACCAATAATGATGAGGCGCAACTGTGCATTAACTGTCATCGTTATTTTCTTGAAAGCTGAGATCAACTCGTCAAGTCCCTTTTCCTTCTTGAGGTTCCCTACATAAAGCACTACGAACTCATCACGATCGATTTGTAGTTGCTTACGCACTTGTTCTTTATCCAGAGCATAAAAAATGGTGCGATCAATACCATTGTAAAGAACTTCAAGTTTATTTTCAGGACACCCCAATTGTATCAGCCGTTCTTTCAGGGCATTACTTACGCAGATTACCTTTTCGGCCTGCTTGGCAACCTGTAGTGATCTGCGAGTAATCGTCGATTCGGCTGTCAAACTGTTCACGTCCGTGCCGTGAACCTTGACAAACAAGGGCAAATTATATCGTCTCGCAAGTTCGGCAGCAGCCCACGCATCCGGATAGAGCCACGAAGTGAAGATTACATCAAACTGCTTCTTTTCCAGCAACGACGTTGCTAGAGATTTGATGGAAAAATAAAATAAATTTCCATACCATTCCCGAAGAATACGCGGGGTATAGAAATAAGCTGGATGGTGGATGATGACTCCATTTTCCTCTCGAACTCGCTGGCACCCCTTGTTTTTCAATAGAGTAATCCAAGGAATGGGGGCTATCACCTCAATGTCGCAGTACTCATTCAAAGCGTTAATCTGCTGCCGATTGAAGGCGGCCATCGTGGGGAAAATAGGATTCGGATAGAGATTAGAGATGTAGAGAATTCGTTTTCTCACAATAATCTCTTGTTCAAGACTTCCCGATAGAGATCCTCGTACTTCTGGGCCGTTTCCTTGATACTGAACTGAGCAACCACCCTCTCGCGACCTTTTTTACCCATTTGCCGACGCAGATTTACATCATTAATCAAGAGGAGGAGTTTGTTGGCCATTGCAGCGGGGTTTTGCGGTGGAACTATGTAGCCGGTTTCACCATCGATAACTACCTCCGGATTTCCCCCCACATCAGTCGCTACGATCGGTAGTTTTGAGGCCATGGCTTCGAGTAGAGTCAGGGAGATACCTTCTGTAGTTGAGCTGAGTACAAAAATATCAAGTTGGCGAAGCAATTCAGGCACATCATGGCGCATACCAGAAAAAGATACATGCTTATCAAGCCCAAGTGTTTTTACAGTCTTTTCAAGCGTACTTCTAAGCGGCCCATCACCAATAATTTCAAGATGAAAATCGTCCCCATGGCACGCAAGCAACTTACAGGCACCCAGCAGGGTTTGATGATCTTTTTCTGCAGAAAGGCGTGCCACTATACCGATGCGCACCGGCATTCTCTCATTTTCGTCATCGTTGGCAGCAGGACAAAACAGATTCGTATCTGCCCCGTTCAGTATGACTGATACCATTCTTGAAGGGATCTTCTCCACGTCGATACAAACATCTGCAGCATTTTGCGAGACGGCCACGATTTTTGTTGTCAGGTAAGATGAGATTTTATTAAGCCAGACTTTCCGTTGGCTGGCAGGGTAATTCCTACCATGTTTGGTATGAATTACTGGACGACGAGATAGAAAACCTGATATCGCACCATAAAAATGGGGGCTAGGATTATGCGTATGGATTATGTCTATTTTAAATTCTTTTGTGAGGTGAACAAGTTGTCGAATTATCTTCGTGCTGATACCAGATTCTTTGTTCAACTCGATGATATCAAGGTGATGATATTGTGGGGCTAACTCCCCTTTTTTCTCAAGACAGACTATGAAGGGTTTTATACCAGGTGGATAGTTATCAATCAGATTTAGAACGAACTTTTCAAGCCCTCCAACCTGTAAACCGAGGACTACATGCAACACATTAATCATACTGCTCGCCAGTTAGCTTGGAAATGGTCACCCTATACTTGCCGGTGGAAGTCAGTGGTATTTCAGAAACAGTTTCATAGGAAATAACCATTGCAGGGCCGACAACATTACGGACTTCACTATCGATACAATTTTTGGTTTTTTCACTCAATTCAGTTATGGGTACCAACTTGATGACGAGGTGGTCAAGCTTCTCTTGTATTACCTGAAAGCGGGCAATGTCTGAAAAATCCTTAATAAGATGTGGAAAGAATTCGCCGGGCACTATTTTACCATCGGGGGTTTTGATCACGTCAAGTGACCGACCGACAACATCAGCGATCAAGGAAAGTCCCCGCCCACATGAACATGACTTCATCATTGCTACGCCTAGATCACCAATTTCATAGCGAATAAACGGCATGCCGTAATTATGGAGGTCAGTTATAACAATCTTGCCAGTTTCACCTTCCATGGCTGGCGAACCATCGTCCTTTATGATCTCTACTATTAGATTTTCAGCGCTGACATGAAGGCCTTCGTGCTTTTCGCATTCGGCAGCAATCAGCATAAATTCCCGAGAACCATACGTGTTGAACACTTTAGCCCCAAATACGCGTTCTATAACTTCTCTTTGATAGGGGTGCACCTTTTCAGCAGCACATAAAACTCCTGCGGGAGCAAACTTGATCTTTGAATTATCACCAATGTACAGCGCAAGATTGTAAAGCGGATTTGTATAGCCGATTATAGCAGCCGGTTTGAATCGGTTTAACCCAACGAGGCACTGTGCCATGGCCTTTTCGTCAAAATCGAAACAGTTAAAATAGAGTTGACGGTCAACAATATGATGCAATTGTTCCTTCAATTGTTTGAGACGACCTATCTTGCCGAGTTGAACACCCCAGATATAAGCCTGTTTAGCTCCAGGTACAGCTCCCGCCCAAGCATAGCCCCTTTTTGATGAAGCAACACGCCAAGCATAGCTCTCCTTCGTGTAAGCAAAGTGGAGAGGTTCCCCTGTGGAACCGCCGGTTGCTTTTGTCCATAGTGGCTCTTTACTTTCATTAGCAATCTGATCATAAAATTTACGAATATCGCTTTTGGTCATAATAGGAAGAAGCAGCAGATCTTCCGGAGACTGTATTTCGGCAGGATTAATCCCGGCTTCTTTGAATCTTAGATGATGAAACGGTGAATGCTGATCGGCATGCACCATAAGTTGCTTAAGAGATGAGGTTTGAAGTTTTACTAGTTCATCGTGGGACAAGTAATCAGTATGACAAAGTTTTTCATATATACGCGCTGTATCACGGCCCTTGATTATACCTTCAAAAAAAGGAAACCAACAATGCTCATAAAATAATTGATAAATATCCATTTTTTCCAGTACCTATAAAAGGCGTTGACAATGATTAGTGAGCTCCGTGAATATACTTTCCAATGGAAGATATTTTAATAGAAGCGCTGCATGTGCTATTAGTATTTGATAATACTTTATGCGTCATCATTTTAAATAAATATTTTTACGAAAACAAAAATGAAAATTATTTGTGACAATGTAATTAAAAATATATTCATCATATGATTTGGTGCAATTGTCACTCCTGCGCCTCCAATCTCATACTCAGGCTTAATAATTCTACTTACTACCACTGACAATGAAATAAGAATAAACGGTACGAGCACATAAGAACGGCTCAAAAAAAACATCGCACCCAACACACCAAAAAAACTACCATAAACCGCACTGATAATCCCTTGGTCGCTTACTGTATATTTATTTTTCTTGGCTTTTAGCACTGCTGTATAGAGCCAGTAGAGAGGGTGGTAAATGAGCCCTATAAAACAGAACAGTCCAAAAAAACCGGTTTCGGACATAACTAGTACAAATGAATTGTGTGCCGTTAAGTCATTAAAATCGGTAAAATTGCCCTGCCCAACACCAAACAAAGGATTATCCTTGAACATCTGGTAGCCAGCATACCAAGAATCAATCCGGCCATGGGCAGATTCTTCGTCAGCTGTCATGCGACCGGGAGCAAACGCCAATACGGTAGCCGCAAGCACAATTCCAAACACCAATCCACGCATACTCCGATAACGGATAACGAAGTATCCACCTATAGAAATTAAACCAGCCAATATACTGCCCCGGGAATGCGTGTAATAGAGAGCAGTGGTAATAAGTGGCAAACAGATGAGCGGCATTAAAAAATGGCGCCGCATTACCATGTCAATGAGAAATGGTATAACAATAACAAAAAGCATCCCAAGATCATTTGGGTCATTAAACACTCCATACCAACGAGTCCGGGCGAGCCGCCCATCTATCCCCCCATCTAACGAACGAATTACTTGATAAAGAGGTTCCATGCCGCCGTGCGCAAAACCGGTTGTGTACTGCAGGATTCCTTCATATGCCACGAAAGATGTCAAGGCAATCAGTAACAACATGAACCATTTAAGTTGCTTTCTGTTGTTAACTGAAGTCAATATTAGGAAAAAACCAACCAAGGTTGGTTGAAACACGGTAAATGATTTTATAAGCCCTGTGAGATATGCTTGAGATATTTGGGAAAGACATATAGCAACCCAAAAAAAAAGCATCATCCTTTCAACATCACCTGTAATTATATTAGGAGTCTTGCCGGATAGAGCATGAAGCACTATCGCAACGAGAGCACAAACACCAGTAATAACAAGAAAAGGTTCCCCAATAAAACCAGTAGCCCATTCAAAAGGTCGGATGTAATATAACGATATGTATATGGCTAACAATAAAAAATTCATTTCTTTATAATTAAACCGTATATTCGAGAATAATGTTTCCAGCCTGTAACAAATCCATAAACAATGATGTATGTAGTCACCACAAAAGATGCTGCTATAATCATACCAAAAAAAGAATTTGGTATCATGTCATGAAGTGCATAATACAAACCATATATTACTATTGCCGTACCGAAAACTGGTAATAGTATATTAGCAAGATCGGATAATCCGACATTGTAAATCCTGCTGATATATCTTTTAGAGAAATATATTTGACACATGTAAGCAATAAGTACCACGACACTGACAACTTCAATTGAGCCGAATTTAATAGCCGGATAAAGGAGCAATAATTCAACAACCGCAACTATAACACCTGATTTAAGGACCAGTTTGGGGTTGCCGCTTGCCATAAGCAAAGTATTTGTGGGTTCTATCAGCGATCGAATCACCCCGTAAATACAGAACACCTGCAGAGCAGTCAATGCTGGTAACCATTTTTCTGTACCTTTCCCGAGCACATGAACCAGAAACAGGTCTGATACGCAGAAGAGCGTCAGGTTCCATAGTACGCAGAAAATAGCGGAGTACCTGATGATCTCCAAGTAGGCATTCTTGACCTTTTCAGGCTCATCCTGCATTCTTGAAAATGTCGGAAACAGCACACTCAAAACTACCGCTGACATGATCCCGCAAACCATGGAGCCCCAGTTAAACGCCAAGCCGTAATATCCGAGCACAGAGGAACCTGCCACAGAGCCAACAACAAAATTGTCAAAATTGAATACCGCAAAAGACACCAGACTCGCCAACAGAACGCTATAACCGTAGCGGATAAGTTCTGTTGCTACCTGCCGGTCGAACTTGAACACGATTTTACATGGCTTAAAGATGTTCACCACTGTTACAAATGATATATTGGAACAGACAAACGCTATTACAATACTCCAAAACTTGAACCCATTCAGTGCCATGGCGATCGCAATTATGGCGCTTACAAGGTACTGGGCAGTTTCCGCAACCACGATTTTTTTGATTTCAAGCCCTCTCGAAAGCAAAGTGGATGGAATGAACGCAAATGTATTAATTACTATAGTCAGGGCAAGTATTCTTATTATGCGTACAACATTGGGATCATCAAAAAAATATACCGAATAGCCAGCGGCGAAGTACAACATGGCGTATATCAGTATACTCAAAATCAATTTTATGGTGAATGCTGTGTATAAAGTGCTTTCGCTGAATTCCTTTCTTTGAACTGCGGCATTATTTATCCCAAAACTACTTAATGTCGCCATTAAGGTTACTTGTATCATCGCAAAGTTTACAATGCCGTAATCGCTTGCAACAAGCTCCCTGCTGAGGATGACATTTGCGCATGCTTGAAAGGCAAACGCAACAACCTTACCGATAGCGCTATAAGAAATATTTCTTGTTACTGAAGTACTAATTTGTTCTTGCATGAGACTCTTATTTCTACTGACCCGTTTCATTAATTGTTGTTTGCTTCTGATAATTCAATTTACCGCACCTTGAATCAATAAATGATCTCGAAGTCGAGGCGAATATTCTGTATTTCCATCTTCTGCTGCAAAGACGATATTGGCCATCTCTCTCGCGCTCAAATAATGCAGGGACATTTTTTTTTCTTTTGCGATTTCTTCCAAACTAGAAAACAACTGAACAAAACCACCGTTATCGAAGAGCATTTTCATTACAGACTCTTGCGTTCCATGTGTATAAAGGCGGACAAAAACTCCTTTTCCAAACCCTGTTATGCGGATATTTCTATTGAACCAGAAATCTACCCGATTCCTGGTCGGTGGATTATTGCCCAGCAACCCGCCATTTTCAATTTTCCATTGTGAAAAATTGCCATCGCATCTCAGCCCGAGCGGTCCTTGAATGATGAGCAACCCCTCTGATTTCTTGCCAACAACAGAATCGTTACCCCAGTCATGCGACTTGGGTTTGTAAGGATCATCTACTGCGTAATAAATGCTGTTTACTTTTCTGGTTTGCGTATCGCTCGGGGCTGATGGCATGGTGAAATCGGCATAACAGCCGGTTTCCTGCAGAATTGTTATTTCATCGTTTACTCCGCACCACTTACCATCCGGCCTTGAATTGTCGAGCGCCCAATTCCCATGGATAAAGCCATAGCTGACCTCACCGGTATTTCTATTAATCGGCAGAAGACCATGCACATCATGCAAACATTTCTTATAATCGAGCAAGGTTTGGCGTAAATTTTCAGAGGTATCGTTGTGGTGGTGCAGGTGCACCTCTACCTCGCCCCAGCCTGCTTGACAAAGTTCAGACAAGATATCGAGATCATCCTTTTTATATTCTTCCTCTGGGTAGAAAAAAGAATATTTCAAAATTTCCCCGTCTGAATCTTTATATTTACCGGCAATTTTGGGATATTCAGTGACCCACTTATCCAGTCGCTGCCGGGCCTGCTTATCAGAAGCGTTTTGCCAATACGGTTCGAAGTGGTCACAAATACCGAAGAAGAGGTGTTCAACTTTCTGCCCCTTTATCAAGAGACTTAGCTCTCTTTGAAAGTAATGAGGCAGCCAGTTTAAGGTATCGAAAATTTTTGAGAGAGCTTTCATTCGGGCACATGCGGAAAAGTTGGACGCTGGAACCATCCGCCATGTTTATTAAAATAATAAAGAAGTCCAGAAAAATGACTCCTGGAGACTTTGGAAAAGGGTCTCCTGTGTGATATTTGCTGGGTGTGGTGCATTACACTGACAAAAGGAAAATAAATGATTTGCAACCCGATTTTATTTACCCTGAGGCAAAAATCGATATCTTCGGGTGCATAAAAAATGGTTTCGTCAAGAAACCCAACAGATTCCAACAAAGACTTCCGGAAGAACCAGCAAGCTGAGATAGCTGTATCTACAGGACGAGATTTATAAAAAGGGAATGTATCGTAAAAATCTTTTTGGCTGACTTTCTTATTAAAAAAAATTCCGGGGATTTTGCTGATTTTATCAAAGAAGGTTGGGAATTTTTTTGCTGAGTTTTGGATTTTACCCCCCGGCAACAAAAGCTGGGGAGCAACCATTCCGATATTTTCATTATTGAGTAAATTCAGAATATCTTGAATACACCCAGAATTAAATTCAGTGTCAGAATCCAATATACAACAATTATGCCCTCTGGCCTTTTTTAATCCTAGGTTTCTTGGGTACGTTGTACCTCGATTTTTATCGAGAGATATCAGGTGAATTTGTTCAATGAATTTTTCACAATAATTCGTTGCCAATTCACAAGTTCCGTCTGTCGAGCCATTATCAATGAGAATTATCTCCCAGGATATATTTTCCTTCTGGCATTGTATTATGAATGAATCCAAGCAACGAGCGAGATAGTTGTTTGAATTCCAGGTCAAGATAACAAAGGAGAGGTCAATCATAAAGACACAGTAGCCCCTTTTTGTTTAATATTTTTGCACATATTTCCCTTTAAATATTTTAAAAAAGTTGCAGCCCTACGGATACTACTCCAAAAAAAATATCTCAACGAAATATACAGCAGTATATAATTTTATATTTTCTGCGTTGCTATTTTGTAATTTGATATATTGTATAATTTTTGACATATCATTGATATTGAAATTACTAAAATTAAAAAAAGATAGAATTGACCAGTTAGGGCATACGTATTTCTACTTATTATCACTGGATTATATCTGACAAGAATGACACCATGTATCAGGAAAATTTCATAAGAATACTTGCCTAAAAAAAGCAAGAATTTACTGCTTGAACCGAACTTGATAAAGCTGCAGGAAACAAAAACAATTGCTAAACTAATAACAAGACTATTTATATCAAAAATATATGTCAAAAATATATTGGGGACAATACTAGTTATCATCAATTTAACCGGTCCATATCTCATGATAATTTTGAACAGCAAAACATATGTTGTGCATATTAATGCAGAAATAATAATCTTGTTTTCATTTTTATTAAAAAATGAAATAAAATCTTTATAATAAAAAGCTAACATGCAGCCCGCTGGAAAAGCAAAAAATTGATACCATCCAAATTGAAAAATATAATAATCCATTGGTAGCAAGACAAATGCTGATCCAAACAAAAAAAACATTTTATATTTATTTGTTCTAAACAACTGGAATGCGAGAAAAAATAATAAGTACTGAAGTAAAATAAATGTCACAAACCATCTCGCATAATCTAAATGCCAAAGCTCAACATTGGTATTGATGCCAATATATGTCATTAGCAAATTAACTATTTGCAGTTTTCTCCCTAACAAAAAATAATCTATTATTAAAATAAATGTTGTTATGATCCAATACGGCAACATTACTCTTTTTATTCTTTTAATAAAAAATTCCTTAAAAGAATACATCTTGTCTCGGCAAGAGCTAACTAACCCGAAACCTGATAGCACCAAAAATAAAGAAACTGCCTCTCCAGAAAGCACAATTTGTGGTTTTGCGCTAGACACGTGTACCCATAAATGACCCAATACAACGAAAAATATTCCAATTCCTTTTAGTTGTTCTGTATGCGATACACTTAATAAAATATTGCTGTTTCCAGCAATCACATTTTTCTTGGATGACATAACTGTGACAGCAATAAATAGTATAATCAGGAGCAAGTTAACAACGTTTGGTTGTACAACATCAAGTTTTATGGTCTCGTAATTTGTGAAGAAGGCGCCCATATGCTCATGTTCTTTTGATTTTAAATTGACAGGTGACCAAATTTGTTAGTTCATCAACGTGATTTAAAGGCAGTTACATCCAATTCTCAGGATTGTATTTGACATGTCGATGACATTCTATTGCTTAAGCCTAGCAATTGACATCATTATTGACCAAACAGGACACTGATATGGGGCGATTCAAGCATTTCCTGGCTGTTTGAAAATGGCCCGCGCTTCTGTCCTGTTCTTGCTTGTGTGCGGAGATTGTTTTGTTTCGCTCGCAAAGACGGTAGCAAAGTTACTGTTTACTACCTGCTTTGTAAAAATTTATTCATCAGAACCAGCAGCATCAAGCCAAACACAAAGGTGAATAGCCCGGAAAATTCATGAAGGAAACCTTGCGCTACCTTTTCGCCATAAATACTGGCAAGGCCAGCTGTTCCGGTGAGTCGGATAATATTAGCAAATATTGCGATGGGTGCGGCTGCCAGGAATAGCACCCATTTTTTCCAGGTCTCATAGCCGCTGAACCAGGCAAGAGCGGCGCTGAGAGCAAACATGGTTGTCAATGAGCGAAGACCGGAGCAGGCATCAACCACCTCCAGAGTGGTTTGGGCCAGATGGAGAACATTGCCTTCACGAAAGACGGGGATGCCGACCATCTGGATGACCTTTTCCGTAATCGCACTGGAATACAGCTGCATGGGAAAAGCGATTTTGTTCCAAATAATGGCGGGCAAGGGCACCATGAAGAGGAGGTAGCCAATCGGCAGCAACAACTTGCGGGTCATGGCTTTGCCCAATAGAAATAGAACAAGACCCAACAACACCAGAATGAGCGAAGTCCTTTGTAGAAAAAATTCTGACCCGACTGTAGCAACATAGAACTGTGCAAGCCCGGCCAATACCAAGAGTAACCCCGAGGTGATCGGTTGCAGAGAAATATTTTTCAGTTCCGACCGCATTGCGAAAACCATGTATCCGCTGATCAGTGGAATAAAAAAACCATGGGAATAATTGTCGTTGGTTGACCAGTCTTGCGCCAACTTTATCAGCACCGGATAGTACAGTCCAACCAGCGCTGCCAGAATAAGCAGGAGATAGACAACGTTAATTGTATGAATCCGGGAAGGGGATAGTGTTGTCTGCATATTGTCTATCTACCTGGAAGAAAGTTTTCCAATTCCGTGACAGCTTGGGCCGCGAATTGCTGCAGAACCTTCTCGGCTTGCTGAATATCGCCATTAGGCGCAGGCACCATGAGGCGGACAAAAGTCCCATCCCTCCGTTTTTTCAGGATAGCATCCAGAACCAAGTAGACCTTTTCCCAATATTCTGAAGAGATAATCCTGCCCCGATTTTGATACCAGTAGAATACGACCTGGTATTCGTTACGGTTTCTGATGATCATCTCGGCAACGGTCACCGGGG
>CAZSIJ010000066.1:0-20706 GCA_964607065.1 uncultured Desulfobulbus sp. | reverse complement strand
GACACCAGTAAAAAACTGGCAACTGTCAGATCAAGTCGTAACTACTACAGATAAAGGAAATCAATCCTTCGGGTTTGCTTGGTTTGTTAATCATTACGATATAAGCGGTTGGTTATCATCAGTTATCTTTTCCGATTTTCCATCAAGCGCATTCCTGACAAGCATAGCGAGGTCATTTTTAGTCAACGGTTTTGATGCAAAGCCCCTGATGCCGCAGGTTCTAGCTTTGTCTTTATCTATAATTGAACTATAGCCTGTGCATAAAATTATAGGGAGGTCTGGCCGAATCAGCAGCATCCGTTGGGCGATATCCATACCCGTCATCATTGGCATGGTCTGGTCGGTAATCACCAGATCAAAATCATTTGGTCGATTAGCAAAGGTAGACAACGCCTCTCGACTATCCGTGTAAATCGTCACTGTGTAACCAAGGCGTTCAAGCATAGCCTGACCCATTTCGACAAGCATTTGCTCATCATCAATCAGTAGAATCCTTTCTGTACCGACAGAGCATGTTTCCTTCGGTAGCGTTGTCATTTCTATTTGATTACCCAAAGCAGGTAACGTTACTGTGAATATTGTTCCTTGCCCGATCACACTTTCACAAGTTATGAAACCATCATACCCTTTTACAATACCATGAACGATCGAAAGGCCCATGCCGCTACCTTTGCCTACTTCTTTGGTAGTATAATATGGGTCAAAAATCTTTTCCTGTATTTCTGGAGAGATACCCGGACCAGTATCTTGAACTGATAATTGCACGAAGTTCCCAAACCTAACCTCATTGCTTTTCACAAAGTCTAACGGAGAAAACGTTTTATTTTTTAATGAAATTGATAAGGTTCCGCCTCTCTCTTCCATCGCATGGTACGCATTGGTACACAGATTCATAATGATCTGATGAAATTGAGTTGCATCCACAAGGACAGGATAAGCATCTTCATCTAGATCATGCTCGATGGTGATAGTAGCTGGTAGGGATGGGCGAAGCAGCTTTAGTGCTTCTTTTATAAGCAAGGAAGGTTGAAGTGGTTCCAGATTACTTTTAGCTTGGCGACTGAAGGTAAGAATCTGCTTAACGAGTTCTTTTGCCCTATTACCCGCTGTGATAACTTGAGTAAGGTATTTTGCTACAAGCGAATTTGCAGGGCTATCGTCGAGTGCTATTTCTGCATACCCCAAAACTGCTCCAAGAATATTGTTAAAGTCATGGGCAATGCCACCGGCAAGAATCCCCAAGCTTTCCATTTTTTGAGAAAGCATAAGCTGTTTTTCAAGGTTTATACGCTCATTTTCCGCCCGTTTAATTTCTGAAACATCACGAGCTACACCCATGATGGCAGGTTTGTTTCCGAAAATTATATGACGAGCATGTACCTCTACAGGGAATTGGGAACCATCTTTGCGTTGATGAACTGACTCAAATTTTGCTAACGAATCATAGGTGAAACCTGACAATTGTTTTGCTACCTGTTCGGGATGATTACTTATTACATCTATATCGTGTATGGAACAGGAAAGAATTTCTTCTTTTGTATAACCAAGTATTTTACATGCTTGGTCATTTGCGGCCACAATTGCGCCGTCCATATTAGATATGTAAATAGGGTCGGCTATATAGTTGAATAATTCACTGAATCTTTTTTCGCTATTATGCAATTCATCCAGAGCATTTTTTAATTTTATACGCTCGTCGTCAACTTCACTAATGGCTAAATTTAGCTTATCGTTTAAATTTGTTATTGATCTAGCATAAGTTATTAAAAATATAAAAATTAAAATTATAGATATAACTATAGAAAATAAAAAAACCTTTTTTACAGTCCAGTAAGGTCTAGGCTTTCCCCACCATTTTTCATAAATCTCCTTGTAGCGTTCAGTACCGACTAAATTGCCGACTCCTTTTTCAATAATTTCATACAAGTCCTTATTATTTTTATTAATAGCTATGCCACGCTTTCCATCTATAATGGGCGGCTCGATAAATGTAATTCTATCATCTACCCCTATTTCATAGGCGAGTTTTTTAATATTAGGAGAAACAGTTAAAATTATATCCAAATGACCAGCCAATAATTCGAATAATAGAGATTGAAGACTATCGAATCCTGTAACAGTTACATCTTTACGATCGCTAAGGTAGCTATCGGCATAACTTCCCCGCATCACCCCAACCGCCATTCCTGATTTGATTGAGGTCGTTTTTTTATCTTGAGTCCGGACGATATAGTTTATGGGAATAGTTTCAACTGGACTTGAAAATAAAAATATTTTCTTCCTATCATCGCTGATGGTAAGGTTTGGAATTACATCTGCTTTTCCGTCGATAAGCATTTGATGAATTTCATCCCATGGCTTGCCAAACACATACGAAACTTCGATGCCAGCGTTCCCTGCTATTTCCTCCAGAATATCGATTGCAAAACCTTCTGCTTTTCCAGTTGTCTTGTTTTTATAATATGTTGGGGGGAAATCAGATGGAACTGCTGCTATAATTTTTTTATGGGGAGAACTATTGTCACTTGCAGCACAAGTAACCGTAGGGGGGAATGACAAGCCAAAGCATTGTAACAATACAAATATTGTTACAATCGACAAACTGCTGAAGAAGCTTTTTTCTTTTCCAATAAAACAACCAATTAAGAGATCTAAAGTTTCATGGTCACTGGGGGATTGCTATTAAATGAGATTTGTTAGTCTGTTTGACCGTACAGTCAAACCTTTCCTTATTTCAACATATTATAAAAACTAAATACAGATGTTTTTCGAATTGCCTCTAGGCAAATATCGCCCATTAAACTGTATTTTTTTTGGCAGTGCTTTTGAGGAACTTTAAGATTCTGACCTGCCCCAGTTTATTGTACAAGCCTTTCAGTTAGTCCATCAGGCAGTTGTATAGGCAGAAGCAGCCGTTTAAATTCCATTGAACGGATTGCTTGTGGCGCTGGCGGACGATACCCCAATGAACTATGCGGACGGATTTGATTATACTCGCGTCGCCAGTTCTCAATCAAGACCCTTGCTTCCAAGAGTGTTGTAAATGTTTCCCCGTTCAACAATTCATCGCGAAACTTGCCATTAAATGATTCGATATAACCGTTCTCCCAAGGGCTGCCAGGCTCTATAAACAATGTTTTTACGCCAATTTTGCTCAGCCATTCCCTGACCGCTTTTGCTGTGAACTCCGGACCGTTGTCTGATCGTATATGATCAGGCAGGCCTTTCTCAACTATCAGATCAAATAGTTCCTCCAGCACACCCTGGGCCGTTATCTTCCTTCCCACCTTGATGCACAGGCACTCTCTCGTATATTCATCGATGATGTTCAGCATTCGCAACGGTCGGCCATTACTCGTTCTTGCCATGACAAAGTCATAACTCCAGACATGATTCCGGTGTTCCGGCCTGAGCCTGATACAGGAACCGTCATTGAGCCACAGTCTACCGCGCTTGGGCTGTTGCTTGGGGACCTTCAACCCTTCTCTGCGCCAGATCCTTTCCACCCTCTTATGGTTGACCTGCCATCCCTCGAGCCTCAGCAAACCGGTTATCCGCCGATAACCATAACGGCCATACTGGCCGGCTAGCTTCACTATCCTTGCAACCAAAGGCCCTTCATCATTCAGAGACAAACTGCAATAGCGCTGGCTGGATCTTGGCTGCCCCAAAGCTTTACAAGCACGACGCTCTGGAACCTGAAACTCATTGATAATATAGTGCACTGCCCGGCGGCGTCTCGCCGGGCTTAGAAGTTTCCCCGGCTGACCTCTTTTAAAATAGCATTATCCAAGGAGAGATCAGCAACCAACTTCTTCAGCCTGGTGTTCTCTTTTTCCACCTCTTTGAGACGCTTGGCTTGATCGATCTTCATACCTCCATATTCTTTACGCCACCGGTAGTAGGTCTGCTCCGTAACGCCAATATGGCGAGATGCTGCCTGTACTGTGTGCCCAGTACTCAGAAGAATTTCTACTTCACGCAATTTGGAAATGATTTGTTCCGGTTGATAGCCTCGTTTTCCCATAAAAATGCCCCCTCATTTTTTCCACAAATCTAACATGATTTGTGGATCTATTCTTGGGGGGCAGGTCAATCTCCGTTTTGTCGCTCGCCATTATTACTATCATTGATATAATATATATTAACCAACAAATCATACCATGGGTGATGTATGGAGATTCATCGAAGATGAGCTAGTAATCATGACATCTTGTGGGAAAAAATATATGGGTGGCATTGACATCCCAACGACATCAATGAGAACGACTGATTTGTTGAACAGTTCTTCTATTTTCTGGAGAAATCCAAATGACAAATGTTTTGAAAGCGCTATTCTTATGTATGATGCCAAGCTGCTTTCAGATGAAAATGCTGTGTATAAACGATTCCCTAAAATCCAAATCAGGACATCAGAGATAATCTTCTTTTACGACGATCAGCTCGAGATTGGAGATGCAGGGGAAAAGTCACGAGCGGTTTCCATGCGAGACAAATCTCAGGAAGAAATGAAGATAGTCAACATCATTACGCCGAACATTGCCAATTCCTTTTACGATATTAGTGGAAAATTTTACGGCCTTTTCAAGAAAAAGTCTCACGACAAATTCATCCCCTTGTTTGACGCCTCTATTATCGAAATTCAGAAAAACCAAGACAAATGGGCCAAAAAAAATATTAAGCTAGCTTACAATTTTATAGGGATAAGTACCCGTTACATAGAGGCTCTGACATTTGAGGAGTGACCTGCCCCCCAGTTTAATATGCCAGACTTTGAGTTAATCTGGCAGGGAGTCGTGTTGGCATAAATGGCCGGTTACATTCCATTGAATGGCTTGATCGTGACACTGGCTATATACTAAAAGAAGGGAAGGAACATGCACCGCTTATTTGATCGTCAGCTCTTAGCCCTCGTACTTGTCTTGATGTCCGCATCTGTGGCTATGGGATTAAATATTTTCCCTTTGGAACCACCGGACACTTCCAGTCCGCGTGCTACGCTTGAGAGCTTTTTTTATTATTCAAATGCCTTTACCAAGTCTATGCGTACTCCCGGTGAAAAATCTGAGGAGTCGCAGGAAGCATTGAAAAAGGCAATTCAATGTTTCGATCTTAGCGCAATCCCTCCCCGTACAGCTGAGGATGTAGGCTTGGAAGCCATGCTCCAATTACGCGAGATACTCGACCGTATTCCTCTGCCTGATAGTAACGATATTCCCGACGCCAATGACGTCAAAAGACAAAACATTGTTAAATGGCGAATTCCGCATACGGAAATTGTGATTGGCAACGTTGCGACAGGTCGCCAGATCGATAATTTTTTATTTACTATGGAAACCGTCAAACAACTTGATGAGTATTATTCAAAGGTTCGGCATTTACCGTACAAGGAAGGAGCGCTGCAAGGAATTTACGAGGAGTATATCTATTCTCCCGGCTGGATGATATCGAAAACCCTTATTAAAGCGTTGCCTGATTGGATGAAGCTGGGATTCATAAAGCAAGCCGTATGGCAGTGGCTCTGCTTGGGTATGGTTTTTGTTATAGCTGGATTGTTGTTCTGGACTTTGTTGAGATGGCACCGCAAGTGGAAACGTAAAGAAAGCCGCAGCACATGGCATTTGTATCGATTGCTTGCGCCCCTGTCCTCCATGGGGCTCTGCTCTCTTCTTATTTATTGCATCGACGAACAGATCAACATCACGGGTGGAGTGCTGAATGCAATCAACATGGGATTAGAGTTCATTTTTTATACGCTAACCGCATGGGCTATTCTTGTCTGCGGCAATGTTGTCATGCACGGAATCATCACCATTCAGCACATTAAAGAAGAAGCTTTGGATGCTGACGTGATCAGGATTGCTGGCCGCTTAATCTCTTTTTCATTGGTTTTTGTTGTGTATTACCGAGCCGGTAACTATTTCGGCCTACCAGTTGCAGCGTTATTTACTTCAGCAGGTATTGCAGGTGTGGCAGTAGCTTTGGCAGCGCGTGAGACTCTCGCTAATTTTTTTGGCGGAATGTCCATCTTCCTCGACAGACCATTCCGCACCGGCGACTACATCGTGTTGGAAAATGGTGAGCGAGGTGAGGTTAAAGCCGTCGGCATGCGCAGCACACGCATTGTGACGCAAGATGATATTCTTATTACCATTCCCAATTCAGTTATCACGAACGTTAAAATAGTAAACCAGAGTATGCCCGCGCAACATTTCCGCATTCACCTTAAAATTGGAGTGGCATACGGTTCTAATCTCGAGCAGGTGGAAAAAATTCTTGTGAATTTGGCACAAGATAATCAGCTGGTAAGGAAAACACCACCTCCCCAGGTCCGTTTGTGTAGTTTCGGGAACTCTGCTATCAATCTTGAGCTGTTAATTTGGGCGTTCAGACCCCATGATCAAGGGCAGTTGACACATGAGCTGAACAGGGCGATTTATTATCGATTTGACGAAGAGGGGATAGTAATGCCATACCCACAGTTGGATATTCATATGCAGCCGGACATGGCGACAAAACTGAGGATATGACAAACACCTCGAAAAAACCCATTATGGAAGGCGATAGAGTATTCAAAGCCACAAATGTCAAAATCAAAACGTTGCATCCGATTTTCCTCGGACTTGCCCAAGGTCTCTCCAGTATCGTTATGGTAAGTTTTATCAAAATCTATAACCACAGAGGCTCTGCACTTCCAATCTGCTGAGCAATGACGGAAAAAAAGAACCCATCGTTGAAACCAAAAAAACAGATCTTGTCGGCGTGGAATTACTCGTTGATCCAGCATTTAGAACTGTCAAATTATTCTCCATGGTATCCTTCAAGAAAGGTAACGGCAGAAAGATGGTAGCCGCTGTTGTTGAAGCTACACCGGAAGACTGGTCCTTGGCAGGGGTCATGGATTGGAGCGGTGGATTCTGGGAAAAGATGAGGGAGGAATACCCGCGAGTTATGATTTTTCAGGTAAATGACATTGGGCAACTCCACACATGCCTATCTCTGCAATTCGGTGGGCTTGGCAGAATCGGTGGAATTGAATGGATGGGGGATGGATACTGACTACACTTTACGCCCTCTCCTGGAGAGGAATCCAGAAGAGGGTGTAAACTTTAATGTATCTACCAAAGTCCCGAGGCTTCTTTCTCTTTTCAGCATAGGGCAATCTGGTCGAATTCGAACTCCACCCCGAGTTGAGGTGGTAGTGATCAAAGTGTTCCTGGTTAATTTCACCTGATTGTACGGCCTCAAGAACAGCACAGCCGGATTCGCCTTTATGGCTAGGCTCTTTCACTCTCTTCCGCTGTCGTTTAATGATAACTTACTACGGCTAGCTTTAATTGTTGTGCTTTTTCACCCAGTCCACAAAACGGTCCATCCAAGTCTGCATAAATGCTTTGCTTCCTTCGCCAATATTGCCACCCTCGTCAATCAGTCCTTCTTTCATTTGAATAAAAGCTTCAGGCTGACCAAGAGTAGGCATGTCCAGATAAGCAAGGACATTACGCAGGTGCTGCTGCCCCAGGGCTGTACCAATCGCTCCGGGTGAAACTCCGAGAATACCAGCCGGTTTGCCAGACCACGCACTTTGCCCGTATGGCCGTGAAGCCTGATCCAGAGCGTTCTTGAGTACGCCAGGGATTGAACGATTATACTCGGGACTAACGAAGAGTACCCCTTGTGCTGATTGAATCTCATTTTTAAGCCGCTTTACCGACTCGGTCGGATTGCCATCATCGTCTTGATTGTACAAGGGCAGATCGCCAATCTCTACAAACTGAAAGGTAAACTCAGCTGGGGCCAATTTCGTCATTGCCTTGGCAAAAGCACGGTTAAAAGAACCTTGGCGAAGACTGCCGACAACAACTGCAATTTGATATGCATTCATGATATGTATCCTCTTTATTTTAGTTGGTTATTGGAAAATATTTTCCGGATAACTCAGTTTGTTTGCGACGGCATGTTGCAATATTTTGTTACTTTTTCTTTGAAATGATTGAATCTAAAGACCAAGAGCCACCTCCGGTTATTACCAGAGTCAGTGCCATACCGATGACCAGTAGGTGATATTCATATCCTTCACCTGCCTGAGTGCCAAACCAATTCATGAAAAAACCGTTCTTTACGTGGACCATTATTGCTGCAACTGCAATTGTTACCCCGACACCGATTGCACAGATGCGAGTAAAAAATCCTGCGATCAAGCCTATTGAACCAATCGATTCTGCGAGTACTGCCATCAAGGCAAATATATAGGGAATCCCCATGGTATCCGTAAAAAAGTGCATAGTCCCTGCGAAGCCGTACCCACCGAACCAACCGAGCATTTTCTGAGCTCCGTGCGGTAACATAATCAGGCCTAAGGCTACACGAAGTACGGTGCTGGAAAAATCATCTCTTGTTGCAAGCAATCTGTTTAACATGTTCTCACCTTTAGTTTGGTTGTAAAATTATTGTAGTATCAGCTGGTTATTAAATTTCCTGTTTAAGCAATTTTGCATCTGTAAATTCGTACGCATCCATCATCACTGTTCCGTATGTAGTAGCAGTGTGAATTCTTTGAGCTGTGCCTCCACCTCCTGCGCCCATTGCAATAAAAAGAGGAACAAGGTGATCATCCGTTGGATGGTTCTTCTCAGCATAAGGGGCAAGGGTTCGATACTGCATAACTGACTCTTTATCCCCGGCCTCCAATCGTTCCTTCATCCAATCTGCAAATTCAGATACCCAGCGAGGAGGAATGGCATCATGATCATTAAATGCCAATTCGTAGAGGTTATGCGTCATGGCTCCTGAGCCAATGATTAAAACGTTCTGACTCCGCAGTACCGCCAAAGATGCACCAAGAGCATAATGATAGGAGGGGAGCCGATCGGGTTGGATGGAAACCTGGACAACCGGGATATACGGATCGGGATACATTAACATCAGCGGTATCCAGGCCCCATGATCCAAGCCAGAGTTGATTACCAGTTCTGCTTTGCTGTCATTTTGTTTCAGCAAACTTAGTATCATGCGCGCAAGGTCCGGGCTTCCTTTGGGGGAATATTTCATCGAATAGAGACGTTCATCAAATCCTCCAAAGTCGTAAATGGCTTTATATGATTCATCCTTGGCTATCATGATGTGATCAGTACACCAGTGGGCCGAAAGAATGACAATGGCATCTGGCCTGGGGAACATATTGGGTAGTTCTTGGAAAAACTGATACGAGGGATGCTCATTCCTCAGTGCTATATCAGGTGCTCCATGCGATATGAAAAGACTTGGTTGGTACATGGCGTTTACCTCGTTAATTGTGACCTTGAATCCGAGTGGATGTTGCTTCCCTCTTGACTTGCATAGTATTCACGGATTAATTGCAATTCAATTACCGTAATAAGCAAACGAGGAATGCAAAAATGCATAGCGAATTGGGGTGGGACGATTATCTCTATTTTTACAAGGTTGCGACTCTCGGAAACCTAAAAGCGGCCGCAGAGGATCTTGGCGTTAATTATTCTTCGGTGTTTCGGAGGATTAATGGGCTGGAGGCGAGGCTGAGCGTTCGTTTATTCGAGCGGCTTAAATCAGGGTACAAGCTGACAAAAGCTGGTGAAGATATTTTAGATCGCGTTCAGCAGGTGGATGAACAAATGAACACAATCCAACGTCTGATGCAGGGGAAGGATGTCCATTTGAGTGGGTATCTCAAAATTTCCACAACAGACACGATAGGGTACTATTGGCTTCCACCATACATCGCCCGTTTCAAGACGTTATATCCTGACATTGTAATCGATTTGGATATCAAGACCCGTTACACCAATCTCAGCAAACGTGAAGCTGATATCGTTCTCCCGGCTGTCAATACCCAGCCAGACTATATGGTCGGGAAAAAGTTGGCACCGATCCACATTAGGCTGTATGGGGCAACAACCTATCTCGAGCGCTATGGGGTGCCGACAAGTGCAGCTGATTTTCACAAGCATCACTTTTTGATGCCTAATGAATCCCTGTCGGGTTTGCCGGCCAACAAATGGCTTAGGAAGTATGTGCACGATGAAAATATAGTTGCGTGTTGTGACAAACTGACCGGTTTATACCATTTGGCAAGCCAGGGCCTGGGGTTGACAATACTGCCACATTATATTGGCGACTCCGACTCAGGAATGGTTGAGATTATGGATTTGCCGCCAGAGTGTAGTCATCATGTGTGGATATTGACTCATCCAGACGTTCGCTTTACAGCTCGCATCAAGGCATTTATGCAATTTATGTATAGAGAAACCGAGGGAGAATATAATCAGGCGAGCTAAAAACCTCACTCAAGTGGCCGCCGTTGTTGACGCCACATCGGAAGACTAGTCACTGGCAGTGGTCATGGATTGGAGTGGTGGGTTCTGGGTAAAAACGAGAGAAGAGTACCCGCGAATTACATTTCTTCAGGTTATTGGTTATTGGAGGCGGTGACACCACACAGGAATACCTTGGAAATTCGGAGGGATTTGTGGAATCGGTGGACTTGAATGGCGGCGGGGATGGATACTGACTTTACATTACGCCATCTCCTGGAGAGGTATCCAGATGATGGCGTAATATAAAGGATTACAACCCTTTGATAGCTTCTTTCAGCTTTGACAGTTTATATGGTTTCTGTATGAACCCTGACAGTCCTTTGCCTGCAAACTTCTGGGTAACTTCATGCTCATTGTAACCGCTAGATATGATCACTTTGACGTCGGGATTCAGTTGCCTTAATTCAAAAAAACATTGTTCGCCATCCATTTTGGGCATTGTAAGGTCTAAAATGACGAAGGATATACCACTGGTTTTCTTGAAAATTTCTATAGCTTCTCTTCCATCATTGGCAGTAATGGTATCGAAACCTAGTTCCTGGAGCATCTCTTTCCCGATACCCAGCACCTGTTCCTCATCGTCCACAAGCAGAACGATGCCGCTACCACGCCAATCATCTGACCCACTATCGCGGGTGATAGCCTTTGCTGGCATGGATGAGGCGGGCAAGAGAACCTTGACGGTGGCGCCTTTGCCCGGTTCGCTGAATATCTTTATGGCGCCCTTGTGGCCACGAACAATACCTAGGACGGCTGCCATCCCTAAACCCCTTCCAGTAAATTTGGTAGAGAAGAAGGGGTCAAAAATCTTCATCATGGTCTCTTTATCCATGCCGCAACCAGTATCTGTAATCTCCAGATAAACATAAAGACCTTCAGGGAGATTTTCGTCGAGCCAGGTATCTTTCAAGGAGTTCTTGTCACAGTCAATGCAACCGGTGGTTATGAAGATGACACCGCCGTCATCACCTGTAGCTTCAGAAGCATTGATGACAAGGTTCATGATGACCTGACGTATCTGGGTAGCGTCTACCTCTATCAAGGGAATGTTGGGTGTGGGAGTGAAGCGTAGGATTGCTTTTTTTGAGATGGATACTTCCAGCATGTGGAGCATCTCATCAAGAAGACGATTCAGGTCCAGGTTTTCAACAAAGAATTTCCCTTTTCCGGCATAAGCAAGCATTTGTTGAGCCAAGTCTGCGGCTTCAGCAGCAGCTCGTTCAATACGATGCAAATTCTCAACAACGGGGGACTCCTTGTTGATTCTCATCAGAGCCAAATCAGCGTTGCCCATGATGGCCATGAGGATGTTGTTGAAGTCATGAGCTATGCCGCCCGCCAAAACCCCGAGGCTCTCTAGTTTCTGGGAGTGGAGAATTTGTTTCTCAAGACAAAGGCGTTCCCCATCATAAATAATACGCTCTAGCTCTGCGGAGGCTCGCACGCCCACTAATTGAAGGATTTCAGCTGCCTCTTCGGGATTTGCCAAAGGTTTTCGACCTATAGCCGCAAGCAAGCCGATTTGTTTGCCGTTTGTTCCATATAATACTGTCCCTACATAACTTTCGGCATTCATATCCTGCAAGATTGCATCTCCAGGAAAACGATGCCGTACTCCCTCCGTGTAGCAGCATATTTTCTTGTCAACCACTTCACCACACGGGGTATCTTTCAATGTGTAAGAAGTATTGTCCTCAAAAATGCCGTCGTAATAGATGGCAACAGTCCGAGCAGAGAGGTCTCCCGGTTCCAAACTGTCGATACAGATATAATCCATACCTAGACTGCTGGACAGATAGAGTGCCAACCTGTGAAAAAAGTCCTCTCCCGTAGGCGTCGCGGTGGTTTGTGCTAAGAAGGCCAGGCAATTCTCAGTCTGTTTGCGTTTAGAAATATTTCTGGCAACGCCCATTACTGCCTCTTGACCAGCAAAATTAATGCGGCAGACATGAAGCTCAACTGGAAATGTCGTTCCATCTTTGCGACGATGGCTGGACTCAAAGGTAATTGAAGTGTTATTTGCGAGCTGGGGAATTTGTGCCCAAAATAAGTCGGAAACTTCTGGCGTGGCATCCACATCAGTTAGTTGAAACTGTAGCATTTCTTCTACAGTGTAGCCAAGTCCCCGACAGCCCTGATCATTTACAGCTATGATTCGTCCAGTTGTGTCCGCAATATATATTGGATCGGCAATCTTTTGAAACAACTGCTCAAATTGTTTTTCAATAGCTACTGCGGCCTGCTCAGATTGTATGGATTTCTTGTCGTATTGCCTGATGAGCAAATAGAGAAGAAGAGAAGTAAGGATGATGAATACGCTACCTTTGAAAATAGCAACTTGCACGAGGATCTGGTGATCATGTACGAACCACCCGAGTACCTTATCGGATGTATAAATCCAGAGGAGTCCGAATACAGCGTAGATACAGACAATTTTAACAATGCCGTATTGGCGATTCATTAGTGGCGACGTTGTCATGAGCTACTCTCGGTTGTGCTGTCTTTATGAGATCAGAATCTTCCCAATGAAGCGGTAATCCTGAGTAGTTTCTCTGTGCCGGTTGAAATCGTTGAGCACCGTCTGCAGTTGTTCAATCGATCTAAACCGTCGACCACCGATCATGGATGTCTTTATTCAAGTCCTGTAGCGGCTCAATATTCTTTTTACCATGCAGCACTTCTTGAACTATATCCGTTGCCACAGTGACAGAGTCGTTTCTGTTTGCTTTAAAAGCCTCAACACTTACCGAGAAATTCAATCTTTGACAATTTTTTCGCAGTGTTAATGATACTCTGACATTGATTTTCGGCATCAATATGATTTTTAGCTACGAAGGTACGAACTACGGTTTTATTGTCTTTTTTGATAAACGAATACTGGCCAACACCGACACATTCCAATAGCCAATCTCTCCATTGATGAATCACTTTTATCTTCATCTCTAACCTCCGGCAGACTGTTTTTAGCCAGTAACAAGGAATCATTTTCCTCGGTTTGCATCTATCGATTCGCGAAGTTCCTTGCCGACTTTAAAAAATGGCAATTTTTTTGGTTTTACTAATATTGGAGCTCCAGTCTTGGGATTCCTACCGGTATACGTCTCATATACCTTCACTGTGAATCTTCCGAAACCGCGCAGTTCGATATTGTCTCCTTTCACCAGAGTCTCGATCATTGTATCCAGAATCATGTTCACAATAGAAGCGGCTGTTTTGGTAGGTAAGCTTTGATTTTGAGCGAGAGCTTCTATCAATTCTGATTTGTTCATAAAGGGCCTTGAAAATTGCGGTTACCATTTAATATTTAATTACATGATATCAGACAGATATAAAATAACCAGAATTATTTTTCAAGAGTAGGGTAAACAAAACCTCAGCAGGAACAAGAAGTTGGAAAATATTACGGACACTGACTGGCAAAGGTCCAACTCAGCACTTTGGTGGGTTTGCTGGAATCGATGGACTGACTGGCCTGGCGGGATGGATAGGCCTAAACGTTACCCCATCTCAAAAGATGGTAAATCCAGAAGAGCTCATAATATATCATGTTATCCTGGTTAATTTTTTTATTGCTGCAAGCATAGATAGCTTGATGGAGATTGTCGGGCACACATCTTTCATGGCCCGCACAAAATGTTTATTAAAAAGCGGTTTTGAGCTGAACGGTTGAAGGTTTATTTTTTAGTGCACCTGTGCCGAGGGGCCGCGATTGATAAAAAATATTTTGACTGAATAAAATTCTTACCATAAAATCGTCAAAAGTATTATTATACTCAATAAGTCTATATAATATTTTTTATATAAAAAACTATTGCTGTCAAAAGTATCTAAGTAGAGATTACAAGGGCTCCAACCATAATTAATACGGATTAACAAATAGTTGGCACAGATGCCCATCTACTGACGATGTTTGTGGTCAAAAACTTTATGACATCAAAAAAAGCACAAGGGGACGAGGGTATGGTTTTGGACGATATCGGCAAGGTTATTGAAACAACCGTCAAACCTGTCAAGTCCCCTGCAAAAATGGGGCGGCCAAAACAGAACCCGCACGCAGAAGACAAAAAGCTAACCATCCGAGTTCCGGCTGACTTACACAAGAAGTTAAGGTACGCCAGCGTTGATCTGGACAAGCCTATGGTGGAGATCGCAGTCGATGCCTTAATAGCATACCTAGCGAAACAGGTGGCATAACATGAGCAAAAAGCAGTTTAACTTGTTCCAAATCCAAACAAGTTTGATCCACGTCGTTGAGAATATGAACGACAGAAGACCTGCAAATCTTCGTGCGCATAGCATGAAGGTTACGGTGAATTACTGCTTCAGCGATTGTGAAAGGGGAAAGTGAGTCAGGAAGGATGACAATGAGGCCGAATATAAATGTGTTTGTCTACAGGCCCCGCCAAGTGATTCTCGCCAAACGAAGCCCCCGAAAAAACACCCTTCACTTCGTTCGCCTTGCACCCAATCAGTGCAAGCGGCTAGGATTGATGGTGATGGCGGCGCTGGTCATCGGGCAGGGGCTGACGCATTTTTCCCATGTCAAAGTAATTGAATTGCAGGCTAAGATCGACCAACTTCAAACCAGCAACACTATAATTGCTGATAAAAATAATCGTCTTGTGGCTGCCGGGGCCCAACAGGCATCGAAGGCTCAGGTGGTAGCGCTAGCCAAAAGAAAGCTGAAACTCTTTGAACCTGATCAAGGGCAGGTGCGTCGGATGTAGACGAGTAATGACAACATCCCTCAGATTCATCGTTCAATTTTACAGCATTGTAATCCCGATATGAAACTACGGTTAAGACCAGCCACTGCTTCCATGTTGTTATGCAGATGCCAGATCTTCGTGTGGCAAAGCACCGTCCCAGGTATATCGTAGCGAACATTCATCAGTTATTCCTCTATGTCCTCAATAATGTGCTCAAGGTCTCGCGTGAGCACATTACCAAAAAAATCCGGCAGAAAGCCGTTCCCTTTCGTGCTAGATCAGAAGCAAGCAACAGGAATAACAGGTTTGGAGATACACAGGACAAGAGTTTGAGCTGTCCTTCGCGGTTAAAGTAACTCTCCGTTTTTCCGTTAACTTTACCGATCCTGGATATCCCTGTTTTTTTCTTTCTATTTGACAGCGTTCAACATGAATTGTTTCGCAATCCATGTCAGAGACGGCGTTCACAGGCTGCGGCCAGCAGATAGAGGCCGAGTGCAAAGACGATAACTATCTGGAATCCGGCGTGCAGGGCGAAGATGGTGGCGGCGATGGCACTGATGACCGAAAACAGGCCGTTAACACCCCAGGCAAAGGGGACAAAATCAGGGCTTTTTTGGCCAAGTCTCTGGAGTCCCAGCGGAAAGGGCAGCCCATCCAGAAGGCAAGGGCGCCAATCAAGATGATGCAGGCCAGAAGGCGCAGGGGGGTGGGCCAGCCAGCACCGAAACGAAAGATAAGGGGCAGCAAAACTCCAGGTAAACTAGGGAAATGATGACAATGGCAGCGGTCGCCACTGTCACGGGACGATCTCGCACCCAGGCCCAGCGGGATGAGGTCGCTCGCCTTGCAAAATATTGGGCAGACCCGCTGCCGCATCCAGCAAAAAAGAGAAAGGACGGGACGATAACCGCCATGGCGACCATGGGATGGCTTAAAAACAGAATACATTGCTGCATGAAGGCTATTGCGTGAAAAAAGAAGGCCAAGACCAGAGCGGCAAAGTACAGCGCGCGAACCAGCTGGCCTCCCGCTCCTTGCTCGTTTCGGCGGTGCGCACGGTACAACGGCCGGAGCGGCCAGGCAATCGCCAGCAGGCCGACGCTCAGGGCAACAATAAGCGACATCCACAGCAGAAGATACTCCCATTCCAGCATTGAGGCCGTTCCCGAGGCCCGTTGCGCCCACAGTGCCTTGAAGGAGGTCCAGCGGAAAAAATGGCTGAACCAGGGGCGATCATCGGTTGCCGGGGTCAGGTCGAAGAGGCCGGACTGGAGGCGCTGGTCCCCCTGCCAGATCTCCTTGGCGGCTTCGTAGAGATACGGGCGATCCAGAACGTTGATCCGGTTAACTTCAGCTGTGGTGATATCCGGTAGCCAGTCAAGATCGAAGGCACGGGAGCGGCAAAAGGCACGAACCGCCTCCAGGTGCTGCGGGGAGAGAGGGGATGGAGAGACGGCGATGGTGACGGTATTCCAAGTGCGGATGATAGCCACATGCTGGGAGGGCTCGATGCTGCGGTCCAAGCGTTTCAGGGCCACTGCGATGGTGGCGGTCATTTTTATCGAGCTGCGGGGCGGCAATTCGAGCGGCAGGGGACAATTGAGATATGCGGCCCCCTGGTTCTCATTGGGGACAAATTCGTGCCGAGGTACCTTGGCCATCACCGCCATTACTTCTTCAGTGAGCTGGGGCCGACCGATGTACAAGGATGTTGTCATCACATCCAGCTCAATTTCCTTTACCATCCGCTTTCGTGCCGTCTGTATGTCGTCTCCTCCCCTGCCGTCCTGTGTGGCTAGGACCAGGCTGATTGTCACGAGCAGAATCCCTCGCCAGTCCATTGGTTTCCTCCTGTCTTGCCTCTCCCTGTCATGCACGGGTCAAACTATACAGTACCGTAGGTCGATCACCGCCTATAGATCCTTCTCTTTTAATCCGGATTATTCATTGTGCTCGGTCTCACTAAACCGGCCCACAACAACGTGTTATTGCTTTTTTTCCCTTGGGCGCATAAAAATATCCAGGAACCCTCTGAATCATCTCAGGAGCAGGAGGCCGTTAGGGTATAAGCTTAGGGTGGGACTGTGGTGCGGATGCTTTTAATTATTATAGGGGCCTGCCACCGTTCAATCAACACTTGAGCATCTTTTAGATTAATATGTCTCACCAGCGAGTATGGGAACGTCCCAGTGAGCTCAGGCGCTAAAAAGTGACTGGTAACGGCTGAAGAAATTGTAATCAAACGTACCTTATCTCGAGGGACACTTCAGAAAACAACCAAAACAGAAAACCACGATCTTATGCGACAACAGATTTTATTCGGTCTGTTTTGCTCCCATGCAGCCAAGCATTAACTCTCTCATATTCAGCTGAACCGATGGGAAGGCTTATACAAACTAGAATTTGAATAATATCTGGCACGAAGCAAGTGCGAAGGTGGGAGTAACAATAAGATTGTCCAATGCTTTTTATCATTCCCTTGGTTGCCAGTTGCCATAAAGAAGCGGAAAATAGATAAGATCTATGGTATGAGGCGAAGCAGTGGTTCTCATGCACCTTCATTGTTTTTTCCGCACCGATGAATTGCATAGAAATCACTTAACGCAACCAATATATCGGGGCCGGTGCACCGTACCCTCCCGCCAAGAACAACAACACACATTGAGGATTACAACATTATGGGACAGAACTACTTCAACACGCTCCCGCTCCGCCTCCAGCTGGAAGAGCTGGGCAAGTGCCGGTTCATGGACGTTTCTGAATTCGAGGGTGTCGATAAGCTCAAAGGCAAGAAGATCGTCATCATCGGCTGCGGCGCGCAAGGCCTGCACCAAGGGCTCAATCTTCGTGATTCCGGCCTGGATATCTCCTACACCCTCCGGGATGCTGCCATTGCCGAGAAACGGCAGTCCTGGAAAAACGCCACCAGTAACGGCTTCACCGTCGGCACCTATAAGGAACTTATCCCCACCGCTGATCTGGTCATCAACCTTACCCCGGACAAGCAGCACTCGAAGGTGGTGACCGCCGTCATGCCGTTGATGAAGGAAGGGGCCTGCCTTTCCTACTCCCATGGCTTCAACATCGTTGAGGAAGGGATGCAGATCCGCAAGGACCTGACCGTGATCATGGTCGCACCCAAATCCCCCGGAACCGAGGTGCGCGAGGAGTACAAACGGGGCTTCGGCGTGCCGACCCTGATCGCCGTGCATCGGGAGAACGATCCCAAGGGCGAGGGCTGGGATATAGCCAAGGCCTATGCCTGCGGCACCGGAGCCCATCGGGCCGGCGTACTCCAGTCTTCTTTTGTCGCCGAGGTTAAATCCGATCTCATGGGCGAGCAGACTATCCTCTGCGGCATGCTGCAGGCCGGTTCCCTGCTTTGCTATGACAAGATGATCGCCAAGGGCATCGAATCCAGCTACGCCTCTCGCCTGATCCAGTACGGATGGGAGACCATTACCGAGGCCCTCAAGCATGGCGGCATCACCAACATGATGGACCGACTCTCCAATCCGGCCAAAATTCGTGCTTATTATCTGGCTGAAGAGATCAAGGAGATTTTGACCCCGCTGTTTGAAAAGCATATGGATGACATCATGTCCGGAGATTTCTCTCGGACCATGATGGAGGACTGGGCCAACGATGATAAAAACCTGCTGACCTGGCGTGCCCAGACCGCGGAGAGCGCCTTTGAGAAAGCGGTGTCCACTGATGCCGAGATTCCCGAGCAGGAATATTTTGACCACGGCATCCTTATGATCGCCATGGTCAAGGCAGGGGTGGAGCTAGCTTTTGACACCATGGTCTCAGCTGGGATCAAGGAGGAATCGGCCTACTATGAGAGCCTGCATGAGGTACCGTTGATTGCCAATACCATCGCTCGCAAAAAACTCTACGAAATGAACGTGGTCATTTCTGATACTGCCGAGTACGGCTGTTATCTTTTTGCCCACAAGGCAGTGCCGATGCTGGCCGATTTCATGAAAGACATCGATATCGATGTTATCGGTAAAGGGCTGGTTGTCCACGACAATTCTGTCGACAATATCGAATTGATCGGCATCAACAGCGCCATCCGCTATACCGAAGTTGAGCAGGTCGGCGAGGAACTCCGCTCGTACATGAGCGCTATGAAGCCAATCATCTGACGACCTTATAGCCTTTGCCGGTTCTCTAGCTGGTAGTACCTTTCCCCCTTTAGCCGATCACGGTGAAGGGGGATTTTTTTAACTCTTTTTTCTTCATCTGCTTCTCTTGAATGACGATGGTACGACGAGTGCATTCCATAGTTTTGCTACCCTCTCAGGGCAGAATTTTTTCATCAGTGATCAACGAGGTGATTGATTTTGCTTTATTTTTACAAAGCCTCTTTTTAATAAATAAAGCTATTCAATTACAAGGTATTATGCCTGCTAAAGATTGCTCGTGATAATGACGCACGATAGGTAGGAAACGTATAAGAAGCTGTCCAGTAGTCAGAAAAATATTCAAATTACCATAAAGGAAACTGAATTATGAAACGAACCTTTTATTTGGCACTTGCATTGATGCCCGTTCTTGGTCTTTCCGGTTGTGCAACAAACAGCGGAACCGGCGCACTCGGTGGTGCAGCGGCGGGCGGTCTGATTGGACAAGCTATCGGGCACAATACCGGAGCTACATTGCTAGGAGCCGGTGTTGGAGCTGTGGGCGGCGCGATGATCGGAAATGAAGCTGATAAGGCTAATCAGGCCAACGCACAAGCACAGATGGCCCAGCAACAAGGCGGACAACCACCACCGCAAGCTGTATATGCTAACGGGCCTCAAGGAGGTCCTGGTGTAGTTATGCAGCCACAAGTTGTTCAGGTGCTGCCGAACCGCTCATGTCATTATAGCCGTCATAGAGAGGTTGTGTATGACCAATACGGTTATCCACATCGCGAACGGATTCTTTTGTGTCCGAATCAGTACGGAGAGTTTGTACCTGTACGACGGTGAGTTAATGTCACAATTGAAAATTATGTGAGGTAGTTTCGACTTGATATGACATTTACCGTTTTTTTCTGGTGCCTGTTCAGCAGGTTGAAAAAATTCTAAGCTGTAGTGAGGTATTACACCCAGCTCCACTGACCGGAGGGTGACAGGAGTTATCAGGAGAAGAAACGTTGAGGAACAGGTTATTTTTCACCCTATCAAGCTGTACTGGTTTTCGGGATGATGTACTGACTCTGCTAATAACCCTTTGCTGTAAGGCCATCTACGAAAAACTGAAAAGTAGAACCATGGGAGTTCTACTCTTTATAAAAATAAATTCAGCACGTTGAGCACCTGGACATATCCAGAGGCATAAATTATGCACTCGGGCCATAGACAAAAACAGGGGTCACAGCTAAAAAGCTGTAACCCCTTTAATTTACTGGTGCCGAGACCAGGATTTTACAGCTCGAAAATGTTGACATTTTTACAGTTAAAACAACAAAAAATCAATAACATAGGTTATTCAATAAAAGGGATGAACAATTTATCTTCACTATGAACTGGTCATTGCTCATGAGCTTTTTTTGCCTTGTTATTGGTTACACTGACAGGCTAACTATCCACAGATACAGATATTAATTTAAATGAGATAGTTTCGACTTGATCTGACACCTCACTTGAAAAAATGAGGGTTACCAG
>CAZSIJ010000065.1:0-20912 GCA_964607065.1 uncultured Desulfobulbus sp. | reverse complement strand
CCGGCAACCAGAAGGTAGCCACCCTGCTGGTGTCGATGCAGGATGGCAGCGACAGTTCACCCCTGAAGGCCAGCCTCAGGCAGTTGCTGCGCGAACGCCGCAAGCTAGCCGAGGGCGACGACGACAACTTCAACGTCCTCGACACTCAACAGTTGGCCGAGACCTTGTCGGGTACCACCAAGGTGATGACCACCCTGCTGGGCGCTGTGGCTGCGGTAAGCCTGCTGGTGGGTGGCATCGGCATTATGAACATTATGCTGGTCAGCGTCACTGAACGCACTCGCGAGATTGGGCTGCGCCTGGCCATTGGCGCTCTGGAACGCGAGGTGCTACTGCAATTCCTGATCGAGGCGGTAGCTTTAGCGACACTGGGGGGCATTATCGGCATCGTCATCGCTACCGGCGCATCCATTGTGCTTGCCAGCGTGATGGGGGTACCCTACCTGTTTGACCTGACGATCAATTTGCTGTCCTTCGTGTTCTCAGCCGGCATTGGCGTGGTCTTCGGATTTTTTCCGGCACGCCGGGCGGCGCGCATGGATCCGATCGAGGCACTACGGCACGAATAAATCGAGGGATCTGTGATACCGTTGAAAACGGTGCCGCAATTGAACGCAACAAGTAATTAATATTTCCTGCACACGTCTTTTCAATCTCCTGCCCCCATATTTCCTGTTCTGATCAATAATTAAGCCAATCTTAGGGTGATCGAGGCGACTGGTTCCTTACCCAAGAATCTGCTTTTGCCAAGATTACTTACCTCCTCTGCGTATAACGTCGAAAACGAAATTGCTTCGAGAAATGGTCACATTCAACCATCGGTTAAATATGGCCCCTTAAATTGATAGCACAGGCTGTCCTGTAGTGATCTTGATTAGCAACATATCTAACAAAATCAATTTGTTAAGCTGACACGAGCACCGCCATAATGCTTTGGCTTTAGAATTGCAGAATAGAGTAAGCAATAACCTGTCGCAAGAGGTGAGTGATAATGTCAGCTGACTTTTCAGAAACCACAAAAGAAAGGGGTGAAAAATGATTAATGAAAACCAAGAGGTCAAAGAAGTCCCGCCAGAACAGGTCGAGAAAAAAAAAGCTATGAACGTATCTCGGCGGACTCTATTGCAGGGAGCCGTTACTTTGGGTGTCGCCGCAGCCAGTGGTCTTGCCATGAACCTGGCTCTACCCGGCTCTGCTGAAGCGATGACTCGCGCCTTACCGAATAAATGGGATGAAAAGATAGATGTAGTGATCGTCGGTTCTGGTTTTGCCGGATTATCCGCAGCCGCAGAGGCAAGTGCCCAAGGCAGCAAGGTCATCATCTTGGAAAAACGACCAACGTATGGAGGGAATTCTATCATCAATGGAGGAGAATACAATTCTTGGGACGATAAATTTCATTTGCGCCAAAAATTAAATCTAGGCGAGGACAGCCCAGATCTGCACAAGACCGACACTCTCAAGGGTGGTGACTTCTACGGCTCGCCAGAATTAGTCGATGTTCTCGTCAAGGGAGCAACCGCTTCCCTCGACTGGATGATTGAGAATGGTGGGCTCAAACTGAGGGAGGTTCTGAATCGGACCGGAGGGCATACGGCGTACCGGACCCATACCTGTGATGAGGGTGTCGGACGCGGTTATACTGAAGCTCTCAAAAAGATTGCCGAAGGTAGGGGATTGGAAATTCGTCTCAATGCGGAGGTGACATGGATCTGGAGAAAAGATAGCGATCCCTTGAACCCCATCGAGGGCGTGGAGGTAAAGATTGGTAAAAAAACAAAAAATATTCAAATCAGCAAAGCTCTGATCCTCGCCTCAGGCGGATTCAGCAGGGATATCAAGATGCGCCAGGCTTTCAATCCGAGCATCGTCCCAGAATTTAATTGTACCAATCAGCCGGGCGCAACTGGTGAAATGATTCGTTATGCACAGGCTGTCGGTGCCGACGCCTTGCAACTCGCCTTTATCCAGCTTTATCCCTACGCTGATCCCGAAACCGGGATCCTTGATGCACCGGCCGTATATCCGTTTCGCGGCCCGGGTTACGGAATCGTCTATGTGAACAAACTGGGAAAACGCTTTGTCAACGAAATGGAACGCCGTGACGTCGTCTCCATGGCTCAAATCAAGACCGGCATGAAACCGACCTATTCCATCTTCAACGAGGCCATGATTCCTAAAATGGGTACAAAAGAGGAAGTGGAAAAAGGTATAGCTAAAGGTCGGTTTGTCAAAGCCGAAACGCTTGCCGAATTGGCCACCAAGATTGGCCTTCCTGCGGACGCTGTTCAGGAAACCATCAAAACGCACAACAGTTATTTGGCGGACGGGAAGGATCCTGATTTCAGTCGCCAGTTTACAAAATCCATGATTCCTCTGACGGATGGACCCTTCTATGCCATTGCGCAGTGGCCTGCTGTGCATCATACGATGGGTGGGCTCCGCATCAATAAGGACGCACAGGTCATCGACATCTGGGGCAACCCTATTCCCCGACTTTATGCGGCTGGAGAAGTCACCGGCGGGGTCCACGGGTCGAACCGTCTGGGCGGTAACGCCGTTCCCGACTGTATCGTTTTTGGTCGGATAGCCGGCACGAACGCGGCCAAAAAGGGCTAAGCAATACTCTCCGTATCATAACTTCGCGTCAAGGAATAGAGAATGAAGAATAAATGGCAGGCACTATGGATATTTCTTCTGTTGATAGAGATCTTCAGCATATCTTTGGTTCAATGCTCGGAAGCGGCTCAAGCAAAATCAGCTCCTGGGAATGTGAATGTGGTGAAGAAGCAGAAGTCGTGTTCAGCCTGTCATGAGGATTTCACCACGGTTCTGCCCCTTAAGCACCCCCCGGTTAAGGGCAATGTTGTGAGTTTCTGTATGGAATGCCATGCCCCGAAAGGTCGGGGCATGGCCGAACCTAACAAATTTGATGCCCGCCTTCATCTCGCCCATCTCAAAAAACCGATGAAAGCGGATTGTCTGAATTGCCATGCCTGGCAACCAGGAAAAAGTTTCGGACTGTTTGGAACCACAGCGTCTTATGGCGCGCCTTCCGAAAAGGATATGGACCTGATCAAGAAGATGTTCACTTCTGCAGTGGAATCGAACTATCTTGATGCCCGCCATCTTGCAAAGGACATCACCTGCACAGCCTGTCACGAGAAGGATATTCTCGGTGAGGCCACCATAAAAAATAAAAAGTGCCTGGAGTGTCATGGATCTTTGGAACAACTGATAGATACAACAGCTCCCAAAGATTTCCCCGACAGAAATCCGCACAAATCCCATCTCGGCGAAATTAACTGTACGGTTTGTCATGCCGTACATGCGGAATCGAAAGTCTACTGCCTGGAGTGTCATCCTAAATTTGAGATGCAACTGAAGTGAAAGCGTTCCCATCCAGCACCACACCAGTGCGTCGACGACGCAAAACCTGTCCAGAATACTGGTGGCAGAGATATACTGGACAGGTTTAACACTCAACAACTCCAACACAGCAATTCTTAACCACACTTTTAACTGAAGTCCAATAAAGCAAAGGAGTAACTCATTGAATTCCTTAACCCTAATTTTCACCACAGCGTGCGTATTCGCCATTGCCTACCGTTTTTACGGTCTGTTTTTGGCTAACAAGGTCATGGATCTACGCGAAGGACGAGAGACTCCGGCTGTCACCCAGGCTGACGGGCATGACTATGTGAAGACTGATAAATATGTTCTGTTTGGGCATCATTTTGCAGCTATTGCCGCTGCAGGCCCTCTGCTCGGCCCGGTACTGGCGGCTCAGTTTGGCTTTATGCCTGGTGCCCTCTGGATCCTGATAGGCTGTGTGTTGGCGGGCGGAGTCCACGACATGGTCGTCTTGTTTGCATCGATTCGTCACCAAGGTAAAAGCCTTTCGGTTATTGCCGAAACGGAAATCGGCAACGCAGCCGGTAAAGTAGCGTCTGTCTCGGTTCTCTTCATCCTGATTCTGACCCTTGCCGGACTCTCCATCGCCGTTGTCAACGCAATGTTCAACAGTCCCTGGGGTACCTTCACAGTTTTTTCCACTATACCGATAGCCATGGTCATGGGTATCTACATGCAGAAGATCCGCCCTGGCGACATCAGGGGCGGCAGTATTATCGGTGTCATCCTGCTGGTGGTTTCCATTATTGTCGGGCCACATGTTGCTGCCGATCCGGTCTTGGCACAATTATTCACCTTTTCAAAAAAACAACTGGCAGTAATTATTCCCGCCTACGGTTTTGCGGCATCGGCACTGCCGGTCTGGTTCCTGCTGGTACCGCGTGATTACCTCTCCACCTATCTCAAAATCGGCACCATCGCATTGCTGGCAATGGGTATTGTCTTTGTCCACCCAATCCTGCACATGCCTGCAATTACCCCCTATTTTTTCGGGGGTGGTCCGATCATTCCAGGTGCCGCCTTCCCCTTCCTTTTTATAACCATTGCCTGTGGCGCTCTCTCCGGTTTCCATGCCATCATCGGTACCGGAACCACTCCTAAAATGATCGCCAACGAGCGAGATGTTCTCTTTGTCGGCTATGGCGCCATGCTGGTCGAAGGTTTTGTCGCTATGATGGCCCTGGTCGCAGCTTGTGTTTTGGTGCCGGCCGATTACTTTGCAATTAATGCCGCACCGGCAGCTTTTGCATCACTTGGCCTAACGACGGTCAACTTGACAGATTTGGCAGCACAGGTTGGTGAACAGGTGCAAGGACGCCCTGGCGGCGCGGTTTCGCTGGCCGTAGGGATGGCCTATATTTTTTCGTCGGTGCCGTTTATGAAGGGGATGATGGCGTACTGGTATCACTTTGCCATTATGTTTGAGGCAGTGTTCATCCTCACCGCAGTTGATGCTGGAACCCGCGTTGGCCGTTACTTGCTCCAGGAAATGCTTGGCAAGGTGTACAAACCGTTTGCCGACAACACCTGGATGCCAGGTATTATCATAACCAGCGCTCTCTTCACCTCTGCCTGGGGCTATCTGGTTTATACCGGTGATATCTCAACCATATGGCCGCTCTTCGGCATGAGCAATCAGTTGCTCGCCTCCTGTGCGCTGATTGTCGGCACCACCATGTTGATCAGGCTTGGCAAGGCCAAGTATGCCTGGGTGACCGCCGGTCCGGGACTTTTGGTGTATCCTCTTGTTTTGTGGGCAGGATACCTGAATATCACCGCGAACTTCCTTCCCAAGAAATTGTATCTGTTGGCAAGTATGTCCGGCATCTTGATGGTACTGATTACCATCGTATTTATCGAGGCATTCCGTCGTTGGCACACCTTGTTGCAAATCGAAAGTCCGGTAACTGACAGGTATGGAGATTCCGTGCTTGCTTTAGTAACTGAGCGTGACGAGATACCAGCAAGAGTTCCGTTACAGGAATGATTGGTCGAATAATAAAGCCCTTGTCATCCGGCTAACTCCAGCTGCACCCCCATGCAGACAGTTTGTAAATTTGCATGGGGGTGCTCTTTAAGTTTGCCGCAGGCTTGTTCATGTAGCTGAGTGATGGGCTCCTGGTCAGAGCAGAACCAACCTCTTTACATAGCAAAACCGAGATTCCCAGCTCTAGTCTCTCTGGCAGACACTACATCTAAGCTTAAGAGAAAACGGAAACACGCCACACAAGTAGAGCAGCACAAAGATAACATCGTCTTCTCGTGTCGGTGAGCATGCTGCGGTAATACCTGAAAAACAAACATATCCGGATGAAATTCATTCAAATCCATAAAAAGGAAACAATGAAGGCCTTTCCGTCCCGCCATCGGATCCATTGTGGCATACGCCTACCCGCCCTGGCATTTTTCGTTGCCCTGTTTCTGACAGGTTGCGCCTCGATGGCGCCGCCCTACGCAGCTCCGACCTTGCCTGTGGCACCCTCGTATGCAAACACCACCACCCAGGAAGGCATAAGTGCTGCGGCGCTGGGCTGGCGCGATTATTTTACGGATATTCGCCTGCAGTCGTTGATCAAGCTGGCACTGGACAATAACCGCGATCTGCGCACTGCTGTTCTGCGCGTGGAGGAATCACGTGCCGTCTATGGCATCCAGCGTGCCGAGCAATTTCCCGCTATCGGCGCCCAGGCAGGTGTCTCCCGATCACACATTCCTGCAGACTTGAGCCCGACTGGCAAATCGTTGGAAAGCAGCCAGTACCAGGTAGCGTTGGGTCTGGCGAGTTGGGAAATCGATTTCTGGGGACGGATCCGCAATCTCAAAGAAGCCGCTCTCGAGAACTACCTGGCCACCGAAGCAGCCAGCCGCGCAGCAGCCATAACACTGGTTGCCCAGGTCGCCAACAGCTACCTAGGTTTGCGCGAATTGGACGAGCGTCTGGTGCTGGCCCGCCGAACCATTACCAGTCGCGCCGAATCCTTGCGCATTTTTACGCGTCGTGTCCAAGTCGGATCGACCTCACGGCTTGACCTGACCCAGGTGCAGACGCTGCTGACCCAGGCCCAGGCATTGGGCGCCCAACTTGAACAGTTGCGAGCGACCCAAGTTCATGCCCTGGCCTTGTTGGTTGGTACGCCCGTTGATATTTCCTCGATGACCGAACATCTTGAGGAACAGTCTGTGCTGGTCGAATTACGCGCCGGACTGCCCTCGGACCTGCTCATCCAACGGCCCGATATCGTCGCGGCAGAACATCAGCTGAAAGCGACCAATGCCAATATTGGTGCTGCCCGCGCTGCATTTTTCCCCAACGTCACCCTGACCGGCTCCTTTGGGACGGCCAGTGCCGAACTGGAAGGGTTGTTTGCCTCGGGGAGCCATGCATGGGTCTTCTCACCGAGTATCTCACTGCCCCTTTTCGATGGGGGCCGACGACGAAACAACCTAAGCCTGACTGAAGCACGCCACGACATGGCAGTGGCCTCTTACGAAAAAGCAGTGCAGAGCGCCTTCCGCGACGTGGCCGATGCATTGTCGGCACGGCATTGGTTGACTGAGCAGTTGGCCATCGCACAAACCGCCCAGGCCGTGCAGACCGAGCGCGGCCGGTTGTCCCAGTTGCGCTATGACAACGGCGCGGCCACTTTTCTCGAAGTTCTTGATGCTCAACGCGAATTGCTTGCAGCCGAGCAGCAGGTAGTGCAAATTCGCCGGGCTCTGCTGACCAGCCGCGTCAGCCTGTATGCGGCCCTAGGTGGCGGCGCGATGGATATTGCTTCGCTCCCTGTCCGCGCCCACCCTAACTCCACCCGAGGCACCCTTAATCCATGACCTCCACCACAACCACATTACCGGTCACTGTTACCGCAACGACACCGCAGCCAGCAACAGACACCACCGCGCCGGTTGTGGTAACCGTGACAGTATCCCTTGTTCCGCCGGTTATAGCACCGGTCTCACCGGCGGTTTCGCCATCTGAGATCACGAAACCCTCAGCCGTACCGACCGCATCCCCCTCTCACCCTGAGATCAAGGTCCCGGCTGCCGTGCCTGTTGTTGCACCGGTCTCGCCGCCAGCTCCGTCCCCTGGACCCAACGAATCAGCCGCCCCAGCTGCACCCGTACCCGTCACCCCAGCGGCTCCATCCCTGCTCCAGAAGTTGAAAAAATGGCTGGTCCCAATGGTGATCATTGCTGCCTTGGTGGCGGCCGCGTTGTTGGCTTGGCAGATGTTGCGACCCAAAGTTCCTGGCAAAGACTTTGTCAATGGTAATGGCCGTCTCGAAGCCACTGAAATTGATGTGGCCGCTAAACTCGCCGGACGCATCCAGGATATACTGGTCAGCGAGGGCGACTTTGTCTCGTCTGGTCAGACCCTGGCTCACATGCAGGTGCAGACCCTTGAAGCGCAACGAGACGAAGCAGCTGCGCGACTGCAACAGTCTATCACTGCCGTTGCCAGTGCCGAAGCCCAGGTGGCCATGCGTGAGAGCGACAAACTAGCGGTGTTGGCTCTTGTTGCACAGCGCGAGAGTGAGAGCGATGCCGCCCGACGGCGTCTTGCGCGCTCAGAGACCTTGACCCGCGAGGGAGCCGCGTCTGCGCAAGAACTCGACGATGACCGGGCCCGGCTACGCAGCACCCAGGCTGCTGTTGCCGCAGCCCAGGCACAGGCGGGTGCCGCCCAGGCGGCGATTGTTGCGGCACGCACCCAGGTGGTGAGCGCGCGCTCCGCCATTACTGCGGTTGAGGCTACGGTCACACGCATCAAGGCCGACATCGACGACAGTGCGCTCACCGCACCCCGCGACGGTCGTATCCAATACCGCATTGCCCAACCCGGAGAGGTGCTGGCAAGTGGTGGCAAGGTCCTTAATCTGGTGGACCTCTCCGACGTCTATATGACCTTCTTTGTGCCCGAAACGGTTGCCGGAAAACTGGCGATGGACAGCGAGGTTCACATCATCCTCGATACGGCCCCGCAATACGTGATCCCTGCTAAGGTGTCGTTTGTGGCCAGCACTGCGCAGTTCACCCCAAAAACCGTGGAAACAGCCAGTGAACGGCAGAAGCTGATGTTTCGGGTCAAGGCGCAGATTGATCGCGAGTTGCTGCAAAAGCATCTGAAACTGGTCAAGACCGGCCTACCAGGCATGGCTTGGATCAAACTCGACCCGCAGGCGCAATGGCCGGCTGAACTGGCAACCAAGGTTCCGCAGTGAATCAAGGTGCGCCCAGCCCCGCGCCACCGGTCGCCCGTTTGGCAGGTGTCAGTCTGCGCTACCGCAAGACGCTGGCCCTCGACACTGTCAGCCTGGAGATTCCTGCCGCCTGCATGGTCGGCCTGATCGGGCCTGACGGCGTGGGCAAATCCAGCCTGCTGGCGTTGCTGGCTGGAGCGCGTGCCGTGCAGGAGGGGCAGGTGGAGGTGCTGGGAGGCGATATGACCAACACGGGTCACCGCGATAGCGTCTGCCCGCGTATTGCCTACATGCCGCAGGGCCTGGGCAAAAATCTCTATCCGACCCTGTCGGTGGAGGAAAACCTGCAATTCTTCGGCCGCCTCTTTGGCCACGACGGGGCCGAGCGTCGCCGTCGTATCGACGATCTGACGGGCAGCACCGGTTTGCAGCCCTTCCTGTCACGCCCGGCAGGCAAACTCTCCGGCGGCATGAAACAAAAACTCGGCCTCTGCTGTGCGCTGATCCACGATCCCGACCTGCTGATCCTGGATGAACCCACCACTGGCGTTGATCCGCTCTCGCGCAAACAATTCTGGGACCTGATCGAGCATATCCGAGCCGAACGCCAGGACATGAGTGTGATTGTCGCGACCGCCTACATGGAAGAGGCAGACCGCTTCGACTGGCTGGTGGCTATGGATGCGGGCAAGGTGCTGGCGACCAGCACGCCGCAAGACTTGCGAACCCAAACCGCCACTGTTTCTCTGGAAGAAGCTTTCATCACCCTGCTGCCCGAGGAAAAGCGTCGCGGCCACCGAACCGTGGTAGTGCCGCCGCTGGCGGCCTCGACCGCTGCTGAAATCTCGATCGAGGCTCAGGGTTTAACTATGCGCTTTGGCGACTTCGTGGCGGTGGATCATGTCGATTTCCGCATCCAGCGTGGCGAAATTTTCGGATTCCTAGGTTCTAACGGTTGTGGCAAATCAACCACCATGAAAATGCTCACCGGGCTGCTGTCAGCCAGCGAGGGCACTGCCCGGTTATTCGGCCAGGTTGTTAATGCGGGTGACATTGAGGCGCGACGACGCGTGGGCTACATGTCGCAAGCCTTTTCACTCTACGGGGAACTCACCGTGCACCAGAACCTCGTACTGCATGCGCGGTTGTTCTCCTTGCCCGAGTCCGGGATTCCTGCCCGGGTGGACGAATTGGTGAAGCGCTTCGGTCTGGCTGAAGTCATCGACACCCTGCCCGATAATATGCCGCTGGGCATCCGTCAGCGCTTATCGCTGGCAGTGGCGGTTATCCATAAGCCTGAACTGCTGATTCTTGACGAGCCGACTTCGGGCGTTGACCCGATCGCGCGCGACATGTTCTGGCAGTTGATGATTGACCTGTCGCGCAACGACCACGTCACCATCTTCATCTCCACTCATTTCATGAACGAGGCCCAGCGGTGCGACCGCCTCTCGCTGATGCATGCCGGCCGGGTACTGGTGAGCGACCAGCCTGCAGAACTCATCCGCCAGCGCGGCACCGACACCCTGGAACAGGCTTTCATCGCCTATCTGGAAGAAGCCACGGCGGGCAGTCCCCAGGCCAATGCAGCCGATGCAGCACAAACCGCCACCATCTCCGCAGCCGCACAGCCAGCGGTTGATCCAATGGTAAGTTTAGCAGCCCAACCGCACCGATCCTTTTTTAATCTAGGTCGCGCCTTCAGCTATACGCTGCGCGAAACCCTGGAACTACAGCGCGACCCGGTACGGGCCACTCTGGCCCTGCTGGGCACAGCAATTCTCATGTTCATCATGGGCTACGGCATCAGTCTTGACGTCGAAAACCTATCCTATGCGGTCCTTGACCGTGACCAGACCGGGCTGAGCCGTAACTATGCCCTTAACCTCTCGGGATCACGGTACTTCATCGAAAAACCGCCGATCACCGACTACGCCGACCTGGATCGGCGCATGCGCAACGGCGAGCTGGCGCTGGCCGTCGAGATTCCATCGGGTTTTGCGCGTGATATCGAACGCGGCACCTCGGTGCAAGTCGGGGCCTGGGCTGATGGTGCCATGCCGACCCGCGCCGAGACCGTGCAAGGGTATGTTCAGGCCATGCACCAGATGTGGCTCATCGACATGGCCAAGCACCGCCTGGGCATGAAAGCTGTCGCGGCCAGCACGCTTGAAACCCGCTATCGCTACAACCCCGATGTCAGGAGCCTGCCCGCCATGGTTCCTGCAATCCTGCCGATGCTGCTGATGATGATCCCCGCTATGCTGACGGCGTTGTCGGTGGTGCGCGAGAAGGAGCTGGGTTCGATCACCAATCTCTACGTCACGCCCGTCACCCGCAGCGAATTTCTGCTTGGCAAACAGTTGCCCTACATTGCACTGGCCATGATCAATTATTTTCTCTTGGCTGCTCTGGCGGTCACTGTCTTCGGGGTGCCAATCAAGGGCAGCTTTGCCACCCTGACCCTGGCGGCGCTCATCTTCGTCATCGGTTCAACCGGTTTTGGCCTGCTGGCCTCGACCTTTACCAAAAGCCAGATTGCCGCCATGTTCGTGACCATGATCGGCACCATCATCCCCTGCGTGCAGTTCTCCGGCCTGCTCAACCCGGTGTCCTCGCTCGAAGGCACGGGCGCCTTCATCGGCCGCATCTATCCAGCCACCCATTTCCTGACCATCAGCCGAGGTGTGTTCAGCAAAGCATTGAATTTAACCGACCTGATGCCCTCGTTCTGGCCGCTGCTGGCCGCTGTGCCGGTGATTCTTGGCCTGGCGATCCTGCTGCTGAAGAAACAGGAGGCCTGATGATGAATTCCACTGTGGCGAACATTTATCGTCTGGGCATCAAGGAGTTGTGGAGTCTGGTGCGCGATCCGATGATGATGGTGCTGATTATCTACACTTTTACCGTTTCCATTTACGTGGCCGCAACCGCCATGCCCGAGAGCCTGCACAATGCGCCTATCGCCATCGTCGATGAGGACGGTTCACCACTGTCGGCGCGCATCATCGCCAGCTTCTATCGACCCCACTTCAAAACCCCAACCATGATTTCACTGGCCGAGGTGGATGCTGGCATGGACCGGGGCGATTACACCTTTGCACTGAACATTCCGCCGAACTTCCAGCGCGATGTGCTGGCTGGGAACACGCCGACTATCCAGCTCAACGTCGACGCCACCCTGATGAGCCAGGCCTTCACCGGCAATTGGTATATTCAGCAGATAGTCGCCAACGAGGTCAACGAATTTGTGGCTCGCTATCGCAGTACAGCCGTGCCGCCAGTCGGCCTGGCCCTGCGCATGCGCTTCAACCCCAATCTGGAACAAGCCTGGTTCGGTTCACTGATGGAGATCATCAACAACGTCACCATGCTGTCCATCATCCTGACCGGCGCGGCCCTGATCCGTGAACGTGAGCACGGCACCATCGAGCATCTCCTGGTGATGCCGGTGACCCCGGCTGAAATCATGCTGGCAAAGGTCTGGTCCATGGGATTAGTCGTGCTGGTGGCCGCGCTGGGGGCGCTGGTCTTTATCGTACAAGGCATGCTGCACGTCCCGGTGCATGGCTCGGTGGCGCTTTTTATGCTGGCAGCCGCGCTCCATCTGTTTGCCACCACATCTATGGGTATTTTTCTGGCCACCCTGGCGCGTTCCATGCCACAGTTCGGTATGCTGATGGTGTTGGTCCTATTGCCGCTGCAAATGCTCTCGGGTGGCGCCACTCCGCGGGAAAGCATGCCCCATCTCGTGCAGAATATTATGTTGGCCGCACCCACCACCCATTTTGTGTCAGCAGGGCAAGCCATTCTCTACCGGGGCGCGGGCCTTGATGTGGTCTGGCCACAGTTTTTGTTCATCGTGGTAATCGGCAGCGTGCTGTTTGTTGCCGCCCTGTTGCGTTTCCGCATGACGATCAGCCAGATGGTCTAGATATCAGAGAGTTGCGTTTGTGGTATTAAGCTTTCATCCCGACATAAACATCTTTGTAGCTCCTGTCGCATCCGGCCAGATCAGTCCGCCCTACCCCTCCACTTAATATCACGTTTCAATCTGCTCCATGTAGTTGCGCCCCATAAAAACTGAACAGCTCGAAAAAGGGTCACATATAGCCACCGGTTAAATATGACCTTGAATATGGGTATCGACGACAGCAAAACAAAAATTTTTACATTATAATTTTCTCGCAAAATCAGCACAATAAACTACACAACACTGCACAGATGGGCGTTGGCTCAAAGATTGCAAAAAATGCAATGATTGGGTTGTTGTTTGTGCCGTCATCCTTGTTTGTTTCCATTTGTCAAAAAGAGAAAAACATGAAGCGGTTTGCCAGGACAACCCACGGTTTCGCGAATGAAACAATCCTTGCCCAAAAAATCCTCAACCATACCAAGCCGGAGGACTTGGGACACAATCAGTGAAGCTGTTGGAAACGAGCTGATGTTTAAACATGCTAACGCATGCCAACCCGTCAGGTAATCGCTCACAATCTGTTACCGACATGATTTGGTAAAAGATACACACCCAGGTGCAAGGAGTAACATCTTGATAATACAAATAATCTTTTGCACTGTCTAATATTTGAAAAAAATGAAATACCTGAAAAATATGCCTAAAACTGCATGATGATAATTACACCCACTAAAAAGGAGAATACGCACCATGAAAAATATTACGTATCGTTTAGCACTACTAGGAACTGTGGCTTCTTTGTTCTTCGGCAACGTTAATGCCTTTGCCACCGAAACAGATGATCGCATCGAATCATCTGCGAAAAAGTCATATGTGTTCAAGACCTACCTTAAGGGAGATGCCATCACGATCCAATCCAAGGATGGCGCTGTTACCTTGACCGGGACGGTTGCCGAAGAATCCAATAAATCCTTAGCCAAAGAGACGGTTGTGAGTCTGCCTGGAGTTAAAAGCGTGGACAACAAACTGGCAGTAAAAAGCGATGCTCCTTCGGCGCAAACAGATGCGTGGCTCATCACCAAAGTGAAATCCACACTTTTATTCCATCGGAGCGTAAGCGCCATCAAAACTGAGGTGTTAGCGAAAGACGGGGCCGTCACCTTACGTGGTGAAGCCACCAGTGTGGCCCAAAAGGATTTGGCGACCCAATATGCCGATGACGTGAATGGCGTCAAAAGCGTTAAGAATGAGATGATCGTGGCAGCTGCCGTTGTAAAACCTAGCGGAAAAGCGCCGGGCGAAGTGATGGTTGCCATGGACGAATCCTTTGATGACGCATCTATCACCGCCCTAGTCAAGATGACCTTGCTGAACCACCGCTCGACCAGCGCTATCAACACCGTTGTTGAAACAAAAGAAGGTGTGGTCAAATTGGGTGGCAAGGCTAAGAACGTTGCCGAGAAAGATCTGGCCACCAAACTCGTCAGTGATGTGCACGGCGTGAAGACTGTTGTTAACAACATGACCGTCGAGTGATTCAGGTCGAAGGTCAACTACCCCACCTTGCCCACAAGACAAGGTAGGGCAAACATTGGAAATATCGTACTGTTCTCGTGGTATTGGGAATACAATAACTACAAATGGAGATTAAAAATGAACGTATCGGCTAAAAGTTTAGTTGTTGTTGTAATGCTGGCTTCCTTTCTTGGATTGGCTGCGTGCAAGCAAGAGGGACCAGCTGAAAGGGCAGGGCAAAAAATTGACAAAGCGGTTGAACAAGGTGGAAAAAAGATCGATCAAGCCGCTGAAAAAGCAGAAATAAAGATCGAAAAAGCCGGAGATGCTCTCAGCGATAAAACCAAAAAGGCTGGAGAATCTATAGATGATGCCGCTATTACAACCAAAATTAAGGCCGAAATAGCGATGGACCCTGTTCTTAAAATTTCCCAGATCAGCGTGACAACCCAAAACGGTGTGGTGCGGTTGAGCGGCGTTGTTGATTCCCGTCAGAGCATGGACAAAGCGCTGGAAATAACTCGTAATGTCAAGAATGTGAAATCAACGGAAAATAACCTTGTTGTGAAAAGTGCCAACTAAAAATGTGGCCTTGTCGCTAGCTACTCTTTGAAGCTGTCGGCTCGAATGTTGTCTCCCTCAAATATGAGGGAGACAATGTTTGGAAGATCGTAGAGGCATATGCGCTCAGAGGTTTTTGCCAATGGAACTGACGATCTTACCCCAACCCGATGACACCAGCTGTGGACCCACTTCTTTGCATGCTGTCTATCGTTACTTTAATCTCGAAGTTGAACTCGCCCAACTTATCAAAGATATCAGCTCACTTGAGACCGGTGGGACACTTGCTGTCTATCTCGGGATCGACGCATTGCTACGCAGCATGGATGCCACCCTCTATTCCTATAACCTGAAGATGTTCGATCCGACCTGGACGGGCCTTGATTCCCCTGCCCTGATCGATAAGCTCGAACAGCAGCAGGAGTTCAAAAAAAAGAAGCGCTTTCTCCAGGCCAGCCAGGCGTATATCACCTTCCTCCGCCTAGGTGGCCGGATCCTCTTTGATCAACTGAGTCCGGAACTGCTCGAGAACATCTTGCAGCACTCCACCCCTATCCTGACCGGGCTCAGTGCCACCTTTCTCTATAATTCGATGCGGGAGATCACCCGGGGCAAACGCTCGCACTACGACGATATCGCAGGAGAACCGGTTGGCCATTTCGTGGTGTTGTCCGATTACACGGCAAGCGGCATGGTGCGGGTCGCCGATCCGTACAACGGCAATCCGCTCTGTGATTCCCAATATTATACCCTACCAGTGCAACGGCTGATCAACGCCATCCACCTCGGCAGCATGACCTACGATGCGAACCTACTGATCGTGCAACCGGTGAAGGAACAACATGCAAAAGCATAGTAATTGTTGCCAACCCAGGCACCTGGGCGCCGTTCAAGGCGGCGAATTTGACAATCGTCTCCTCCTATGATTACCTGACCAACCCCCTCTTGTGCAGACGTCCGTCCCGTTGCCTTGTCTTCAGTTCAAGCGCAATCCGTTGAGCCTGTGGAGGACAAAATGATGCAACCATGAAGACTCAAGACGCTGCGCTCACCGAGTAGCGGATCACCATGGACGCGCCGAAAGCAAAAATGGAGGAGAATGTGAAAAATGCCTCTCACCTAACTTTTAAAAGGAGATATAATGAGTAAAATTTTAATCGTTTATTATACAGCATGTACACACACATCTATAAAATGGCAGAAGCTCTAGCAGAAGGTGTGCGCGAAGTTCCAGGCTGTGAGGTTATCATCAAAAGAGTCCCTGAAATGTTGTCAACGGATATTCTCGGTGCGATGGGTGCACTGGATGCCCAAAAAAGTATGGAACATATTCCCGTTGCAACTGTTGATGCCCTTGCCCAAGCCGACGCCATCATCTTTGGCACACCGACCCGTTTTGGCAATATGTGCGGCCAGATGCGTCAATTCCTTGATGCAACAGGCCAACTCTGGATGCAGGGTGCTTTAGTGGGTAAGGTCGGTAGTGTCTTCACCAGTTCGGCAACCCAGCAGCACGGTGGGCAGGAATCGACCATCCTCAGTTTCCATAGCACGCTTCTGCACCACGGCATGGTTATCGTTGGTCTTCCTTATTCGTCTGCCGGCCAGATGGATAATAGTGAAATCACCGGAGGTTCACCGTACGGAGCTACGACCATTGCCGGTACCGAGGGTGAGCGGCTGCCCAGTGCCAACGAGCTGGCTGGTGCTCGCTTCCAAGGGGCTCACGTGGCCGGAATAGCAAAGAAACTTGCATGAATAGATGTTGTTTTTCTGGACGTTAACCATTTTTCATGAGGACTATGATGAAACAGGTCAAAATCGATCAGGATGAATGTATAGGTTGCGAGACGTGCGTCGAACTATGCCCGGATGTTTTCGCTTTCGATACCAGTGATAACAAGGCATACGTCACCTCTCCCGAAGGAGGCGATCAAAAATGCATAGAAGAGGCTATCACCTCGTGCCCGGTTAACTGTATTACCAATGAAGAAGAGTAACAACGGCCTCTCACATCATGAATAGAGGCTTGCACCAAAGTTTTATCATCACCAAAAACCCTGAGGCCTGTGGTGGCGCAGACTCTTCGGTTTGTATCGCCTCATTCCTGCTACGGATCTGAAGGGATGCGGAGTGCTTTCTTTTTCCGCCTGCATTTGCAGGCCAACCCTAAACTGTGAAGGAGCAAACTATGAAAAAATCTTTGTACATGCTGTTGGCTACCAGTCTTTTCTGCATTACCACCGGTGCTCTGGCAGACAATATTCAGCCTGCTGTCAGCACCGAACTCCGCCCCACACAGAAAGCAATGCAGGCACGTGCCGGCTGGATGAAAGACATGAATGCTAATCTGACCGCCATGAAATTTGCGGAAGTAGGGAAGGATGCGACAGCCCTTGCCACCCAGACCGATTCGATCGGAAAAACGTTACCCAATCCCTTGGCCAAGGAGCTGACCCTGAAAATCTCCACCGCTGCAACGGCAGTGGCTGATGCTGCCGGCAAAAAAGATGGCGCCACCGTCAAAATGAAACTGGCCGAGGTCAAGGCCACCTGTGACGAATGTCACGCCAAAATCCGCGATAAAAAATAAAAGGACTTTTCTCGTTGAAAAATCTGTAGCCCTTCTTCCTCAGTTCATTTTGGAAGGAGGGCTACAGTCGCCACAGGCCAACTTTGTCCGACTGAAAAAAAAGGAGAACGAATCGTTACCCTTTGCAGAGGACGTACGACAAGTATACCTGACGGAGGCATCACTATGGAATTGGGCATCATCGGTATGGGAAAAATGGGCCTGCCGCTGGCCCTGAATGGCCGGGATAAAGGCTTGAAGGTCGCAGTTTTCACTGAAAAGGCGGACAAACTGACCCGGCTTAGCAACGAAGGCATTACAGGATACAGCAGTCTTTACGAATTCGTCGCTGCCCTCACCGCACCCAGGGTAATCTGGTTGATGATTCCGGCAGGGCAACCGGTGGATGACATGATCGCTCAACTCCAGCCCTCATTGACTCCGGGCGACATCCTGATTGACGGCGGCAACTCCCGGTACCAGGACAGTCAGCGCCGGTATGCGCAGTTGCAACACGTTGGTATCAACTTTATGGATGTCGGTACCAGCGGTGGTACTGAAGGAGCCCGCCATGGGGCCTGTCTGATGATAGGTGGTGACGAGGCGGTGTATACCCGGCTTGAACCGATGTTCAAGGGCTTAAGTGGCGGCATGGGATACGACCGGATGGGACCGGCCGGTGCCGGGCATTTTGTCAAGATGATCCACAACGGCATCGAGTACGGGATGATGCAGGCCATTGGCGAGGGATTGGAGATTCTCCGGCACAGCCCGATGTCCCTGGAACTGGACCGGGTCGCTGAGGTGTGGCGAAAAGGTTCGATCGTCTCCGGATTGCTGATGGATATGGCCGCTGCCGCCCTGGCTCAGGAACCTGGCCTGAAATCGATCGAGGGTATCGTCGGGGTTTCGGGGGAGGCCAACTGGACGGTGGAAGAAGCTGTCCGTCTTGGGGTATCCGCCCCGGTGATTGCGACGGCTCTCTTTGCCCGTTTCAAATCCCAGGACACGGAGAAATACGCCGAAAAAACCGTGGCAGCCATGCGCCGTGAATTCGGTGGCCACCGCGTCGTTGACAGCGGCAAGGGGTGAGCCATGGAAAGCAACGGCGCCACCCTCTTTCTCTTCGGTGCCACCGGCGATCTCGCGGCCAAGAAGATACTGCCGGCTTTGCAGCAATGGTACGAGGAGGAAACACCATTTGCACAGATCTGTTGTCTGGGGCGTCGGCCCCTCGATGCCAAGGCCTACATCTCCTTGGTTGAAACCAAGGGAGGTTTTCGCTTAGGTAAGACGTTAAAAAGACGAATAGGCTATCACCGCCTGGACTTCGACGATTCCTCAGCCTACCGAGGAATATGGGATCTCTTTGATGAAAATACCGGCATCGAAGGAAAGCGGCTCTTTTTTTTGGCGGTCAAGCCCAATGCCTTTGTCACTATAACAACCAACCTGCATGGTGCAGGCCTCTTTGCAACGGACAACCCGGATCACCGTCTGCTCTTTGAGAAGCCGTTTGGCGAGAGCCTGGAGTCGGCCGGTGGTATCCAGGCACGTCTCATGACCCTGGCACGGGAAGAACAGATATACCGGATTGATCACTATCTGGGCAAAGAGATGATCCGTAACATCCTGACCATTCGCTTCGCCAACCGGATCTTTTCCGAATGCTGGCATGGCGGGGCCATTGAGACTGTTGCATTGACCAGCATCGAGACCTCAGGGGTGGAGGAACGACTGGAGTACTATGATCAGGCCGGTGCCATCAATGATATGGTGCAGAGCCATCTGCTCCAGATGCTGGCCCTGGTGGCGATGGGGACCCCGGAAAATCTCGAGCCCGAGTCCATCCGCCATAAAAAACTCTTTATTCTTGAACACATCGAGCTTGACCCCTCAAGTCCGCCCGTGGTGGGCCAATATGAGGGATACAAGGCGCAGGCCCCCGGATCAACAACGGAAACGTATGTGAAGATTGCCTTGCGGATTGATACGCCGCAATGGGCGGGCACCAGGTTTGTCCTGAAAACGGGGAAAAAACTCGACGAAAAGAAGACGGAAATTCGTTTGCATTTCCGTCCCGAAAGCCTGTGTCTGAGTTGTGCCGAAACCGTGGAGGCCGCACCCAATCAGTTGGTGATTGAGGTGTTTCCCCAGGAAGGGATTCATCTTCGCTTCAATTCCAAGGCTCCGGGATACGGTTTCGAAATGGAACAGGTTACGGCTGATTATTGTCACAGTTGCAGGACGATTGGCAGTAGACCTGAAGCGTATATCAAGCTTCTCAAAGACGCCTTGGCTGGCGATAAAACACTGTTCGCCAGCTTTGACGAACTGCTGGCCCAGTGGCGGATTGCCGAACGGATTCATGCTGCGGCTCGTAAAGAGACTTTGGTTTTGTATCCACCCGGGGCTCTATCAGTGGTCAGGGCAGGAGGTGCGCCATGAGGCATTGGACCACGGTTTCGTTGCCAATTACCGAACACATGGCGGTGTATAAAAACCTTGCCGAGAAGCGACCGACCCTCGAAACCACCAGAAACTTTTCCAGTCACGGAATGCATGAAAGTACCCTGCATCTGCCTCTGCATACCGGCACCCATGTGGATTATCCTCTTCATGCCATACCCGGCGGGAAAGGTTCCAGTGAGTATGAGCGGTTTCCCCTTGAATTTTTCTGCCATGTTGTTGATCTGGCCGACCATCCCCCGGAATATATCGGTCTTGAGCAGGTTCGGGATATCGATATGGATGGGCTGGAGGCCGTCTTCTTCAAGACCCGCAATGCACCCCTGAAGGTTTTCGACCCACTTTTCCCGTGGCTGACGAGCGAGGCGGCAGCCTGGCTGGCACAGTATTCGCTCCTCTTCGTGGGCATCGATCAGCCGGGGATCGAAAGAAACCAGCCCGGTCATGAGACCCATATCCGGTTACTGCGTCAGGATATCCTGATCATTGAAGGTCTGGATCTGTCACGGATCAAGGGCGGGCGGCACCAGTTCGCTGCCTTTACTCTCGGTATCCGGGGGGTGGAAGCGGAGCCGGTTATCCTCTATACCCACCCGTTGTAGAGTCATGCGCAATCGGATGTTGGCGACGGTGTACCCACCCATCAGACCTATGAGTATCAACACTCCTTCCGTAGCAAGGCATTGAAGGTTCTGCTTGAAATAGGCGGCTCCCACGGGATCAAGGATCACATCGCCCCCCTTGATCTCGGGTCAAGCCGTTGGCCTTGACAGCAAAATCATCGGTTGTGGTATTCACCACCAGATCGGCACCAAAACCCAGGCAAGCGGCAGCCTTTTCGTCGGACCGAACGGTGGCGATTACCTTTGCCCCAAATTGTTTCACCAACTGAATAACAGCCGGTCCAACCCCGCCCCCGGCGGCATGAACCAGAACGGTCTGGCCGGGTTGCAATCCTGGAGCGGAAAAAGAGCGGGACGGAAAGTCGCTCTCTCTGGAGGCTGCCTACCATCAATGAACTGCTCTCTTTGGTTGATTGCAGCACTCACAGTCCGGCACTGCCGGCAGGACATCCCTTCACTGGTATACAGTCAGGATACTGGTCCTCAACAACCAGTTTCTTTGAGATCAACTGGGCTTGGGTCCTGTATCTCGATAAGGGTGCCTGTGGTGTCGGCCATAAACCTGGGAAAACTTTTTCTGTATGGCCTGTAAAAGATACCCCATAATTTGACATTCAATCTGTCCATCAGCAGATTTCCCC
>CAZSIJ010000064.1:0-21904 GCA_964607065.1 uncultured Desulfobulbus sp. | reverse complement strand
TTTGGAGGGGTTTATTTTACTCCCGCTTTAACCCTATGTAAACCTTTCTATTTCTTGTTCGATAAAAGGAGAGACATACATTACCCTAAGGCCTTTACATTTCCCGGATAACAAAGTAGCATGGCCGGATACTTGCAATAACCAATCCCGAAACCGCAACGATGCTTTTTTATATGCATCCCTGAGGACATACCTATGGGACCCCTCCTTGCTGCCGTACAAAAAATCCTGTGGATAGCCGCGATCACCCTCCTGCCGATTGCGACCGCCTGTGCCGCTACCGAAGACTCGTCCGAACCGATCAACATTGAAGCCAACCGGATGGTGTCACAGGAAAATGACAATGCCGTTGTCTTTATCGGGAAAGTTGATGCCCGTCAGGGAAAACTTACCATCCGCTCCGACGAGATGACCGTTTTCTATACCGGGACGAGAAACAACAAGGATAAGCAAACCACCAATCAAATGGAAAAGCTCATCTGCAAAAACAACGTCAAAATCATCCAAAACGACTGGTTGGGAACCGGCGACCGGATGGATTATTTTGCCAAGGAACGCAAGGTCATCCTCTCGGGTAACGCCAAGGCCTGGCAGGGACAGAACATGGTCGCCGGCAAAACCATCATCTACTATCTTGACGAGAAACGGTCGGTGGTGGAACAGGATGAGACCACAAAAAGCAGGGTCAGGGCCGTCCTCCACCCTGAATCCAACAAATAACCATGAGCGAACAATCTGTTCTCGAAACCCGTAGTATCGTTAAAGAATATCGCAACCGGCGGGTTGTCGATCAGGTTAACCTACAGGTAAGGAGTTCCTCCGTGGTTGGCCTGCTGGGACCGAACGGCGCTGGCAAGACTACCACCTTTTATACGATGGTCGGTTTTATCCGCCCGACCAGCGGCACCGTCTTCCTCGACGATGAGGACATCACCTCGCTGCCTATCCATAAACGCGCCTTGCGTGGCATCACCTACCTGGCCCAGGAACCCTCGATCTTTAAAAAACTGACCGTTGAAGAAAATATCCGCATCGTTCTCGAACCGATGGGACTACCGAAAAACGAAATCAACAATCGAATTGGGGAACTCCTGGCTGAACTCAAACTTGAGCATCTGGCCAACAATAAGGGGCACGCCCTTTCCGGCGGCGAGCGGCGGCGGGTTGAAATCATCCGGGCGCTCGCTACCAAACCTCGCTTCATCCTGCTGGACGAACCGTTCGCCGGGGTCGATCCTCTTTCGGTCGCTGACCTGCAACAGATAATCCGTGGTCTTAAGAAGAAAGGATTGGGCATTCTTATTTCCGATCATAATGTCCGGGAAACCTTGCAGGTCTGCGATTTCGCCTATATCATGAACAACGGTCAGATTTTGACCAGCGGCGTGGCGGAGGATATTATTCAAAGCTCCGTGGCTCGAAAAATGTATCTCGGCGACAACTTTCGCATGTGAGTGCGAACAATTCAAAACCTCAACGCATACCACAGCATCTAAAAACTGACTCGGCATGGCACTTGAACTCAGACAAAGCCTGAAGCTTTCGCAGAAACTGGTGATGACGCCACAGTTGCGTCAGGCCATCAAGCTGCTGCAACTTGGCCGCCTTGAGCTTACCGACGCCCTCCAGGCTGAAATCGAACAAAATCCGATGCTAGAGGAAGTGCCTCCCCTGCTCGAGCAGCCCGTCAACCCTGACGCCCTTTCCGCCGAAGAAAACCTGTTCCAGGCTGAATCCCCGATCACCGATCGGGTGAAGGGCGACGACCCTGCTTCTGTGGCCGAGGTCAACTGGGAAGATTATTCCAACAATTTCGATGCCGATTTCTCATTTGCTCACGAAACCCCGGCGGCGGACGCTCCCTCCCAATTCGATTTCATCTCTGCCACTCCTGGGTTAGACACCTATCTGCAATGTCAGTTGACTCATTTGGAGATGACCGAACAAGATCTTGAACTGGCTCAGTTTATTATCGGCAACCTTGACGGCCACGGTTTTCTCGAAGCAAGCATCGAAGATATCTGTCAGCATTGCCACTGCAGCGACGAAGAGGCTGAAGGGGTCTTGCGCCTGGTACAGAGTCTCGATCCACCAGGCATTGCAGCACGCGACATCCAGGAGTCCTTGCTCTTGCAGCTTGATCGTCTGGATTATTACGACACCCTGCCCTACCGGATCGTCGAAGATCACATGCATCTGCTTGAATCCAGAAATTATGCCCAGCTGGCTCGTGAAACAGGGGCACCCCTGAAAAAAATCAACGAGGCGGTTGCCATCATCCAGGAGCTCACCCCCTATCCCGGCAACGAATTCAGTAATGAGCAGACCAATTACGTTATCCCGGATGTGTATGTCTATAAAATCGATGGAGAATTCTTTATCCAGCTCAATGATGACGGATTACCGCAACTGCAAATTTCCAGTGAATATCAGCAGCTGCTCAAACAAAAAAACGCTCTCCAGCCGGAAGCACGCGGCTACCTCCGTGAGAACAAAAGGAATGCGGAATGGTTCATCAAATCGATCGAGCAACGGCAACGAACCATTCACAAAGTGATGGAGAGTCTGTTGAAATTCCAGCGTGATTTTTTTGAAAAAGGAGCAGGGGCGATGCGCCCCCTGATTCTGCGGGATGTGGCCGAGGATATCGGCATGCACGAGTCGACCGTCAGTCGTGTGACCTCCAATAAATACGTGCATACCCCCCAGGGGATATATGAGCTGAAATATTTTTTCAGTACGGCCGTGGCAACGTCAGACGGCGATACCGTGGCAGCGGAGGCGATTAAAAACCGCATCCGGCAACTGGTCAGCCACGAAAATCCTGCAAAACCGCTGAGCGACAACAGACTGTCTGAACTATTGGCCAAGGAGAACATCACGGTTGCCCGACGAACCGTTGCCAAATATCGGGATCAGTTAAGAATACTTCCAGTCAAACACCGACGACAGACGCGAACAGCCTGAACGAATTTAATGCTTCCTCTTAAAAAAGAATCGATCATCCTGGAGTTGAAAGCCACCATCAAAGAGGGCATCCTGCGGGAGTTGGCTGCTCTGGCCGCGGTTGAATGTGGCCGTTTCACCGAGGAGGTTCTCTATCACGTGCTGTTGGAACGCGAGGCAGTGGGTTCGACCGGCGTCGGTAACGGTGTGGCCATACCGCATGGCAAGATCGAAGGACTGAGTGACATCCTGCTCTGTTTTGGCCGCAGCCGGGCAGGCCTCAACTTTGACGCCATAGACAACCGACCGGTACACCTCTTCGTCCTTTTACTGTCACCTGCCGAAAAGGCCACAGAATACCTGCAGGCCCTGGCCGGGGTCAGCAAAATTCTCAAAAACCCCACCATTCACCAGCGACTGCTCGACAGCACAACCAAAGAAGAAATTGCCGCTCTATTCGCCGCAGCTCCGGGCGTGGCCTGAACCAGCAAACCCTGCCCTGCCTGGCGTCACCCGCTCTGGTCAGGTTCGGATCATCTCCGCAATCTGGAAGGCCATTTCCAGCGATTGTTCCGCATTGAGTCGCGGATCACAGGTCGTCAGATAGCGAAGCCCCAACTGGTCGCCCGAGAGATTTCGGGCACCACCGATACATTCGGTGACATTATCGCCAGTCAACTCGAAATGGACCCCTCCAGGGACCGTGCCCTCAACCCAGTTCAACTCAAAAAAGCACCGCAACTCAGAAAGAATATTTTCAAAATCCCTGGTTTTATGGCCGGATTCAGCACTGAAGGTATTGGCATGCATAGGATCACAGGTCCACAACACGTGCTGACCGGAACTTTTGACGGCCCGCAGCAGCGGCGGTAGATGTTTTTCGATCGCCTTGGAGCCGAAACGGGTAATCAGCGTGATGCGTCCGGGCTCGTTCTCCGGGTTCAACCGTTCAATAATGGCCAAAATGTCGTCAATTTTATAGTTAGGGCCCACCTTCATCCCCAGCGGATTCCTAACTCCCCGCAGGAATTCGATATGGGCGCCGTCAATCTGCCGCGTCCGGTCACCTATCCACAGCATGTGTGCGGAACAGTCATACCAGCCGCCGGCAATAGAATCTTCCCGGGTCAGAGCCTCTTCATAGCCAAGAAACAAGGCCTCGTGGGAGGTGAAAAACTGCGTCTCTTTCAATTGAGGACTATCGGTTGAGATACCGATGGTTTCCATAAATTTCAAGGCATTGCTGATCTGTTTTGCCATCCGCTCGTAGGAACGCCCCATCGGCGACTGCTTGACAAATTCCTGGTTCCAGGCCTGCAACCGGTGCAGGGAACTGAAGCCGCCACGGGTAAAGGCGCGCAGCAGATTCATGGTCGCAGCCGACATATGATAGCCCTTGAGCATCCGCTCCGGATCGGGAATCCGAGCCTCCAGCACCGGATCGGCGGAGTTGGCCATGTCGCCGCGGTAACTTGGCAGTTCCTGGCCGTTGACAATCTCCATATCGCTGGATCGTGGCTTGGCGTACTGACCGGCAATCCGGCCAACCTTGACCACCGGTTTGTTGCCGGCATAGGTAAGGATGACAGACATCTGCAGGAGAACCTTGAGGGTCTCCCGGATATTGGGCGCTGTGCAGCGGGAAAATTCCTCTGAGCAATCCCCCCCTTGCAGCAAAAAGGCTTCACCCCTAACCGCTTTGGCAAGCATGGCCTTCAGATCCCGAATCTCGCCAGCAAAAACCAGAGGCGGCAACACCGACAGCGTCTGGATGATCTCGTCGAACCGCTCCTGATCCGGCCATTTCGGCTGTTGAAGGGCGGTAAAATTATGCCAGCTCGTTTTGTTCCAGTTTCCCGTATTCTTCATGATCGTCTTCTGCGTTATTTTTATCGTTGGGCTGCTGTTTCCGGCCATCGGCAGAAGCAACGACTCCACCCTTTATTGGTTTGCATCCGGTGCGCAGCTCGTACCCACACAACAGACTTCCTGATCAAAAACATTAAGAATCCGCAAGGCCTTATCACGCCGTCCCGGATCAGTAAAAGGTTCAAAAACATATTCCTGCAACAGGGCACCGGCTTGGTTCCGGTTGGGAATGCAATCCATACCGTCGGCCAGGACCTTGCCCCGGCCCGTTTCTAGCAACTCCGCATCCCGGCCGTTGGTGACAATTGCCAAGGGAATACGATATTCAGGATCAAGAATCCGGGCCGCCGCAATCGCCGCCGTCTCCCGGGTCACCAGCGAACCAGGTCCGTAACGGAGAATGAACAGCCGCCGGCCATTGATCCGCGCCGTCAATTCGATCAGGGTCTGGACCCGGTTATTATTAAAACAGGAGTTGATCGTCAACCGGGGCTCCAGTTCGTCCTTGCCATAGCCGAGCTGTTCCACCAGCAGTCGGGCAAGCCCCTGCCTGATTCGCTCGTCATCGGTATCAGGCAATGTTTCGCCTGTGAGGTAGTCCTGGAGTACACCGTAGACAATATGATGTCCCGAGGTATCGATCATGAGGCAACCTTGAAAAAAACGAGTAAGGGCCTAAGCGCAAGAACAGCCGGAAAGAGGAACAACTCGTATGATCTGCAACGGTCTCGGTGTTCGACTTCCCACCTGTTCATCGCAGCGGCACCAATAACAGCCTTGGCGCAAACGGTAGCGGATTAGGTAATCGTATCCCGATGTTTTTGTCAATCCCCAAATTACCTGCCGCGTTGTCTTTGCCAGAGGATCAACAGCTTACCCTTCGCCAGGAGTGGCCTTGACTGAAGAAACGCTCGCCCTGAGCGACGAATCGGGATATGTTTATCATATAAATCTAGCTGGAGCAGTCGTCAACCTGTTGCCCGATGTAACCTTTCTTGCAACCTATCCATCTGGGTCGTTACTCGCGCACAGACTCGACTCGACGCATCACTCACCACCTTTTTCTCGAGAAACTCCCCATGGCATCCCCAACTGACATCACCCCCGCTGACCGACAATGGCTGAAGATCACCTTTAATTGCCCGATGCCCCTGCTTGAGCCCGCTGCCGATCTTATCGGCGTGCTGAGTGGGGTCGGCGTGGAGCAGAGCCCGGAGACCTCCTCCGGAGCTTTTGTCAGCGGCTTCTTTCAACTGGGAGGCCCAGGCAATGCCGCCCATGAACAGGGACAGATTGAAACTGCTGATACGATTCTTACCCAGGTCACTCAGCAGATGACGGAACTCTTTACCCTCTATGGGTGCACGCCGGAAAAGCCGACGATCACCTTGCTCGCCGACCAGGATTGGGCGACCAGTTGGCAACAGTATTTCAAACCCTTTGAGATTGTCCCCGATCTGGTGATCAAACCTTCCTGGGAGGACTATCAACCAAGCCCGGGCCAACATATTCTTGAACTCGATCCAGGCATGGCCTTTGGCACCGGCCAGCACGCCTCCACCCAGATGGCCTTGGCCCTGATCAAAAAAAGTATCCAGGAGACCCGGCCTGAGCAGGCTGTTGATGTCGGCACCGGCACCGGCATTCTCGCCATGGCCGCTGCCCTGTTCGGGGTAGGGCAGATTATTGCCATTGATAATGATCCGGATGCGGTGGCGGTGGCTCAGGAGAATATCGCCAACAACAGACTTACAGGCCAGATCAACGTCAGCACCACACCGGTAGCGCAGATTACGGGGACCTATCAACTGGTCTGCGCCAACATCGTCCATGATGTCTTGGTGGAGATGGCCCCGGTACTGGCCAACCTCACCACAGCGGGCGGCCACCTGGTCCTGGCGGGAATCCTGAGCGGCGAGCAGGAAGAAAACATTATCACTGTGTACCAGAAACAAGGATGTCACCTACTGGACCACCGCTACCAGGAAGAATGGGTAGCCCTGCAGCTGCAACGGGAATAGCTCTACGGGCTGACCTGGAAACAGGGGTTCGGAAAGACACAACCTTAACTTTTTCTTGACGGTCTGACTACTCTATGCTAATTAGCCATTCTCGAAATGATCATGATTTCAGTACAAGATCGCGACTATTTTGTCTATGAGCACCATTCCTCGGTAGCTCAGTTGGTAGAGCAGGCGGCTGTTAACCGCCTTGTCGGGGGTTCGAGTCCCTCCCGGGGAGCCAGTAATATCAAAGGGTTAGGCGAAAATCGCTTAACCCTTTTTTATATCAGTGAACTTTTCAGTGAACTTTTTACAAAGCATTACGATGACTAGGGAGCAGGAGGTTGAGGGTACGAATTACTCAATTTATATAAACAATATCAAATTGTTACGAGCAAATAATAACCATTTGATTGTGTCAAATTTTCATCGGGGTATAAAAATTCTTTTTGATTAGGGCGCAAAAAGGTGAGTAGCGCTGGAGACGGCAAAGAAAGATTTATCCTGGCCGAAAATCCGCGTATCCCTGGTTCAAATCCTGGTACCGGCACCAGTAAAATCAAGAGGTTAAGTCGATTCGACTTAACCTCTTTTTTATTTCGTGCTACCTCGGTGCTACTTTTGAACGCGAGAACTATGAATAACAAGCAGTGAGCAAGGTATTATTTTTACAAGGAGAATTACCATGAAGCATTTAAGTGTCGTTGCACTTCTTTTTTTACTGACGCTTTCCTCATGCGCCAACAATGCCCAGACAGGTGCATTAGGTGGAGCTGCCGGCGGCGCTCTCATCGGCCAGGCAATCGGGCATAGCACCGGGGCAACCTTGATCGGCGCTGCGGTGGGCGCTGGGCTTGGCTATATGATCGGCAACGAAATGGATAAGAATGATAGAAGGCGACTCAATACTGTCTATGAACAGGGACCATCTAACCAGCGTTCACAGTGGACAAACCCGGATAACGGTCGCCAGTATGCGGTGACCCCGCAACCGGCTTACCAGGATCGATCCAGCAACCGGACATGCCGGCGGGCTGAAGTAGAAGCTGTTATCGATGGAAAACGGGAAAGAACATACAGCACGGCCTGCCGCAACGAGTATGGCGAATGGGAGATGCAAAAATCTTAAAGAGTCTCTCGCAGTAATGTTGTGAAGCAAATCCCTCGACCGGCACCTGCTGATCGGGGGATTTTTGATATATCGAGTGCAACTTGGTGGAAAAAGCGATAAAAAAAGCCCGCCAAGTTCCTGAAAATAATAACCCGTTGAACCCTCATGTTCAGAAAATACCCTTTAACCATCTCAATGTTCTTGGCTGGAGCATGTTCAATCTTGATAGCCCTGTCCATCTCCCACGCCGGTCATCCTAATGTCAGCGATCCACAAGAAACCGTAATCGAAGACCTGCAGGGAGCAACAATGGCAGAAGAAGAAGCTGCACAATGCAAAGGAGATTGTGATACCGATAAGGTGTTGTGTAATGGGGGGTGTGATGGTGAAAAGAACTGTGAGACCGACTGCTTCAAACAGTACCGGGATTGTGTTTCTCTGTGCAAATAATCGGGTGGACCACCTGGAGAAAACAGAACAGAAAATATACGGGGTTCCAGGAGGGGGTAACAAAACAAAAGGCAGAGCCGTTAAGCCCTGCCTCCTTATTTCATTAAGTTAAAAAAAACTTTTCGTTGCGTCCGCTTTTCCTTTTAAGCCGACGTAGACGGTTGTAGCTTTAATTCGATAAGATTATACCCAAGCAGATAGCAATACAAGCTGGCTGGAATGAATTGAAGAGTCACTCCTTCCTGTTGCTTCTGAGCATGTTGTGAAATAGTTGTAACCATGGCTTCGGATAAATTCTGCTCATGGCAAAACATAAGGAGGCTTTTTAATTGTTCAGGGTGGGAATAGTAACGGTCTGACCATTTTGATTCTATTGCCCAAATAGCTTTTTGAGATTTTGCGTCAACATTTACGATGTCGACTTCTCCATTATTCCATCGAGCATAATGTAATTGTAATTGAGAGTGAAACCATTGAGAAAATACAGCTGTCTCTACTAATGACCCCATGGCCTCGTCATTAGTTTCAATCGGTGAAAATAAGGCCGCCCTTATGGAAGGATTGGTTAAATATACCTTGAAATAATTCGCCCTGCTAAAACGTTTTGCATTTTTATCGACTCTGTGAATTATCTTAATGAGAAATGCAGCTTCAAGATATTCTATATATCGCTTTATGGTATTTTTAGTTATCCCAGAGCTTTTAGATAATTCGTTCAATGATATTTCGTTAGCTGTGTTGTATGCAATTGTTGTAAATAGAGAGTTTAATTCCTGTATATCTTGAATTCCATACAATCCAGGTAGATCTCTTAGCAAGACTTTGTCAATAATATCATTTTTTATGAATCTTCCTGGGTCAAGCTGTATTTCTTTTGAAAAGATAACCTCAGGATATCCACCGTAATTAATATAATCTATAAATTCTTTGTTTAGGCTGTTTATATCTGGTGCTTCAAAATTATTTACTCCAGTGTCAACACGTTTCTTTTCAACAAGAGTTGTTTTCCCGAGAAGGTAAAGATATTCATGAAAGGTGAGAGGAGGAAGGAGGAAATCAGTAAATCTTCCAGCCCCAGACTCTGTGCTTTTAAGTTTTAATGCTGCTGCTGCCGATCCAGAAACCACGCATTTTATCAAGGGATAACGGTCAACAATAAGTTTAAGATATCTTTCCCAATCTTTCATGTATTGGATTTCATCAAAGAAAAGAAATGTCTCCTGCTTGCTGTAGTCATTACCTGTTGCTTGAGAATAATGTTCAATCAGCTCATCTAAACCCAAATTATTATAAATAGGATGGTCAACAGAGATGTAGCAAATACTTTTAGGACTGACTCTGTTTTGAAGTAATTTGTTTATTGAATGGTGGATCATCACCGTTTTACCTACTCGGCGCGGCCCCATAAACACTACTGCCCTCCTCACCGATCGATTTATAACTAATGGATAAAAAAGATCGAAATATGGTCTTGGTCGCCAAGAATCAAACACTGCTGGTATGGTATGAGGTGAGACCCACCAAGGATTCTCAGTGGCGAGCCTTTTTAAAATATGTTCGGCAGTAATTTTTTTCATTTTAATTCAGCATTTTACGTGTTAATGTTAATCTAAGATCAGTCAACTGATCTTAGATTAACATTTCTCAGGTTAAAGTCAAATCCTATAGATGGCCACCTGTGGCTTCACTGCAAAATACAAAACTCGGACCCACTCAAACCCTTTATTCTCTTCTGAGCTATATTTCCTTCCCTTTCCTTAATCTCCTGCCCATGAAGTGAGTTGGCATTGTCTCATTTGGAGAATCAGCTATCCACCTTGAAACATTAAAATCTTCGATCAATCGACGGTAGAGCCCCTATTCCACTTCGGGAAATGAGCCTTCAAACGCTCGACGGTATGGCGCCACTTCGGGGTGCTGGGTTGGCAGACGGTGTTCTGATTACCGAAGAGGCCAACCTCGTTGATGCCGTTGTTCATTGAGACGGTGTCCAGCCACTCCACCCGGACGAAATACTCGGCTTTTTCAGGATTGTCGGCGTTGCGTTGATATTTTTCGCGGTGCTGGAGAACTTCGAGGCCAAGTCGCTCTCCTTCCGGGGTCTTAACTTTAAAGTCGTTTACACTCTGAACAGCCTCCATGACGATACCAACACCGACATAGCCGGTCTTCGGTATTTTTACCCATACCCGGTCTCCTGGTGAGAGCATTTTCAAAGTCTGGCTATACCATGTCCCACCTCCAGCACTGATATACCCATATTTCACAGCATCCTCCCATGAACGGGAAGAGGCGTCACCGAAAGAAACGTAGAATTCACCGTTCCAGGGTTCTTTCTCGCCCTTAACCTTGATGGTTGTTGCGGCGTTAGCCTGGGTTTCTCCCGGATCGATCAACCAGGCGCGGCTGAGGAGTTGTTCGTTCCCTTGCTGGAAGACTTGGAAAAAAATTGCATTGATCGCGATGTCCCTGGCGTTGAGGTAATTAATTATCCGTTCAGTAGAATCATCCAGTTCGGCGGCCACGATAATGATCTGGTGCGATTGGTTGAGTGATTCCTCGTCCAGTTCGTTGCCGAAGTGCGTCTTGAAATCCTCGTCGAAGCTTTTACCATTTGAAAATCGTTCGTAAATCTGGGTGATTTTTTCTGCGGAAAGTCCTTCCACCCATGATGCGTAGTCCAGTGATTGAGCTACGATATCTCGGGGCGTCTTATCCCGTTTCAGTTCTATGAGGACCAAAGCGCCATCGGGTGCGATGGCTAATAGATCGATGATGCCCCCGAAGCTCGTTTTCTCCTGCCGTCCGATCAGCATCCACTCACCAGAGAGGATGGAGGGACATTTAACGATCATATCCTCCAGTTGCTTCTCGCTGGTGAGTCTTGAAACGGTCAGCGGTTCGGGTTTATCCCCGACTCTCCATATGGCGTGTTGAATGGGCATGGTTCAATCCTTGGTCGTGAGTTCAGCTACGAGGGCTTCCATGAGTTTGGTGGATGTAGCTCGGGACGAAGTGAGTTGCGTTTCCAGCTGGTCTACCAGGTTCATCAGTTGATCTACTTTGGCAACGATTCGCTTCTGTTCGGCGAGGGGAGGAATAGGAATAGTGAAACCTTGCAGTAGCTTCGTCTGCAACTTGCAAGTGCCGTGGGAGGAGCGCTCAATCACGAGGAGAATATCAGGCTCGAGCGCCTGCAGTGTGACGAGTAGATAATCCGTTGTTTTAGGCTCGAAAGGCAGCAGTGCCTTCATGTCTTGGTTGATGGTGACTTCTCGGGTTGAGAGTGCGACGGGGAATGCACGGGCGAGGATCATGCCTCGAACTACCATAAGAAGGCTTCCCGATGGAATCTTTCGAACGGATGATCCATCCACCGCCCCTTCGGAAATGTGGTCCTTTACGTTTGAAATATGCAAGGCCTTCATGTCCTTGGGGCTCACCCAGGGAATATCCCCCTCCCAGAAATCTGGTCGTGACTTGGACGGCGTTCCGCCACCGCGCCATTCACCAGTCTTCCCAAGTGGCACTCGTAGCCAGTGCCTTGGAAATTTGTCGTCATTCTGCTCAATTGCAGCCCGTGCCAGCCTTGGGAATGATATTCCCGCCGGTTCATTATTAGGGTCCCGGGGGATGAGTTTTCCATGTACCGCGAGGGTAAGGATAGACTTGCGGAGATTTGCAGGTGGAATGGTATAGGACGGATGGAAGAGGAACTGGAGGTTGGCGGGGGTAGGGGCATCGGCAAAACGGGCTAACGATGCGCGTGATAGTTTGGCATTCTGTATCTCCCGTTCCTGCTGCTGGGCCTCCAGCCGATCACACAACGCCATCAACTCGTCCACCTTCGCCACGATCCGTTTCTGCTCGGCGAGGGGAGGGAGGGGAATTGTTTGTGTCTTTAGAGTATTAGTGTTGACCGCTGCTTGATTGATCCAACGGGTGCAAAGACTAGCGAAGTAACCGCTGTTACGGAGAAAGGTAAGATAGAAGACCACAAAGCCTGGAAAGATGCCCTCTTTTAGACGTATTCGGGTGATGTGGTTACTGAAGGCGTAGTTGTAATTACAGTCTACGAGACTGGTTTTCCCAACAAGTTCCTGACTGTTGGTATTGTTGAAGAGAATGTCACCCACTCGAATTGAAGCTTTCTGTGAATCGATTTTTTTTGGGTCAATTCGTACCAACAGGTCGAAGTTGAGGGTCCCGAGAGTAGAAATGTTGTGAGTGCGTAGATGAACATGACCGTTCTCTACTTGATAACTCCTTGAGCATGCAAAGCCCGGAGTGATAGACGCTGAAATTGATTCAATAGTCCGTCTCTCCCATCCAGCTGGGAGGTCGTTGTCATGGTGCAGCCTCTTACCCGTAAGTCCACCGGTAAACGCGAGGCGGAGTACCAATTCCCGCATCTTAGACACCGCATTGGGCGCATCAGCGAACAGGTCGAACTTCTCGAAGAATTTATCCAGCATCACGCCTCAGAGCCAGCACTGGCGGTAAGGGCGTTATGGAGTTCCTGTTTCAATGCGGCACGAGTATCAGCAATCTGAGAGAGGAGCTTTTCGTATTCCGGCAGGAGGTGGTCGACGTCTCCAGGGCCGGTATCGGCATTGTGTGGATTCTTGAGGTCAAGGTTGAAGTTACCAGCCTTGATCTGATCGATAGAGACCCGCCATGCCTGCTCGTTTTCAATGCGGTTGTCCCACCAGGTGCGCTCGGGAGCGAACTCCTCAACACGGATAGGTTTGCCTTTATTATAGCTCTTGACACCAGGCGGATAGGGATGCTCGTAATACCATATTTCGGTAGTTGGTTGTCCCTTGGTGAAGAAGAGAAGGTTGGTACGGATGCTGGTGTAGGGATTGAAGACACCGTTAGGCAGGCGGACGATGGTATGAAGGTTACACTCGGTGAGCAACGCTTCCTTAATACGAGTTTTGACGCCTTCACCAAAGAGAGTTCCATCGGGTAATACCAGGCCGGCACGACCGCCGGGCTTGAGGATCTTCATCAACAGCACCAGGAAGAGGTCTGCAGTCTCCCGTGTACGGAACTCAGCGGGGAAGTTGGCCTCGATGCCGTCCTCCTCCATGCCGCCAAAAGGTGGATTGGTAACGATGACGTCCACGCGTTCCTTCGGGCTCCAATCGCGTAATGGACGAGATAGGGTATTGTCGTGACGGACATTGGAAGGTACGTCGATGCCGTGGAGGAGGAGATTGGTCATGCACAGGATATGCGGGAGGTGTTTCTTCTCAATGCCCTGGAAGCAGTCCTGGATGATGCGCTCATCGTCCTCGGTCTTGGCCTGTTTCCGCAGGTGTTCGATGGTGCAGGCAAGGAAGCCACCTGTACCGCAGGCAGGGTCAAGGATGACCTCGCCGAGCTGAGGGTTGACCTGCTCAACGATAAATTGAGTGACGGCACGGGGGGTATAGAACTCACCCGCATTACCTGCGGACTGAAGGTCCTTGAGGAGTTTTTCGTAGATGTCGCCGAACATGTGACGATCATCGGAGGCGTTGAAGTCGATGCCATTGATCTTGTTGATGACCTGCCGCATCAAGGTGCCGTTCTTCATGTAGTTGTTGGCATCTTCGAAGGCAGAACGAATGAGGCCGGCAATCCTGTCACCACCAGTGGTCAGGTTCTTGAGTTTGAGGAGAAGGGTGTTGTTGACGAAATCGAGCAGAGCGTCGCCGGTGATACCTTCATCGTCCGTGGCCCAGGCAGACCAGCGCAGGTTCTGGGGTAAGGGCGATTTATAATTGTCACGGAGGATTTCGAGTTCCTTCTCGCGATCGTCGAAGATCTTGAGAAAAAACATCCAGCCGAGTTGTTCGAGGCGCTGGGCATCACCGTAGGTGCCAGCATCCTTACGCATGATATCCTGGATGGTTTTAACGAGGTTGGAGACGTTGGGCATAGTCAGGCTACTTCCATATAAAGTTCAGCTTCCAGTTCCTGGAGAGCGGAGAGGTAATCGGGTTTATTGCCAAAGAGTTTGATGATCTCGATAGGGGTCCCAAAATTGGTCAGCGGGTCGACCTTGAGGATATCCATCGATTCGAAACTCTTGAGGCCTGCATCTGCATACTTTTCCAGTAGGGCATCAAGGACCGCTCGGGTCTTCTCACCGTACTTGGCAAACACGCCACCTTTGCGGACCTTGTCAACCCGCTCTCGACGGGTGAGTGGTGGTTGGTCATAGGCTATATGGCAAATGAGATCAAAGGCATCATAGTCGTGACCTACCTGCTCGGCAAGTTCCTCGATAAAAACACCGCGGCTAGAGAGTTCTTCGACGATGACCTGTTTGCGGTCTGCTTCCTTCCAGGCATTCAGGAACTCTTCCAATGACGCATAAGCCTTGAGAACGGTCTTCTGGGTGTAATCCTTCAGCGACTCGGTAATGAGCTTGCCGTCGGCGTCGAGATATTGGACTCGCTCTGTGGCAACGCGGACCTCGACATCATCGACATAGTATTGGGTCGGAGGTTCGGGTGGTTCTTCCCAACCACCGGGTGGTTCACTGATGGTGCCCCCGGGTGGCTCACCCTCGCCGCCGTAAGGTGGATCATCAGGGGGCAGAGGTGGGTCGCCGGGTCCGGGTTCATAAATCTGAACCGGATCGCCATCAAAGTCTGGATCTGCAAACAGGGCAGTGGCCCTCTTGAAATCCATGATGGTAAAAAAGAGTTTGTTGTAGTCCTCGTTAATACGGGTTCCGCGACCGATGATCTGTTTGAACTCGGTCATGGAGTTGATGCGCTTATCAAGGACGATCAGGTGACAGGTCTGGGCATCCACACCTGTGGACATCAACTGAGAGGTGGTGGCAATAACGGGATAGGTCGATTCCGGATCAATGAAGTTATCGAGCTGCGCCTTCCCCTCGTCGTTATCTCCCGTAATACGCATCACGTATTTGCTGTTCGCTGCTGCTAGGTCAGGGTTTGCATTAACGAGTGCTTGTCGCATGCGTTCGGCATGGTCGATGTTTTCACAGAAGACGATAGTCTTATTGTAACGATTCGTAGCCTTGAGGAATTCTGTGATCTTGGCAGCCACCAACTCGGTACGCTTTTCAAGAATCAGTTTCCGGTCATAGTCCATTTCGTTGTATTCGCGGTCTTCGATGAGCTGTCCGTATTTGTCGGTCTTGCCATCTTCTGGTCGCCAACCATCCAGGTCTTTGTCAATACCGATACGGATGACCTTATACGGGGCAAGGAAACCATCAGCGATACCCTGCCGGAGCGAGTAGGTGTATATCGGGTTGCCGAAGTATTCGATATTGGAGACTTCCCTCGTTTCTTTGGGAGTTGCGGTAAGGCCGATCTGGGTGGCTGATGAGAAATACTCAAGAATCTGACGCCAGGCTGCATCATTGGCAGCGCTGCCTCGGTGGCACTCGTCCACCACGATAAGATCGAAGAATTCAGGAGAGAACTGCTTATAGATGTTCTGTTCTTCTTCCGTACCGGTAACGGCCTGATAGAGAGCCAGGTAGATCTCAAAGGCTTTGTCGGCGACCCGGTTGGTGATCTTGGTCATCGCCTTGCCAAACGGTTTGAAATCGTTGTTCTTGGTCTGGTCTGCGAGAATGTTGCGGTCGACCAGGAAAAGGATGCGTTTCTTTGCCCCTGATTTCCATAGGCGCCAGATGATCTGGAAAGCAGTGTAAGTTTTCCCCGTCCCGGTTGCCATCACCAGTAAGATGCGGTTCTCCCCCCGGGCAATGGCATCTATGGTACGGTTGATGGCAACGAGCTGATAGTATCGAGGGGATTTACCAGATCCGTCGTCATAATAATCCTGGGTCGCCACTACTTCTTGTACGCCTGTGTAGCCCTTCGCGGCACTGTAGCGGTTCCACAGGTCGTCAGGAGAGGGGAATTGGTCCAAGGGGAGCTCTGTTTCTACGGCATCCCCCAGACCCGTCCTGTCGTGTTCAAGAAAGGCATCGCCGTTTGAGCTATAGGCGAAAGGGACGTCGAGAACCTCGGCGTAATCAAGAGCCTGCTGCATACCGGCCCCAACAGTATGGTTGTTATCCTTTGCCTCGATGACAGCAATCGGGATGCCAGGCTTGTAGAAGAGTAGGTAGTCGGCCTTCCTGGCCTCACCTCGCTTGACAGTTTTCCCGCGGACAATAACTCGCCCATTGGTAAAATAGACTTCTTCACGAAGCTGGGTCATCAGATCCCATTTATCACCACTGGTTCCGACGAGGGCGGGTGTAATGAATTTGGTACGGATGTCAGCTTCGGTGAGAGTCTTTTTATTCATCGTTCCTGTCGTTCAGTAATGGGCGTAGCTTCCCCTTGCTGTTGGGATTATTAACGAGGCAGGTGATAGGCCATTGAGGGATGTTCAGGATAACCAAAGCATCGCATGATAACTCTATGAAAATAAGCTAATTAATACAAGGTGCTTTTGTTTTCGTTTGGGACCCTCCATGCGCATGGGAGATGTTTCATTGAAACTTACCTCGGCCGTTAGGAAAGAACAATCGATCATGGTATCTTGGAGCAGTTCAGCCTGGTGCTGAAAGTGGGGTGCACAAGAGCCGTCCTTGGTTTCAGGTATTGTTTGGACTATCCATGTGCAAATATCAACGGAATTAAGGGTATATTTACCTGGTTGGCAATAGGTGAGAAACATGGTAGGCATTTTACTTAATATTTCTCCATCGCGAAGGAGAACAATTCTGCCAGCCATCTCAGCAGGAGAAGCGGTATGAAAATCAACATTATAAAATGTCGTAACTGCGGAGTCTCGTTCCCCGGTGGCTGGGGTGGCTACATGTATGCTCTGGCTAATGACGGGCGGCGTGTTCGCTGTCCGCATCCTGGAGAATATTCTACTGTAGAAGCCGTCACCGGTATGGATGGTGACGAGGCTAGAGCCGCTGGCCGCGTCGGTTACAACAGCTACTGTATGTGCTTTTCGTGCGGTCATCAATTTGAGATCGACCTCAACTGCGACATCAAGCAGTGCCCGAAGTGTGTGGCACTGGAGGTTCGATCAGCAAAAGGAGCTTTAGCTTGTGAGTGTCCACATTGCCACGCTGGAGTTTTCTATGAACACGATACAGGTGTTCGCTCTTGAACGGCGACCTGACTACAGGTTGCACCTCTTGGTTAATGCATCACCTATAGTTCTACCAGGAAAAAAAATATCGGAGGTACTTTGACCGTCACAGAAATTATGCTATCAATCTGCAACTTTTGGTCTTCATTTCAGGACTTCGTGAATTGGGGAGTTCTCAAGAATTTCGTAAACTCAGCTTTCGTCATTTCGCTATTAGGCGCCCTCACAGGTGCCTTTGCGGGTGCGACGGCAGCTCAACGAATAGCAGAACGGAACAAGCATCGTGAGGAACTATTGCGTGAGATGAGGAATACGAACGCCGCTATTGCTCTCTCGTTCGGGGTCTGCAATACCCTCATTGCGCTTAAAAAACAGTACGTAAAAGAGCTCAAGGAGGGTTACGATATTCAAAAGACTGCATTGAACGAGTTTCACCGCAAGCGTGATGCGGGTGAGGTTCCTAAGGACTTGCCGTTCGATTTCGTGGCCGACATGCGGACTCTTCAACCACTGGCCCTGCCATTGGACACGTTACGTTCAATAGTGTTTGAACGGCTATCCATTGTAGGTCGCCCGCTTAATCTCGTGGTTACACTCTTTCAGACCGCCGAAAACCTCGAAGGATCTCTCGCGAAAAGAAATTCCTTGATCGAAGGCTATAAGGTGGAGTTTGGCAAAGACCCTCAACACCTCGTGCCCATGTATTTTGGCCTGCCTTTTGGGGGCGGTCAAGTGAATCTCGAATATCCAGAGACGATTAATGCCATTCACAGTCAGACAGACGATGGAATTTTTTTTGGAAATCTTCTCTGCAAGGACCTTCACAATCATGGCATAATTTTGACGGAAACGTTTAAAAAGAAGTTCAAGATTAAGCCTCCTCAGATTAGTGAGGTCGACTTCGGTCCAGTCGTAGCTGAAGGTTTGATGCCGGAGGATAAAAATTATATGGACTGGATCAACGCATTTGTGAAGAAGTAAAGTCCGGTAGTGTTCCGTGGAGAGTTCCTTACCGAATTGGCAGCCAAAACTACGCCTCACTCACAGGCGCCACCTGAAAAATCCTTAACAATAACCAGCGGGCGTTTCTGCGCGTTGTCTCGATCGTAGAGCCCCTTGTTCTTTCTCCACAACTTCAGCTCAATCACTTCTACTCCACCATCCTTAATTACCGATCAGGTTTCCGGTTTGACAATAGCGGTGAGCATAGCCTTCACCCTGATGCCGTAAATTATCTCGTTTGGGTCTACGGCTTAGTGAGCTACGATTTCTTGGTGTTGCATGGTGGGCCTCCTGTTTAAAGGGCAAAAAAATAACCCCGGACCGTTATGGCCAAGGGCTGTGACTATATAGTTGATATTATTCAGTTATTCTTATTATTCTTATATAAGATGGCAGATACTGCGAAGTTATGCGGCGGGATGAATGGGGGAACCGTGACCGTCTGGCCAGATGGTTACGATTGTGGTGAAAGAGAACTAGGCGGGCAATGAGGGTGTGACAGAGGACAAACAACTGTCACATTGTGGCACGGTATTTACACCTATAAATTTTCGATATTTCAATCAGTTGCAAATCAAAAGATCAGGTGGTATAGACTATGGAAATAGTCGTTAAAAAGTGACATGTCTTCCGCCTGATGCACGTTAGACAGGCGGAATTTTAGGTACTTTGCTGATCCGTTAGGAAACCAGAAAGCCTGAATTGCTCCAAGTGAGTGGTTCAGGCTTTTTTTATTTATTGTGTAATAGTTAGTTTCTATCCTTTAATGAATAGAAATATGGGGCTTTTATGAAGATACGTTTGGATGGGAAAACTTTGCTGATCGCAATGGCGTTATTCTTAGGGGTGACCATTAAGCCAGCTTTAGCCACCTATAATATAACCGACCTCGGTACTTTCGGTGGAACTAATAGTAGTGGCACTGCGATCAACAACTCTGGCCAGGTTACGGGATCGAGCAACACTGCTGACGGTTCAAGGCGGGCCTTCCTATACAGCAATGGTTCGATGACCGATCTTGGCTCCGGAGAGGGTACAGGGATAAACAGCTCGGGCCAAGTTGTGGGGTCGGGCGGATATCAACCTTTTCTCTACAGCAATGGCACGATGACCACCCTCGCCATTCTCGGAGGTCCTAGCGGGATTAACAACACCGGCCAGGTTACAGGGGGGAACTACGGGGGATATCAACATGCCTTTCTCTACAGTAACGGGACGGCGACTGACATTGGCTCCCTCGGTAGCCGCTATAACAGAAGCGAGGGTTTAGGGATCAACGACTCAGGCCAAATTACGGGGTATAGCTACACTGGCGATGGTAGCAACGGTGTGGGCCCATACCATGCCTTCCTCTACAGCGACGGTGTGATGACCGACCTTGGCACTATAGGCAAAAGCTATAAAGGTGTATATGGCGATTACAGTTATGGTACTGCAATCAACAACTCTGGCCAGGTTACGGGAATGAGCACCACTGCCGACTCCTTAACGCATGCATTCCTGTACAGCAACGGCACCATGACCGATCTTGGCTCCCTCGGTAGCACTTCAGTGGGTCACGGAATCAATAACTCCGGTCAAGTCGTGGGATATAGCTATACTTTCCCGAACGGGCAACAGGGCGAGCAGCATGCCTTCCTCTACGGCAACGGCACAATGACCGACCTGAACTTACTCCTTCCTGCCAATTCCGGTTGGAACCTTTGGACAGCTAGCGCTATTAACGATTTAGGGCAAATCACCGGTAGTGGATATATCAACGGGGAAACCCATGCCTTTCTGCTATCCCCTGTTCCTGTCCCCGGTGCAGCATGGCTCCTCGGTTCTGGCTTAATTGGGTTTGTCGGACTGAGCAAAAAAAAGAAAGCAGCAGTCGCCTGATTCGCACACTCACGACAGCAGTCGCACCAAGGTAGGGTTAGACGGGTATGACTTTATCAACGTTGTTAAAGATGATCGCATTGTCCTTAATTTTGATAATCGTATCACCTGGTACTTTCTTATCTAAAGATGAAGGCCTAGTTATATATCCACCAACAAAACGTATAGTAATAGACTCAAGGGAGAATACTATATACTTTCTAGATCGTGGTTTTTTTAGTAACTCTAAATATTATGTAAAATATTCAAATAATAGATGGAGATGGAAGGCGGAAGATGACAATTGGATATATATGCAATCACCTTGTGTATATGAATGGAACGAAATTAACCATTTAGTTCTTGAGTCCAGCGGTAGGATTTTTGTATCTCGAAAGGACAACAAGGGAATATTTGAAGTAAAGATGATAGATGAAGAGTGGAACGTAAGTGTTGATGAAGAGTGGATTCCATTGTCTGATATGTATGTTTATTGACCAATATCTAATGTCGCAAACAATAATACCAAAGAGAAAATAGCGATGCGAGTTTTCAATAGTACACAGAAGATATTGACAATAATATTTGCCACGTTCATAGGGGCCATGACAATATTCCCGCCTTACAAGTCTTTGGCCTTCTACGGAGGACACCAGTTTGTAGCCGCTTCAGGGTATGGGTTAATATTTAAGCTACCTACTCTTGCCGATGCTGTTGGAAGAGTGGTGGACGTTGCCTCAATCATAGATGCCACAACCCTTCTAGTTCAGATGTTCGTCGCTTGCGTCATTTGGGGGCTGATGATGGCAGTGACCAATGACGGAGGAAGCGGCAGCGAGATCGATAAAAAATCAACGCTCTGGAAGGCGATGAGAGCGTTTGTAAAAAAAATGAGTTTTAGCGATAACTCTAAATGTGAGAAACCAAAAAATGTAGAAAAGAAGTTCCAGACAAGACGGATGAAACCTTCTCCAGTTGAAAAAGGTTCATTCCGACCAGGACCAGTGCCAACCCCACCCGTTATCTACCTGTGAATTATAAACAGTTGAACCGAAGAGAAAATTACCTCAAAGGGAAACACCCCGGGCCGATCCCAATGAAACTGAGCCCAACCAGGAGCAAGCAATGAAAAAAGTCATTGTCGCAATTGCACTATTTGTCCTCGCAATCTCAACATCAGCATTCGCTCACTCCGGCGGGACCAATTCCCAGGGATGCCATACCAACCACAGGACAGGCGATTATCACTGCCACAATCCAAAACCGTAAAGAAATGAAAGGGATTGAGAGAATCATAAGCGATTCATACCAGGCAGACGGAATGGAAGCCGATCAAGCCGACCAGGTTGGCTGGTATATAGTTGATATGTTCAAATACATACGACTCCATAAAGATCCGAAGATGGCAACCCTGGTAATGGAGTCAACGATGGTCATCTTTAAGCATAGACTTCATAAGAAAGAAGATTACGAGTTCAGCGGGTTTGCATTAATGCAAGTTGAGGCTATGTGTAGGGTCCCGTGTGATTATATTCCGAAAAAGAGCTACGCTTTATTCCGCACC
>CAZSIJ010000063.1:0-22198 GCA_964607065.1 uncultured Desulfobulbus sp. | reverse complement strand
GTTTCCCACAGATTTTGGTAAAAGGCTTGGTCCTGTTGGCCGCTCTTGAGGAGGGCTGGAGTTTTCCCGATGACTTCTTCGGAGGTATAGCCGCTCACAGTTTCAAAGGCCGGATTGACATACTCAATTATCCCGGCCGGATCGGTGATGATGATCATCTCGCCGGTCTGCTCGATGGCTGTGCTCACTTTCTTAAGTTCAGCCTCTTTTAATGTTCTTGCCTGAATTTCCGACCTTAGGTCTTCCAGGATGTTGAGCGTTGCCTTCTGATTCGCCTGGATTTTAATGTTTGCCTCCTGGAGGGCGCTGATGTTCAGTTTGCGCTCGGTGATGTCTTGGAAGAAGCCGGAGACTTTGCCGCGCTCCAGGTCAGCCTTGCCAATGGCATGAACATTGCGAAGATTGCCTTTCGCGGTGATGATTTCCAATTCCAGATCAAACGGCTCGCCCAGCTCGATCGCCCGCTGCACCGCCTGTTTAATAATCGGTTGGGATGCTGGGGTGTAGAAACTGATGCCCATGTCTACCGTCGGCAAACCTGTGCTATCCAGTTCGTGGATGTCATAAACCATTTCCGTCCAGGTTTGCTGACCGGTTTCAATGTCAAATTCCCAGCCGCCTACTCTCCCCAGCTTTTCGGCCTGGATCAGTAGGCTTTGACTTTTTTGCAGGGCGTCCCATGTTTCTATCCGTTCCAGATAGAACCGGACTTGCTGCCGCCGCCAGACTGTACCTACACCTGCTCCAGCGCTGAAAATCAGGACGCCGATCATGACGACAACCTCCCAGAGCTGCTCGCGTAGCGGCGCATACACTTCCGCAACATCCCGGCGGGCGACCAGGAACCAAGGTGAATCCGGGACGGTTCCCAGCGCAGCCAGCACCGGCACGCCCCGGTAGTCGATGCCATCCACGATGCCAACTTGCCCCAGAGCTGCTTTCACTGCAGGCATGGTTGTATTGGCGAGCGAAACGCGCAGGGTGAGTGCAGTGTTCTTTTGAAACCGGAGTTCGTTGAGGAAGACGGCCTCGTTTCCTTCCCGGCGGACGAGTAGAGTCTCCGCCGACGCACTGGGCAAGGGCCAGCTGCTGAGATACGGATAGATATGGGTGGTGGGGTCAATCCGCATGACGATTACACCCAATGGCCGGTTGCCGTCCGTTTCATCGAAAATGGGAACCAGCATCGCCAGATAGATACGCTGGTCGTTTTCGTTCCGGTAGAAATCCAGAAACTTCACTTGGCTTGATCGCATGGCTTCAGATGCGCCCTGTGTAATTTCAAAGCTGAATTGAGCCAGCCACTCGTCCGGCTCGGACAGGCGAGTAACACCTTGTGCATCTAACAAGCGAACCTGATCATACTGCAAGTGGTCCTTGTATTTGCCGAGCCACACCTGCAACTGCCGTTTCGCGTCCGCGTCCGCCGGTGACGTGAGAAATTGGCGCACCAGTTGAGTGAAAGAAGGATTATTGGAGAGGATATAAGCATCGGCCAGCCGCTCTCTGCGATATTGTACCAGTTCGCTGATTTTCAATTCCGCTATGGCAGCAAGCTGTTGCTCGGCCTCGACGCGGAATTGCCGTTCGTAATTCCGGTAATAGAAAGTTCCTGTGGCAATGATGCCGATGGTCAGCGCAATGAAGACCAGAACAAACTTCAGGCCGGTGGAAGTGACTACTCGTTCAATGGACTGAGGTGGTGCGGTTGACTCCGGTCTGGATATCAGCAGCAGTGCCACGCCCAGAGCCGCAAACGCGGTCGCTGTGGGCAGTGCCATCATCGTCAAGCCACCCCAGCCATAGGTACGGAAGATTGGGACAAAATAGGATAGGATTTCTATCAGTGCTATAGTCGTTATCGCTGCACCAAAAAGCAGGGCTGCTCCCAACGTTCGGTTAGTCGGGATAGGACGGTGGGTGAATTCCCATCCTGCGGCGAACAGCACGAAACAGAGCGCCGCGTCCGGTGCCATGCGCCCAGGATGCGAGGTGCCTACCGCGCCTACCGGTTCGGGGAAAATCCATTGATCGAAGCCGGGATTCCAGCCGAAGGCGTATTCGCACAGCGATAACAGCCCGATCAGCCCGGCGAATAGAGCACATATCCGGGAAAGGCGGGAAAGGAGGGTGGAGGGATGAGTGCCAGGGGCTGAGCTGGCCAGCAGCGAGATCCCCGTCAGGATGAAGGCAATCGCAGTGTTGGGTTTCATCGCCACCCAGCCCGGCAAAGCACTTTTTAGCGCGGGGATATCCAGCGTCCAGCCGAACAGGACCACTCCACCGACCAACGCAGACAAAGCGCCGACTAAAAGCACGCCGTTATGCTGCTTGTGCAGGGTCATGAACCACCTCCCTCAGGTGCGGCCGAAACTGGGCCTGTACCACCGGGTAAGTGGTCAGGCTCAAGCTGATTCATCGCATAGCGTGGCGGTTTGTCCAGGCTGCGGCATAGTTCGTTGATTTGCTCTTTCAGTTCGATCATACGCAATTCCCGACCGACCATGAGGCGGTTGAAGCGCTCGAGTTCGGCGTTGGTGGCGCGGAGTTCCTCAGCTTTTTGTTGCAGCACCTTCTCAGCCTGCTTGTTTTCGGTGATGTCTATGAGAGTGCCTGTCCAAAGTACATCCCCGTTTTCGAGAGGTCGGGGGAGAGATTGAAAGTGGACCCATCGAATCTTGCCGTTGACTAGAAGACGGCCCTGCCACGAGAACTTTGTCGGATTTGCCATCGCTTCCGCGTGTACCTTCGCAAACCCTTCTTTGTCATCGACATAAACCATGTCATTAATGAGACCAGGGTTATTCGCAAACGCTTCCTTTGTGGTACCCAGGATAGTGCAGAAAGAATCAGTTATCAATTCCATCGTATAGGGAGTGTTTCTGGAACTGAGCCACGCGTCTTCCTTCCAGGCTTCTGGTGCAAATATGCGGACTCTGTAAATGCCAGCGGGCTGGGCATTAAGAATATCCATGGAGAGGTCACGTTCATGTTGCAGCAATTCTTCAACCTGCTTGCGGATCTGGATCTCCATTTCCAGATCCGATGTATACCGTGTCGCTTGCTGGATGACTGATTTCCCGATCAGATATGTAAGTAGACCCGTGAATCCGACTGAAATAATCAGCAGAGCAATAGAGATATAACTGACATACGAGGATATTTGATTGGAAAGAGCACTGCAGCTCTTTGAAAAAGAGGTCTCACAGAAAATGAACTCTTTTTCTGCTTTTTCAATTTCAGCAAAGATAGCCGCCCGTTCAACCTCATCGTTCGCCCCAAGAATATGAGCGACCTGAATTTTTATTTTTTCCCCGGCCGCATTCGCCCCGACTGCATCCGCAACTAGATCTTTTAAAATAGGATGCCAGAACAGAACCTTAATCCTGTTGACGATGATTAAAGCTGTTTCATGATCAGTTTCGCTGAAGGTGCTTTCCAGAATCCGTACAAACTCAGCATCGGGTGTGTCTTTTCGTATATCGAGCAATTGGCTGAAAACCTTATTATAGGATTGGGTAATAGCCATTTTTGATTGAAATTTTTCCAACTCCTCTGGCTTTTTCTCATCCTGATATTTCAGGAGAGCCACCATGGCTTCAACCCGGGAAACTGTGTGGGTTCGCTCAAAACGGGCGATAGCGGTGATCATTGTGAGGGTATTTCCAGCCCAGATAGTGATGGAAATAACGATCAGGAGAAAAACGGCAACAATGGCTGTGTGAAGATAGAGCCTACGTGTGACGGAACCATCAGCAGAAGCGATGGTTTGGCTCAGTGAAAGATTCATGCAATCTCCTGTTTAATACAAAACACTGCTCCCCGTCCCAAAACCTTCTGACTCCGTTCCGACAAGTTTTCCCTACAGATCGATACTTCGCTGCAAACAAAAAAACCGGCTTATGGAATTCAATCTCAACAGTAAGGCATTCGCGGAAATTGGTACAGGCAGCGGCCGCTAGAAGCTTATCGAAGCAACGGGTGAACAAATCTCGGGAGAGCCTAAAAAGTCAAAGCCCTGTTTTTCGAGGAGATAGTCAGGGAGAAATGAAGGTGCATAGTCTGTTTATGGCATGAAAACAACCCGTTGAAAGAATTTCTCGTAAGAGATATCTCCACAAATATGATACATGAGCCCCATGAATCGTCAAAGCACTATTTGATTCTAAGCCTCTTGAAAACGTCTGAATCGTTTGCAGATCAAGAGTTGTTTTCAGTACCCTCTCGGTTTGATTAATTGATTGCCTTAAAGGGCAACAACATCAAATATCAACGGGCACGTAACCTCGGCTGGTCCTGGGAATATAACGATTCGGTCGTCGTCTTGATCTTTGAGACGACTGTTGAACCGTTCAGAAGCACTTCGTTCATTGTATTGAGGAACTGATAAGCAAGTGGAGCGAAATTGTAAAGTTGCTTCAAGAGAGCATCTTCGACATCGAGGCGATGTTTCTTGATTTCCTCAATTGCCGCCAGCCGATATTTGAGGCAGTATATGATGTTGTTGATGGTTGGGTATGCGGCGTATCCATTGCTTCAGCCTACTTTCGGCAGCGTGGATATCTTGAGAGGATAGTGCAGTGATGCAAAGAACTAAGATGGAGCGGGCAATGATAACAGCCCCGGCCTGCTAAAATAATAAATTTAAGGGATCCTTTGCCCGTTATCGGCGGGTCTTGATATCGTCGTCTTTGGCCGTATCTTTGGTCTGCATGCTGTTGCCAAAAGCACTTTGGAGAAGCTGTTTTACGGCACTTCGGTCTCCTGCCGTCAGCGAAACGATTTTTGCGCCGGTGTGCATGAGTGCCAGGGTCAGGAAGGCACTCAGGAAGGCGCCACCGCAATAAACCATTAGGGCCAGGATATTGGCCAGGGGAACAGTCCTGTCTGGCAACTTGAGATCAAACGCACTCCCACCGATGCTCGAAGCCATCTGCTGGATAGGCCCAGTCAGGGAGGCAGGGGATTTCAGGATGGTAAAAATGAGTTGAAAGATATCTATGGCATATTTTAGCCCGACGATGATTACTGCAAGGCCAATGAATGTGGCTAGCAGGCTGATGATTTTTTTGATGGTTTCAACTGCTGACATGATCATCTCCTATCGTAAACATGGTCATTATGTGGATGCTATCTCTCTTCATTGAATGGATATCCAATCTATATACAAAAGATAATTATATTAGCAAGGTATACTGATGTAAGCTACAGGCGGTGATTGCTGTTGTTTTGTTTCGTTTATAATGACATACACTTTTCTTTCGCTCAAAGTCAACCGGCTAACACTCAACCATTTGCGATTTGTGCCAACGGTGATTACTCATTTAAATGGGTTCGTTTTGTTTTGAATGCCATACCATGCTTTTTCAAAGAAGAGGTTTTCAATTGAACAGTCTGACTATCTGTCCCGGATGCGGGGCAAAAAACAGAATTTCGAGCGATAAGCAGCATCTCTCGCCCAAATGCGGCAGGTGTAGCGTATCGCTTGTCGGTGCTCCGGTCTCAGGAATTGTCAATCCACTGACCGACGCCCAATTCCAGCAACGGGTCGAGCGATCGCCTCTGCCGGTCTTGGTGGACTTCTATTCGCCTACCTGTGGCCCTTGCCGGATGATTGCACCTCTCATTGCAACACTGGCCGGAGCGTATGCTGGTCGTCTGCTGGTCTTTAAAATCGACACCTCCAGCCAACAGATGAGTTCCTCCCGTTTTCAGATTAGAGGGGTGCCGACCCTGCTGTTTTTCAAGAACGGCATCATGGTTGATCAGTTGGTTGGTGCCGCACCGCAGGCGGATATCGAGAGTCGGATCAATAAATTATTGGACTGACTCTCCAGGGAATTTGTCGAAAAAGCTTTAGTTTCCAGGGGATATTGCCGAAAAGAAAAAATATACGTCTCGCACTGCCTCACCAACACAACCAGGAAAGCCTATTCAATGAAGCACATGATACGCCACATTCTCGTTGCCAGTGTTTGTTTGTTTCTTCTCTGTGCTGCTTCAGGGTGCAGCGATCTGAACGGCACCCGGCTCGAACCAGTTCTCGGTAACGACGTCAATCTGGTGCGGCTAGGCGACAAGGTTGCTGAAACATTGATTAAGCAGACCAAACCACCGCTTCTTCCTTATCAATCCGATGGGCCCATCATGGTCACCACCCTGGTCAATAACGATAATCTTGACGATACATCCAGCTTCGGCCGCAGCTTTCAAAACAACATCGCTGCCGGGTTTGTCGCTCGTGGGTATACGGTACGGGAAATCAACCTACGCAGAGAAGTGCAGATTGTGGAAAACAAAGGGGACTTGATGTTGCACCGCGATCTCAAGAATCTTGCCTATAAACAGCATGCCAAGGCAGTAGTGGTGGGCACTTATACAATGGCCAACCGGGTGATGTATCTTTCGGTGCGGCTGGTTAACCCTGTGACTCAGAGTATCCAGGCTGCTTTTGAGGACAAACTCTATCTCGATGCCAATAGCCTCAAAATGCTCGGTCTGCAATTCAATACAAAAACAACGAATTCTGCCGAGGACCAAATCCAGCCTCCCAGCCCGTCAATTCTTGATAAGATTTTGTATTAAATTGGTCACTGTCAGTTTTTAATGCTTACGCGTGATTTTTTGATGGAAGATCGGCGGGATCGATAGACAAAAATTTAGGGTCATGACTGCTCCAGTCAGGACCCTAAATAAAAACGAAGAGTTTCCAGTACCCCCTCCAGCCAATCGTCAAATACCAAAGATATTTATTTGACGAACCGCAGCCCTGCCATTTTTATGGCGCCTCGATGATAACCTACCGGGAACAGAGCTTCGAAGGTTTCCAATGCCAGGTCACATTTCTCACATATTTCATAGATCTGGGGAATGCGCTGCTCTTTTTGATAGATATCTCGAAGATACTCAATGATACGCCAATGGTACTCGGTCAAACGACCCTCTGGAATTTTCATTTCCATGGCACGGTGCAGCGCAAAGTTTTTATCCCAGGTCTCCGGATCGATCAGGAAACCGCGCACATCCACGTTATAAACCTTATCGCTGGCCTGAGCTTGCAGGTCGGCACAAATCTCTGCCAGAGGCGCACCGGGGGGCATGCGTCGAGCCCGGTAATGAATGCCGGCAATTCGACATACGCCACGATGATAACCTGTGGGAAACAGTTTTTGCATTTCATGGGAGCGGAGACCATTTGCCTTACAGGTGGCGAAGACCGTAGGACAAGCTCCAGTTTGGGTAAGGGTATCCTGCAAGTAGCGAATAACTTTCCAGTGGTCGCTGGTAAGGAGAGGGATATCGCATTCTTTGGCCATACCCTCTGCAAAATCTTCATTCCAGCGCGTAGGATCAAGCAAAAAACCCTGATCGTCTAGTTCGTAGGTGACGTTTTTATAGACAAACGGCTTCATTTTTTTCCTCTCGTTGTATTGGTCAGTATGAGGTGAGACTGCATCAATATCAGCAATTAACTGTTCAGTTCTAATCCCCATAATAAGAAGAAAGCGGCTACAGATGATGAACCCATCTACAACTGGAAAATTTTGATTATTTGATAAATCTCAATCCAGCAATTTTAAGTACACCTCGGTGGTAGCCATCCGGGAACAGTGATGCCAAATCCTCAATTTCCAGCTGGCATTTTTCACAGGTCTCAAAAATAGTAGGGATTCTTTTTTCTTTCTTAAATACATCGCGCAAGTATCTAATAATCTGACAGTGCTTGTCGGTTAGGTCCCCATTGGGGATATTCATTTCAAGGGCACGGTGCATGGCATAGTTGACGTCCCAATCGTCAGGATCAACCAGGAAACCACGCACATCAACGCGATACTGTTTATTTCCGGAAATGGTCTTGATATCACCTATGGCATCGAACACGTGTGTATTGTCTGGCATACGATGCACGAGATAACGGACCCCGGCTATTTTGCATAAGCCCCGGTGGTAACCGGTGGGAAACAGATTTTTCATCTCCCGTGGTCTCAAGCCGGTAGCCTTACAAGTGGCGAAAACAGTCGGGCAGACCCCTGATGCTTCAAAAAACTCACGAACAAAACGAATGGCTTCCCAATGTTCATTGGTTAAGTCTTGGATTTCACACGTTTTTGCCATTCCTTCGCTAAAATTTTTGTCCCAGAATTTTGGGTTCAGTAAATACCCCTGTTCATCAACCTCGTACGAGATATCTTTGTAGGAAAAGTGTTCCATGTTGTTTCTCCGATGTCGTTTAAAAGCCTCTTCATTTCCCCGGATACGGTCAACAATCTTCTTGTCATTAAAGTGCCAAAAGAAAGAACCTCATCAACCATCTGATCGTGAATCTGGTGTATGGGCCTAGGCCATAGCCGCGACCAGGGTTCTGATCCGGTCCACCACCGTGACAACCGCTGCCTCGACCTCTGGCGACATCTGCTGGGTGAATTCTTTGATCTCCTTGACCTCGATGAGGATGATGCGGATGTCTTCGGGCATATCTTCGGGAAAGCAAAGGAGGCCGGTCTTCAGAGTAGTACCGAGAGTAATGGCGTGCGAGTTGACTAAAGCGTGGGTGGAGAAAATATCATCGACTGTGAGTTCCAGGATACTCCCCGGCACATTGCCCAGCATGCAGGCATCGACGATGATGGCCCGTTCATACCCCCGGATTTTGTCCATCACTTCAAAACCGACTGTGTAGACTACCTCGGTCTGACAGGGGAGCCCTTCTTTTTCGAGCATCTCGACGATGACCACTCCAGCCCGGTCGTCCTGAAGATAGGGATTGCCGATACCGACCACTATGCATTTTTTGTCCATAGCATCCTATACTGTTGAGGAAAAGGCCGGAGAAGCTGGTCGCTCCTCCGGTCCCAGAGCGAGAGTATATTGATCGGTTTCAAAAATTCTTCAAGGTTTTATACAAAGCACCGCCACTGTCGAAAATGTCGACCTGGATCGGCGTTTGACCGCTGGTCAACGTGTGGGTAGCGCAAGCCAGACAGAGATCGTAAGGACGGAAGGCCATCTCCACATAGTTGAGCATACCCTGCGCCACATTGCCATTTTTTATAAAATGCTTGGCTGCTTTTTTGACAGCCAGGTTGATAGGGGCGTTGTTGTGGGTGGTAGCAACGATCAGGTTAGCATCCGTGACAATACCCTTTTCGTCGGTGAGATAGTGATGGATCAAGGTGCCGCGCGGTGCCTCGATGATCCCGACTCCCTCGCCCGTACAGGATGTGGGCTTGTTCCAGGTATCCTTGCTGGTAATATCGGGGTCTCGCGACAGCTCCAGGCAATTTTCCGCAGCATTGAGCAATTCAATTGCCCGAGCCCAATGGTACGCCAGAATATTGTGTACCGGTTTGGCACCGAAGGTAGCGTGAAACTGTTCAAAGTGCTTTTGCGCCAGCGGAGTATTCATTCCTTTGACGATATTCATCCGGGCTAACGGACCGACTGCGTAAATGTTGGTACCTGGGCCTTCGACGATCCCTTTCCAATCACCGAGCTTTTTCTGGTAGGGGAATTTCAGGTAGGTCCAGGGTTGGACCCGTTCAGAGATGAAATCGAGATATTCCTTGCCTTTGAAAGTGCCTACCACCGTGCCAGCACTATCGATCACCTTCTGGGTGCCGTCGTAATAGGTGATTCGATCCTGTTCATCAACCGAGCCCATGTAGCCGACTTCAACCTTGTACATATCGCCGGTGACCAACTCCATGTATTTGTCATTTTTCAGGACCACATCATCAAAGACCTTTAGGGTCAACTCGCCCAAGCCGACCAACTCTTTGGACCACTCCTCGATCTGTCGGCGCTCTTCTTCGTTCAGCTGCTTGGACCAGCCACCGGGAATAGCAGCCACCGGATGGTTGGGCTTTCCGCCCAGCATTTCGAAGATTTTCACAGCCAGGCCGCGGCGACGCAGGACCTCACGGCCAGTCTCAGCGCCGACCGCGTTAATCAAGCCGACAACATTGCGCTCCGCTGGATTGGATTCTGGTCCGACCACAAAATCAGGCAATCCCAAGGCGTAGAGGATAACCGAATGATCCTCCACATAATGGGCGTTGAAAAACAATTCCCGAAGTTTTCGTCCTGCTGGTGGTGGTGTTACGCCAAAGACACCATCAGAAGCCTTCATGGAGGCGGTAAAATGGACACCACGGCAAACACCGCAGACCGTGGACACCGTCCGGGGCACCTCTTCCATGGGCATACCCTGGAGGAATTTTTCAAAACCACGGAATTCAACGGTCTGGAAGAAAGCGTCATCAACATTACCTTCATCATCGAGAAAGATAGCAATCTTGCCATGCCCCTCGAGACGAGTGATTGGATTGATCTCTATTTTTTTCATATTGCTGCTCCTTGCAGTCAGTACCGGCGCGCTTGGCTCGGGGCCAAAGCCGAATTTTTTTTTCAGCACTTCAAAGATACCCATGAACAGACCTCCCCGGTTGTTCTTACTGACACCCTGGCGTGTTACTTCTCCTTATTCTCAGCAATCTTGTGGTTGAGGTTCGATGCTGTATGGCTGTAGCGGTAGAACATTTTGGCCATATTGTTGTACTTCTCAATGAACTGGGCAGCTGTTGCATCATTAGCCATGCTGGATGCCAGAGTTGAGACGCATCGGGCTCCGAAATCTTTGATGCCGGGTATGGGGCCTCCACAGCCGCGGCAGGGAATGTTAACATTGAGGCAGGATGCGCCGCAATCGCCCTGGGTAACCGGGCCGAAGCACATATAGCCCTGCTGGAGCAGGCATTTGTCGAAATCGGGTTGTCCGTCGATGGTGCGTTTGATCTCGCCTACCGGCAACCGTTCCTGACCGGTGATGGCTGGATTGCGCTTGCAGATATCGCAAACAGCCTTGCCTCCAGTCAGCCAGGAGCCGGCAGGAGGTAAGTCGCCAGCAAGGATGGCACCGACCAATTTCCCAACAAAGGAAGGATGAGGGGGGCAACCTCCAACGTAGTACTCAACATCGACCACTTGGTCGATGGTGGAGCAGTTGTCGAGGAAGGTTGGAATGGTAAGATGGTATTTGCCATCCAACATGTAATCCGGGGTTGGATAGATCCCATCGGGATTATCAGTTGAGAACGAGGTCTTGTAGGCCTGACTGAACAGTTCCTCTTTGGTGTGGAGATCACCGAGAGCGGCAATGCCGCCCAGAGTGGCGCAGGCACCGAAGGCCACCAGAATTTTCGATTTTTGGCGCAGAACCTGAACGGTGTGAAGATTCTCGCTGTTGCGGATCATGCCGTCGACAAAGGCCAGGTCAATCGACTTGTCCGGCATATCCTCCAGGTCTTTATATTTTACGTCAGCTACCGTCGGTGCCCAGAACACGATCTCCAGGGACTCCAATACATCGACCAGAACCTCGGAAAGATCGACCACGCTCATTTCGCAACCCGCGCAGCCGCCGGCGAGCAGAAAGGCGGTTTTTACTTTATTTGCCATGACTCGTACCTCCCTTGAGCGGGTTCGGCCCCATCTCCTGCAACTCTTTAGTAAACTCTTCAATCACCTCAGCAAAACGGTAGCCTTCGGCTCCTGAGATCCATTCTAACCGGAATCGTTTAGTGTCAAAGCCCATGTCCTCAAGCATTTTAGAGAGTATCGTCATTCGCTGTGAGGTTTTATGGTTACCTGTTTTGTAATGGCAGTCACCGAAATGGCAGCCGCCTATAAGGACGCCATCAGCCCCTTGTGCAAAGGCCTCCATGACATATTCAGGTTCAACCCGACCTGAACAAGGAACCTTGATCAGTTTGATAGAAGGCGGGTACTTAGCACGCAAGTTTCCGGCGAGGTCGGCACCAGCATAGGTGCACCACTGGCAGGCAAAGCCAACAATATTTGGAGTGTAGGACATTAGGCCACCTCCTTGATGAGACGGTTTTCGCTTTGGATTGCTTTAATAACCCCACTGCGGTCGATCTGCGAAATGGAGGCCACCTGGTTCGGATCAAAGCCCATGGCCAGAGCGAGCAGCTGGGTGTAATAAAAGGTCGGAATGGGTTCGAAATCTATCAGGCCCCGTTGTTTAAGAAGCGGTTGTGACATATCGAATTGGAGGAAACAGGAGGAACAGGTGGTAACGATCAGGTCAGCGTCTGTTTCCTCCTTAATAGAAACAAGCTTTTCTTTGAACAGCCCCAGGGATTTTTCCTGATCGGTGGAGCGCATTCCGCCCATGCCACAGCAACCCGTAAGTCGTGAATAATGCGGCACGGTTGCCCCGGTTGCCTCGCAAAGTTCTCGAAGCATGGTGGGGGCAAAGGGATTCACTTCATTTACTTTGTAGACATCGGTAGGCCATAGGGCATGACAACCGGTTTGCACCGCAATTTTTAAACCTTCGAGGGAATATTTCAATTTTTTCCTGATTTTTTGGGTGCCAACCTTATGATGGAGCACATGGGCTACATGATAGACATCTGACGTGCCTTTGAAGGTGCGGTTGATGGCAGCCAAGCTGGTGTTGACTATCTTTCTCCTCTCTGGGTCTTCGAGAAAATGTTTTGCCTCCGAAAGGACCCCAAAACAGGAGTTGCAGCCGGTCATAATATCGACCCCCTGCTCTTCGGCGATGGTGATGTTGCGGCTGGAGATGGCACACCAGGTGTTGAGGTCAAATGAGGGTGCTGTGCCCCAAGCCGGGCAGCAGGAGGCACCTTGCAGGTCAACGGGTTCGATGCCCAGAACCGGAAATATTTTACGAAAAGACTGTTCAATATCTGGGTTCTTGAGCGGTATGTTGCATCCGAGATATAAGCCGATTTTTTCCATGAGTCCTGTCTCCTTTGTCTAGAAAAGTCCCAACTCACCCATGGGGCTGTTGTTGATCAGCGTTTGGATTTCTTTTTTTGCCTGGTCGTCAAAGGCCGAGGTCGGCGTTTCTTCCGACAGGCCTACCTTTTTTCTCGCTTCTCTGGGATCAGTATAGACAGCATGACCGGTCTCAAACAGATTCATCTGGCTGGTGATCGAAGAGGTGGAAAAGGCTAGTTGGTTGGCCTGATAGCGCCGGAAGGCAAAGACAACCTCCTGAGGGCGTACTCCCTGCGGACAGATTTCGGTACAGCGGTTGCAGGCTTGGCAGCCCCAGCTGGAAGAGTCTTCGATAATCTCCTCCAATTGACCGTTGAGCAAAGCACGGATCAGGTTGCGGCAGAGCAGAGGAAAACCGGCTTTCACACCGGGGCAAACCGCTGAGCAGGCGCCGCACTGGACGCAGTTGAGAATTTGGTCGCCTCCATAGCCGATAATGGTGGAGACAGCTTCATTGATTTTGTTCTGGTCGATTATCATGGTGGCGTTCTCCTTAGGCCGTCAGGGCCTCGATCTGTGCGAAGATCTGCGATTCTTCATAACCATGGAGGACGATGGCCCCCGAAGGACAGGCCGAGGTGCAAACCCCGCAGCCCTTGCAGGCCGACATCTCAATCTGCGCTCTGGGTCGGTCCGCATAGGTCTGCATAGTGATGGCGTGATACGGGCAGAGTGGGATGCAGATACCGCAGCCGCTGCACTTCTCGGAATGGACCTCGGAAATAATTGCCTCGATCCTGATCTGTCCTTGGGATAGCGGTACTGCGGCAGCAGCAGCAGCCCCTTTGGCCTGAGCTACAGTATCAGGGATGTCCTTGGGGCCTTGGCAACAACCGGCAAGAAACAAACCTTCAGTGGCGGTTTCGACAGGGCCAAGTTTTGGGTGTAACTCACGGAAAAAATGAGATCCGCAGAACTGCAATCCTAATTTTTGAGCAAGAGCCGTCGCATCCGGTGGCAGTTCCACGGCGGTGGCCAAGACGACTAAGTCGGATTCGTACTCGATGTTGGTGGCTGATTCCATGTCATAAGCCAGCACTCGGAGTTTGTCAGCTGGCAGCATTTCCAGGCCGCCTACTTTGCCTTTGAAGAAATTAATCCCCATTTTTCTGGCACCTACATAGTATTCGTCGTATCCCTTGCCAGCAGCTCGGACATCAATAAAATGCATGTTAATCACCATGTCCGGATACTTCTCTTTGATCAGTCGGGCTTGTTTGATCATGTACATGCAGCAGAAACGTGAACAGTAGGTGTGGAAGTGTTCATCTCGGGAACCCATGCAAGAAACAAAGGTGATAGTGTGCGGTTTTTCCTTGTCTGAAGGTCGCAGGAGTTTGCCTTCAGTCGGGCCGGTGGCGGAAATGATCCGTTCAAGCTGCAGGGCAGTGATAACGTTTGGGGAAGCCGGAGCCATCTCTTTAAACCAGCCCTTGTCCATGACTTGATAGCCGGTGGCGATGACTATAGAGCCAACCTCGATCTCTCTGATCGCGCCATCCGGGTTATGGGCGATGGTCCGATTAATCGCTTCGGCCTGACAGGCTCGTTCACAGGGGGCGAGAATAGGTCTGCCTGTTTTCTCGTTGATTTTAGGCATGGTGCCGATCTCACGGCCCACACAGTTGATGCAGTGCTCCATATCAACAACGGCTTTTTTGGGTACAGCTTGAGGAAACATGATATAGGCTGCCCTGCGATCCGACAGTCCAGCATTGAACTCGTCCGGTGTCTTTGATGGGCATTTGGTTGCGCAGTCGCCACAGCCGGTACACTTGCTCCAATCGACATAGGTTTGTTTTTGGCGTATTTTAGCTGTGAAATTGCCTATATATCCGGAAACATCCTCCACTTCGGCATAGGTGATGGTTTCAATGTTGGGATGGTTATAGGCCTCGACCATCTTTGGCGTCAGGATACATGCAGAGCAGTCGTTGGTGGGAAAGGTTTTGTCCAACTGGGCCATGACACCTCCAATAGAGGGTCTTTTTTCAACCAGATAGGTCTTGTGGCCCATGTTGGCAAGTTCGAGAGCGGCACTGATGCCACCTATGCCTGCGCCAATAACCAGAGCCGCATCGGTGACCGGAACGAATTTATCTTCCAGAGGTTCCAAAAAGCGTGCTTTTCCTACCGCCGAGCCCACAATTTTTTTTGCTTTTTCCGTAGCCCCTTCATGATCATTGCCGTGCACCCAACTGCCCTGGTCACGGATGTTGGCCATTTCAAACAGATATTTATTTAATCCGGCTTTTTCGATGGCTGCCCGGAAGATGGGCTCATGGGTTCTGGGAGTGCAGGCTGCAACGACGACCCTGTCAACCAGACCGTTACGAACATCCTGTTTGACCATTTCCTGGCCTGAATCTGAGCACATGAACAGATCTTTGCGGGCAATAACAACATCAGGCAGAGTTTCCGCAAAGTCACGGACTGCTGAGACGTCGATTACGCCGGCAATGTTTGAACCGCAATGACAAACATACACACCGACTTTTGCCATGAGTGCCTCCTAAATAGAGAGTGGTTGTTCTTGAACGGGTTGTTTTGACGGGCTGGTCAGACGGTTCTATTTATCTTGTTTTTAAGCGACCTCCATGTATCAGTATAATTGATGAAAATCATATATTCTATTGGCATGCATATTGCTCGATAAATTATTTAAATAAAAAATTGAAAAAAACAACTTATTTTTAGTTTGCACAACACGCACATCTTCAGCTATTTAGCTCGGTACCGAGCAATTGCTCAGTATTACCGAGTAGTTGCTCGGTTTTAATGGTCATTTTTTTCCCTAACTGTCAATAAAAAGTTTGGATTGAGCGAGAATAAAAAAAGTGAGTATGTTTTTAAGAAAAAATTACAGCAAGGATATACACGGAAAAACAGAGGAAAAGAATCTATTGAGCAATCACTAAAAGAGGTCGTCGCTGACGAGATATATAATATTGCAACCCGCTATTTATAATTAATATTGAACCGTCTATTTATAATATACATTACAACTCACTATTTATAATTAATAAAAATTAATAGAAACTATCCACCAGTTTTTGCAGCGATGAGTGTCCTTAGTCGGTCGTTTCAGTCCATTTTTAAAGAGGCAATGGGCATTATGGCGTGATTTATGCATAAACTGTTGCCTCGAAATTAGATGTTTAGGAAACAGCAAGCATAATGCGGGGGAGTGCCGCGACACCGGTTTACCTGAACACCTGATTGGCCTGAGTGAGGGTGTTGGGTGCTCCTTTTTGCCCGCTCTTACCCTGCCAACAGTAAAATCAGGGCCATGGAGGCAAAGGAGAGCAGGGTCGACATGACGATAACTGCCGAGGCGAGTTCGGTGTCGGAATGGAGCTGCGAAGAGAGAATGTAGATGGCGGTTGAGGTGGGCAGGGTGAAAAAAAGCATGCTCACCTTCCAGGCGAGCCCGGTGACGTCGAAAAGCCAGAGGGAAATATGTCCAATGAGCGGTAATGCCGCCAGCTTGAACACGGATGAGGCCAGGGCCAGACCCATGTTGTCTCGGAGGTTGGTAAAAGTGAGGCTGCCGCCGATGGAAAAGAGGGCGAGCGGCAGGGTCACCTGAGACATCAGTTTGAGGGTGTTGTCGAGATAAAGAGGAAAACTGCCGACAAAATGGGAATAGAGCATGCCGCCGACACAAGCAATGATCAGCGGGTTGGCCAGCAGGTGCTTGATTGTGGTGGCAAGGCGGCCACCATTTTGATTGTCGTCGTTTTTCCCGTACCAGATGAGTACAGAAATGCAGAGGACATTGATCATCGGGATGATCAGCCCGATGAGGATGCCGTACAGTTGTGCCCCGGCTTCGCCAAAGGCGTTAATGACTACCGCCATGCCGATATAGGTGTTGAAACGGTAGCAACCCTGGTTGAAGGAGCCAGCTTTGAAGGCACTGACGGGCCATAAGCGGATGAACAGCAGGCTAAGCCCGCAGACGGCTACAACCGCCAGGGCGGAGGCCAGGAGGTAGTGCCAGCCGTTATCGAATTGCAGGGGGGCCGCGCCGATTTTCCAGAAGAGCATCAGCGGAAAAAAAACAAAATAGACCAACCTATCCGAAGTGCGAAGAAAGGAGGCGTCTGTGACCTGCCAGCGTTTGAAAGCGGTCCCGACCAGGATCAGGGCCAGTACCGGAAAAAGGGCGTTGAGGAGTATCATGGTTTTATCACGGGAAGTAGGATAAATTAAAAACAGTCAATTTAGCGGATAGCGTAGCGGGGGCGGCGGATATGGCTCTTCTTGCACTGCGGGCAACGGCTTGGCGGTTGCGGCCGTTTACGCTCTGCAAAGACAAAGCCGCAGGTCTGGCAGACCGATGGCTCAATAACCAGCTGTTTGCCGCCTGGTTTAAGCGAGCGTTCGATATGGACGAGGTGGTCGTAGATTTCTTTTTCGCTCTGGTGCAGTTCCTGGGAAAGTTCCCGCACGCCACAGGTACCGGCGTTGAGCAGTTCGATCAGTTGTCGGCGGATTGTAGCGGTCGTCATTTCCTTTATCGGTTCCATGCGACTTCCTCCAATTTGACTTGACCAGCACGCTGTTGTTCGGCAAAAGTACGGATATAACGGTCCGCCTTGCGCCTGGAAATCCGCGTTAACTCCTGCATCAAACTGAAAGGAATATCAAGGATGCCGTAGCGGTCTCGCAGCAGATCAATCATGGCGATCCAGAGGTACCCGGTCATTTCGGCATCGGCAAGGGCGCGGTGAAAGGTGCCGTTGGTGGCGATGGAGCAGTGGCGAACCAGGGTGGCAAGTTTGTGGTTAATAGCCTCGGGAAAGAGTCGGCGTGCCGCCAGCATCGTGCAGGTCATGGCATTTTCCCTGTTTCTGCCAATCAGGGTCAGTTCGGCATCCAGGAACTTGCGATCAAAGCCGACATTATGGGCCACCAGGGGCACATCGCCGATCCAGTTGGCAAATCGGTCCATAACCTCCTCGCAGGGCGGAGCCGTAGCCACCAGGTCGTTACTGATCCCCGTCAGAGACTCGATGAACCAGCTGATCGTAAATCCAGGATTCATAAGACTCTGAAATCGATCGACAATCAGGTCGTTTTCAATACGGACTGCCCCCACCTCGATCGGCCGGTCGCCGTAATCCGGTGACATGCCGGTTGTTTCAAAATCAAAGACAATGGCAGGAGAGTTGAGCATCTAAGGTCCGGTGATGGATTCGGTGAAACGGGAAAGTTTGTCGATTGTTCATCCAACTTGGGTCAAAAAAGGTGCTGCTCACTTTTTGGAGCTAAAATCGCGATGCAGTTCCATAGTGAATAGGGTACAGTCAGAAAATTGTTATTATATTCCACCTTCAATCTCAATGCATGGAGGAAATGATGAAGCCAGAGGAAATGCGGGAAAAAGCGATTAGCCTGTTTCAACAGCGGCTGCACTGCAGTCAGGTGCTGGCCGTGGTTGGGTTGGAGAAACTTGGTATTGAAGATCCATCGGTTATCAAGGCTTTAGGTGCCTTCGGCGGCGGTATCGGCGGGACCGGTAATATTTGCGGTGCTCTGGTGGGCGCGGCTAGTGTGATTGGTACCCTGTACAGCCGGAGCAGCCTTGAGGAAAAAGAAAATCCCCGGATGTGGGCGGCCACCAAGGCAGTGATGAAGAATTTCGAGGAACTGGCCGCACCGCACGGTGGCATCAACTGTGCGCAAATTGCCCGGGTCGACTGGATGGACCGGGATCAGGTTAAAGATTTTTACAGCAATCCCGACAGTCGTCGGCAGCATTGCATCAATGTCGTCGGCGAAACCGCCATGGCCCTGGGTCAACTGCTGGAGCAGGAAGCGGAACGAAGCGCCGCAAAATAGATGGTTATGGCGTCCAACGCTATGCAGAACGTGAAGGCAGTCTTAACAGAGACTGCCTTTTTTCATGAGAGGATCACGGAGAGTACCATGGAGATGTTTAATTTTTCCGCTACAGAAAAAAGATTGTTCAAGAAGGCGCTGACGTTCGTCAACACGAAAGAAGCGGATATTAACGCATTCTTAGCCAATACTTTGATCGTCAAGACTGAGAATTTTTTTGATGAATGCGACCAGTTGGCACCGTATTACGGCTGCCTCGGCCTGGAAGATTCCAATGCCCGTTTAGTATTCAACCCTGCCAAGGAGGGCAATCACAAAATTCTCCTCAATAAGGCGACCATCATCGGTCTTTCCTACATTCATACCCTGGTGGCTGAGTTGGTGCATCTCGCTAATTTTATCCCATACAACGCCGAATTTGGCAATGTGTATCGTTTTACCCAGGATCAGGGTATCGCGAATTACTATTACGAATTCCTGTTGTGGACTAAGTTTCAGGCTATGAAAATTGGCATTCGCGCTCATGCCCTGGTTGCCTGGCATGAGGTGAATGGTGAGAATCCACCGGAAAATGGCTGCTATCAGTTTGCCGAGGTCAAATTTCACAGCGATCGGGTAGCCGCCTGTCTGGGGCAATTGCAAGAGGCAGAGGGGATTGCTGTCTGGCGGGAAGGGTTCTGGAATTTGCTCGAGGAGCTTGTTTTCTATTTTGGCAGGTTAGCCTTTTATCAAGTGGCACCGTGGCCAAAGGAGTTGGATGAGAGTTTTCCGGCAGAGTTTATCGCGCAGATGATCGGTCTTGAGAACAGCTTGACCTTTTACGCAGTGCTGCAGCATGCCACGGATTACAGCCTGTGGCAGGAACAGAAGCAAAATATTCGCAGAGCCATAGTGGCCATGCAGGAGCACGGCAAGGGTTTGTTTGCACCCGGCGCCTGAGCACCGGGTTAAGCAGATCGTCTCTCGCTGAATTACGGCAATTCCACCGCCCAAGTGTCGAGCGGCGGCACCTTGGTAACAATTTTCTCCTGCTGGAGGAAACGGGCAAAACGGTTATACCGGTTTTTGTCTAAGGCACCGGGCCGCAGAGCAAAGCGAGGCAGGGTGTCTTTCCATGCCCGCCGATTCAGTTCATCGTCGAGATTCTCCCGGCCATGGCTGACGAACAGCTTCCAGCTCTCGTCAGGATGGTTGATCAAGTACTGTACCCCTTCCTCAATGGCATCGACGAATTTTCGCAGTTTCGGATTCGCAACCGCCTTGCTGCCCGCAACCAGAATCAGTTCATCGTAAGAAGGAACCCCGTATTCTTCGACATAAAAGGCTCGACCAGGTCGCTTTTCGATAGCCATCTGATTGAGTTCGAAGTTGCGGAAGGCTCCGATCACTGCGTCCGTCTGCCCTGTGAATAGGGAGGGTGACAGAGAAAAATTGACATTCACCAGTTTGACATCCTCAAGTTTTAGCCCTTCTTTTTCCAGCATCACTTTCAACAGTGCTGTTTCAAATCCCCCCACCGAATAGCCGATGGTTTTGCCCTTGAGATCGGCGATAGTCTTAATGTTTGAATCTTCCAATACCACCAATGAGTTGAGCGGCGTCGCAATCAGGGTGGCAATGCGGACCAGTGGCAGCCCTTGATCGATCTGCATCTGGTGCTGGTGCTGATACGAGACCGCGATATCTGCCTTACCGGCAGCCACCAGTTTAGGAGGGTCATTGGGGTTGGAGGGGGCAATCAGTTCGACCTCTAGCCCTCGAGCTGCGAAAAAACCTTTTTCCAGTGCCACATAAAGGGGCGCATGGTCGGGGTTGACAAACCAGTCGAGCAGTACGGTCAGTTTTTCGGCCGCCCTGGCTGTGGAAATCGGGGCGAGCAGGGCTGCGAACAGCAAGGGGAGAAAGAGAATTCTGAAAAATTTCATAGCGTGGTTCCTTGTTTGGGTTGCCAGAATATGAGGCGATCGAGCAGGCGATCAACCAGAAAATAGAGGAGCAAAGAGACGCATGCCAGTAGGGTCAGGGCGGCAAACATCACATCGATCTGCATACGGGCGTTGGAGTGGAGCATGTAGAAACCCAGCCCTGCACTTGAGCCGACCCATTCCCCAACTACGGCGCCTATCGGGGCCACGGCTGTAGCCACCCGCACCCCTGCAGCAAAAGCGGGCAGGGCCGAGGGGATGATAATGGTGCGGAGTATGGCCAGGGGTTTGGCTCCCATGATTCGGGCTAGTTCCAGGAGGTCCGGGTTGGTGCGCTGCATGCCGTAGTAAAAGGAGGAGGTAACCGGGAAGAAGATAATCAGCACGGCCATAGCGATTTTGGAGGCCATGCCGTAGCCAAACCAGAGGACCAGGACCGGAGCCAGAGCAAAAACCGGAATGGCTTGGCTGATCACCAGTACCGGCAGCATCCACCGCTTCAGCAGGGGGGAGACGATCATGGCGAGCGCGCTGGAAGTCCCCAGTAAGGTGCCGATCAGCAGGCCAAGGAGGATCTCGGTCAGGGTGGTACCTAGATGTTTGATCAGGACTGGGAGATGAGTGATCAGGGCACGACCCACCGGTAGCGGTCCGGGGAGAATATAGGGTGGTGCTTCGGTAAGATAGACCAATAACTGCCACAGAGCCAGCAGGCCAGCGGCCAAAAGCAAAAGACGCAGGGCTTTCATGCCGTTTCGCCGTCCATCAAAAGGGCTAGAAGGCCAGCATATTGACCGGTTACCATCGGATCACCGGGCTCTCGAGGCGGCATCCCCTCTAAATCAAGAATTTTGGCGACCTGCACCGGCGTGCCAGCCAGGACAATAATCTGGTCGGCCAGGCGCAGGGCTTCGAGCGGATCATGGGTGACCAGAATCACGGTGGCGCCTTTAGTGAGTCGGGCGGCGAGGTTTTGCAATCGGAAGCGGGTAAGAGCGTCCAAGGCTGAGAAAGGTTCATCCATCAACAATACCGGTCGCTCTTCCATCAGGGTGCGAAGTAACGCACCGCGCTGGCACATGCCCCCGGAAAGGGTGCTGGACAGGGCTTGTTCATAACCGCCCAATCCGGCTTCGCGAATAAGGGTGAGCGCTTTGTGCCGACGGACTTCGGTCAATTCGTGGCGTAATCTGGCGCCGAGTAAAACGTTATCCAGCAGCGTCAGCCAGGGCAGCAACAGATCGTTCTGCCCCATCCAGGCCACCTGCTGGCCACCGGGAGGTAAAGTGTCAAGGCGGATGTCGCCGTTGAAGGGCAGGGTGGTCGAACCGGCGATCAGTTTAAGCAGGGTGGATTTGCCGCAGCCGCTGGGGCCGAGGATACAGGTCGATTGGCCGCCTTCCAGGTGCAGGGATAGATCCTGGAACAACAGTTTTCCGTCAAACTCCAGGGAAACCTGGTCAAAGACAATGGTCGGTGCCTGTATCGCCACTGGCGTCATGGACAAACGCCGCCCCGGAAAAACAAGGTTCGCATTCAAAAGAACCGGAAGAAATGGTGCACCGGTCCATGGCCTTTGCCAATGCGATAGTCGG
>CAZSIJ010000062.1:0-23450 GCA_964607065.1 uncultured Desulfobulbus sp. | reverse complement strand
CGGTTAGTTCGACGTAATCTTTTGAGATAGTGGGCAAAGTCAAGGCCATAGCGCTGCTGGTACAGAAGGCTGTTTTTCTGCGCTTTTTTGATTGTTTTATGAGGAATCTCGCCAGGAAAGATCAGCAGAATGACATTGCTCCGTTGCTTGACCTGCATCTGCAATACCTGGCCATCACTGGCCTCCCGAACCGCCTGCAAGGCCTGATTATAAAGGACTTTGTCGCCATTCCACAGATTAACGACCAAAACACCATTCGAAGTCAGACGGGCAAGAATAGAGCGATAGAGATCAGCCGCGAAAAGAGCCGGAGCCATGGCTCCCGGTCCAAAAATATCGAGGAAAGCTACATGATAGTCTGAGGTCTCGGTGGTCTCCAGGAAATCAACCGCGTCCAGGTGGATAATGTTCAGGGTGTCGGAGGGGGGAAGTTTGAAATAGCTATGGGCCAGCTGAATGACCTGAGCCTCTTTTTCGACCACATCGATCCGGGCCTCGGGATGGTGATGCCGGAGAAAATGCGGTAAAGCACAGCCGCCCAGACCAAAAAGAAGAAATTTATCCGGACAGGGATGGAGCAGCAGTGCCGTTGCCATCCATTGGGTATAGGCGAGCTGCAGTTTCCAGGGGGACTGTAAATCAATACAACTCTGCCGTTCATCCGTCCCGAAGCGGAGGCTGCGCAGATTACCCTCGTCCGTGACCAACACCGGGTGCTGGCCGGTATGCCCCTTGAAGACAAGGTGTTGCATCGCTCAGATCAAAAAAAATCGGGCCGCAAAGCTGCAGAGACAGCTTTGCGGCCCGATGGATTTCACTTCGTTGCCGCCACCTTGATAACAGGCGGCAGAAAAATAAGCGAGGTGGTGACCTGTTGTTGTGCCGGTCACGAATAGCACAGGCTAACGGTCGGTTCTCTTAATTTTCATACCCGATGAAAATCAGCTGCAGCCTTTAAGGCCTCAACCACCGCTCTTGGCCGGAGCCTGTGCTTTATCAGCCTCACTGGCAGAACCGGCAATGGCGGCACGAGTAACTTTAATTCGTACATTATCGGCAATTTCCAGGGTCACCACTGTATCGGTCAGGCCGATGATCTGGCCGTACATACCGCCACCGGTGATAACCTTGTCGCCTTTTTTCAGGTTGGCCAGATAGTTCTGATGTTCCTTGGCTTTTTTCTGTTGCGGCCGAATCAATAGAAAATAGAAAACGATAAAAATGAGAACAAGCGGGACAAATTGGGCAATATTGGCAAAGCCTCCAACGGCCGCTCCAGCGTCAGCAGCCCATGCAACTCCATTCATGGAAAAATCCTCCAGTCGTTAATTAATGTTCTTCAAACAGTTGGGTTCGTTGTTCGTAAAAGGTACGGCGAAAGTCCAGAAAGCGGTCTTCCTTGATGGCACTGCGCATTCCGGCCATCAACGTGCAATAATAGTACAGATTATGAATGCTGTTCAGCTGGTAGGCCAGTATCTCACGGCTTTGAAACAGATGCCGCAGGTAAGCCCGCGAATAGTGGCGGCAGGTATAGCAGCCGCAGGTTGTATCCAGCGGGCGCTGGTCGTGCTGAAAACAAGCATTTTTTATAACAAGTCTGCCCTGTGAAGTAAAGAGCATTCCGTTGCGGGCGTTGCGGGTGGGCATGACGCAGTCGAACATGTCGATACCATGATAGACGCCCTCCACCAGGTCTTCCGGGGTGCCGACGCCCATGAGATACCGGGCGTGGGTGGCGGGCAGATGGCTGGCTGTGGCAGCCAGCATCTCTTCCATCATCTCTTTGGGTTCACCGACCGACAGCCCGCCCAGGGCATAGCCGTCAAAACCGATCTCGACCAGTTGCTCGATCGCCTCCCGACGCATGTCCGCATACATACCGCCCTGAACGATACCAAATAGGTGCTGGCCGGTCCCGGTCTGCGCCTCACGGCAGCGCCTGGCCCAGCGAGCCGTCAATGCGGTCGCCTTGGCAACCTCTTCACGGGTCGCCGGATACGGAATGCAGGTGTCCAGAACCATCATGATATCGGAGCCAAGAGCCTCCTGCACCTCGATGGCGTCCTCCGGACTCAAGAAAAGGCGCGCCCCGTCAAGATGCGAACGGAAGGCCGCCCCCTCTTCGGTGATCTTGGCCAGATCCTGGAGACTGAAAATTTGGAACCCCCCGGAATCGGTGAGGATTGGCCCATCCCAGTGCATAAACTGGTGCAGACCGCCGAAGCTGCGAATGAGTTCGTGGCCGGGACGGATATAGAGGTGGTAGGTGTTACCGAGGATGATCTGCGCCCCGACCTCGATCAGATTCTCCGGTGTCATCGCCTTGACCGTACCCAGGGTGCCCACCGGCATGAAGACCGGCGTCTGCACGGAGCCGTGCAGGGTCGAGATTTCGCCGCAGCGGGCCTGGCATTCCGTTGACCGGCTCAAAAGGGTATAGGGCGAGACGTTCATAACGAAGCGGGTATCGACAGGCAGGCGGACTTATTTGACATCGAGGATGGTGACATCAAAATGGAGAACTTCACCGGCGAGGGGGTGATTAAAATCAAGCTTCGCCATTTCTTCAACCATTTCAATGACCACTCCGTAGAGCTCCTGCCCCTCGGGGCCGACGGCGGTCAACTGTGCTCCGATCTCTTGGGCTTCTGGAGGCAGGTGTTCCTTGGGGACTTCGATGAAGGCCTCCTCTGACAAAACTCCATAACCGTCCTCGGGCTGGACGCTGACCTTGAAAGAATCCCCGGATTTTCTGCCCTCAAGGGCGTTTTCAAGCCCAGGGATGATCTCATTGGACCCTAGAGTAAAGGTAAGCGGCTCCGCATCGACATTACTATCGATGGTCTCGCCGTTGTTCAGGGTCAGGGTGTAGGTGATGGCAACGGTGTTGCCCTTGCTGATCGTCATATTTTTCCTCGTCTGTGAACAATAATCACCGGTTTATAGAACCTGCATCCGGTTGCCATGGGGTACCGGAAAGCACAGGGTAGCCTGCGCAAAGCTATAAACTGCCTTGCTCACAATTGCAAGGCTGCGCTGAATAGAGGGCGTAATTGGCACAGTCTTCGTTAGGGGCAATGGGCCTCTAACGAGGGGCGAGAAATGTCACGTTTCTACACGAGCTCCTGAAGTCGCTGCTCCAAGTCGTTTTCCTGTTCCCGGATGGATTGGTTGAGACGGAATTGAATGATGGCGCGCTGTAGATTGAGTCCCGGATGACTCACCTTGAAATATCGGTCGCCGCTCAGATGATCGGTAAAAAACCGCAGGCCGAGTTCAAAACTGATCAACTTGACCGCCGTCACCAACAAGGCCCGGTCGGCCGCCGCAAGCAGATGTCTGGCCTGTTGCCAATAGCCGGAAAGCAGGGATTGGAAAAGGTCGGGATCAAAAACCGTGGCAGCTGGGTCAGGGTGCGCCTCACCCTGCCGGGTGCAGCAGGACCTTAGGCAGTCGCCCAGGTCATAGAGGAGTAGCCCCGGCTTGACAGTGTCGAGATCGACGAGACTGATAGCCCGATCCGAATCCGCTGCAAAAAGAAAATTGGCGGCTTTTGGGTCGCCATGGATCACCTGCATGCTCAAATGGTCCCGCGCCTCTTCCAGGAGGCCTGCTGTATGGCGCTCTGCGGCAATAACGCTCTGGCAGTAAGCCTCCTGATCGTTGCTGAACCTGACACTGTCGGAAATGGCGTCAAAATGTTCCAGATAGCGAGGGGTGATATGAAAATCCGGCAACGGATCGGTAAGAGAGGCGTGGTCAAGCCCGGCAACCAGAAGATGAAATTGCCCGAGCAGGCGACCAATCTCTTCGGCCTGAGGCAGATTCTGCAGGATGTTCAGCGTTCGTGAATTGTCGATATAGGTGAGCAGGCGCCAGCAATAACCATCCAAATCAATGAAATGATCCTGTCCTTGCGGATTGCCAATCAACCGGAAAAAAACCGGCGCACCGGACTGCGGCCTAATCCGGTGCAAATGGTTGGTCACCAGCCGCATGTTGTGCATCACCGGGGCGGGATCAGCAAACACCTCCTGATGCAGGCGTTGCAGGACCATTTTCTCCCCGTTGTCGAGATCAACCCGCCAGGTGTCGTTGATATTGCCCTGCCCGAGCGGTGTCAGGATACGGACAGGGATGGATGGCAGGAAAAAATCAAGGGCGGGCGCAGTGTGCATTGCGGCGAAGAGCGGTCAACGTCCGGTGGCAGAAAGAGAAACAACGGGATATTTCTTGGCGTTCAATGCCATTTTTTCCGATGCTGCTGCCAGCATGTCGATATGCAACTGATCGGCCAGGCGGGTGAGATAGATGAGGACATCGGCGATCTCGTGAGCAACCTCCTGTTTAGTCGCAGGCGCTAGATCTTGGCTCTGTTCCGGCGTCAACCATTGGAAGTGTTCCAGCAGCTCGGCCGCCTCGACGATCAGGGCTGCGGCCAGATTCTTCGGGGTGTGGAACGGCTCCCATTGCCGGTCACCAGCAAAGCGGCGCAGTTCCGTGGACAATTCATCCAAACTGTTGCATTGATACGGTGCTGTCATCCATTCTTCCGCTTAAGCAGAGCCTCCGCTTCTAAAATCAAATCATCAGGGAACTGCGCCGTGGCCACAGCTCCACTCCTCTCAAGTTACTGAGCTGGATATCGGACAGAGTCGCCATCACCCACAAAGGGCTACGCGTACTGCTGTGCAGCTGTCACCAGGGGTTGCCAGGCGGCGGCCGTGCTCTCTTTGACGTCTGAGACCATAACGACCGTGTCGGCAAAGCCATACTCAACGAGTGCCTTGTGGCACTCATGGAGCGTATCCTGAACGATTTCCCAAGGATGGTCGCCATAGAGATTGTACACCAAGCCAAGCAGGGGGATATGGCGCGACCTGATTGCCTCCAGCCCGAGCCGGGTATGATTGATAGATCCCAGACGGGGCGAAGTGACCAGGATCAGGGGCAACCCTTTTGCCGCCAAATAATCGAGCAACAGGAGGTTATCGTTCAGGGGCACAAGCAGGCCGCCCGCCCCTTCAACCAGCAGCCATTCATAATGCGACTGCAGGGTTGCTATCGCTTGATCGAGCACCGCAGCTTCAATCACCGTGCCGACCATTCTTGCCGACAGGCAGGGAGAAGCGGGATAGGGGAAAACATAGGGGCAGGAGGTACCGTCCCGGTCAAAATCGGTCAAGGCCTGACCCATAAGTTTTCGGTGCAGCAGGATATCATCTGCGGTGTCGCGGCAACCGGTCTGCACCAGTTTCAAGGTGGTCACGTTCCGGCCCTGCTGGACAAGAAACCGGGCCAGCAGGCCGGTGACAAAAGACTTGCCGACATCGGTATCAATGCCGCCAATGGCGATGGTGTATTGTGGTTTCTTCATGATCATCTGCACAGCGCACGGAGCGCATCTGGCTGCCATACCGGGGAAGGCTCCGGCAAAGCTTAGTGTCGGGGACGAGCAATGATAAACATGGGATGGTAGGTGAGGCAAACCCCCAGACCGTCCGCAAACCTGTTTGTGTACTCGGTGATGAATGCGTTGACCTGTTTCCTGGTCCAGACCTGCTGGCCAATCGAGTTGACGCCGGTCGCCCGGAGATGCTGCAGCACTGAGAGAGGATCGGGAAAACACAACGTTTCCTGTGCCTCCTCCGCAGCAAGGATATTAAATTTCTCAGCCACCACGGCCTGCAGCTGCTCCAAATTCCGGTATTGCAACCCCATACCGGTCAGAGTACGGATTTCCCGAAGGTTGTCGACTCCGTACAGGGAGAACGCCAGGATGCCGCCCACGTTCAGGTGGGCATGGAGTTTACGGCACAATCCGGGCAGATCATGAACCCAGTGCAGCGTGGAAGAAGAGATGATCAGGTCGTAGTGCGCTGGCAGGACGACGGATTCAATATCCCCGGCAAGGAAGGTGATATTCTCGGCCAGTTTGCCGACTTTTTGCTCCACACATTGCGCAAAGGATGGCTCCAGATCACTGACCGTCAGGTGTGACAGCGAGGAAAAACGTGCCATTATTTTTTCAGTAAGCAGACCTGTACAACAGCCGATTTCAAGCATGCTGGCTGGCGCCATGTCTGGCGCGGCGGTTGCCAGCAGTGCTAGCAATCGATCTGCCACCAGGTGCTGCACCTTTGCCTGCTGTTCATAGGTAGCGGCGGCCTGCTTGAATCGGAGCTTAATGAGCTTTTTATCAGGAATCATGGAATAGATCGGATTATGCCGTGCATATCAATAGCCTCACTGTTGAGGCCCGTACACCACACAACCCAATGGAGCGGAACGGTGCAATTTCAGGTAAGCGTCAGGACGCAGGAAAAGCCGCGTTGCAGCTGATATTGAGAGAAAAACCTATAAGTTGTCAGTTACACTAAAAACCCCAGAGCGAGTTTTTTTCCACCCACCCGGTCACCGCTTGCCCATGTCCCACCTTGACCCACTCGCCTTTTTTCTCAAGGGTCTTAAACACAACCCCATAATTGGCCTTGGCCACGACCTTGCCTTTTGCGCTCGGTTCGCTCCGGACGTCGATCTGATTTTTTGTCCCTTTGTTCGCCTTGACGATCATGTGGGGCGTTTTTTGGGTCATATTCTTTTTCACCCAGCCGGTGCTGCCTTCAAAATCTTTCACCTGCAGCCACTCGCCGTTACTCTTGAGTATTTCAACCGGAAAACCTGCTCCGATCTTCCAAAGGACCTCATGTTGCGTGCCCGGTCCAGAGCGCATATTGATATCATCATCGGCGATGGACACCATTTCAGCCCCTAGAGCCGCCTGGTAGATGAACAGAAGAAAAAAAGCGCCGAGGCGGATAACTCGTCGAAATTTCATGGCGAAAGGATTTTTTTTCATGGATTTATCAGCAGGAAAAAGACCTGGGGCCAGAACTTACCACCCTATTTCAAAAGAGATCGCAGAGCAAGGATACGCATAACACTCTGTATTTAGACTGCATAAACCTTTCCAGCTGTTCGGTGCTGCATTAAAATCAATGGCCTCCGTACAAACAGAGGGACGAATCCCACACTTTGTACAGTTATCTTTATCAAATTTCAACCTAATCAGGCTGATCCCGTTAAACAGCCCGCAAAAAGCATTGAGAAAAGAACACATGGGCACAACGGCGCCGCGCCATTTCTTACCTCCCCCTTTTTTCCTCACTCATGAGAGGAAGATAAGGAAAAATGCGGACCGATGCCACGAACCACAGTCATAGACATGGATGGTAGCGTGATTCCTGTCTCCAATCCATTTGGGGCTTGAAAATGCTCGGGGGGTTCACTTTGCGTTGGATGTCCTTTGGCGCCATTGGCACGCCAGGTATATTGCCCTGGTGAGTATTGGATGATGTCGAGAGGCCCGCTCAAAACACTCCCCTCGGAGCCCGTGCTCTCAAATCGGACCCCTTCCAGGCTGACGCGATCCAGGCCCTTGTTGAGCACCAGCACCGCCCAGTGGTTATCAGGCCGGCGAACCACGTAGGCAGTAACATGATCGACAGCTTTATCGTCTGCCATGACCGTCGCGCGGAATAGCTGGTGCGGCCTGTTGGTGGGCTCGGCCCATTCCTCCACCATCATTTTGGCACCGTAATAGGCGGGAAGCTTCCACTTGGCCTGGCCGTTATTTCCCACCTGGAACATCATGAGATTGCCCCACAGCTTGTCCTGAGGGGTACAATCCCGTTCCCGAATCGGCTCATTCGGTTCCAGGCCGTAAAAGTAGGCTGTCTTGCCGCCAAGAGTCAAAAATTGAGCAACGATTTCAGCGTTCAGGAGGGCGCCGGGAAGCTCCACCTCCGTCCGCGCCGCAAAGGAAGAGTATCCGTATTCGCCGAGAATCCAGGGGATATTACGAGGTACACCTTCCTTTTCCAGACGTTCGAAGGCTTCCTTCATTAAGGAAGGCTGCATAATCAGCTGCTCTTCCGGCGGTTGGCAAACCTCGTCGAAGGGATACCATTCAAAAGAGAAAAAACCAAAATCTTCAAGACGATTGTGGGCACGCAGATAGCCGAAAAATCGTTTCAGCCAGGAATCTTCTCCTTTTTCGTCAACAATGGTATGCCAGCCATCCACTTCTGACTGAAAACAGGGACCGCCCGTGATCAGGGCCGGATCGATCGCATGAATAACCTTGGCAAATTGCAAATAAAGGGCGCTGTAATGTTCAGGACTCACGATCTGTCCATCCGGCTCCTCCCCTAATTCGACCTGGTTGAACGAAAAACCGCGGGATTTGAGAAATCTGATCTCAGCGGCCACATTCTCGGGGGTGTCATAGAGCACAGGAGCCGGGACCAAGACCGAATTACCCCGACCAAGGCCTGAGGTTATGATCCGGTCGAAACCGGGGTGCGCGGATTTGGGGTTGCGATCAACCGCCCGATGCCAGGGATCGGTCGAGGAGACGATCATCGGGGTCTGGCGCTTGTTGGAGGCCTTGTGTTTGATGATATCTTTGAGCTTGCCCCGGTCGTCCAGGACACCTAAATACAGTTCCCGGATGGCATAGCCCAACCGGTCCCGCACATCCTCTGTTTTCTGAAACGCCGTCCCTGAGGAGGCGCTCAACAGGATGCGAACAAAACGCACGGAAACCGGGGTGTCCCCGAGCCGCAACAGGGCGTCGCCTCCTTTACCGCCCTCTACCCGACCACGCGGAAACGGCCGCCAGACGCCGTCATGCAATTGGCTGATATAGTCGGTATCTTCGCCATCCCAGTATTGCACCTCGTGCTTTGTGGCGTACGGTTCGCCCCAGAGGATGCGCAGTCCGTTCACATCGCACCGTGTACCGAGGTCGATGAGTACCCATTGGGGATAGAGCGCATTGTCTTCGCCAGTGAAATGTGCGTCGAGATAGGGATTACTCTTCCAGAACGTGTTCGGATCGCCATCGTCAAGCCGCGAGTAGCCATCGTTTCCTGCCTGGTCAATGGTGCTGCCCCTGCGTGGTAGCTTGTAGCCGAAAGACTTGAGCAGGGGCTTCGCTGTTGTGTCGCTTGAGGTCCAATAGCCCTCCTGTTTTGTGGCAACACTCCACGAGCCGGCCTCATTCCAGTGCCAGGCTTCGATACCGAGTTCGGTCCGTAAGCGGTAGGCCAGCTTCCGGTAAGGTGCCTCAACCATGGCCTTGATGTTTGCAGGGGAATAGGTGCTTTCCAAATGCTTTTCTTCGAGACCGTCAAGACCTGCGCCGAAGGCCTCATCGGGGAGGAAAGACGCAACAGGGTTTGCCGCCTCAATTTGGATTGTAACCTTGGCTGGTTCCGTGCCGCGTGAAAAATCAGCACTCAACAACATAGCCGCCAGCACGACGGCTCCCATTAATAAAAAGCGATCTACTTGAAACATTGTAACCTTCCATCTCCAAGCGCTTCGGTGCGCCTGATGCCCGAATTTTGCCACCCGATGCGTAGCCGTTAATGTGTTTACTTTTTCACCAGCTCAACTCTTCGATTCTTTGCCCGACCGTCCTCGGCATCATTGGACGCGGCAGGCGCAAGCATGCCGACACCATAGGCGGACAGTCTTTCTGCGGCGATGCCGTAATTTGCGACCAGCGCTTTCACAACCGCCTCCGCTCTTCGGCGCGAGAGATCATGGTTATATTGCATGTCACCCTGGTTATCTGTATGCCCGACCACCAGGAGTTTAAGGCCAGGGCTCTGCTTGAGAAGTTTTGTTATTTCATCAAGCGCCGATTTTGATTCCGGTTTGATCTCAGTCTTATCAAGGTCGAATAGAATCCCATAGAGTGCCACCTTGCCTGTCTTAGAAAGATCAAGGTTCATTTCTTCGGCCTTGACGACCGTCAAAGTATTCTGGAGCGGTTTTGTCTCGGTCACGTCAACCTGATAATAGGTGCGACCTTTTTTTGCTTCTGTTTTGCCAACCTTGATTTCAAAACCCCAAAACATATTCTCAGCCGCATACACCGACACATAGACATCACTGTTCTGACCCGGAAGCTTGCCGGCAAGAAAACGTTTCGTGCCGCCGCTGCTCGTAAAAACAGGCTCATACCCGGCCGCTTTTACAAACTCGTCATATCTGCCGAAATCATCGCCCTTTGCCTCAAAAAGCGTTTCAAAGCCTTTTTTCTGAAAAAGTTCGCGATAGTTCCCAATAATTTCCTCGGGTCCCACTCCTTCCGGCGCAACATAGGTAATTCTGGTCACCGCACCTTCAACCTTTTTCAGAATGGTGAAGATGAAAGAACCTTCCTCCGTTCTCTTGGCCGGGCCAAGGGGCAGATTGTAGGCATCGAAATTCATGCTTTTATAAACAAGAATATCGGATCCTGAAATCCTGCCAGCTGCGGGATGATCCTTAGCCCCCTTGATATCAGCGCCCCATGCGGTCCCTGTTACAGAGATGCAAACAAATGCAAGCATAGCAAAAAGCTTGAGGGTGTTCTTAGAGGCATTGTTCATACCGTTCATCTCGACTCTCCTTTCTTAAAGTACTGCAACGGAGTTCATTGCGTGGAATACTTGCTCAAGTTTGCAACCGCCTTGATCCCGGCTACTTGCAGCTTTTCCTTGTCTTTGGCCATAAGCCCAAAAGACAGCGTGATATAATATTGGCCCTTCAAAATATGCAACCCAGGAGGCACCATAAAGTTGTCATCACCAACGCCATCTATCTTGGCGGCATCTGGGAACGCACTCTTGGTTGCTTTGAAAATCGACACAGGTGTATTGCCTGCCTCACGTGACTCTTTGTCCATAAAGGCTATCTGCTTCAAGCCCACCTGCAAGAATACCCCGTCTTTTTCATACACACACAACTTCAAGCCGACCCTCGGCTCTTCTTTGACGGTGCACTCTCCAAAATTGACACCGGTCAGCGCCTTGGCGTCTTCCATGGTGATGATCATGGCAGGTTCAATCATTTTGGCCCCGACACTACCTGCCTTTTCCTTCGACATTCTGTCACATCCGCACAACTGGCTGCAAACAAGCATCATGCTGATTGCAACCAAAAATATTTTCCCCATTTAATACCTCCATTTTTTTGAATCAACCGTAACTTGAAACTCAAAGAACAGATAGAGGATTTATTCCCGAATTGTCTTCCCGATTTGGAATTGAATTCATTCTAAGTAAACGGGAGTGAGTAACAAGTACCCAGTATGCTGCCTAGCAACACCTTTGCCCCAGACAAGGTTTATTGCTGACAACATCCTGTTATTAAAGAAATTAATAAACAACGACCGCTCGCACGGAAGCGAAGGTGAGTAATAGCTAGCCAATAGCCCCTGCTCTCAAAAAAAAGAATGTTGCAAAAAACAAGTAACATATTGATTACATGGTATTAATTTTTATATGATCTTCAAAATCAGCAATTGGCATTCCACATGCTTTAAGAGAGCTATATCATACGATCAAAATCAATTGACGACATGATCGATCTTTCAATACGAAGTAAAGGTGAGTGCGATGAAGAGAATCATTATGTTGGGGGTAGTGTTGGCGACAATACTTGTATCTCTTGGAGGATGTTGTTGGCCTGGATATTGGCACGATGGGTATGATAGGGGTAGACATGACAGATATGACCATTTCCAAGACAGGGGATATTATGAAAGAAGATAAGCCAAGCGTACTTCATGCCTAATCCTTGCGTACGCAATGGATTGAGAATCCCGAACAGGAATAAACATTTTTTCAAAGGGCGAGGGTTTAATATTCTTACACCCCGTGGAGAATTATCATGAACAACACAACAAGAGTTGCCTATAAAGGCTGGTCTCTTTCTGTGACTGCCGAGAAAAATATGTGCGCAAATTTCAGCTTTGATATTATTTCCCCTTCTGGCCACCGCCGGCATGTTGCAATGGGTGGTGACAACAGGCAACGTGCAATGGAAAGAGCTAAAGAGATGATTGATATGGAAGTTGCCCTGGCCGAGACAGAGTAAAAAATTTCTGCCGTGGAAGAGCACAATTTAAAACCTTGGCAATTCTACCTGGAAGGATAGAAAATTTGGTCTCAATGCGAGGGCTCTATCGCCAGATCGACAAACTTCTTAACCGGGCTATAACTAACCCGATCTTTTCAGTTACTGGCCAGGTACGGCCGATGGCATCTTGGACGAGGTTACAGATGGATTTTTCAAAATTAATCGCTATCAGGCAAAGCGTCAGAAGCTACGAAGATAAACCCGTTGAGGAGGAAAAACTCAACCTGTTGATTGAAGCCGTACGTCTTGCCCCATCGGCAAGCAACTCTCAACCTTGGAAGTTGATTATCGTCAACGACCCCGTACTCACGACCAGAGTGGCAAAATCAACGTTTAATGCGCTTATTTCTTTCAATAAATTCTCTGTCCAAGCACCGGTTCTGGCCGTATTGGTTATTGAAAAACCAAAAATGATAACTCAAATAGGTGGCAAACTAAAAGACAGAGAATTCTCTCTGATAGATATCGGCATTGCCGCCGAACATTTTTGCCTTCAAGCCGCCGACTTGGGTCTGGGGACCTGCATGCTCGGCTGGTTTGACGAAACAGCAATTAAACAGCTTCTCCATATTCCTGATCAAAAGCGGATAGGCCTTGTAATCACCCTCGGTTATGCAAAAAAAGACGACCTGTTACGCAAAAAAAACAGAAAAAGCCTTGAGGAAATGTGCCATTTCAACAGGTATTGACATCTATTCTATTGCAACTGATCGGCATCAATATCAAATGAAGCGGGTGCGTTATCATTAAAACTACGGCCATCCTCGATACAAATGGCGCCAGCAGCGATCAACTTATCATGAAGTTTACCGCCATTCTTACGGACCATCTCATCCTTGAGCTCAAGCTTACCTTTCCGGAATGCAAATATGACTTCTTCATTTTCAAACATTACTGCGGGTGCAGTGCCTTGCTCGTATTTTGCCATTTGTTCCTCCTCAAACTGGTCGTAGATATTTCATTACATTCTGTGTAATTCCATAATGTTGACAAACAACGAATGGAGGAACGACTTGTTGTGTTGTATCATTCAATAAGCTCTTTGACCTTCACCGCTACCGCTTTGCCCAGTTTACGATGCTCTTCGCCTTCAAAATGAATCCCATCCAACTGACTGGAAACGATCACCACCGACGTGTCCAGATAGGCACAGCCCAACTCCTTGGCCACCCGCCGATAGTGCTCAGAAAACTTCCGCGATTTGCTCTCCGCATCTTCAAACATCTCAGCATACTCCGTGAGGGCCGCCGTCGGTGGCGGCACTAAAAGCAGCACCTGCGGCCCTAGCCCTTCTCGCCCACACTGACTCCCCTGCACCACACGTACCAGCACGCCCGCGCCTTGAGCGATATCATACGCCGAAAGGCTGAAACGCTTCTTGAGATCATTGGTCCCCAACAGAATTATAACTAAATCTAATGGTCGATGAGATTCCAGACACGGAATCAGATAGTCGCGTCCATTTTTATAGCCTTCAATAGGATCGTCCCAGACAGTGGTTCGCCCCCCCAAGCCTTCTTCGATCACTTCGTAGTCGCATCCCAATGTTTGCCCCAAAATGCGTGGCCAGCGGGTCTCTGCGTCAAAACGATCTTTTGTGACGGGATCGTAGCCCCATGTATTCGAATCGCCAAAACATAGGATGTGTTTCACTACAGTTCTCTCCTGTAACAATGAACAGCCTGTTTAACAAAAAAAAAGCTGGCGCGTCCGTAATCGGCTTGTTTGACCTTGTTTGTGATAATAATCTCAAGAAGTACTATTCAAAACATCTTCTTGCCAAACATATTAAGATGAACCATGTCGGATACCGGTTTGCGCGGGGGCCCCACCTTCGGTTCGACTGCCGGACGTCCGATGGGGATGACGGCAACCACTTCGTAGCCAACCGGGAGGTCAATTATTTTTTTGCATGCATCATGGTCCATGAGGCCTACTACGACTGTTCCAAGTCCCATTTCGTGAGCTTTTAAGCAAAGCGTCTGCGTGGCGATGCCCAGATCAAACATGTACCAGTTGGAGTATTTGGTGGATTCTTTTCCCCCATAACAGCCAGAGACACCTGTCTTTGCACACACAACGATTAGTGCGGAAGCAGCAAGGGAACATGTGGTTGCAGGATTTTTCCCTTTATCCATCATATAAGTCGCAGTCACCTTTTGAATCAATTCCCTATCTCTTACTACAACAAATTCCCAAACCTGCGTATTTCCCCAGGAAGGTGACCATCGTACTGATTCAAATAGCTGCTGCAACTCTTGATTGGTAACGACATCCTCTGTGAACCTTCTAATACTGCGTCTTTTTACTATAGCTTCCTGCAATTCCATCATCTGGCCTCCTTGTTTTCATCCGTTTACAGTTCTGTCGAGCTGTGCATATAGAGTTTTTGGTTTCCCCAGCAATTGCCCCTTTTGAGTACTTGGCTCATTCCGGTCCAGTCCGTTTTGTTGCCTTGACTGGTCAGGACGCCTTTCCCAAAAGGCTATTATCATTCATTTTTAATTGAAAGAAAATTCCTCAGCATGCTCACCTAGGCCTTCTTCACAAATTCCGATTTCAACTGCATTGCACCAATACCATCAATTTTACAGTCAATATTATGATCGCCTTCGACGAGACGGATGTTTTTTACTTTGGTTCCGACTTTAACTACCGACGAAGAACCCTTAATTTTAAGATTTTTGATCAATGTTACCGTGTCACCGTCACAAAGCACATTTCCATGAGCATCATGCACGAGATATTTATTGTCAGTGCTCTCTATAACCGCCTCTTTGGTCCATTCAAACGCACAGCCAGGACATACATATATCGTTCCGTCTTCGTAAGTGTATTCCGAATTGCATTTAGGACATTGAGGAATAGTATTCATTCTGTACCTTTATTGTGATTAGCAAACGTTGATTTTGGGGGCTGGAAATATTGATTTTCGCTAGACGACAAGTTGACGGCCTGCCGCTAGCAGTATGCCAAGTTGTTATTTTAACTGGTTAGCTTGAAGTTACCCTTAATATTAGTCATTTTCAACCGCGGAAAATCTGCGGCAACAAGTGGCCACTATGTCTTGTCATTCTCAGAATAAGGTCCTACCTTTGAAAAAGTTCATCAGTTTATTGACGCCTGTGGTAAACGCGTTGGTAAACATCACGAATTCAACTTAAGTTAAGCGACACCAGAAAAGCCGATCCAGTACAGCAAGATGGAAAGCCGTTATCAGGCACCCAATGCAATGATTGACACTACGTGTAGCCGCATTTTCCATTAGGCAGGTTACTACTTACAACCACCACCATACCGTGTTCGCGCTCCATAAAACATCCATTGTTTACGGACAAGGGATGAACCATAGAAAGGATGCATGATTATCATTGGACAGGAGAACATGACCTTGAAAATTGAGAAACGGGACTTCGACAAAGCAGCAGCATCCTGGGATGAAATGCCGTTACGAGTCAAACTGGCTAAGGATGTGGCAAATACCATCGTAAGGCAGGTTGCAATCTCCAAGGATATGACCGCCTTGGACTTCGGCTGTGGCACCGGGTTGCTGACCCTTCAATTGCAACCGCTTGTCAAGTCTATTACCGGTGTGGACAGTTCCCAGGGAATGCTCGATATCTTCAATTCCAAGATAGCAACTGCGGATATCAACAATGCTGGCACACTATTTTTAGATATTGACAAGGGGGGCACATTGACGGGCCAGCACGACCTTATTGTCAGTGGCATGACTTTGCATCATATCAGGAACATAGCACCGCTCCTCGCTCAATTTTACACAGTCTTGGCACCAGGCGGGACCTTATGTCTGGCCGATCTCGACCTAGATGACGGACAGTTTCATGACGATAGTACCGGTGTCTTCCATAACGGGTTTGATCGAGCGGCGCTTCACAGCTCTTTCGCTAAGGCCGGATTTGTGGGTGTTCAGGATGTGACTGCCGCGAAAATAGAGAAACAGAGCCGTGACGGTCAAACAAGAAAATTTTCCGTTTTTCTTATAACCGGTCGAAAGGAATAAACTAAATAAACCCTATCCATACCCATCGAGAAATCGATGTCGGTTAACAATCAGGAAAAAGTCTTTATAGGTAAAACAACGGAAATCAATTTTATTCGAGACCTAAACCGAAATAACCTAACGGGATAACTTATCAAATGGCATATTGTATCTATTATCAAGTTGAGCAACTCCATCGACCTCAAGCAAGGGAGGTGACAGCAACCTGGCGGCAAACAAAAAGCGGTTTTGTTTATATTCCTTATTGCTCTCACCCTTCAGGCGAACTTAGTTTGAGCAATATAAAATTCCATGCAGATGCCGCAGATAAACTGAAGTGCCAGGGCAATATTTCAAAATGCCAGTTGGAAAACGGCCCGGAATGATCCAGCCCCACCAACCGTTGAGATCCCCCCTTCTATTGTGTTCCACCAATAAAATAAACCTGTAAGGGGCAGGACTGTCCTGGCCACCCGATAAAAGAAGCTCTGAGTTAGGCCATGCTGCTTAACATCGGTGTAAAATCAAACCATCCCTATCCCTCAACCAAACGGTTTCATGCTCATCATTGTCGAATCACCGACCAAGGCCAAAAAAATTCAATCAATCCTCAAACTGAGAGCAATGTCAACTGTGGGTCACTTTAAAGACCTTCCTGATGCTCAGATTGGTGTCGATTTGAAGACCTACGAACCGACCTTCGTTTACCATGAAAGGAAAATGCATCTGCCCAATGAGCTGCGGACTGCGGCCAAGGGTCAAACCGTTATGCTGGCAGGTGACCCGGACCGGGAAGGCTATGCCATTAGTTGCCACATCTACGAAGAAGTGAAATCCGTCGCCAAGGAATGCCTGCGCATGGAAATTTATGAAGTTACTGAAAAGGGCCTGAAGGAAGCTCTTGCCAAGGCGGTACCTTTCGAAAAGACAAACACAGGTCTCTATAATGCCTTCCTAGGGAGAAGGATCGGTGACCGGTTGGTGGGCTATATCCTTTCCCCAATTACCAGCAAAAGTCTTCGCGGTAAATATAGCGTTGGCCGGGTGCAATCGCCTGCAGTTCGGCTAGTGGTCGACCGTGAGCGGGAGATTAGGGATTTTGTACCCTCTCTTTATTGGATGCTCGATATCCAGTTGGATAAAGATGGTTCGACTTTCTTGGCTCGCCATGCCAAAGGCAAATTCAAGCAGATGTCAGAGACAGAGAAGGTTACCGCTGCCATCAGAGGCGCGACCCATGCCCTGGCCACAAAAGTTGAAAAAAAGGAAGTCAAGCAGTCTCCCAAGCCACCATTCACTACGGTCGACTTACAGGCCGCTTCGGCTGTTCGCCTGAAGCTCACCCCTGAGCAAACGATGAAACTTGCTCAAGGGCTTTTTGACCACGGTCTTACCACTTATCACCGCACAGATTCCGTCCGTATGGATGGAGCTTTTATTAGTGAAATTCGAGAATTCCTGGGTAAAGCACTTGGCGTTGACTATCTTCCGACAAAACCAAACCAGCATAAGTCAAAGAATTCTCAGGCTGAGGCGCATGAAGGCATCCGGCCCACGCATATGCATGCGACCGCTGACATCGCAACATTAATCAAGAAAGAAGGACTTACCCAAGACCATGCCAACCTGTACGAGATTATATTCAGACGGGCTGTCGCCAGCCAAATGGCAGCGGCCATTTTCGATGCCACAACCATGCTCTTTGAGGTGGCCGGAGAAAAGTTTAAAGCAGCTGGTCGAGTGCTCAAATTCGACGGTTTTCTCAAGGTCTACGCTGAGGTTGACGAGGAGAAAGAAAAAAAGAAGGATGAAGATACGTTACAGAGGCTACCCCCGGTAGAGGCTGGTGAATTAGTCCCGAAGCTCAAGGAAATTCTTGAAGAAAAAAAGACCAAAGCTCCCGGAAGATTCACCCTGGGTTCTTTGGTAAAGGAATTGGAACGGCTTGATATAGGTCGCCCTTCGACCTACGCCGCCATCACTAAGAATATTACCGACCGTGGTTACGTGAAGGAAGAAAAAGGGAAAGTGGTGCCTCTCCTCCCAGGAGAGACACTTATCGACTATTTACGAGAAAAGCATTCGTGGGTGATCGATTACGAACTGACCAGCAAGATGGAGAAATTCCTGGATCAGGTTGTCGAAAATAAGGAGACCTGGCAGCGATTCTGTAAGGGTGTTCACAACAAGATGGGATATTTCGAGCCGCCAATACGAGCTGCGGGTGGTGGCCCAAGCGAAAGTCAACTCAAGTACGCCAAAGACCTCGCTGTAAAAAATAATCTCACCATACCAGAGGAAACCATAAAGACCGGTATGGCTCTGTCATTATGGATTGAAGATGTTGTCGGTAAGAACAAAAAATAAACGATTAGCTCTCGGTTATCGTAAACCTGCAAATCTGGCCACCCAAACCCACCGCCCCAACAGATCGATATGAATCATCATATCATGTCTATAAATTTTTTATCCAGTTTGCCAGGGCGGTTTTTTTCTCATCAGGAAAATCCTTATGGACATGCTCGTATAACCAAAGGAGGGACTTTGTTCGTAAATGGTTTCGCATTAGCTCCTCTGCTTCTTGAATAACCACTTTTATCAGACAAGGACATTTATCCGTAAATACAGCCGGGTCATCAACAAAAATATTTTTCTTGCGAATCTCTGCGCATTGAAAAAAGCAAGAAGACCCTTCAATGGCTTCGATAACATCCCAAAAGGAAATAGTTCCTGGCCTTTTTGCCAGTTCATACCCCCCATTAACACCAGCAATTGATCGTACGATGCCAGCCTTCCGTAGTTTTGCAAAGATCTTCGAAAGATAGCTCTCTGTAATGCCATTTAATCTAGCTAATTCTTTGATTCCGATTGTTTTATGTTCTGGGAGCTCGACCATGTAAAAAAGCGAATGAAACGCATATTCGATCCCTACGCTGAATTGCATCTTGTATCTCCTTAATAGACTTTGATCCCCATGATAAACTGTTTTGAATAAGCATGGTTGACTTTTTACCTCACACCTTTTATCATAGACAACATGGATAGTCAATGTCCGCAATTAAAACCAATAAAGGAGAAACGCATGTTCACAGACAAATTTCTGGAAGTAATCAGCAAAGAAGGGGTGGTTTCGATAGTATCATGCGCTGATAACGAAGCTCATGTAGTAAATACTTGGAACACCTATCTTGTAAACCCAAACGATGGAAAGCTCTTAATCCCTGCCTGGGCGATGAGAAAAACAGAGAAAAAAATACTTCGGAATAACAAGGTATTACTTACTGTTGGTAGCAAAGAAGTAATTGGACGGAATGGACTTGGTTGCGGTTTCCTGATTGAGGGAACTGCACGATACATACCTTCAGGGCCAGAATGGGATATGATGAAAGCCAAATTCTCCTTTCTAACACGTGTGCTCGAAGTTACTGTCACTTCAATTAAGCAAACTCTTTAATGATTTATACATGTTGAAAAAGGTTACATCTTTAATAAAGTCAATTTTCCATGTGCTGTCACATACGAGATACTTCTGTTGACCATCTCAAAGATTTGACAAAACCCCTTTGTCGCAATAACCTGCCACGTCGATCATTGCGTTATACCTAGGCCATCGTGAAAGAACCAAAAAGTTATACCAGCTGGGCATGACGGCTAATAAAGTCCCACTGCTGCTTGCTGAGGGGCATGATCGACAGGCGGTTGCCGTGCCGTACCAAGGGGGAGTCGGCCATTTGCGGTTGCTGTTTGAGCCAACTTAAAGAGATAACCTCGGTAAATTTAGTCACAAAGGCGACATCTACCTGGTACCAGCGAGGGGTGGCCGGATTACTTTTCGGGTCATAGTGACGATGTCCCGGATCCCAAGCGGTCTGATCAGGATAACTGGCACTATGGATGCGCATGCCCCCTGCGATTCCAGGGGTTATGCAGTTTGAGTGGTAAAAAAAGGCCAGGTCGCCGACCCGAATCTGATCGCGGATCATGTTGCGTACCTGGTAGTTGCGGACCCCGTCCCAAGGTTCCACGCCCACCCGTTGCAGATCGTCGATCCCAAACAAATTCGGTTCCGATTTCATTAGCCAGTAAGCCATAGCGATTCCTCTGGGGCGCCGTCACCCGAAGTTACACGACAAATCTTTTATATTATTATAATAAATTATTGATTTCACTTATAAATACCAACACAAGTACCAACAAATATATTTTACCAGGGCCGAGGGTAGATAAACCGGAGAGCACTTTTCCCCACCAATATTTCATTTTTGGATAAAAAACAGACAAAAATGAACAAAAAAGAGCAAATCCGAGGGTGCTGCTTATCAAAACGGAGACAACCTTATACCGCAACTAAATATTTTTTAATAATTTCGAATAATTAACCACAATAAATCCAATTGGCACAGTTGTAGCAATACTGAGGTTAACAAGAAGGTATTAAAACCAACTTGGCGCCTCGACAGTTCCTCCTTTCCTCCTCCTCTGTCGGGGCGCTTTTCATTCTCTTCATAAAGGAGATGCAAATGGCCTTCGAGATATCTAGAGACAACAAATTAAGATGCAAGCCTGCCCATAAGGGCGAAAAAAGTTATTGTCGATCAGTATCTACATCACTTGTCTATATCGGTTGCCTGTTAGGTGGAGATCTTCTTTCGGTCTGGATATTTTCGCTTTTGCCCTGATTATCTAGTTGCTAGACGACTCATTTCAATTGAAACTTTGTCGCTGAAACAAAAAAGGCAGAGCCGTTAAGCCCTGCCTCTAGATTCCAAGATGTCGAAAAATCAATTAACTTCTTTTTCTCCTGCCAACTGTTGCCAGACCGGCAATGCCAGTGCCGAAGAGCAGCATGGAGGCTGGTTCTGGGGCGTGCGATGAGCTTTGCACAGAAATATCATCAATATAGAAGAAAGCTGGATCGTTTTGAAAACCGAATTTTAGTTCCGTTGACTCGCCTGTTGCAACTAGACCGTTCAACGTATACTGAGTGTAATCAAAGCAATTTGAATTAAATAAATCTACGATTACCACCCCTCCCCATAGCGCTTGAAATTTGTTCGACCCATCACCGGTATTCCAGAGGAAGAAAGATAGATTGTATTGATCCCCAGTAATGGTTGAAAGCATCTGGCTTAAGTAGGTTAATGATCCTACTGTGCCAAAGGCTCCAGCAGCATTACCCGAATTGGCGTTACTATCAGTTACTTGGATGTTACTTCCATCGTTAATGTCATCGACAATGGTGCCTGATAGGCCCCATCCAGAAAAAGACGGGTTTTCTAAAGGGATTTCAAACCCTCCATTCGTGACCAATTCATCAGCATTTACTATACAAGAAACGCCAAACACTAACGCCCCTGCTACCAATCCTGCCAAAAGTATTTTCTTCACCTTTCTCTCCTCATTTCATAGACCACGATGAATAAATATTTATACAATCAACAGTAACCACACCATTATAATGTATTAGTTGTGACCGAACCTGAAACCCTTGCAGCACGCAAGATAATATATCCCACACTTCAACAAACGCTGCAAACGATTGCCAGCTTTTCCGGAACATTGCCAATACTCCAATGTTTACAGATGGTTCTACTATCCTTAATATTAAAGAGTTATCAAGTCAGTGTGCAAACAAAAAAACAGCCAGCCAATGCCTACCATTGGGTAGGTTATTAATTCCTGGTGTGATATTTTAGTTTATTTTAAGCATCACCCCAAAAGATACGTTCCCCCTAGGGCTTTACTCTTGCTTGGCATTTGGCCTTATATTCTCAGGGTCGTTTTCTAATAAGCATCGGAATGTAATATCTGCTGAAACTGTCCACCAGAAGGATGGCCATATCCGCTGACGAAAAACTGACTAGCATTAAATGTTTATTATGATACTGCAAAATCCAGACCCATCCTGTGCAAATTTGGCTTTTAGATTTCCCCCTCTCTCCCGGTGCGTTGCTCGTGAGTTTGAGCCGTAGCGGTTATTACCACTGGAAAAAGCGTGGGCCATCGGCAAGGGAGAAAGAGCACGCTTAGCTGATTCTCAGGGTCCTTTCCATTTATCAGGAATCGAAAGCTCTTGGTATCGTTGCTCAAGCATGAAGCCGGGACGCTAATGAAATTGGCTGGTGTTGGGGCCAAACAACTGAAAAGGTTCAAGGCGACAAGGGACAGCAACCATCGGTTATACCAACCAATGCAGCATGTTGAAACATTAGCGCTTAGCCCTTTTGATGGTGCCAACAGCTATACAATATCAACGAAAACATTGGATTCAACTACATGCCCCTGTACATTGCTGGACAACAAAAAACCCGCAATCCTTGAAGGAGAGCGGGTTTGATGTACATCTTTGAACGTTGTTGGATTGTGTCTTGGTGGAGGCGCCGGGAAGTGAAGGGATTGACGCTTAAGTCACCAATATACTGTATTTGTTTTGCTCGGCATAGACACTAAATGCTCGTTTACGCTCAAAATGGCCGAATTGTGGCCAATTCGATGGCTGTGTTCGAAATATTAGTATCTTATCTAGCCGAAATACAGTTATTTTTTCTAAAGCTGGTTCAACTGAAGTAGTTGAACCCATTTTTGCATCGGGAATTGAACCGTGGTCCGAATTCAGGAGTTGAATCCTGGTTCCACAAATCCAACGCGAGCATTTTCGATTACTTCGGCATTGATTTTTTATATCCAAATCAGTATATTTGGTTTATGAAACTAATACGATTCATTGGCGATTCGCTTAAATGTTTGCGAGATTTTCCTGAAGATGCGCGACAGGACGCTGGCTACCAGCTGGACAAAGTGCAGCGTGGCGAACAGCCGGACGATTTTAAGCCGATGCCATCGATTGGCAAAAGTGTTGAAGAAATTCGGGTTTGGGATGATTCAGGCACATATCGTGTAATCTACACGGCCCGATTGGCGAATATGGTGTATGTGCTTCATGCGTTTCACAAGAAAACGCAAGCCACTACTAAACGTGATATCGATCTTGCCAAGGCGCGATATTCAGAACTTGTAAGAGGTATCAAATGAATGAGATCGAAACCTTCACCAGTGTATGGGATGCGATTGCCGACACTCCCGAACAAGCTGCCAACTTGCGGGCAAGGTCCGAACTAATGCAACAGATCGCAGAGATCATAAAAACCAATAACTGGAAGCAAGCTGACGCAGCATTGCATTGTGGTGTTACTCAACCGCGTATCAATGATCTATTGCGTGGACGTGTATCGCGGTTTTCACTGGATGCCTTGGTCAATATTGCTACCGCACTTGGCAGGCGTGTACATTTGGAGTTGGAACCGGCATAACGATAAAGGAGAGACATTGGATTGGTCAGCAATTTTTACTATTATTTTAGGTAGCAGTGTTTTGCCTCAGTTGGAAATGGACATTCAGGCTGTTTGCATTAAGGTGAGATAGTTTCGACTTGATCTGACACCTCACTTGAAAAAATGAGGGTTACCAG
>CAZSIJ010000061.1:0-23660 GCA_964607065.1 uncultured Desulfobulbus sp. | reverse complement strand
CAATCCATGGCAGGACAGCTTCTGTCCTTTGTCCAACAATGTACTTACGGAAAATTGATTATGCTTGCATTAATGAAACGATGTGGCCCCTTCCTCCTGATTTTTCTAGCACTAACGTTCATAGGTGCAGGAATATCGGCAGAGTACGCCGAGGCGCGTACCCAATCCGGTGGTCGTTCCTTCAGCAGTCCTGCCAATCGACAGGCTCCCAGTCAGGTTGGTCAGAGGCCTCCGCAATCGCAGCCTGGTGGTTTCGGCAAAGGGCTGATGGGCGGTCTCATCGGCGGTGCTCTTGGTGGCATGCTGCTTGGCAGCCTTTTCGGTGCAAGCGGAAACGGCATGGGCATTCTGCCGCTACTGCTTCTTGGTGGAGTCGGCTATTTTCTCTACAAACGTTTTGCCAATCGTCCCCCAACGTCTCCTTCGCCTCCCGGTTATCAATCACAAACCGGAGGTGGCGGATTTCAGGGCATGGCCGGTGGCTTTGGTGGGAATTCTGTTCCACCTGTCCCTCCCCCCATTCCGCCGATTCGTGAAATGAATACGATCGAAGATGGTTTGGCGGAAATCCGTTTGACCGATCCTGGTTTTGACGAGAAGCATTTTCTCGAGGTGGCTTCGGATGTTTTTTTCAAGATTCAGGCCGGGTGGATGCGTCGCGATCTTTCCTCTTACCGTCATCTGTTAGGTACTCAGCTGGCTGCCGAGTATGAGCGTCATTTTATTCGAATGAAGGAGCAGGGGCATATCAATAAGTTGGAAAGCATTGCCATTCGTCGGTTAGAGATAGCAGCGGTTGGAAGCGATAATGGGGAGGATTTTGTTACCGTCCTGTTTACTGCTAATCTGCTTGATTACACGGTGGATGAAAAAACCGGGGCGCTGGTTTCCGGCAGCATGACTGACCCGGTGAAATTCGCTGAGCAATGGACTTGGGCTCGCTCAATTCGCACTGAAGACTGGCGCTTAGAGGGAATTGAGGTCGTAGAAGCCTGACAGCAAGCACCGCCTCTCTTTACAACAAAATAAAAAAAGGGCTGCACCTCTCTAAGGTGCAGCCCTTTTTTTATGGGTCAGGTTTTATAAAGCAACCTTACGCTACGGCAAATATAGGCTTTACCGTGCCAGCAGTTTTTCGGTCAATATCGGCAGGAATTGCTTAAGATCGGCAACCACGAACACATCGGCCACCTCGCCGATAGGCGCATCTTTGTCGGTATTGATAGCAACGATAAAATCCGATTTTTTCATTCCAGCCAGGTGCTGAATCGCTCCGGAAATACCGCAGGCTACGTAGAGTTTTGGGGTAACGGTGCGCCCAGTGGTACCGACCTGACGATCGTGATCGACCCATCCAGCATCGACTACCGGCCGGCTGGCCCCATAATCACCACCCAGAGCCTTGGCCAGTGCTTGCACGATGGCGATATTCTCTGGTTTGCCCACGCCGCGACCAGCACTGACGATAATCTCAGATTTAGTCAGGTCCACACCCTCTAATTTGGCAGCTTCATAGCCGCTGCACTGGACCTTGCCGGTAACGTCTGTGTCAACCGGTATCACGGTCGGTGTTCCTGTGGGATCTTCTTCCATGCCAAAGGCTCCGGCTTGGAGGGTGAGAATGGTTTGTGCAGTTTTCGAGTTGATTTTCCGGCGCAGTTTGGCGTTACAGACCGGGATAACCGGTACTCCATCCTCGATAGCGACTACCTCGGAGATCTGAGCCGCCTTGAGGGCTACGGCAATCCGTGGGGCTAAGTCCCAGCCGTAGGAAGAATGATGGAAGACGATCGTCTCTGGTTGTTCCTTGGCGATGACGTCCAGGAGCAGCTGTTTGTGTACCGTGGGATTGTACTCGCCGTATTTGCCGACATCAGCCAGATAAAGGGTACCGTTGAACTGGGGTAAATCGGTAGGGCTCCCCACCAGAAACATTGAGGTTTCGGTCTGCAGTCCTTTGGCAAAGGCAATCAGTTGGGAATATTTTTCACGCAGTTTTCCTTCCCGGAATTCCGCTACAAGTAAGGTCTTCATGAGTATCTCCTAGGCCAGTATGCCGGTTTTTTCTTTAAGCAAATGGATCAGTTTCTCGGCCAGATCGGGAAGTTCGCCTTCAAGCACAAGGCCGCCACCTTTTTTCTCCGGGAAGTAAAAAGAGGCGGTCTCCTGGCTGATAGCACTGCTGCCCAAGTCCGGGGCGATAGTCAGCAGTTCTTTCTTTTTGGCCTTCATGATGTTCGGCAGGGTCGGATACCGTGGCGTGTTAAGACCGAGTTGGCAGGTGAGAACTACCGGCATGGTCGCGCTGACCAAGGCTTTGGTGCCGCCTTCCAGTTCGCGTTTCACATTGATGGTGCCATTGTCGAAGGCGAAGCTGACTATGGTGGTGACTGCGGCAATAGCCAACAGTTCGGCGAGCATGACACCCACCTGGGCACTGCCGCGATCCTGCGATTGCATCCCGGTAAAAATGATGTCGAAATTTTTATCTTTGGCAAAACCGGCTATCATCGAAGCAATCTCAATGGGTTCACGCTTGTGCGCATCATTATCAGCGATATGGACGCCACGATCACAACCCATGGCCAAGGCTTTTTTCATGGTTTCTTTTACCTGGTCCCCACCGATACACAGCACGGTCAGGTCGGCGTCGCCCACTTGCTCTTTCAACCGTACCGCCTGTTCCACCGCATATTCATCGTATTCATTCATACGCCAGGCCAGATCGGTGCGGTCATACCAGTTTTTTTCAGCATTGATCTTGAACTTTGATTCCATATCCGGAACCTGTTTAATGCAAATCAGTATGTTCATCGTGCCCCTCCAGCAATCAGGCTAGGTGATAAGTTGTTGGTCAATTTTATGAGCGTTGTATTACTGCTTCTCAAGCCGTTCGGCGAGTATTTCGGCAATGTCTTTAGGTCGTAATTGTTCTTCTACATCGGCTCCTTTAACACCGTCTTCAAACATGGTCAGGCAGAAAGGACAGTTGGCAAGCAGTTGTTCGGCACCTGTTGCAACGGCCATCTGCACCCGTTTGATATTGATGCGCTCCCCGATATTTTCCTCGGCCATGATCCGACCGCCTCCAGCACTGCAGCAGAAGGCCTGATCGCGGTTCTTTGCCATTTCCGTCAGTTTTCCGCCCGCTGCCCGAATAATATTTCTGGGTGCATCGTAGATGTTGTTATGTCGCCCTAGATAACAGGAATCATGGTAGGTACAGGAAAAGGCATCCGTTTTGATGTGCAGTTTGCCGGTGCTGATCAGTTGGTCGAGAAAGACTGCATGGGGTACGACTTCGATGGCAAAGTCAAAATCCTGATAATCTTTAGCCAGGGTGTTGAAGCAGTGCGGGCAAGTGGTGACGATTTTCTTCACACCATATCCCTTGATGGTTTCAATCATCTCCATGGCCAGGGTCTGGTAGAGGTATTCGTTGCCCATTTTGCGCATCGGCTCACCGCAGCATTTCTCTTCCTTGCCGAGAATCCCGACTTTAACACCAGCTGCTTGACAGAGCGTAATAAAGCTTTTGGCGACAGTGATGTTGCGCTTGTCAAACGAGGCATAACAGCCGACAAAGTACAACACGTCAACCTCGGAATCTTCGGCCAGCGATTTGATGCCGAGCGTTTCGGCCCAGTCGCCACGGGAGGCATACCCCATACCCAGAGGATTGCCGTTGACCTCGGTCTGTTCCATGGCGGTCATAACTTCCTCGCCAGGAAATTCACCTTCCATCAGAACGAGATTGCGCCGCATTTCGACGATCTTGCTGACATGTTCGATCGAGGCCGGGCAGATGTCCTGACAGGCGCGGCAGGTGGTGCAGGCCCAGATAGCGTCTCGACCGATGGTGTCGATGAGATTGGCGTCCGGGTTGTTGAAGGCGGTTTCGCCGATCTGATTGACCACTTGCATCGGCGAGAGTGGTTTGCCGGTAGCAAAAGCTGGACAGCGGTCCTGGCAGCGTTTGCACAAGGTGCAGGCATCAGCGTCGAAAATATCCTTCCAGCGCAGATCGGTCAGTGCACTGGCACCGAATCGTTCGGTGGTTTCGTCTTCCAGGTTGACCGTGGTCAGTTTGCCGGTTGGGCCAAGATCCGCAAGAAAGGAGTTGACGCTGGTGGTGATGATGTGGCGAAGTTTTGTGTAGGGAATAACCGCAATAAAGACCAGAGCCAGCAGGAGGTGGAACCACCAAAGCCCGGTATGCAGGGTGCGCAGACCCGCTTCTCCAAGCCCGTTGAGTGTTTTCGCTATAACTAGGCCGACCGGCGACCAGGCGGCCAGGGGAGTGCCCAGTTCGGTCACCGCCATTCGGGCGCCTTCAATAAGAAAGCCGGTAATGAGAATAGTCAGCAGCAACCCGTGCATGAGGGCGTCATCACCCTTGGTGATCAAACCCTCGGGGCGAATCAGATAGCGACGAACAAGCAGACCACCGAGCATAGCGATGGCGAATAGTCCCGCTAGATCCAGGATGACGGAAAAAAGCTTGTAGAAGGTTCCTTTTAAAAATTTGACATCGAAAAGCAGGTCAGTGAAATCGGCTTGGGCGACAATGAGGGTTGTGCCGATGAACAGAATAAAAAAACTCCAAAAAAACAACGAATGGGCCGTGCCGGCACCTGGAACTCGAAAGACTTTGGTCTGCAGAAAAACGCTATTCAGCAGGTTCTTAATTCTTTCGCCTCGATGGTCGGTTCGGTCAAGCGGTTGGCCTATCCGGTAGACCTTGATCCGCTTCAGGCAACCATAGACAAAAAAAGCCAAGGCCACCAGCAGCAGACCATACATGGGCGCCAAGGTTGTAAACCCATGACCGATATTCCAATAAATTTCACGGGTAAACTCCATCCAGCCCTCCCTTTCCTTCAAAATAACGAACAACGTGTCTCATGCTTGTAGAAAAGAAGAGAGGCGGCCTTCGCCGCAACTCTCTTCTTGTTTATCATCAATAGGTTAGAACCGGCTGTCCAGCAGCCGCAACAAGGCAGTGGTGCTGTTATTTGGTCAAGGCAGCACCGATGACAACGCGCTGGATTTCACTTGTTCCTTCGTAAATCTCGGTGATTTTGGCATCCCGCATCATCCGTTCAACCGGGAATTCACGGGTGTATCCGTAACCACCATGCAACTGAACCGCCTGGGTGGTGACCCGCATCGCGGTCTCAGAGGCAAAAAGTTTGGCCATTGCCGATTCCTGAGAATAGGAAAGGCCGGCGCTCGCCCGGTAGGCAGCGTTGTAGATCAACAGACGAGCCGCTTCGACCTGGGTGGCCATATCCGCCAGCTGAAACTGCACGCCCTGGAAAGAGGCAACCGGTTTGTTGAATTGCTCACGATCCTTGGTGTAGGCAATGGCAGCGTCAAGCGCACCCTGGGCAATCCCAAGGGCCTGGGAGGCGATGCCAATACGCCCACCGTCGAGGGTCTTCATAGCAACCTTGAATCCCTGGCCTTCCTGACCCAGCAGATTTTCACCGGGAATGCGGCAGTTATCAAACACTAGTTCCATGGTGGGTGAAGAACGGATACCCATTTTGGCTTCTTTTTTGCCAAAGGAGAAGCCAGGTGTGCCTTTTTCAACAATGTAGGCGCTGATGCCGCGATGTTTCTCCGCAGATTTGTCGCTACGAGCGAGGACAACATAGATTTCTGCCTCACCGGCATTGGTGATGAAAATCTTGGAACCATTGAGAATCCAATCGTTACCGTCCTTGGTGGCAGTCGTTTTGGTGCCGCCTGCGTCTGAACCAGCGGAAGGCTCGGTCAGGCCGAAGGCACCCATTTTTTCACCTTTTGCCAGCGGCACCAGAAATTTCTGTTTTTGTGCTTCGGTGCCGAACATATAGATGGGGTTGGCGCAGAGTGAAAGATGGGCGGACAAGGTAACGCCAGTGGAGCCGCAGACCCGAGACAGTTCTTCGACAGCGATGGCATAGCTGATATAATCGGCTCCGGCGCCGCCGTATTCTTCGGGAAACACGATGCCCGTCAGTCCCAGTTCGGCCAATCGGTCATACATCAGGGCGCGGTCAAAACGCTCTTCTTCGTCGCGTTCCCGCGCCGACGGAGCAACTTCAGCTTCGGCGAAACTTCTGACCATATCACGGATGAGGTTCTGTTCTTCAGTCAACTCGAAATTCATAGGTGTTACTCCCCAAAGATACTATTGTTGCTTTTATAAGTTAGGCTTGGATTCGTCAATGCAGCAATACAGTAACAATCAAAGCCCTAATATTTTTTAAGCTGTACGAAAAGAACTCGTAGGTTTAATCCTGCATCAATGCTGGGTTACTGCTGATCCTTGATCTGTACCATCACCACTGAACCGGTGGCGCATATTTTTCCTGCAGCAGAAACTGTCAGGTCAACGAGCACCTTTCTGCCTTTGATCTCCACAGGTTTGCCGCGGACCTCAAGTTCGGTGTTGATCGGGGTTGGCGCCAGGTAATCCACTTTGATGGAAGCTGTGACAAAACGCGAGATGGGTTTGCCATCTTCCCGTGCCTTGGCGGCCGCCGCAGTACCTGCACCATGACAATCGATCAGGGAGGCTATGATGCCTCCGTATAAAAATCCGGGAAATCCACCTGTGTATTTCGGGTCCGGGGTATACCGGCAGACGCTTTCCTCTCCTTCCCAGTAGCTCTTGAGGTGATGCCCTGCTGTATTCAGCCGCCCGCAACCAAAGCAGTGTGCATAATCATCGGGATACTGATCTTGAAACGCTTGTTTGTCCATTGATCTCTTCTCCGTTGTGATGCCCCGATTCAGCTGGGGTAGTAAAGCACTTCGACCTTTCTCTTCGAATACCCCCTTGTCGTCAAGGTTTATTCGTAGGTGTAAAATCCCTTGCCGGTCTTGCGGCCCAACCAACCAGCCTCAACATACTGGCGCAGCAGCGGGCAGGGACGGTACTTGGGATCGCCCAACCCCTGATACAGGGTATTCATGATCGCCAGACATGTATCCAGTCCAATGAGATCGGCCAAGGCCAGCGGACCCATGGGGTGATTCATGCCCAGCTTCATCACCGTATCGATATCTTCCGGTTTCCCGACACCTTCGTAGAGACAAAAGATCGCTTCATTGAGCATGGGCAGCAGAATGCGATTGGCGATGAATCCAGGGAAATCGTTGGACTGAGCCGGGGTTTTTTCCATGCGTTTGGTCAGTTCAAGCGTCGTCGCCAGCGTTTCGGGAGATGTTGCCAGGCCGCAGATGACCTCCACCAGTTTCATGACCGGTACCGGGTTCATGAAATGCATGCCAATAACCTTGTCGGGGCGCTTGGTGTTAGCGGCGATGCGGCCGATGGGGATGGACGAGGTGTTGGAAGCCAGTATCACATGCGGGGCACAGATTGCATCGAGATCCTGAAACAGCTTGAATTTGATGGCTTCGTTTTCAGAGGCCGCTTCGACTACAAAGTCAGCGGCAGCCATGTCTTTCAGGTCAATGGTGGGTTTGATTCGGGCGAGGATCCGATCTTTTTCGTCTGCCGTCAGTTTGCCTTTATCAACGTTACGCTGCAGATTCTTGCTGATATTGGCCAGGCCGCGGTCGACAAATTCTTGCTTAATATCACTCATGATGACATTAAGACCGCTGGCCGCAGCAACCTGGGCAATACCGTTTCCCATCTGACCGGCACCGATGACTCCGAATGTTTTCACTTCCATTAGGGCTCTCCCTTCAATTGATAGGTGTATAACCGTTAGGTTTTTTCCAATCCTGAGGATTATTGTTTATTGCTGATGACCATGGCCATACCCATGCCACCGCCGATACACATGCTGATCAGGCCAGTGGCATATTGTTTGCGCTGCATCTGATACATAGCGGTCACCATCTGGCGGGCACCGGTACAACCGACTGGATGGCCCATCGAAATACCGCTCCCCAGCTCGTTGGGTTTCTCAACGTCGATTCCCAGTTCGAGCATGCAACCTATAGCTTGGGCGGCAAAGGCCTCGTTGAGTTCGATCATCTCGATATCGCCTAGTTTTTTTCCGGCTTGCGCCAGGGCTTTTTGGATGGCCGGGACCGGGCCCAAGCCCATATAGGCCGGATCCAGGCCGCCAGAGGCAAAACCTTCGATGGTCACCAGGGGTTTGAGCCCCAGTTGTTTGGCCTTTGCAGCGCTCATCATCAGGACGGCTGCCGCGCCGTCGTTGATCCCCGATGCATTGCCCGCAGTGACCGAACCGTCTTTAGCAAAGGCGGGTCTCAATTTCGCCATTTTTTCCATGGAGGTTTCCATGGGGCGTTCGTCCCGGTCAAAAAGGATCTCTTCCCTGCCGACTCGTATCGGCACCGGAACAATCTCTTCGGTGAAAAGACCGTCCTTGATGCCCTGCATGGCCCTGGCATGGCTGAGAACCGCAAGCCGGTCCTGATCGGCACGGCTGATGTTGTAGAGTTTGGCGATAGCCTCAGCGGTAACCCCCATGTGGTAGCCGTAAAAAATTTCGTACAGGGCGTCGTAGACCATGAGATCGTAAATCTCGCCGACACCGGTCAGTTCCATGCGGTATCCCCAGCGGGCTTTGGGCAGGGCCATGGGCACCATGCTCATGTTTTCCTGGCCACCGGCTAAAACAATCTCGGCCTGTCCGGTCATGATTGACTGCGCCCCTAGGGCGATGGCCTTGAGGCCCGAACCGCACACTTTGTTGATGGTGTAGGCGGGTGTTTCCTTAGAAATGCCGGCTTGCATCATGGCCTGTCGTGCGGTGTTTTGGCCCTGGCCAGCCTGCAGGACATTGCCCATGATGACTTCGTCGAGGGTGATCTCGGTGGCCACCGAATCCCAAGTCCTGTATTTCGTTTCCAGATCAATCAGGCCCTGGTCCTTGAGCGTGTTCGGTGCAACCGCCAGCATGCCTGAACTTGCTGCTGGACGGAGGCCGGCCTTGCGGAGGGTTTCGCGCATAACGCAAGAACCCAGCGTGACCACAGGGGTGTTTTTTAGGCTGCCGCCAAAGGCACCTACTGCGGTACGGCTTCCGCTGACTATCACAACTTCGTTCATAGCTCTCGCTCCTTTGGTCGTATAGTGTAAATCTGCTGTTAGCAGTTTAAATCGCCTGTGAAAACTGGTTTGCGTTTTTCAAGAAATGCGCTTGTGCCCTCTTTGGCGTCAGGATTGGCCAGGCACAGGGCAAAGGCATCGCGTTCGATACTCAGCCCGGTCGCAAGGTCGGCGTTCAAGCCCTGGTTCACGGTTTGTTTGGCCGCACAGAGCGAGGCCTTGCCTTTTGTGGCGATGAGCTTTGCCACTTCATTCACTGCGGCCTGCAGTTCTTCCGGGGCGAAAATTTTGTTGACCAGGCCTATTGCCTTGGCCTCGGCAGCCGTCAGGTGCTTACCAGTGAAGATCATTTCTTTGGCGAGGCTGGCGCCGATTAATCGCGGTAAACGCTGGGTGCCGCCGAATCCGGGAATGACCCCCAAGGTGATTTCCGGCAGGCCGAACAGTGCCTTTTCCGAGGCATAAATAAAATCGCAGGCCAGTGCCATTTCACAGCCGCCGCCAAGGGCGTAGCCGTTGACTGCGGCGATGGCCGGAATCGCTAACCCTTGTAGTTTGCTGATAATATCCTGGCCGAATTGAGCGAATTTTTTGGCGGCAAGCGGAGTCAGGGTGGCGATCTCGGTAATGTCAGCCCCAGCGATGAACGATTTTTCTCCGGCTCCGGTCAGGATGAGAACTCGTGTCCCTTCGTCTTTTTTAATACTGTCAAGTGCATGGGCAAATTCCTCAAGGAGTGCGGTGTTGAGGGCATTGAGGGCTTTAGGACGATTGAAAGTCAGCGTTGCAATTCCGTCGGTGCTGGTAAGTTCTATGGATGAATAGGTCACCGTTTCCTCCTTATTTCAGGGTAATGAGAAATCGCTTTTCAGGGCTGGGCAATACATCTAAAAAAAAAGGGCAAAAGGGGGATGGTTGTACCAATCATGAACCCCTCCTTACCCATGTACAGAACGATAAGTTAGTGAACTTTTCGCCTTACCGCAACAGTATAGTGCCCGGTATTGCGGACAAAATCGAGTAGACGTAAAGTGCGTATTATCTATTTCAAAAGAGGCGGGCTGTCAAACATTTTTTATGAGGTGATCAGGGCCGCAAAAGGGTCGTGAGCCATGCAGATATGGAGGTTTTTTTCCTGCGAAGAGAGGGCCGAATCAAGCGATGGCCTGCTGAACGTGCTGTCCTGGCAGGGAGGTTGTTTCCCCTGCGCCATAGACAGGTGCCACATGGTGTTACCGGATATGGAGGAAAAGAACAAGGTGCGTTTTTACCTGAATCCAGATAAGGCCCTAGGTGTTTTCAACACGGAAATTTTAACCGTGGAGTACACCGCCGCCAGCGTCTTCTTGTGCTACAAGGCAATAATGGCCTCGACCTCAAGGGCGGCGCCAAGGGGCAGGGCCGCAACCTGCACCGCACTCCGGGCTGGAAAGGGCTCACTGAAATACTGGGCATAGACGGCGTTGACCCGTTGGAAATGGGTGATATCGGTCAGGAAGACCGTCACTTTGACCGCGTTGGCAAGGCTGGTGCCACCTGCTTCGGCCACGGCGCTGAGGTTGCGGAAGACCAGATGGGCGTGATCCTCGATGCTGCCCTCGGGTATCTTTCCGGTCTGGGGGTCGATGGGTATAGTGCCTGATGTAAACAGCAGTGATCCGGTAGCGATAGCCTGGGAGTAGGGGCCGACCGCAGCCGGTGCCTTGTCGGTGTGGATAGGGGTTCTCTTCATGGTTGTTGTCCTTGTGCGTGTCTGTGGATAATTTCCTTTGCTGATATCAGGGCGGTGGCAGCGGCGGAAACGATATTGCCGGCCACGCCTGGGCCGTCGCCGGCGACGAAGAGGCCTTTGATCGCGGTTTCCAGGTGGTTGTCCGTTTCCACCTGGGTGGCGAAAAATTTGATTTCCGGGGCGTACAACAGGGTCTCGTCATTGGTGACGCCGGGAACAATCTGATTGAGCTGTTCCAGACCGTCGATCAGATTGGTGAGTATGCGTTCCGGCAGGGCCATGGCAATGTCACCGCAGATCACGTTTTTCAGGGTCGGTTCGATATAACTGTTATGGATCCTGTTCCAGGTTGACCTGCGACCGCGTTTGAGATCGCCATAGCGCTGGAGAATTGGCTTGCCGCCGCCGATCAGGGTGGCCAGTTTGCCGATGGATTCGCCGTAAGCCTGATTATCTTCAACCGGGTCGGTCAGCACTACCTTGGAGAGAAAAGCGAAGTTGGAGTTTTCGGATTTCTTGTCCATCAAGGCATGGCCATTGACGCAGACAAAATCCTGGTAATTTTCCAAAGCGACGTAGCCGCCGAAATTAGTGCAGAAAGTGCGGGTCTGGTCATCGTATTTGGAGGTACGGATGAAAAAGGTCGGGTCATAGATGATCGAGCAGAGATCCTGCATAATCTCGTTGTGGACCTCGACTCGCACACCGACCTCGATGCCGCGTTGCGAGATGTTAATGCCGTTACGAGCGGCGATATCAGCCACCCACTCGGCCCCGACCCGTCCTGGCGCCAGGATAACGTTGGGAGCGTGGTAGGAGCCCCGCTCGGTGACCACACCCGTCACCCGGCCATCCTTTACCATGATATCCTTGACTACCTCGGAGTGGTGTAAGGTCGCCCCCTTGTCTTCGATATATTGGGCCATAGCGGCGATATGGCGGGGCAGGTTGTCGCTGCCGAGGTGTTTTTGCTTGATGATAAGGAGATCTATCCCATTTTTTCTGGCTTCCTTGCGGATGTTGTGGGCGGCCTCCATGTCGGTGGGGAAGACCTGACCATCCATGTTAAACCGGTTGAAGATGGCTTCGGTTTCGTCGATCAGTTGACAGGCTTCGGTCGTGTCGAGGAACTGGGTAAGATCGGTCTTGCCCAACTTGTGGATGAAATTGAGCTTGCCGTCGGAGAAGAGACCGGCACCGCCAATGCCGCAGAGGATGTTACATGGACGGCAGTGGAGGCAGTCACCGTCACTGATTGGGCACTTGCGCTTCAGTGGTGGTTTGCCTTTTTCGATCAGCAGAATTTTGAGTGTTGAGTGTTCGCTGAGATAGTAGGCGGCGAAAAGACCGGCCGGTCCTCCACCAACAATGATGACATCATACACCTGTGTGGTCATAATGCTCCGTCAGGCGAATGCCAGCAATGGCTGGCAACCGGCAGCGTTATCTTCGGTAAGAAGATGATTTAAGGAGGAAACCATGGTGTTCCTTTATTCTTCGTTCTGCCATATTTTATAGGTAATGACCAGTCCTTTCCGTCAAACGACAGGTGGGCGGAAGAGTCTACTGGGGTGCCGACTGCAGGATCGAAGAGAGGATAAGGGGAAATTAAGGGTATCAGCGCCAGATAATGAATAATTTTCATCAACCATTGCTTCGATTTGGTGTATCGTAAAATAAGCGTTCGCAGGAATACCTTCTCGGTTGCTTGATTGCTGTAAGGATTTTTTACGGATCCCTTCTTCCATTTGGAGCACTCCATCATGAAAAAACATCATTATTCCGAACTCGGGTTGGTCAACACCAAGGCTATGTTTCAGCAGGCGATGCAGGAGCAGTTTGCGGTCCCTGCTTATAATTTTAACAATATGGAGCAGTTGCAAGCTATCGTTATCGGCTGCTCCCAATCAGCATCACCGGTAATTATCCAGGTGTCGGGTAGTGCCCGCAGCTATATCGGTACCGCTTTTTTGCCGCACATGGCTGCTGCGGCAGTCGAACTGGCTAAGGAAACCGGCACAGCTATCCCCATCGCCCTTCATCTCGATCACGGTTCCAATTTTGAACTGGCCAAGGATTGTATAGACTCTGGTTTCTCTTCGGTCATGATCGATGCTTCACATCATTCCTTTGCCGATAACGTTGCCTTGACCAAGAAGGTGGTCGAGTACGCTCATGCCCATGAGGTGACGGTTGAGGCCGAACTCGGCGTGCTTGCCGGGATTGAGGACGAGGTGAGTGCCGAAAAATCTTCCTATACTCGACCCGAGGAGGTCGAACGGTTTTTGCGTGAGACCGGGGTCGACAGTTTGGCCATTTCCATCGGTACTTCGCACGGCGCTTTTAAGTTTAAATTGCAGCCTGGCCAGGAACCGCCGCCTTTGCGCTTTGACATTCTGGAGGCGATCGAACAACTGGTACCCGGTTTCCCCATCGTCCTGCACGGCGCCTCTTCGGTAACTCTCGCGCATGTGGAGATGATCAACCGCTATGGTGGCCGGATGGACAACACCGCCGGGATTCCGGAAGAGCAGTTGCGGCGGGCTGCGGCCTCTGCAGTCTGCAAGGTGAACATCGACAGTGATGGCCGCCTGGCTATGACCGCCATTATCCGTAAAATTTTTACTGAAAAACCAGGGGAATTCGATCCGAGGAAATATCTTGGACCGGCTCGTGACGAACTGATCGCCATGGTCATTCACAAAAACACCACGGTCTTGGGCAGTGCCGGGCGGGTCAAATAACCTTTTTTGCGAGATGAGTTGTGTGCGGCCCTTGAATGTGCCCTCGTTTTGCGTTCAAGGGGCACGCAACCGGGAAAAAGGTTGAACTGGGGAAAAAGCTGTGGTCCAATGCTAGAGAAGGACGGTGATTCACCGTCTGGAACACGATGCGGCAGGCTGGATACAGTGCTTGCCGGAAGAGCAGGGACAATGAATGTCGGAGCTCGTCAGGCCTGAAAGGATTGGATGTCTATGAAAGATGATGGCAATCTGGTGTGGATTGACCTGGAAATGACCGGGTTGAATCCCTCTACAGATAAGATCCTGGAGGTGGCGACGGTTATCACCAACTCCCAGTTGGAGATCCTTGCCGACGGACCGGTCCTCGCCATTCATCAGCCGGAAGAGGTTTTGGCTGCCATGGACCGCTGGAATGCCGACCAACACCGGCAGTCAGGGTTGATAGAGCGGGTCCAGAAGAGCACCTATACTTGCCGTCAAGCGGAATTGGAAACCCTCACCTTTCTCCAGCAGTGGGTGGGAGACCGGATTTCGCCCTTGTGCGGCAACTCAGTCTGGCATGACCGGCGCTTCCTCGCTCGTTACATGCCGGAGTTGGAGCACTATTTCCATTATCGCAATATCGATGTCAGCACCCTCAAGGAACTGGCGCTGCGCTGGGCTCCCGATCTGGCTAAATTCAACAAGGAATGCCAGCATCTGGCCTTGGCTGATATTCGGGAATCCATCGCCGAACTCAAGCATTACGGCGACAACTTCATTAAGAAGTGATAGTTGACTACGTTGTTGAGTCTGCAGGGAGGCGTCTTCCTGCAGTCTAAAACCCTGCCCGTCTTATTCTCCTATTTTCACCCCCCATATTTCTTCCGCATACTCCTTAATGGTCCGGTCACTGGAGAATTTGCCCATTCGTGCCACATTCAGGATCGATCTTTTCACCCAGGTGCTTTGATCAGCATAGACTCTGCCAACCAGTTGCTGGCATTGCAGGTAGGATTCCAGATCGGGCAGCAGCAGGTAGGGGTCGTTCTCGCTGAGCAGGTCGTTGACCAGTGGCCGAAAGAGTTCGGTGTCACCATTGCTGAAGGCGCCGCCCGCGATGGAATCAATAATGTCGTGGACATCAGGGTTGTTTTCGTAGATCTGGTACGGTTTCCGTGATTTGCATTTTTTCTCGTATGCGGCTTCTTCCGCGGTCATGCCAAAAATAAAGATATTTTCTACCCCTACTTCTTCGCGGATTTCAATATTGGCGCCATCCAGAGTGCCGATGGTCAGGGCGCCGTTGAGGGCGAATTTCATATTGCCAGTGCCGGAGGCCTCGGTGCCAGCGGTCGAGATCTGCTCGGAGAGGTCAGCTGCAGGGATGATGCGTTCTGCCAGCGAAACGCAGTAGTTTGGAATAAAGACCACTTTCAGGCGATCTCCGACCCGGGGATCACTGTTGACCACCTCGCCGACCGAGTTGATCAGCTTGATGATTAGCTTGGCTCGGTGATAGGAGGGCGCGGCTTTGCCTGCGAAAATGATGGTTCGCGGTGTGACTGGCTCGTCAGGCCGGGTGATCATCCGGTGGTACAGGCGGATGACGTGCAGCACGTTGAGCAGCTGCCTTTTGTATTCGTGGATCCGTTTGACATGGATGTCGAACAGGGTGGTTGGGTCCACGATGATGTCGCAGGTCGAGGCAATGATCTTGGCCAACCGCTTTTTGTTGGCCAGCTTGACCGCCTGCCATTCTTGATGAAATGCCGGGTCGTCGCTGAACTGTTCGAGGGCGCGGAGTTTGTTGAGGTCAACAACCCAGTCGTAACCGATTTTGTTGCCGATGAGATGGGCGAGCCCCTGGTTACATTTAAGTAGCCAGCGGCGGGGAGTGATGCCGTTGGTTTTGGAGTTGATTTTGTCTGGGTACATCTCATGGAAGTTGCGGAACAGGAAGGTCTTGAGCAGCTCCGAGTGGAGGGCCGCGACCCCATTGACCGAATGGCTGCCGATTATGGCAAGATTGGCCATGCGCACCCGGCGTCCCGAACCTTCGTCAATGAGGGACATCTCCTGCAGTTTGCGGGTGTTGCCCGGATACAGGGTGGCAACCTCTTGCAAAAAACGGCGGTTGATCTCGTAGATGATCTCCAGGTGCCGTGGTAGTACCTGGCCGAGCATATCCACTGGCCAGGTTTCAAGGGCCTCGGGCATGAGGGTGTGGTTGGTGTAGGCAAAGGTCCGAACGGACAAATTCCAGGCTACCTCCCAGCTCAAGCCCTCCAGATCAAGGAATATGCGCATCAGCTCAGGGATGGCGATGGCGGGATGGGTGTCGTTAAGCTGCACCGCCACCTGGTTAGGGAAATCGTCGAAAGTTACGTTTTCCTTACGGTAGCGGCGCAGGATATCCTGGAAGGTGGCGGCCACGAAGAAATACTGTTGCTTGAGGCGCAGCTCCTGGCCGACGCTGATATCATCGCTGGGATAAAGAACTTTGGAGATGGTTTCCGATTTGACCTTGCTCTCTACGGCACTGATGTAATCGCCAGCGTTGAAAGAACGGAGATCCAACTCCCGCGAGGCCTTGGCGCGCCACAGGCGCATGTTGATGACGTGATCGTTGTTGAACCCCGGCACAAGCATGTCACAGGCCATGGCCATGACGACCTCGGAGTCGGTCCAGTTGGCTCGGTAGCGGCCGTTCTCATCGATGGTGGTGGTAACGTGGCCGTAAAATTGGACTGGATACATGAAGGAGGTCCGTTCGTACATCCAGGGTGAGCCGAGCCGCAGCCAGCTGTCTGGAGTTTCGACCTGGTAGCCGTCCACGATTTTCTGATTGAACAGGCCAAAATCGTAACGGATACCGTAGCCATAGGCCGGGATCTTCATGGTGGCGATGGAATCCATGAAGCAGGAAGCGAGTCGCCCCAGGCCGCCATTGCCGAGAGCTGCGTCTTCTTCGCATTCACGCAGGGTTTCCAGATCGTATCCCAACTGTTCCAAGGCCTGGGTGACCTCGTCCATCAACCCCATGTTGATGATGGCGTTGCCGAGCGAGCGGCCGACCAGGAATTCGAGGGAGAGGTAATAGACCCGTTTCATCTTGCCGGCATAGAAGGTCTTCTGGGTTTTGATCCATTTCTCCATCAGGACGTCGCGCAGAGCGTAGGAAAGCGCCCGGTAGACATCCGGGTCACCGGCCCGGTCGGGGTCGCGGCCTTGGAAACTCATCAGGTGGTGATGGATGCATTGTTTGAATTGCTCCACCCCGGTGCTCTGGAAAATGGAGTTATAGGCATTGATGGTCGAGGTTTCTGCGTGCTGATCCATAAAAAGCCTCCGGAAGGCTGCTCAATGTTGACGCTTAGTGGTTTTATCGAAACGATATTTGTATTGTAGCGTATTAAAATCGAGCCGGCAAATGGGGTTTATCTTTGCTCCTGCAATTCTCTGCGTCAACCTCTTTGCATGCGGGATTCCGTAATGAAAAACCGGTTTCCAGAGGTTGCAGGAGGGAGATAGTCCAAGATTCTGTTTTGTGGTGGAAACGTCGGTGTTGCTCAGTGCGTAGTACGGTTGAGCATGGCACAGAAAAAGCCCGCGAGTAATAACCCTATCCCGATAAAACCTCGTGGGATCACTCTGTTCATCGGGGTGTCCGGAGGGATGGCCAGAACGACATATCCTGAACCGGCTTCATACATTGCAGGCTTTTTTTGTTCTCCGTATCAAACTTGATTTTCCGTCCACATATCTCCGGTGAATCTGACGCACCTGTTGCGACCATCTGTCTTGGCTCGATAAAGGGCCACATCGGCATACTTGATACAGCTCCAGAGGGTACCGGTATCAGCGGGAAATTCACTGACGCCCAGGCTGATCGTTTTTTGGATGGCACCATCAGGAAGCTTGATCTTGAGCTGGTCGACATTGAGGCGGATTTTTTCAGCGATTTGCATGCTCTCCCCACTGCTGATATCAAGCAGTACGACCAGGAATTCCTCACCGCCGAATCGGATGACAATGTCGGATTCGCGAACACTATGGCGGATGACATTGGCTGTTTCCTTGAGAACTGTGTCACCCGCAGCATGTCCGTAGGTGTCATTGACCTGCTTGAAATAGTCCAGATCGCACATGATCAGCCCTATCGCTTTGCCCCTGCGGAGGACTCCGGAAACGATTTTTTCCGTGTATTCTTGCAGGTACCGGCGATTGTGCAATCCGGTTAGTGAGTCGATAAGGGCTGAGTCGCGTAGCGAACTCATCAATCGTTTGCTTTCAATGACAGCCAACGATTCGTTGATATACTGCTCGGCTTTAAAGATTTTCACCTCCAGGTTTTTCATCTCTGCCGGGTCAGTCGGCATCTCGAAAAGGAGTTGCACAATGGCAATAGTGGCGCCACCAGCCATGATCGGCAGGCAATAGTGTCCATGCCCGGGTTGGTGTGTAAATTGACGGCAGATCGTCGGGAAGGTGGTAGAGGAAGTGATATGACCGGTTCGGTTTGCTTTGCAGAGGTCACAATTATCAAGAATGTTTTGACTGCACAGCATCGCTTCTTGGTCAAAACGGCTTGGGTAGATGATCTGCAGGGCATTTTTTGCATGTATGATCTGGTAGATGAAACAACTGTTGATGCCGAGCTGTTTCGTGAAAACATCGCCAAGTCTTCGGTATACCTCATCCAGGTCGTCGTCACCTTCAATTACCTTTTTGAAAACCGACAGGTTATTGATTGAATCCATCAGCCCGTTAAATTTTATGGAGAGTATGCCAATTTCATCGTTAGAGGATATAGAGATATGCTTGGATAGAGATGCCTGATCTTTCCCGTTGGTAATATCCTGGAGGCCATCGATCACCTTCTTGAGGGGATGAGTGATCGTGGTGGCGGCCATGAAGACAACCATGAATGTAACTGCTATCGAGAGGAGGATGATCAGGATGATGTTATCTCGCAACGAGAAGACACTGGCGAGGAATTCATCGGCATCCTGAGTTGCCGCAACGCTCCATCCTTTTTGCTTGATCGGGACGAATCCTGCCACCTTGTTAATGCCTCTGAAAACATAGGCTTCAGCACCGGCTTGGCCGCCCATCATCGCAGTGGTAATGCTTTCCATGCCTTTGACTGTTTTTAGATCGAGTTGCAGGACATTTTTTGCATCTGGATGCGCAATAATTATCCCTTCTTCATTGATCATGAAACAATAGCCTGTTTTTCCTATCCTCCGGGCAGTGATCAGGTCGGTGATGACTGATGCCTTGAGAAGGGCGCCGAATACGCCTAAAAAGGTTCCGGTATCTGAAAAGACAGGGCTGCAGATAATCATTGTGGGTTCTTTGGTCGACACTGAGCGAATTATTCCGCTGCTCGCTGTTCTTCTGGTCGTCTTTGCTTCTTGGAAGGTAGGCTGTTGAGCAATGTTCCAATTGTTCAGATCTTCTCCGTCCCCCATTACTTCGGCATAAATTGTGCCGGTAGTGTCGGTAAGAAAGAGCGCCGGATAATGAGTTTGCAACAGCTCAAAGCGCTTTTTGATATCCTGGCGAATAATTGCCACGGCCTCAGGTGCACCCTTTATCCCCTTTGTGTTGACGGCCTCTGCTGCAATCTTTACCTGGGTCCTGGCAGCGAAGGCAGACACGGATTTCAGTTCTCCATCAAGTGTTGCCGTAACCTGCATCGCCGTCCCTTCGGCGATGAATTGTTCATTGACCTTGCTCAATTGGGTGACGGTTTTGGTGGAGTTGATAATGGCTACATAACTGGTCACTGCCATGGGAATGAGAGCCGTCAAAATACCGCCGATTATGAGTTTGGAACGAATCGATGAAAAATTCATAACCTTCCTTGATTATCAGGTTCACCAAAGATCTGTTCTGGTAGTCAGGGTTTGTAAGGACACCCGGTTTCGAGAGTAACCGCAATTTTCGCCGACACCAACTCTCCAGCTATATATAATTTCGTTGGATTTTCATAGCGTCGTTGATGGCGGTGCATGGAGAAAATAACGTAAATACATGAACGTGTAAGTGGTGATATGCGATTAAGCCTAGTCAGCTTGCGTGAAGGTTTTCCCACATAAAGCGAATCATTAAAAAAGGACAATCACGGTGGTGCTATTCTTGTTTCTGCGTAATATTTGCAAAGAACGATGTGTACTATCTCTTTGCGTTCAGGAATTCAGGTCGCCCGCCCAACTTCATAGGAAAGACGTTTGTACAACTGTTCTTTATGTTCATCATTGAGATCTAGAAAATGAACAGCAAACATAGTATCGTTTGCTCTTGCCACTTTCGCATTAACGGTAAATTTCGCCTGAATAGTGTCATGTTCGTCAAAATTAATACAAATAGGAATTTCTGCCCCAGGTGAAATTGGAATTGTTGCGGACTCAACTGCGCATCCGCTAACAGATATATCAACTATAGAACCTCTTCCTGATTCATTGTTTATGTTATATTCAACCAGTGGGCCGTTGAGTTTAAAACGTATCCCATCTCTTGCTATAGAGTTTTCTATCATTTCTTCAGCTTCGTTAACGCTGTGTGCATACATTATTTTATAACATTGAATATTTTCTGTAAAATTTAGTATTTGTTTGCAACCAATATTTTCTTCTTTTATTATCCTCGCAATATTTCCAAGTTTTTTGTCAATAAGATATTGTATTATTTTTTTATAAATAGGTAGACTGGTAATGTAAATAATATTACATTGCGATATGTCGCTAATTACATTAAATCCAGGATTGAGGTCTGCTACGCAGAATCTAATATCAGTATAAAGTTTTTCTAGTAACTTTATAGTAATATTTCCAGATATTGTAACGTAAAGTCTGTTTTTTTGAATATTTGAAACAGCTTTTATCTTTGGTTTGCAGTCAGCCATTCTTTCACTAACTCCATTTCGCCTTTATTTTGGCCAGCTTCAACTATACTCTTGCCAATTCTGCTTTTGTGTCACCCATCTGCTTGATTGCCTTCGTAAATTAGCAACATACAAACCGAGCCTTCTTGCAAATTTATTGAGAACCAATCAGTACGCATTGCAGGCGTTTTATCTCAAGTGCGATTTAACTATCATTGGTTCTGCCTCGTCGGTAGCGAACGACCCGGTTGCGGCCATTACGCTTTGCCTGATAGAGGGCATCATCTGCATAGCTGATTAATGTCTGTTTCTTGATTTCTCTGGCAGCAGGATGGGCGCTGACCACGCCGATACTCACGGTGATGCGGATATCGACATTGCCATCGTTAAACACGTGGTTTTCTATGTTTTTCCTGATGTTTTCTGCAACAGTGACCGCTTCCTCAGGTGTAGTTGCAGGGAGAATGGCAATGAATTCCTCCCCTCCGTATCGGGCGAGGAGGTCATAGTCCCTGATAATTCCTTTGGTGATGCTGCAGAATTCCTTCAATATGAGGTCTCCCGTCGGGTGGCCCCACGTATCATTGACCTTCTTAAACCAGTCGATATCCATCATTAAAATGGAAATGGCGCCTTCATTGCGAGCGGAACGGTTCAACTCCTGGTCGAGAATGGTCTGGAAGCACCGGTGATTGGCGATCTCGGTCAGGTGATCGATATTGGCAAGGTTCTGCAGCAGTGCATTCTTGTGTTTAAGTTCTGCTGTCAGCTGCTCAAGTTCTTTTTTCGACTTAATGAGTTCTCGGTTCAACTCCTCGTAGGAGAGATTCAACTGGTTGAGTCTGGCGTTAGCTTCCTGCAGGATATCTGCCACTGATTTTGTGGGTGGGATATTTAATCCGAAATACTCTGCTGAGGTGTCGATTTCATTGGCGATCTGCTTGAGCACCGTGTTGATGGTCAACACATCGAGACCAAACAGCTCCTTGGCCTCTTTGCGGAATCGTTTATGGGCAAGCTCCGGTGTTGACGAATAAAAAATGGAGACTATCAGGTCTGCAAGGAAGACTATTTTGATAGTTTGAGCCACATTCTTGTCTGCTCCTTCGTAAGCAGTCGGGTTGTGATGAAAGCGGATGGCCTGCAGATACAAATCCGGCAAACCCCATCTCCTCGCCACCTCGTATCCAGCGGCACTGTGGGTAATACCTAGCTGCGTCTTTTCCGTGATTTCCTCATCAAGTACTTCAATGCAGTCCGAAGCATTGTCTTGCATTTTTTCGTATTCGGCCGGAAGCGTAGTGGCAAAGACCAGGTGACCGATATTTTGCAAGAGCCCGATGGTGAAGAGTTCTTCACTGTCAATATTAGGCAGTTGTGCGGCGATCACTTTCGCGGCAGCTGCCCCGGCCAGTGAGCGTTCCCAGAAACCTGAATAATCGAAATTTGCGTTTTTCCCGTTTCTCAGGGATAAAAAGGAAAAGGAGAGTACCAGGCTGCGAACTGGGTTTGTGCCGAGAACTGATACGGCATGATGTATTGAGTTGATCTCTTTCGAGAAACTGTAAAATGCAGAGTTGGCGACACGAAGAATTTTGGCGGTGAGCGCCATGTCCTGAGTAATCACCGCGGCAATCTCGGCAAGTGGCGTTTCTTCCTGGGCCGTGAGGGTCAGGAGTTTTGACGCCACGATGGGCAGGGTGGGAAGATCGCGTGAAGAAAGAATAGTGTTCAGTATGTTGGGAGCGGTGATTGTGGTCATGGATGAAAGCGGTAATGAAAGTGAGAAGGGGGTTTAAATGCGAGTGCAGAAGAAGTCTTTATTCCCCGACGGGAACATTGAGTGTCTATTGGTTCGTTCCTGTATGGAAAGGAAAAATGTGGTGATCGTTTTATTATAATGCGGAACTCCTTGTGAAGGTTGATAAAACTGTATCTGTCCACTACCCATATGATTATAAAATGTCAACCATTATGGATAGTGCCACCGGCATATTTGTGTAACTGGCTCTGGTTGCGCATAACTCTGCCGGTACCTTTATTTTTTTGTCAGGTCACATTATCGTTCAGCTGGTTCAACTTTCCAGTGCCTCTCGGATCTTGGCGGCCATTTGATTAATTGCAAAAGGCTTCTGGAGGAAACACACCCCTGCATCCAGCACGCCGTGATGAGCGATGACATTGGCAGTATATCCCGACATAAAAAGACGCTTCATGTCGGGATAAAGGGCCAATAGGTTTTTAGCGAGATCCCGACCGTTCATCTCGGGCATGACCACGTCAGTCATGAGGATATGTATTTCTCCAGCATGTTCACGAGCCAGGCGAATGGCCTCTCCCGGAGAGCCTGCACACAACACGGAATACCCCTGGCTTTCAAGCATCAGCATGATCATTTCCAGTATCTGCGGTTCGTCTTCCACCAACAGGACTGTTTTGTGACCCAGAGTACCTGGCTCATCGGGTATTGCAGGCGAAAGTGGCCCTATTACCTTGTCCTTGTGTCGAGGCAAAAAAATCGAGAATGATGAGCCCTGTCCAGGCTCGCTATAGACGTTGATAAAACCTTTGTTCTGTTTGACAGCGCCGTATACTGTTGCCAGGCCCAGCCCCGTGCCTTCGCCGACCGCCTTGGTTGTGAAAAACGGTTCGAAAATGTGGTGCAGCGTTTCTTTATCCATGCCGCATCCGTTGTCGCTCACCGTCAGGTGCACATATTCCCCAGGAGTAAAGTCTATATGATCGGCGCAGTAGGCGTCGTCGAAGGTGCTGTTTCCCGTTTCAATTGTAATCTTGCCGATGTCTTTGATTGCACCGCGAGCGTTGAGGCACAGATTGGCGAGGATCTGATCTATTTGAGAGGGGTCGACGCAGACGGGCCATAAATTTTTATCAGGAAGCCAGTTGAGTTGAATGTCCTCGCCGATGAGTCGACGCAGCATCTTGAGCATCCCTTCCACAGTCTCGTTTAAATCGAGCACTCTGGGGGAAACAGTCTGTTTGCGAGCAAAGGCTAGAAGTTGCTGGGTAATATCGGCAGAGCGCTGGGCAGCCTTGCGGATTTCCTCGAGGTTACGATAAAGCGGTTGCGAGGTGTCCAGCTTTCTCTGGGCCAATTCCGCATAGCCGAGGATTACCCCCAGCATGTTGTTAAAGTCGTGGGCCACGCCGCCTGCCAGTCGCCCAATGGATTCCATTTTTTGCGCCTGTATCAGTTGTTCCTGGAGGTGAGTTTTTTCTTTCTCCGTCTGCCTGAGTTCCGTAACG
>CAZSIJ010000060.1:0-23747 GCA_964607065.1 uncultured Desulfobulbus sp. | reverse complement strand
CGGTGAGTTCACCCTTTTTACCGTCCTTAGATTTCCCTTCCAAAACCCTCAAAGAAGAGGGTTACAGATTTCAACCGGTGAATGTACTTTTCCGTTGTTGAAACGCTTTTGTGTCGCAAAATATCATTGATATCAAGCAACGGAACATCTGCTTGCAAAATTTATCTTCTGTACTGGCTCCGCTGCTTGCTCGATCTACCATTTGTACGTATCCTTCTCCGTGTGAAAGAATTTTCGATTGTATCGTCCGTTTATCCTGATTTGCCCCACATGTCGTTTGTTTATCGTAGTATGGCATCGGTCAAAGTTCTCTCAAAGAACCGGTAAGCCGCACCAACGCGAACACCTCCCAATTCTCTATAATACTTTCGGTTGGTATTATTAACGTCGAGGCACAAATATTTGGCAACTTCACGAGCAGTAAGCACCCTTTCAAGATCAGGTTTTATTGGTTTCATCTTGCGAAACAGTTAAAACAGTTAAAACAGATCAATTTTATTGATTAATATGTTTATAAATTGCGTTTCCCATAAATATAATTTATATAATCAATCAAACCGCTCCGCAAAGCGGTTGATAACCTCTTGGTCACGAGTGAGTTCCCCCTCTCTTGTGGCTAAAGAGGTTTTTTCATTTCCAAGAACATGAAACATTTCGAAAAGGAACAGTATCGAGAAGAACTTCATTTCGCTGCTTTTACATCTTCTTGAGAATGAATTTTGACTTTTCTTGGTATAATTCCTACTCATCCTGCACCAACAAGATCTGTGATTGCTTGACGATCCTATCTATAGCGTCAGGTTATGAGATAAAGAAGGCCGCGATGGGGTTTCACAAGGCAACGTTTGCTATTTCCCGATATCGAAAGCAGTCCGTAGTGTGATCGTTTACCATGCCGACGGCCTGCATGAACGAATAGCAAATGGTCGACCCAACAAAATTGAAGCCTCGTTTTTTCAGGTCTTTACTCATCTGCTCGGACCGCTTTGTCTGGGCCGGTACCTCTTCCAAACACTGCCATGCATTCTGTATGGGATTTCCCTCAACATAGCGCCAGATAAATGCATCAAGGGAGCCAAATTCTTCCTGAATATCCAGAACGCCCTGCGCATTCTTGATCGTAGATTCAATCTTAAGGCGGTTGCGTACAATTCCAGAATCCGTCATTAGACGGACAACGTCGCCTTCCGCATACCTGGCTATGCGTTCGTAGGCAAAACCTTGAAAAGCCTTTCTGTAATTTTCGCGCTTTTTCAAGATAGTAAGCCAACTCAACCCTGCTTGAGCACCTTCAAGCACGAGGAACTCAAAAAGGCGCTGGTCATCATGAACTGGAACCCCCCATTCATCATCGTGATATGCGAGATAAAGGGGATCACTACCGCACCATCCGCACCTCTTTTTCACATGCCTCCCTCTTCCGCCCTGCTATTATTATTCATTGAATCATCACAAATCAGTTTTCATGATGTTTTCAATTGTGGAGATGATCTCATCCACCTCATCAGGCAATACTTCAGAAAACCATATCTTCTGAGGGTAAATCATCACGTTGGAGCCCTTGGCGCAGAGTCCCATACACCCTGAAGTGGATATCCTGACCTTCTCTTTCCATCCCTTCTCGTTAACGGCTTCTTTCAATTTAGATTTAACGATCTGGCTGTTATTGTCAGCACACGATTTTCTCTCTCCGCCACGATCATTGGTACAAACAAAAATATGAGCGTTCCAGGGTGATTCGTTTTTGTTCGCCATTACAAAATTCCTCCCAAGTTGCTTCGCATATTATCTTATCTTAATAACAATGGTTCAGTGACACCCTATTACAATCTGTTGAGGAGGAACCGAAAGCTACAAAGTTTGAGTGACGGACAGAATCGTAATTGCCAATGCCGCCCGAGCCCAATTGAACTTAGCCTTAATTGCATCGAAATCAGGTCCAGTGGTTATAAATTCTGCCGTACCCTTGATCAGAAAGCCAGTCCCAAGACCATTTACACCAGCCACTTTGCTACTGCCGACGGTAAGCAACACATTATTATTGCTCGCAATGTTTGCTTCAGTCTGTTGCATATATCCCGCCGGGATCAATAATCGACCATCATTAATGATCTGCACATAACTGTGCCAGGTGTTGACTAAATGCGGCCCATCCTGTCCCTGTGTCGCAATGGCAACCACTCCGTAATTCTTCAGTACTTCCAATAGTTTTTCTGGAATCATTATACCATACTCCCTGTATCTTATTTTTTTATCGATTAGCTGGGCTGTTATCAATAGTCTCCTTCGATCGCAATACACCGGATAGTATCTTCGACGCCCAGAACACCCAAAGGTTGACGCACAAGCTTACCTTTGACCTTATCCACCTCCCAGTAAGCCATGAGCCTGTTCATACTCATCCGGCGGATGCCTACTCCTTCGCTGATATCGGGTGCCTCGCCATAGGAACAATTGAGAAACTCATTTGCCTGTGCAGCGGATGGAAGCACAGTAAGATCGGAGAGGCGGCAGGCGCCGTTCTCGTACTTCGCCAGGAAGATGAAACGGGTGTCATTTTTTTCCCGGACGAAAAGCGCCACAGATGGGGATCTGGTCTCGAAAAAACCTTTAGGCTTGCGAAATCCTGGCAAGACGAAACCCAACTCATCGCTTTCATACCTGTCACAGGGCTTGCCAATATAGGCCCGTGCCTCGGCAAGAATCGCTGCGGGCGCAGGAAATGGCCGGGTTTCATCATAAGTGGCCTGACTCGCAGCCTGATTGCTTCGATCTTTGAGCAGCGCAATTCTGTCTGTGTAGGCCCGTGCAATACAGGCCGCGTCAGCACATCGGTCACGGACCTGATGCAGCCAGTCGATTTCATCCTGCTCAAATAATTTGAAATCAAAGGCGGGCTGTCCGCGCATGCTGGTATAAAGTTCGTTCAATTCCGCATCGAGTGCAGCCAACCGGGGTGAGTTGCAGATCGCTTTCAGCACCTTAGAATGCGCCTTCGTGCAGTCAAAGCCCGGAGCAACTCCGCCAATTGCGATCACAGGAACGACCGCAAGCACACAGGCGATGCATTTGATGAAACATGCCAAAATTGGACGCATTAACAGTTCTTGCATCGGTAATTGATGTCCATAAATGTTCATTTTATTGCTGTAATAATAACACGCTCAATCACTATAAAGGTGCTGTCACCAACAGCATGGATAATCTATTTTTTTCTCGTGCGCTGTCATAGTATGCGACAAGACCTTCAATCACAATGATGTTGTAATGAGACACGATATCGACAACCATACATTCGATATTGGCGAGGCACTCCTTAATGATTGGTGCACAAACAGGTTTCGATACACCTCCCGGCGATCCGTTTGGTCTTTCGACTGGGTGGCAAGGAGAAATTACTTAAGAATTGAAAGCGTTTCTCCTCTTCTCGATTCCAGATCACTTACGCCCACACCTTGGTGAATATATTTTATATTCACTACCTACCTCATCATTTATTATTTCCTTTTATCTCAACTTGGTCAATTATAGGATTGATTTACATTTCTATATGTTGCTGAAATCAGACATCAAGAAAGGTTTCCGATAAAAAACCATAACCCAAGGGAGATACTCATTGACTCTGCATGAATATTCGCCATTCAAAATGTGCTGCAGATAATGCCTGTTTTGGTCCAGCATCGTGTTGAAACGGAATATACTGCGTGACCTTCGCCAATAAACGAAGTGCTACTGGAAAGTAATCATGAATCATGATTTCAATTGCCATTGATATTTCCGGTCTGGATCATCAACAAAATAAAAGGAGTTTCACATGCTCGATTTCGTTGTTGATAAAAAAACTTGCACGGGGTGCGGTCTCTGTGAAGCTGACTGCCTTGCTCAGATCATTTTATTGACAGAAGGGTACCCCACCATTGCCCCGGACAAAGAGGCTTTATGCTATAGATGCCAACATTGCTTTACTATCTGTCCTTCAGGATCAATATCCATTTTTGGGCATGATCCTGATAAATGTCGCCAGTTGGCTGGCAACTGGCCCGAGCCAGATCGAATGGAAACCCTTATAAAGGGGCGGCGTTCGATACGGAATTATCTGAAGGAGAACATCGATCCAGCCTTATTGCGACGTCTTTTGGAAGTTGCATTACACGCACCAACCGCGAGAAATTCTAAACAAGTTCTGCTAACTGTTATCGATGATAAAATGAAAATGACAAAATTTCGTGAGGAAGTGATGGAAGGGCTCGGAAAGCTCGTTCGTGAGGAATCACTACCCGAAGGGATGGACTTCATCGTCGAGATTGTCAAACAATGGGAAAAAAACCGGATTGATGGCATTTTCCGCGGAGCACCACATCTACTTATCTCTTCCTCCCCGCAAAATGGAGCGGCTCCGGTGGTGGATTGCCTCATTGCTCTTTCTTATTTTGAACTTTTCGCTCAGGGCTTGGGGGTTGGGACGCTTTGGGCAGGCCTAGCCAAATGGGCAATCGATGACCTGCTGCCCCAGACCAAGAAACGCTTAGAGATTCCAGATGACCATGTCATTGGCTATGTCATGGCTTTTGGTTATCCTGCTATACAATATGCTCGAACCGCTCAACATATGTCTGCAAATATTCATTTCATACCTTGACATTGCAGGCTTTTAAAACGTCAGCTGATGCATCCTCCTTAATAAAAAGTGCTAGCTTTGCATTTATACAATCCCGATGAACAACACTACGGCACAAGACTTTCAACTGTTTTGATCACCAAAAATTCCATTTTCAACTGAAGCAACACCTGATATATAGGAGATAATCAGTCTGTACGGGACTAGGTATACGCCGCTTGAGCGGAGGATAATTACAAGCCTCATTACCATCAATGCCCATTCTGCGACTCAGACAGAAAGAGGAACATGAGCTTCCACCTCTGACGTCTCGGGTCCCCGGGATATGATGAGGCGTGACATGGTTACTGCCCTGTGTTTTTGAGTTTTCCAACCTCCCCGTACGGTGAGTTCCCTCGACTACCCGAAATTCCCTATTACGAATAGAAGGAGTTGCAATGCACACCTCTATTGTCGAAAATTTCAGGCCCGGAGGGATGACCCGGCGCCAGTTTATCAAAAGTGTCATAGCAACCGGTGCCGTCTCCTCTTCCGGCCTACTATTTTCAGGACCGGCCGGAGCTGGTCCCAAAACTTCCCCCGGTGCCGTTGAGCGACTTATTACCCTGATCGTCAACGGGCAACAGCGCCGGGTTGATGTCATGTCACAGGAAACCTTGACCCAGACCCTGCGAGGCAAGCTTGGGCTTACCGGTCTCAAAGTAGGCTGTGACCGGGGCGAATGCGGGGCTTGTACCGTACTTATTGACGATGTACCTCGGTATGCCTGCTCCATCCTCACCCATAGCGTTCGGGGAAAGAATATCTTGACCATCGAAGGGCTGGCCCGTTCCGATGGGGGTCTGCATCCTTTGCAGCAGGGCGTCCTCGATGAACAAGGCTTCCAGTGTGGTTATTGTGCGCCTGGATTTCTCATGGCCACCCTCGGCTATCTCAAGACCAAGCCCAATCCTACCCGGCAGGAATTGGCCCACGGTGTTTCTGGAAATCTTTGTCGTTGCCAGGATTACGACAAGATCCTCACCGCCCTGATGCGCGGGGCCGAACATATGCGAAAGGGGTAATCTATGCCTCAAAACGACACGCTTTTCACTCCAAAGCTAACCGGCCGCAATTACACCACGCCTGATCTGCGGGCCAAACTGACCGGAACGGCTCGTTTCGCCGACGACTTCAAGGCCGAGGGCATGCTCATCTGCAAACTGCTCACAAGCCCCCTGCCTCATGCCAAAGTCAAACATCTCGACATAAGCGCAGCCTTGGCCATGCCTGGCGTACGGGCCATTCTCACGGCTGATGAGTTGCCGCAACCTGCCGATTCCGTGTCCGATGGCGGTCAGGTGATCAAAGCCAGTCCCTGGGCCGAACGCGCTTTGACCATGGAACCGCACTACCTGGGCGAGCCTATTCTTGCCGTTGCCGCAACCGACGAAGCGGCCGCGACTGCGGCCATTGAGTCCATCGATATCGCTTTTGATCCGCAACCCTTTGTTATTGATCCTCTGGACAGCCTGCGTCCCGGCGGCCCCAACGCCCGAAACGACGGCAATGTCTGGCTGCCCCCTGGGAAACCTGGGGAACAGCCGAGGATTGGAGAACTGAAATGGACAACGGCTGATTTCGAGACCGCTGGCAAGGATCGGCTTCCATTGGGAAAGAATGCCGCAGAGTGGTCCTACGGCGATGTTACCACCGGCTTGTCGCAGGCAGCGCTGGTCCTGGACGAAACCTTCGTCACCCCCAACGTCAGCCATCAGGCCCTGGAAACCCGTTCCGCCCTGGCCTGGTGGGAAAACGGCAAACTCCACCTCTCTGTCGGCACTCAGGGCACCAGCCAGACCGTACCGGCCATCGCCAAATGGCTTAATATGAACGTTGACGACATTGTGGTCATTAGTGAATACACCGGTGGTGCCTTCGGCGGCAAGATAACCGCTTCCGTGGCCGTGATCATTCCGGCACTTCTGGCAAAAAAAGCTCACGCCCCAGTGATGCTTCGCGTCTCTCGTGAAGACGAGCAGTCTATCGGTCGGGCGCGGCCGAGCATGATCGGCCGCATGCAGGCCGGTTTTTCCAAGGAAGGCCGCCTGCTCGGACTAGATATGTTTGTCATTATGGATAACGGGCCCTATGAACAACAAAACGATGCCGCCACTTCCGGCCGCATGGGCTCGCTACTTTACCAGCCCTTAGCCATGCGCTGGCGCGGGACGGCGGTGCTTACCAACACCCCCACCCGAGGCCCCCAAACCGCTCCTGGCGGACTTCAAGTCAGCGCTATGATCGGGCCAATTCTGGCCAAGGCAGCCCGCCGTCTGAACCTCGATCCCCTGGCTGTATGCCGCATTAATGCACCCGAAGGGGCGGCCCCGGTCGGGCCGCCAAAACCCGACGATTCCCTCAACGCCGCCACCAGCGCCTTCGTCAAGCAGGCCCTTGACCGGGGAGCGGAGGCATTCGGCTGGCAGGCACGTCGATCCCGTCCGGCCTTGATCAAGGGACCTATCCGACGCGGTATCGGCGTGGCCACTGGTTGTTTCGTTGCTGGGACCATCGGTTTTGACGGACTGTTTGTCATCACCCCCGAGGGCCGCCTTCGTCTCCACACCGGTATCGGCAACCTCGGCAATGAGTCCTTCAGCGATGTGCAGCGGGTGGTGGCTGACGCGATGGACGTACCTTGGGAGATTTGCGAGATAGCCTGGGGGAATACAGCCAAGCACGTGCCCTGGAGCTGTATTTCAGGCGGCAGCCAGACCATCCACGCCATGTCACGGGCGGCCTTGGCAGCAAGCCTGGATGCACGTACAAAGCTCAAAAAAATCGCCTCCAAAACTCTGGGCGGCAAGCCAGAGGACTATGCTATTGGCAACCAGCGGGTTTTTCGGAACGATAACAGCGAGACTGGTATAAGCTTTGCTGAAGCCGCCAAGCGTGCCATTGAACTGGGTGGGGCTTACGACGGTCATGAGTGCCCGACCGACGTTAACAAGATGACCAAGACCTCAGTCGCTGCCCTGGCAGGGCAAGGTCTCGTTGCTGTGGCCCGTGACAACTTTCCGCGTGACGGCCAAACGTACTCGTATGTGGCCTCCTTTGCCGAGGTGGAGGTGGACATCGAGACCGGCATGTACCGGATCGTGGATTTCCATGCCGAGGCTGATGCTGGCTTGGTGGTTCATCCCCGCGCCTTTGCCGGTCAGCTTGCCGGGCGCTCCATGCTCGGCATAGGCCATGCCACCACGCAAAAATGGTTCTACGACAATCAACACGGGGCGCCTGTGTCCAGGCGCTTCTACCAGACCCGTCCGCCGACATTACTCTGCTTCCCGGAAAAGTTTACCTGGGGATCGGTCGGCATCCCCGACCCCCAGACTCCTGTTGGGGCGCGGGGTATCGGCGAACCACCGACCGCAGCAGCCTGCGCAGTTGTATTGTGCGCCCTGACCGACGCCCTGGGTGACGATAAATTTTTCCGTGCCCCGGTTATGATCGACGCAATCCTTGCCGCCATCGAACCAAAGACCTGGAGTCAACCGGGTGGCCTATCGGCCAATGTCTAATCTATTGATCCGCCGATAAATCGGTGGAGGGAGAACGCTTATGGCAATCATACGCGACGGCATGGCACCATTCGATCTTTACCAGCCGATGAGTGTCGAGGATGCCCTGTCTTTAGCCGACCGTCTGGGCACCGATGCCTGGATAATGGCCGGAGGATTCGATAGTCTGGAGCGATTCAAGGACCGGATCAAACGACCCAAGGCCGTCATTGACCTCGGTCACATTGATGAACTTCGCGGGGTACGCCAGGAAGGCGAGGATTTGGTCATAGGTTCCATGACCACCCTGACCGAGGTGAGCCGCCATCCGGAAATCCGAGCCCGTTTCGCCCTGCTCGCCGAGGCAGCGGGAGAAGTGGCATCGCCCCAGATCCGTAACCAAGGCACCATTGGCGGCAATATCTCCCAGGACACACGCTGCTGGTATTATCGCGGCGGCTATGATTGCTACCGGGCCGGTGGCAGCACCTGCTATGCCGTCGAAAGCCAGGCGGGACAAAACCGCGAACATGCTATCTTCGGGGTAGAAGATTGCGCGGCTGTATCCCCTTCCGACACGGCACCTGCCTTGGTCGCACTTGAAGCCCGCCTGGTTATCAAAAATGCCGGGCATAGGCGTGAAATAGCAGCCGAGGACTACTTCGTCGGCCCGGAAAACGACATCACCCGTTTAAATGTCCTCGGTCCCGGTGAGTTGCTCACTGAAATCCGGCTCCCCCCTACCTGGGCCAAAGCGACTTATTACTTTGAAAAGGTCCGTGACAGACCAGTGTGGGATTTTCCGCTGGTCAACATTGCTGCGGCCATGCAGCTTTCCGGGGACCGCATCGATCGTGCCCGTTTCGTTCTGGGGGCTGTGGCGGCTCGGCCTTGGCGTCTACCACGGGTGGAAGCCGCTGTAGCTGGCAAATCCCGATATGCTGTCGCGGACTCGGCATCGCGTATTGCCATCGAGGGTGCGGCTCCACTGACCCATAACGGATACAAGGTGATGTTGGCCCGCAATCTGGTGAAGCGCGCTATTCTCTGCAAGATGGTGTCATGAGCCTGCCAAACGCGTCTTGATATTGTCAGGCTCATGGATGAGACAACGCTTTCCTTAATCAATACATTGCCCGATAGAGCGGCGAGACGCATTACGTCAACGACCGCCTGACGGAGAGGTAACCCCTTTGACTGAATTTGAAAATATCAAAAACCGCTGTGACGCCATCGAAGAATGTTACGAGTTTATGTTGGCTTATGCGGCCCAAGGCATTGTAGATGATCGGGAAAGCCGCAATGGCACCCAATTGCGGGAGTTGCTCTCCAAAGCTGTGGCTGCTGCTGCCGGTTTACCTGAAGCGTATGCCACGATGTTGACAACCATGCATCTCGCCACCCAGCAGCAATATAAAAACTTTCTCGATCTCTTGGGTGCAGACTCGACCAAAGCCTTAGCCGCTATGGAACTCGTGCTTGCCCAGCCGCGCATTTCGTCTCAGCTTATCGACAACCTCAACGCCTCGCTTCATGTCCGCACCCTTCTGACCGACGTCTTTCTTCTTGATGAAATCCTGCACCTGCAGCAGTCAGTGTAACCGGTCGCACCAAAATCACCTGATAAAATTTGACACTTTTCCTGTCAGGCAATGAAATTACTTTTCTTGCGATGTCGAGGCGCGAGTCACCACTGAAAAACCAGTGGCAGTTAGCGAGATCGTCGGTTGGGCAATCAAACACAACGGCGCAGAGTTATTAATCTACCGTTACAACGATATAGATCAAAGACCACATGCACCACCTGCCGCCTCGGCAATCGCTGCAAGCGGCTGACCTGCCACGGCTTCGACGACTGTGGCCAATTGCAAAGCCACATTGTACCGGCCGCGAATGGCCTGGATAACGATGGGATCGTTTCGATACAACGTCAGCTTTTCCCCGAACCGCTCCTCAATGGCGACAATCCGCTTGCCCCGGACCATCTTGTCGGCCAGATGAACAATCTCCCGTTCACCGATTGCCATACCAGGGCTCCAGTCCAGGTCTTTGTGGGCGGCGATGATGGCAGCCGCCCGATCAAACCCCAATTCCCGCAGCCAGCGAGCCCCCTCCTCCTCATGGCATGGATGCCCTTTGGCGAGATCATGCAGCCAGCCGCTGACCCGGCACAACTCGAGGTCCAATCCACGACCACTGTGCCGATTAACAGCTTCGCCTAAAGAAACAGCCACTTCGGCCACTACGCGGCCGTGCGCGAGCCCTTTTGCGTTCATGGGGTGGAAATTGTGGAGAAGGACCTCGCATTCCTCAATGCTAGGAAAATCTCGGATAGCAAACAGCTGGCAGCCTGCCTGGTAATCATCCGGGGTATCGAGGTCGAGGTGGATGTTAGCGTCGGCGACTGACACCTCACGGACCTGGCTTGGCTGCTGTTGTTCCAAAAATGTCAGCAGGTTCCGCAGGCCGCTTTGGGGGTGGGTGTTGCCAAGAATAACAGGGATCAGATCGGCCGTGATCAACGGAGGATGGCCACGCCGACCATCGAAAACCGGATGGCAGATTTGCGCCGGTGCCATGGCAAATGACCGAGTCAGCAAATTGATGGTACCGCACCGAAGCAGTGGAATATCCACAGGGAGAAGAAAAAAACCACTGCTCTGTTTCGCAAGCAGGCGAACACCGGCCTGAATCGAAGAGTACATGCCATCGGCAAATTGCGGATTATGGGCAACACGCGCCCCAGACAATGCAGCTATCGGGCCGATCGCCTCAACCCGGTGTCCGGTCACCACCACCACGTCATCGATACCGCAGTCACGGAACAAAGCCACGCACTGCTCCAATACTGTCCGACCACCCAAAGGCAACAGGGCCTTTAACGTCCCCATCCTGGAAGAGAAGCCGGCAGCAAGGATGACGGCGCTCAGGCTCGGCGTCATGCCTTTCTGCCCTTGGCCCGCTGATAAATGAGTTCGCCGACTATGGATATGGCTATCTCTTCGGGGGTGTCGGCCTCAATGGCCACACCGATGGGACAATGCACCCGCTTCAATTGAGCCTCGGCGACACCCCTATCTATCAGTTTGGCGTAGATGGCGTTACGTTTTTTGCGGCTGCCTATCATGCCGATATAACCTGCATCGGTTCGCAGAGCCTGATCGAGCACATCCATATCGTACATGTGGCCACGGGTGACGATCACCAGGTAATCGTCGGGATCGATATTTTTTCCGGAGAAGCAATCGGTGAAAGTGGGTAACACACTGATTTCGTCAGCCCAAGGAAAACGCTCCCGGTTAGCGTACTCAATCCTATCGTCTATAACCACGACCCGAAACCCGACCCTAGCAGCTGCTTCACCGGTACACACGGCTACGTGCCCCGCCCCAAGCAGATAAACCGTTCCAGCCACGGCAAAACATGAAAGGAGATACTCACGTCCTTGGTGCTCAATGACCATGGCGAAAGAATTAGAGGAGTACTCCTGTTCTATGGCCAACAGGAGAGCCTCCGGGATATCATCCCGGCTTGTTGTTCCTTGGTGATCAACAACAAAACGTTGGTCATCGACTGAGCCGCCTGCCAGCGGACAGACCAAGGTAGCCCGACGACCTGACTGGATGGCCGAAAGCAGGATATTGAACATGACCCGATTAGCATCGGTGGCGGCAATGTATTCAAGAAAGATATCCAACAAACCGCCACAAATCATGTCGGTGCCAGCGGCATCGCCGTTGGAAAGATCAAAAGCACGACGCCTGGAGAGCCCATCTGCAAAGCATGTTTTAGCCTCTCGCATGGCAATGGCTTCGACCATCCCCCCACCGATGGTGCCTGCGATACAGCCGTCACGCAGGATAATCATTTTAGCACCCATCAATCGCGGGGTAGAGCCAGATTGACTGGAAATGGTAACGAGCACCAGGTCTTTGCCATCGCCAAGGCTAGTACAGATTTGTTGCAGCAGTTTTTTCATATTCTGTCCTATCAGTGGTCTTCAAGGATATGTTTGGCGGAGTGAATGGTGACACTTTTTTTAAGCTCGATAAAAATTACCACATCTTGAAATTATACAGGTTAAAATTTGACAATTCTTTCAGCTTGGGTGAACATAATCATAAGAATAATTGCAATTTGCTCAACATCCTCACTGATATACTCCTTCTTTATCAGTAAAAATATTCATAAGGTTGGCTCTATTTTAGGCAGAATGACCAGAAATTTCTATCATCCAGCTTTGCCATTTATTTTTTGTGTTCGGGAAAAAGAAACAAACTGAAAACAAATACCTAAAAAGGAGGTTAGATGAACGCATTAACATTGATTCTTGCCACGGCGTGCATATTTGCAATCGCCTACAGATTCTACGGGCTCTTCCTCGCCAACAAGGTCATGACCCTCCGCAAGGAACGGCTCACACCGGCCATCACCATGGATGATGGTCAAGATTATATCAAAACTAACAAATATGTACTTTTTGGTCATCACTTTGCAGCAATCGCGGCGGCTGGACCACTGCTTGGGCCTGTTCTTGCCGCCCAGTTCGGCTACATGCCAGGCGCGCTCTGGATTCTGATTGGCACCGTGTTTGCTGGTGGTGTTCATGATTGCATTGTGTTGTTTGCCTCAGTTCGCCATAGAGGTAAAAGTCTTTCGGTCATAGCCGAAGCGGAAATCGGTACGGTGGCGGGCAAGATCGCTTCGGTCGCTGTCCTATTCATCCTCATTCTGACCCTCGCAGGACTTTCCATCGCGGTGGTTAATGCCATGTTCAATAGCCCCTGGGGTACTTTTACCGTCTTTGCGACAATCCCCATTGCTATGATCATGGGTATCTACATGCACACCATCCGTCCCGGCGACATCACCGGCGGCAGCATTATCGGTGTGTCGTTGCTGGCTTTAACCATCTTTGTTGGCCCTATGGTTGCCGCCAATCCAACCCTTGCAGCATGGTTTACCTTCTCAAAGAAACAGATTGCCCTGATCATTCCTGCCTACGGATTCGCTGCTTCGGTTTTACCAGTCTGGTTCCTGCTGGTTCCACGTGATTATCTTTCAACCTATCTGAAAATCGGGACTATCGGTGCACTCGCCCTAGGAATTATTTTTGTCAACCCGACTATGCATATGCCATCGATTACTCAATATTTCTCCGGAGGAGGTCCGATCATCTCCGGCGCAGCCTTCCCTTTTCTCTTTATAACGATCGCCTGTGGTGCCCTTTCCGGTTTTCACGCCATCATCGGCTCAGGCACCACGCCTAAAATGATAGCTAACGAACGCGATATTCTCTTTGTTGGTTATGGCGCAATGCTAATGGAAGGCTTTGTGGCAATGATGGCCTTGATAGCGGCTTGCGTGTTGGTCCCAGCAGACTATTTTGCCATAAACGTTGCCCCTGCTGTCTTTGCTAAAATTGGCATGACGCCTGTTAACCTTCCAGCTCTGGCCGCTGCCGTTGGAGAGCAGGTACAGGGACGTCCGGGAGGCGCAGTATCACTCGCGGTTGGCATGGCTTACATCTTCTCAGCAATTCCTTTCATGAAGGGAATGATGGGGTATTGGTACCATTTCGCCATCATGTTTGAAGCGGTCTTTATTCTCACCGCTATTGACGCCGGCACTCGTGTAGGGCGCTACATGCTTCAAGAAATGCTTGGCAAGATATATCAACCTTTTGCTCAGAACAACTGGATCCCAGGAATTGTTTTAACCAGCGCCCTTTTTACTTCTTCCTGGGGGTATTTGGTATACACAGGTGATATCTCAACCATCTGGCCATTATTCGGCATGAGCAACCAACTGCTTGCAACGTGTGCACTGATCGTCGGCACGACGATGCTGATCCGTCTGAACAAGGTGAAATATGCTTGGGTCACAGGGATTCCCGCTTTACTGGTTCTGCCCATCGTTATGTGGGCTGGTTACCTGAACGTTGTCAATAATTTCCTGCCGAAAAAGTTGTACCTGCTCGCAGGTCTTTCGGTCATGCTGATGATACTGATGACAATCATCTTTATCGAAGCGTTTAGACGTTGGCATGCCCTGCTACAGATGACCAAGACGGTGACTGACCCCGCCGGAGACGAGGTGCTCGCTCTTGCTGGCGACAGCACGGTGGCTCAGTAATCAAAAAGTAGAAACACCAAGCGAGAGATGTGCCCATAATGAGGCCACGTTGCCATTTAAGGCAGGGTGGCGGGAATGGGCTCTGTGCATGAAGAGGATCGATCTACAGGAAAAAATCGACAAGCTGCTAGGTCAACCAACTGAGTACGAAATTTTTCAAAGGATCTAAGAGTTTCGAGGGAATAGTTGCTTATCTACGAATAACTGTCACCATCGTCATAAAAAGAGCGGTTCATGGTTATTATCGATGAACCGCTCTTTTCAATAACACCGTAAAAGACAGATACTTTTATAGGGAAAGGGGATCACAAAACACGCGAAGTGTGTTCTCACCTCACTAAAACGGCCCATCTTTCATGTGTTCACCGAGGTGGCACATCACGTCAAAATTTTATTCCATCCTTCTGTATTCTCCATATCTACGTTACTGATCATGCTCACTCTAAGGCTATTGCCCAATCGGCCATCACCGAAGTCCATCGAATCCAAGATCGCTTTTCAAGATACGATGTAGAGACAACAGGATTATTGGATTTCGGCGAAATCGACAAAGGTGTTGCTTAGGTGATCCCAAATGTGAAGTTGCTCGACTCTCCCTCAGAGATGTATCCCAAAATTTCGGTGAAATATTAGTTCGCTTAGCAAACCTTGCCTTGGTGTTCAAGAACGACGACGTCATCCCTCGACTTTTAAATCAAATATACCTTGTATCCCTGACATAAAACCTGGCTTGTTAATTGAAAATATATAAAAAAAATGGCTAAATTCTTATTATATTGGTGTAAATTAAGTCCATATTCCTTGAAAATAAATATTTTTTCCTATTATAATAAAACGTTGCATGGTCATAACTTTCGCTAGGAGGAAAAATGAAACACGATTCCGGGTTGCAGAGCATAGTCGTTGCGGCTGTGAAATCCATCGAGAATGATTCAGCTATCGAAGTGGTGGTTTCCCTATCGCCTAGGGCTATCCGTCCAACAGTGCCTATTCTAGCCTCTGCCCTTTCAGCCTGTCTTCTCATTCTAATAATCTATCCCTTGTTTTTTGCTGGAGCTGAACCCCTCACGGTTACTGCCGACACCCTTTTTGTTTCTGCCATGGTTGCGTTGCTGGCAGCGAGCGCTCCACCGCTACAACGGCACTTCTTTTCTCAACGTCGCATGCATGATGCAGCATTGGCAGCAGCCCAGGCAGAATTTGTTCGCCTGGGAATACACAGTACAATTCGCAGAACAGGTCTCTTGGTATACCTTTCGGTTTTTGAACATCAGGTGGTACTGGTGCCTGATATTGGCGTAAAAGCAATGATCCCCGCTGAAGAGATGGATCGGTTGGTACATGCGGCCGCAATTTATAGCTCATCAAATCCTGACACTCAACTTATGGCCTTTTTTGATCTCCTCCGGCAAACAGCGGGGCGATATATACCGAAGCAGGAGGATGATATCAATGAACTTTCGGACGAATTGAGATGCTCATGAGATTATACACACACCGTTTTTTTCATTTTTTTCTTACATGTATGATCGTTGCTCCGGTGCTGATAGATGTAACCGAATCAATTGCCCGTGTAGGCGGTGGTCACTCTTATTCCGGCCATACCAGCAGCCACAGTTCAGGTAGCAGTAGCGGCGGCAACAGTGGCGATCTGATCGGACTCCTATTCTGGCTCCTGTTCAGACATCCGGCCGTAGGCATTACGGTGCTGATCATTGGCGTGGTTTGTTATTGGATCTTCATACGTTCCTCAGCTCTTCCTAAGGGGTTTTCCTCAACCGGCAGCATAGTAGATATGCCCGGGATTAATCCCGAGGTTGCTGGGGCGCTCCGTGGGAAAGCACGTCTTCCGATTGAGCCGATGCTGCCAAAGGATCCAAAATTTTCCTACCCGCTTTTTCTTGATTTTGTCTCTGCTCTAGCTCAGCGAAGCCTCGCAGCACTTAATACCCCGGCAATGATCAATCTGGAGCCGTATATTACAGACAATGCATTTGCCCGGTTTCCGGTCGGTGAGAAACTGAAAAATGTTGTGGTTGGTTCCGTAGTAATTAGCAATATATCTTCATCGAGTAATACGGACCAAATAACTGTCATTGTTTCGTTTTGCGCTACAACAGTTAAAGGTAATCAAAAAGAATCGTACTGGTTCGAAACCGAGTGGCATTTTACCCGTCAAGCAGGAGTTGTTTCAAAAGGGCCAGGCGAAATGCTCAAGCTCGCCTGCCCTTCCTGCGGAGCGACTTCCGACAAGGATGCTTCGGGCGCTTGTGCTTACTGCGGCAAACGGCCGGCTCCCGGAAGCGAGGCGTGGACTGTTGTCTCGGTTGCGATACTCGCCAGGGAGTCTCGTCCCCCTGTGGATCTCGGAGACTACGCCGAAGAACAGGGAACAACTTTGGCGACGGTATATTCCCCGATGCTCAACACTGGTTTAGCAGCCATTCAAAACAGTGATCGCGGTTTCACCAAAGCCGATGCAGAGAAGCGTTTCCGCAAAATATTCATCCAGCTCCAGGATGCCTGGAGCAACCGGGACATCCCCGCTATCAGACCGCTGGTAACCGATCAGCTCTACCGGGTCTACAGCTACTGGATCGAAGCGTATCGTTCAGCCGGTATCCGTAATGTGATCACAGATGTTGACATCACATCATTGGAATTCGTTGCTGCCGATGTCGATCCATTTTATGACAGTATAACCACCCGCATCGCCGCATCCATGGTCGATCGCTGCATAAGTGAAGGCGGAAAGGTTGTCGGAGGCGACAGCAACCCCCGCAGTTTTTCAGAATACTGGACATTTATCCGAATAGCAGGTGGCAAGAAAGATACGAAATCAAGCCATACATGCTCAGGTTGTGGCGCCTCACTTGAAGTTGGCATGACCGGAGAGTGCCCGTATTGTGGCATGCTCACTTCAGGCGATAATTTTGACTGGATTCTGTCCCGTATTGCCCAGGATGAGGATTACAGTAACTGACAACAACAGAATCGATAACAGAAAGAAAATGGAGATCAATATGGGATTTTTTGACGGCGTTAAAAGTCAGCTGCGATCGGTAATTGAATGGAAAGACCCCAGTCCCGACATTCTCATCTGGAGATGGGACGGTAGCGGCGATGAACTAAAAAACTGCTCTAAAATGCTGGTTAACCCTGGCCAGGCGGCCATATTTGTCTACGAGGGGGCAGTAAAGGCAGTCCATACACAACCCGGCTTATTCGAACTTGCCACTGCAAATATCCCTTTCTGGACCACTATTACCAAGTTCATGCAGGCTTTTGAATCTGAACACAAGGCCAATATTTATTTCATCCGAACCACTGAGTTTCTCGATCAAAAATGGGGCACTAAAGGACCAATCAAATACGAGGACCCCAAATACAAATTCCCGGTGGGTTTACGGGCGTTTGGCAACTTTTCGTTTCGTATTGTCAATCCGGAGAGTTTCTTTGTCAACATTGCCGGCACCCGAAATTATTTTTCAATCGCTGAGGTCCGAATTGCTATTGTCGACAGGATGCTGACCCCGCTTACAGATCTTATGGCCGAATCGGGTTTCAGTTATGTCGAAGTCGACAAAAATCGGGTGGAACTCTCGGACCAACTTTTCGCTGGCCTCAAAGAGATACTCACTAAACTTGGATTCGAACTGACCGATTTTAGAATTGAAAATACCGACTTTGACGACGATACCAGAGCAAGAATCGGAAAAATTGCTGACAAGATTTCTGAAGCCCAGGCTGTCAGCGCCATGGGTCAAGTCGATCCAAACGGAATGCGAAACTATGCGGCAATCGAACAGTTGGCCGCCTTGCGTGATGCGGCAAAAAACGAAGGCGGCATAGCCGGCCTTGGTGTTGGTATCGGCGCGGGGGTCGGCTTGGGCCAATCTATGGGCGGAATCTTTTCTCAACCCATTCAACAACCACAACAACCACAACAACCACAACAACCACAACAAACTCAGCAAGTACTACAGACAGGAGGCTCAACCTGCATCAAGTGCAACACCCCACTGGCTGCAGGAGCAAAGTTCTGCCCCGACTGTGGCACCTCGGTCCCAGCGCAACCTGTATGCCCGGCATGTTCTAAACCAGTAGCGGTAGGGGCTCGGTTCTGTCAAGAATGTGGCAAACAACTCTCAGCAGTTTGTCCTGGATGCGCTAAGCCAGTTGCTCCAGATGCCAAATTCTGTGCAGAATGTGGTGCGAAGATATCGTGAAAAGATGTGGCAAATTACAAAGTCAGCAGGCTTCTTAAGATTAAGGTGCGATGGAAAGTCGAGTGGATGAAGTTGTAAACGAAACGTTTTCAGAAATCGCAGATGTTGCCGATGAAGTCCCTGCGACTGCTACGTTTCAGCCCGGTGGCGATAGTAATAACCGCTGCAGACGGTAAGTTGTTCGATGCTGCGGTATGATTCAACAAACCGGACTGGAAATAACCTGATCTCCCTCTACAAACCAGATTATCCACAGGGGGTAAGTTGAGGTGCCCGGTGACTCCAGGCACCTCATTCATTGAGGATTAAAAATCCGAATGAAACTTATCCATGACTTAGACGCTTCACCGGTATTATCCGAATCATTCATAACTGCCAAGGTAGCAACGGGTGGAGGATCGAAGCTAAATACCCGCCTATAATCACTGACAATATCCACCGTGTAGGTCTGCCAGGTATTCACTAGGCTGGGGCCTGCACTTACCGGGATCATTTGCACCTGATTGGTAAAGGCGTTGGGGATGACAGTCGCATCGGTAACCCGATTATCCCAAATATAATTGATGGAGCTACCAGGGACAGGCGGCCCATAGATAGCTAACGCCACCCGATATTTGATCGACTCTATAAGCGAGATATGATCCGAGTCATAGGGAAACATGATATAGATACGGGCAGGATAGTCATCTCCATCCCTGCTGCCACTATCACCCTTGTGGTAAACATTGCTCACCTTCCAACGCCATGAGAGCTTAGGGTATTCATAAACGTTAAACTCTTGATTCAGTACTAAAAGGGAAGCAGAATTGTCGCTTTCCATCAAGAGGCAGGAGTGTCCTTCGTTCAGAACTGCAGAGTAGTGCGAACGGGGTTTATCGCCGAATGGTTGAACGTGCCATCGGGCAAGCGATCTAAAATGCTCATCAAGAAAATCAGCCCCCCATGCCTGGTTGGACTCGAGTGGTGAGACTGATAATAAGATGCACCAAAGTGAACAGACGAAAACCCATCGTTTGGCTGAATCTGGGAGGAAACCCCCTCGGTATTCTGTCATCATGTCACCTTGCAGTATTTTTGTATATTTGTTTGTGACGACATGCAAGTGTCCCGAAGTATATTCACTCATGGTAACGCTTCTACCATAAAAAGCCGTTCCTTTTGTTCTACAGTTCACATTTTCCCTGAAAATAATGGGTAACTACAGGAGGGAATAATTTTAAATATGAGTTTTCTGCATAAAAATGACTTTTTCAATTCCAAGATAAATATCCTTAAAAAATCCTCCCTGGGAACAGGCAAACTTAATATCGGCCAGATACTATGATCATGATTTACGTTGGCAATGATGGCCTCAAAAAACGCGTGACTCTTAACCAAGGGATTGTCACGATCGATGGTGTTCTTGAAATTGAAAAGAACGTGGAGGCGTCCATAAGAGCCTGCTATAGCATGGTCGGCAACGACCCTGAACATGGAGATCCCGATTACAACGTCGCCATGGCACTGATAGGGCAATTCGGAGGGAAAGTTTTGACGTATGAACCTGATAATCAACGAAAGGTGGTCAGATGAAAATTATCAGGGAGTGGCCAGGTTGGAAACTGTTTTTCCATGAGGAGGGCAAATACCTTTTGGTCAGGTATGACGACCGACTCCTTGAGTTTAAGACTCTGCAGATAATCTTACCTGCTGTCGATGACGCTTCCGCCGTAAATCAGTCAGAGGTACAGATGAAGACTTTTGAGAAGAGAATACACAGATCGGCTACTCTCATCAACAGACTACGTTAGCCAAATGGAAAGGATATTAAAATGAACACACTCTCCAAGGAGGCTTCCATGAAACCCAGAGTTTTAGTAACCCGAATGATTCCGCGCCCTGGCATCGAATTGCTGGAAACCTGCTGCGAGGTGGAAGTCAATTCCGAAGATCGTCCGCTCTCCAGGAAAGAACTCCTGGAAAAGATCCGGGACAAAGCCGGGGTGCTCGGGCTGATGGCCGACCGCATAGACGGTGATTTTTTTGACGCGGCACCCAATCTGCGTGGCTATGCAAATTATGCTGTTGGTTATGACAATATTGACGTGCCTGAGGCGACCAAACGGCGTATTCCGGTTTCCAACACGCCGGGAGTGTTGACCGATGCTACAGCCGAATTGGCCTGGTCGCTTCTGTTTGCAGTAGCCAGGCGCGTTGTGGAATTGGACGCAGTCATGCGCTCCGGACAGTGGGGCGGCTGGGGGCCGCTGCAATTTCTGGGAGCCGATGTCTGCGGCAAGACTTTGGGTATTGTCGGAGCTGGACGAATCGGTACCGCTATGGCCCTGATGTCTAGGGGGTTTCGCATGCCTGTGATTTATTCTAACTCTTCTGGCCGCCGAAACGAGGTGCTGGAAAAAGAACTGGGCGCGTGTATGGTGTCCTTTGAAGAGCTTCTGGAGCGTTCTGATTATGTCAGCCTGCATGCCCCCCTTACCCCACAATCTAGACACCTGTTCAACGCGAACACCCTGGCGTGTATGAAAAAGACAGCTATCCTGATCAATACGGATCGCGGACCGCTGATCAAGGAAGATGATCTGGTCCAGGCCTTACAAAATGGTACCATCTCCGGGGCTGGACTTGACGTGTACGAATTCGAGCCGCATATGGCTGAAGGTTTAGCTGCACTTAGGAACACTGTCCTGCTGCCTCATGTTGGTTCGGCCACTGAGACGACCCGGACGAACATGGCCACCCTGGCTGCCCGAAACTTGTTGGCAATGCTCCGCAACGAGCAGCCCGAAACCTGTCTAAATCCTGAAGTGTTTGAACAACGTTGATCTCGGGATCGGTCAGTTTAACCTTATAGCTTCCCCCCTCCCCATGGACAACTGAAACCAATAAGGGTCAGAGAGCGCCATGCCGCTGACCTTAGGTCACCAACAGGATATGCAGATCACAGACGTTCGTCCGCGTCGGACCAGTTTTGTAGAGCCCACCCAAAGCCTCGAAGAAATGATATGAGTCGTTTGTCTTCAGGGCATCCTGCATCGACAGCCCAGCCGCCCTGGCACGTGCCAGCAGCGATTCGGAGGCAAAGGCACCAGCAGCGTCGGTAGGGCCGTCGGACCCGTCCGTGGATGCGGACAGAAAACCGATGTTGCGGCCGGATTCAGGATCGTGCTCAAGTTCGGCCAGAAAGGCCAAGGCCATCTCCTGGTTACGGCCGCCCTTACCTTCACCGGTTACGGTAACAACGGTTTCGCCACCAAGGATGACACAGGCTGGCCGCTTAACCAACATACCTGTTCGTCGTACATCAAGGGCTATGCCGGCAAGGAATTTAGCCACTTCCCGTGCTTCACCCGTCAGCAGGCAGGTCAGCGGGGCAACGTTATACCCCAGGTCACGAGCCGCGTCACAGGCAGCCATGAGGGCCGCATGATTGGTGCCGATGAGCAGGTTGGTCACCTTGGCGAGGGTGGCATCTCCGGGTTTGAGCGTCTCTGGGATGGCACCTGTGGCGCCGAGGCGGGTTGCCTGCAGGGCTTCGGCCGGCAGCTGTTCCGCCACACTGTACTTGTCGATAATACCCAGGGCCTGCTCGTAGGTGCTGTCGTCGGCCGCTGTTATTCCGGAAGCTATAGTGTCCAACCGGTCTCCAACCACATCGGAGAGGATGAAGGAGAGGCAGGTGGCCGGCTCGAGCAGCTGTAGGAAGCGCCCTCCTTTCAGGGACGAAAGGTGTTTCCGTAGGCAGTTGATTTCCTGAATATCAGCACCACAATTCAGCAAAGCCCGGGTGACGCCTTGTTTGTTCGCCAGAGTGAGGACGACCTCGTGGCCATTGTCGACATAGGTCATCGGGGCCGGCAGTAGGGCCGATCCGCCTCCGGAAATCAGGGTGATGACCAGGGTATGCTCATCGGCTTCCCGCGCTAATTGAGCCAAGCGGTTGGCAGCACGCACGCCGGCCTCATCCGGCACGGGATGGGCGGCCTCCACCTGCTCAATGATGGCAAGCGGTTCGGTGTGATCGTACTTAGTACAGACGAGACCGCCACTCAAGCGATTGCCTAGAATGGCCTCCATGGCCAGGGCCATGCGGCTCGAGGCTTTACCGCACCCTAGGATCAGAATGTTTTGGTAGGATGAAAGGTTTACCTCATGCCGCATACCGTCAAAAGCCACGACCAACATGTCACCTTCCAGGTGAACGTGGTTGATAAGCATTTGGTATGGATCAATTCGAAGCAGTGCTGCCTCAAAAATCGTTCTCAGGTGATCGTATCCAAGCATAAACATCCTCGGCTGACAGCGGGTTGACTGGTACAATGAGCAAATTAACAATCATTGTACAAAGTTGATGTTGATTTATCCAGGGGGTAACCCACTCCCTGTGGACACATAAGGTGACATGATGGGCATACCTATCCGAATGGCTGATGAAACGTATATCCCCCTCTCTCCCGCCGAGATATGGCCAGTGCTGGTCGATATTCCCCGATATCCAAAATGGTGGCCCCGATTATTGTTTGTTCATCTGCTGCATGCAGATCCCGGGCTGGTAGGGACAGAGTTCACAATACGGCCTTATGGCTGGCGATCATTCTGTTGCAAGGTGGTATCCGTTGAGGAGCCCGTCCAAATTTGCCTGCAATACGACGGTATCTATATGGGAGGGGTCGCCGAGTGGCGTCTTGAGCCCGTCGATCAAGGGACAAGGGTCATTTATGATATGGATGCTGAAGTGAATGACCCTCTTGTGGCTCTTGTTGGCAAAGTGATCGATCTCAAGAGCATCCACTCCTATTCAATGCGCAACATCTTTCAAAATCTTAAAAAGCAGCTATGAATCGCATTCATACCCATCCCGGAAAAACTAACAACAGCCTCAATTTTGAGCTTAATGAATACAATGTGATAAGGTGACATCCGTTGTCGCCACCTGTCAGGCTGACCAGCTTTTTTAGATCATTGCGAGAATATTTCCTGGGTTGACTTCGGCTGATCGAGGTATTTTACAGAGCAAGACGAGAGATGGATTGTTTCAAAAGGGCTGTTGATAGATTCTGAGTGGCTACACGGACAATTTAAAAGAAAAAGGACTTGATCCACTGACCTACTGATTGCAAATCAATATAATCTAGTTTTTGAATAAGTAGACATGATCAAAGAAGAATAATTTTAATAAAAAAACGATAATTCATACAATTAAACACAACTTACTATCTGTAGCTG
>CAZSIJ010000059.1:0-24490 GCA_964607065.1 uncultured Desulfobulbus sp. | reverse complement strand
GGCTTTCCTCGCAGTTGTCGAGAAAGCCATGCGGTCCCCATTCGGCCTGGTACCCAGACTCGCTGTAGGTGCCGATAGCCCCACCGGGCTGTAGTGATTTTTCCAGGACCAGCAACTGCAAATCCGGTTGTTGCTGGTGCAGAAAGGCCGCCGTGCTCAGGCCAGAAATGCCGGCGCCAATGATGCAGACGTCATAGCTTGATGGTTTCATAGGGTTCCGTTGCTGCTGTATTTGCCGCTATCAGGCGGCCTTAGGTTGTCTTGACAGGGGGTCAATCGTGCTTACCATTTTGCCCGGATAAATGAAAGAGGCTTCGCCTTCCCACTGTTGTCCGAAAAGCCTAGGATTTACGGTCTTATAACCATTACCAACACCAAATAAAAGAGGAACAGCCCCATGACAGAAGCACAGGTTGAAACCAAGCAGTTTCAGGCGGAAACCAGAAAGGTTCTGGATATCGTTATCAACTCACTGTACACCGAACGCGACATCTTTGTTCGTGAGCTGGTTTCCAACGCCGCCGATGCCCTGGAAAAATTCCGGCACCAGAGCCTGATTGAAAAAATCGAATTCGACGCGCATGTGCCCCTGGAAATCACTATTGACTGCGACGACAAAGCGCATACGCTTACGTTCACTGATACCGGTATCGGTATGACCAAAGAGGAGTTGGAAACCAATCTCGGCACCATCGCCCATTCCGGCTCCCAACACTTCTTTGAGCACTTGGCCGAGGCGGCCAAAAAAGACGTCAATCTCATCGGCCAGTTCGGGGTCGGTTTTTATTCGGCGTTCATGGCCGCTAAAAATGTGCGGGTGCAAACCCGTTCCTTCAGCGGCGAGGAAGGGTTCGAATGGGCCTCTGATGGCGGTGGCACCTATACCCTCAGTCCGTGTCCGGGCCTTCACCGCGGCACAAAAATTATTCTTGAACTGAAAGACGATGCCCAAACCTACGCATCCAAATTCACGATTGAGCGGATTATCCAGCAGTACTCCACCTTTGTGCCGTTCCCGGTCAAGGTCGAAGGCAAGTTAGTCAATACGGTCCAGGCCATCTGGACTCGGTCGAAAGCTGAGATCACCGAAGAGGAATATACCGAATTCTATAAATTTATCGGCAATGCCGGGGATGAGCCTCTGTACCGGCTCCATTTCTCTGCCGATGCCCCTTTGGCCATCAATGCCCTGGTCTATGTGCCTAAGGAGAACTTCGAGGTCCTGGGTATGGGACGGATGCAGCCTGGAGTCAATCTCTACTGCCAGAAGGTGCTGATTGATCAACACAGTGAAAACATCCTGCCCGAATGGCTTCGTTTTCTCAAAGGGGTGGTCGATTCCGAAGATCTGCCGCTCAATATCTCCCGGCAGTCGTTGCAGGATAATGCTTTAGTTATCAAGTTGCGTAAGGTGCTGGCCAAACGGTTTATTAAATTCCTTGGTGAAGAGGCGGAGCGTGACGCGGATAAATATCTTGAGTTCTGGAAGACCTTCGGCATTTTTATTAAAGAGGGCGTGACCTCTGATTTCGAACACCGGGGCGATCTCGGCAAGCTGCTTCGTTTTGAATCCTCGGCCAGTGAACCTGGAAAAATGATCTCGCTGGACGAATATGTCGGGCGGATGAAGGATGGGCAGGACAAAATATATTATATCAACGGTCCGAGTCGGGGTGCGGTTGAATACGGCCCCTATGTGGAAATGTTTAAGAAGCGGGGTGTTGAGATCTTCTACACCCTAGAGCCGATCGATGATTTTGTTCTTAACCATTTGGGCGAGTACAGCGGTAAGAAATTGGTCTCTGCCGATCGTGCCGATTTGCATTTGCCCGAATCGACAGAGAGCACTGTCGATGCTGGAACCAAGGAGAGCGGTGAGCCACTCGAGGCCGAGGCGTTGCAGCAGCTCTGTGCGTGGATGAAAGATATCCTCGGAGAAAGGATTGCAGAAGTCAAGGTTTCCAGCCGTCTGGTCGACAGCCCTGCCATGATCGTCAATGTCGATGGCTACATGACCTCGTCCATGGAAAGGCTCCTCAAGGCATCGGGGCAGAGTGAGGCTTTTGGCATGGGCATGAAAAAAGATATGGAGCTCAATGCTGCCAGTCCGTTGATCAAAAAATTGGCTGTTCTGCGCGCGAGTGACGCAAGCTTTGCCGGCGATTTGGTTGAGCAACTCTACGCAAACGCCATGATTCAGGCTGGACTGCTGGTGGATTCCATGGAGATGGTGCAGCGCAATTACCGTATCCTCGAACGGGCAGCCGGCGACCCGTCCTCCACCGTTTGAACGGCCTTTGTGCATGTCGCTGACGTCCGTCACTGCTTGCCCGGTAATGCTCAAGGCGTGTAACGCGTCGGTTTTTGGTTGCATTTATCAAGGGATAGAGAGTCTGGCCTTGAAAAAAGGTTGTGTTCGCGATATATGAAGACAACCTTTTTTAAATTGCACGGATTGTTCCTGGAGGGAATTCGATGCGTCACATTCTGTTTTTGCTCTTCGTGGTACTTTTTTCTTTGAGCGGTTGTTCTTCCACCAAGCAGGTTAGGCATCTTGCCTCTGATGCTGTTCTGATTAAGCCGGGGCAGTCGACGGCCAAAGAAGTGCAGAAATACATGGGGGAGCCCAACGGACGGCGGGAGGTCTCTCCTACGGTGACCGAATATGTCTATTATGAAAACCGGCCGGGATTTCTCGGCAATATGCCGGTCCTTGGTTCTATGGTAGGCCCGGCCGGGTATGAGATGATCATTGTCACTTTTGAAAAGGATATGGTCACCAGCTGCGAATTCCGTAATTTCAACACCTCAGATCGTAAATGGGTGGAAGATTTTACCTGGGAAGAGGTCAAGTGAGTCCACTTTCGACCTTTGATATCAACCGGGAGCGGATGATTGAGGAGCAGTTGATTGCCCGGGGTATTAACGACCAGGATGTTCTTGACGCTATGCGTTTGGTGCCGAGGCATCTTTTTGTTGAGGATGCGATGCAGGCCCATGCGTATGGAGATTTTCCATTGCCGATCGGCAATGGGCAGACCATCTCGCAACCCTACATTGTTGCCCTCATGACTTTGACCCTGCAACTCAACGGGTCGTCGAAGGTTCTGGAGATTGGTACCGGTTCAGGGTATCATGCAGCAATCCTTTCCCGTCTCTGTCAAAAAGTCTTTACGGTGGAGCGGATTGATGGCCTGGTGGGCCGGGCGCGGAAAGTATTCGACCGGCTCCACTATCATAACATCGTCTCGCGTATTGATGACGGCACGGTCGGCTGGCCTGCGGAAGCACCTTTTGACGCTATCCTGGTGACCGCCGGCGGGCCGCGTATTCCTGAGCCGCTTCTTGCTCAGTTGGCCGATCCAGGTCGGCTGGTCATGCCGGTGGGCGGTCAGGACGTGCAGGAACTGCAGTTGGTTGAAAAACGTGACGGCGGCATAACCATTCAGACCATTGAACAGGTTCGCTTTGTCGATCTGATCGGCGCCCACGGCTGGCCGAACTGATCCGAGCCCTCGGGTCACCCGAGTCGGTGTGGCTCTTTCCCCGTGGATGCAAATCCTCAAGGAGGCCGCCTTTTTTCTGTCTGCCACTCTTTTGCCCTGGCTTATCGGACCAAATCACCCCACCTGATAAGTCGGCATGTTGAAGAATCTTGCTCCTCCACCGCTGGAGCGGGCAAGATGAACACTATCGGCTTCAACCCCCATCGGTTACCCTCCCATGTTATTTCTCAACAGCGAAGCATTACTCGATCTGCTCGTTCAGGAACAGTTGCTTTCCGAGCAACAGCGGCAATTCATCGTTTTGCATAAAGGCCGGCAGCGGCAAAAATTGCTTAAACAGTTAGGGAGTCGACGCCAGGACGACGAGTTTAAGCAGGATAAAGAGTTGCCCGATCTGGTCGATATCATCATCTCCTTTGGTCTGGAGATCGGGAGCGATAAAAAAGTACCGCTGACCGAAGAGATGATCATGCGGGCCGTCAGTCATAGCCTCAAAATCCCGTTTAAAAAACTCGACCCGCTGGAATTGGATATGAATATCGTCACCAAGACGATTCCCAGGTCCTTTGCCATCAACCACCTTATTCTGCCTTTTGAATTGCACGATGGTATCCTTGAGGTAGTTACCTATCACCCGGATAACCACCTGGTGCTGGAAGATATAGAACGAGCGAACCAGGTGAAGGTGCGTCCGTCTCTGTCGACCCGAACCGATATCAAAAAAATTCTGGGCGAATTCTTCGGTTTTCAACGCTCCATCACCGCCGCTGAAACCCAATTCGGCACTACCGGCACCACCAGCACCATCGATATAGGTAACCTCGAACAGTATGTGCGGCTGGCATCGACTAAGGAACTGAGCTCAAGCGACCAGCACATCAAGGCGGCGGTGAACCATCTGTTCAGCTATGCTCTTGAGCAGCGGGCCAGTGATATTCACATCGAGCCCAAACGGGATCTCTGCCTGGTTCGTTTCCGGATCGACGGCATCCTTCATACCATCTACAAACTCCCAAAAGCCGTGCACTCGGCCATTACCTCTCGGATTAAGAGCCTGGCACGCATGGATATAGCCGAAAAGCGGCGACCGCAGGACGGCCGGATTAAGATCGGTCGTCGGGATGAGGGCCAGGAGGCAGAAATCCGTGTCTCCACAGTCCCCGTTGCCTTCGGCGAAAAGACAGTCATGCGTATTCTCAATCCGGATGTGATCTTTCAGCACCTTGACAATCTTGGTTTTTCCAGGCGGGACCGGGTGGTGTATAATAGCTTCATGTCTTCGGCCCACGGCATTGTCCTGGTGACCGGGCCTACCGGTAGCGGTAAGTCAACCACCCTATACTCCACCCTCAAGCAGATTGCCTCACCAGAAATAAACATTATTACCGTGGAAGACCCGGTGGAAATGGTGCATGAGGAATTCAACCAGATCGCGGTTCAATCGCAGATTGATGTGAATTTTTCCACTATCCTGCGTAATATCCTTCGTCAGGATCCGGACATTATCATGATCGGCGAGATCCGCGATTTGGAGACCGCCACCCATGCGGTCCAGGCTGCCCTTACCGGCCACCTGGTCTTTTCCACCCTGCACACTAACGATGCGGTGTCTTCCATCGTCCGACTCCAGGATCTTGGCCTTGAACCCTTCCTCATTGCTTCGACCCTGCTTGGTGCTCTGGCCCAGCGGTTGGTACGACGCATCTGCCCTCACTGTGCCGAGCCTTATGCCGTTGATGCGGCCAGTTTGCGGAAGCTCGGTTTCCCGGTGGCGGGTAAGGAGACTGTTGAGTTGACACACGGCAAAGGCTGTTTGCAGTGCCGCAACACCGGCTACCTGGGCCGTCTCGGTATTTTTGAGATTTTTCCGATGTCAGATCAACTGAAGAAGTTGATTGCGACCAAAGCCAATGATTCCGAGTTGCGGCAGGTGGCTATCAGGGAAGGCATGACCACCTTGCGGGAAGATGCCTGGCACAAGGTGCAGGCTGGGTTGACCACGGTGGAAGAGGCCCTCCGGGTTACCGGAGAAATAGATGTTGTTTGAATGTATTCTGTGGCATTGCAGGAGTTGGGATTTTAATATGAGGGATAGCAGGAAGTCATGAGTGGAAAGCAGCCAACTGGACAAAAAATAGTCAGTAAAAATAAAAAGGCCTTTCACGACTACCACATCGACCAGACCTTCGAGGCCGGCCTCGTGCTCAGCGGTCCGGAAGTTAAGTCGCTGCGAGCGGGTAAGGCCAATCTTCGCGATGGCTATGCCCAACTCAAGGACGGCGAGGTTTTTTTGTACAATGTCCACATATCACCTTATTCTTTCACTACCCAGATCAACATTGAGCCGCTCCGTGTCCGTAAACTGCTGATGCACCGGCGGGAGATCCGTAAGCTGATTGGGAAGCTGCACGAGAAAGGCGTTGCGCTTATCCCCCTCAAGATATACTTTATAGCTAATGGAAAGGCCAAGGTGGAGCTGGCCCTGGCCCGCGGCAAAAAGCTTTATGACAAACGGGCTGCTCTTAAAGAAAAGGATGCCAACCGCGAAGTGGAACGGAATATACGGCGCGAAGACTGAATTTTCTTACGGTAGCAGGTCTTTAACTAACTCAACACACCCCATTTACATAAATACGGGGGCGAAACGGATTCGACGGGGATATTGAAGCTTAATGTTGCATGCCGAGTTTCTGTCAGCTCGTAAAAATGACGGAAATAAATATAATCGCAGACGATTATAATTACGCACTGGCAGCGTAAGCTGCTGTGCCGTTCCACCAGTCTTCGCCTGTAAGACTGGATTTGGGGCGTCGACTCAACAGGCTGGTCAACCGTGCTTGCCTGGAGCGCGGATGATAAGACTCTTCAGGCTGGCATCCGAATATCCCGGTTCCGGGTGAGAAGCGGATGCGAGAACTAATCCTGGAACTAAGCATGTAGAGACATAAGGGGAGAATTTTCGGACCCGGGTTCAACTCCCGGCGCCTCCACCAGTAATTGTAACCCGCTGTAATGACTACAAAGTGGTATGTGGCCTTCAGCGGGTTTTCTTTATTCGGCCATGACTCGGCCACAAAATCGGCCACTTACACGCTCGCTCAAACCTTCAACCAAGGAGCGACGTTATGCACATGCCGTACATCCAGCAGTCACACAACAAAATTTATTATTTTCGTCTTGCCATGCCGACCGATCTGCGTCAATTAGTAGGTCGAGACTACATCCGCCGGACTCTGAAGACCAAAGACCCGAATACCGCATTCATTCGAGCTCAGTATCTATTGGCGTATTTTCGAAAGCAATTTTCCAAATTAAGGAACGAGATGGCTAAAGACAAAAACGATTTTGATTTATGGATTAACCCTGAAATCAAGATCGGTACGCTTCGAATTGAAGAAGGCGGTCGCACCGTCACGTTGGAAAACATCGAAACCGAAACGCCTGAAGAATTTGCAGAGCTCAAGGCGTTGATCAAGCCTTCTGTTGCCCAAACACCGACTCCAGCAGCTCCAGCTTCGCAACCGTTCCACATACCGACAAAGACGCTTTCCAGCTACTTATCGACGTATTTAAAAATGACCGCGACGAATAATTCCGAACGGTATGTTGAAGCCATTAAAGACGCGGTTGAAAATTTTATTGAATATGTCGGCGATATATGCCCCGAAACCATAACGGCTGAGCTTGCTCAAGATTTTGCCGCTTCGTTTGCGACATGGCCAGCGAATCGGCGCAAGAAACCGGCATATCGCGATAAGACTCTTTTTGAGATTTTAGATAAACCGATACCACCAGAAGACCAGATTTCCGTAACGACGTATAACAACAACATACGCAAGCTGTCGTCTTTTCTGATTTGGCTTCAAGAACAAAACGCTTTGACTATCGTGAATCCGTTTAAACGGCTTTTCAAGAAAGAAAAGGCTGCTCGTAATCAGTGGTCAGATTTTTCTCCAACCGAAGTCCAGCAGATTCTATCCAAGGAAAACCTTATCTTCGACTCTAAACGGCCATCCCGGTATTGGATTCCGATGATACTTGCCCATTCTGGTGCTCGAATCGAAGAAATATGTGCTTTATATCGCGAGGACATCCAGAAAGAACCCAGCATCGATATCTGGCACATAAAGATTCAAGATGACAAGCCGGACAAGCACATTAAGACCGAACAGAGCCTTCGGGATATTCCAGTGCACAGCTTTCTCGATAAAATAGGATTTCTTGATTACGTCAAATCAATACCAGCCGGTACGCGGCTATTTCCTGATCTGACGTTCAAAGAGAATTACGGCTACCATGATCAGATTTCCGACTATTTTTCTCGATATCTGAAGCGTATCAACGTGTACCAACCGAAGAAGACCTTGAAAAGCTTCCGTCACACGGTCATTACTGCCCTCTACCAGACCGGCGCTACACCGATAATCGTACCGGAGATTGTCGGACATTCTCCCGATTCATCTTCGATGTCGCAGTCACGATACCACAAAGGCTACCTGTTGCAGCAAAAGAAGGAAGCGCTCGAAAAAATTAACTGGAATCTCACTATTTAAATTTTATTTGGTCGATAATGTAAGGATCGGGAAGCTATACTGGTATGTGAAGAAAACGGGTGTTCGGCTATTTCTGGCAGCGGTTGAAGCAATTTGTTATGGAAAAATCAAGTTGACAGCTAGCTAGTGTCCCGTGCTGTTAATATCTATCAATGATAATTCTTAAACCGTGGAACCGAACACGTTGAAGGATTAAAAGAAACCGGTTAATTATTTGTTCTCGTCAAAGTGCAATCATTCCAACCAAGCTGTGCTTGCTTGTGCTTGTCCATGGCAGAAGGCCAGCGCCGCGAGTAGCCAAAGGAAAAATGGAAACAAATATTTTATACGAGGTGTTAAGGCTTTATCGAAACTCAATATTTACGAATTTCGATAATTATTATTCAAATGCAGAACTTTATCAATTAGCTGAAAATCCTCCAAAAACAAAAGATGATTTTCAGAAAATTCTCCCAGATCAACAAAAGTATGACAAATATGGCAAAAAATTTTTAGAATTGATTAAACTGTTTGAACCATCTGGTCGAGCAGATTCTATTACCACCTCGTCAAGAAGGAATCTCGAATACTTTGAAATAGCCCTTCATGATTACATTATTAAATTATTAAAAAATAAATTTAGTGAAAATTGGTGGTATGCAGGTGTTCCAACCAAGATTCGCATCAAAGCTGCTGAACTTCACGAAAATAGTGAAGGCGCGATACCAAAAGAGAACTGTTTATACTTAAATGATTTGAAAGAAATAATCGTAATACGGTGGGAAGATTTTAGTGAAAAATTTGACCCTGAAAAAAAAGGGAAGAAAACATTTGAGAGTTCTTTTTTTAAGCTAAATGACATTCGGAATAGGTTGGGGCATCCCATACGTTTAAAAGACAAACCAATTACTGAAGAAGAATCGGAGTTAATTGCTTCATGGCTTCAAAAGATAAAATCATAGTTGGATGCTAGATGCCCTACGGACCAACCATTTCACAGCTGCCTTTCCAAATCACCGGAATCCAAACTTCCACTTACTGCTGGTTTTTTTGCTGGTATCACTTTCCGGCAGGTTGAAAACTACTTGAGGTGGCTCTTCGCCTTGATCTTCCAGCTCAGTGCCATACAGAATTTTGTCAGCCGCAGCAGCAAAAGCCTCATTTGCAAAAGCTTGAGCAGCCATGCCGGTTACTACCGGCGGTTCATTATGATTGAACACCGTTTGAGAATGCACAGGAACCTTAATAGTTTCATCGTTCGCGTTCGGCTCACCGTTACCCCCTCCAGCGTGAATATTACCCGTGGCCGCTTCCGTGGACACCGTGCTGCTATGCTGCGTCAATGGCGCTCGCCATTCCCGTTTTTCAATAAAGTCACAGTACCGGTTCCATTGTAGCGGAGTCCGTGAACGAATTAGCAAGCCAAACGCGGTTGTATAAGCGTTGCCGGTCCCGATCAATAACAGGTCAACGCCGATCATTTCCACAATCCGGTTGACCTCTGAAACCACGCTGTCACCGTCGATTTTCTGCACCACTTCATACTGCTGTGACAGCAACACTATAAATAGATGAATATAGTTACTGGACAGCCGCCGCTGAATCGACAACCTTCCCATTTCAGCCGCAAAAGAATTGATGCACTCTTGAATCGGCTCGCCTGCATCCCTATCCCGCGCCAGCCGGACGCACTGTTGCTCCGGTAGCCATTGAAAAGCCGAAATCATTTCTACCAGCCGTTCATAGTCAAAAATATCTGTTGTCTTGTTCGCCGTCATAGTTCTCATTGGTTCACACCTCTTCACCGAAAAATCGCTTTAACTGCTGATAGAGTGCGGCATTCTGCAAGGTCAGTAATTTCGGATCGCTGATAGTGGCTTGCAAATATTGATTACCGAGAGACTGAAGTTCAGACTTCCAGTACATCGCATTTTCTTTCATCACCGCCCCTGCTTCCGCCGGTGTAGGCCGCCTGTTTTCAATGCAGTAGCCTGACAGCACCTCAAGCGGAATCTGTGTCGGTTGCGTGGTCTGTAGAAAAACGTTGAAAAACCATTCCGTCAGCGGACGTTCCAGCGCATGCAGCCGCCGGTACGCATTCCGCATCATCTCCGTCAGCGCAAAATCAATGAGTGATGACGGCGTATGATCAACATTTTTCAGTCCAGGCGTTTTCAGCACCAGTTCCAGGCGGAGCACGTCACCAAAGTGCCATAGCTCCACCCGTGCGGAGTCGTCGTGCGGCAGTATCGCGCACTGATCGCTGAGCAGCAATTCCAAACGGCCATGTGCTTCCGTACCGTCTTCATACTGGAATAATAGGCAATGTTGCTGCATGATTAAATCAACAACCATTGACCGTAAATTTTGATACTGCCTGAACAGAAAATCAACAACCGACCCGCCAAGCACTTGTGGCGTTCCCAGTGCATCATGGTCAATCTGAACCGGGGTAACAGACTGCCCGATATCAAGTAGGACCAGACCGCTAAATCTTAGATGGTGTCTCATAATTATACCCCTGAAGCAGAATTGATGCGTTCTGGCTTCATGACCTGCCGATGCTGCTTGTAACTGTTGTATGCTGTCTCCCACGCTTCCCGGCTGGATCGTTGCAGAATTTTCCGTAACTGCTGAGGTGTCACCTCAACCGCATAAAATGCGGCAACATACTCAGCCAATTCCGACAACGGCGAACCGTTGCTGTACAACGCAACCAGATGACCACGAAATGACCGGTCCTTGAATCTGAGTAAAGTTGCGACCGATACACCTGTGCTGCGTGCTCGTTCTTTCAGGACCCTAAATTCTTGAAAACTGTTTTCGTATGAGGTTTCCATCGCCGCACCTTTTGTAATGCTTGATCTAATGCTTTTTGAGTCAATGGTTCGGTCGTCGTCCCGTGTAGATGACCGGAGCCTGATTGATCCTGCGGGTTCATTGCTTCCGGCTGATAGATAGACATGAGATCTGTCATGGTGTCCAAAAGGTTTAACGTCGAATCAACCGACGACGGCCCACCAACGCGAGCCGAAATTTTAACCGCTTGTTTACTACAGTAGGCTTGCAGCCGCGGACTCGTTGCTGTTGACGCCAACGACAACAGAAAACGCGGATTTCGTCTTTTTTCGACCGTCCCTTGGTTGTTCAACCACTTTCTTTCTTTGGAATTGATGCTGCCAGGTTCGCCGTGGTCAACATGGTAGCCGTAGCTGGTCAATTCAGAAGTGACCGTATTTTTCATCTGAGTTGTAATATCCATTCTGAATGGTTCCTGGATAGCACCGTAACCTCCTGATCTATAAGAGAAAATCCCTTGCAAGTGCGTGTGCAACTTGCCTCTGTTCGATGTTCGGTGCAGAACCAGTGACACCGGAATATGTCGCGGAAAATCTTTGAGTACAACTTTTGCCAATTGATGCACCTGATCGTCGCCAATATCGTTTGGCAAATTTATAACAAATTGTCGCGCCGTCACCTTGGCGTTATGGTGAATCTTGCTGCCTGATGTTGACCGTGCATCAATGAACTGCTCGTGGATACCGTGCCAATGTGCAACGAGAGCCGCATTGCTATCCTTACATTTTTTTGGAATAGATTTAGTCCAGACCAAGACCTGCTCGCCTGGTGCCAATTGGTGCCCGTTGGTGAGATATGCTATGTGGTTCGATGGATCACCACTCATGCTAACGTGGTTCACCCACAGCTTTGCTATCTTCGTTGTCATATTGTTAACCTTTGAAAAATTACGGAACATCAGACCCTTACAAGTAACATGCTGTTACGTGGTATGGGTCCAGCCGACCGACAGAGTTTGCCAGCGGTGATCAAACTCTTTGAGGGATTCGGTCGTCCTGATTTGCAGTACCTGCAATGAAAATATAGGAAGGAGAAACAGAGAAGAGAACAGACCGGCAGCTTATGAAAGGCTGCCGGTCCTTATTAGTGCTTAAATTTCGTTCATAGATTTCAGTATATCTTGAACGTTGAGGTCTACTGATATCCGTTGTCCGGTAGTTTGACGCCCCCATATAGTGCCGAACGGCGTTTCGACGATAACCTCACCAGCAGTTTTTGCAGCCGATGCGAAGTCCTCGGACACGAGCCACCATTCATAAACGTTAATCGCGTCGCCTTCCGCATCGGTCCCGCTAGTAGCTTCCGCGATATCATCAGCAACAAAGGTACGCTCTTCCAATTCACGTAAAACCTGCTTGGTCATACTGTAAAGAATATGATTATTAACGGCTGCATCGAGTTTGTTCTTGTTCATGGTTACTGCCTCCATCACGGATATTATTTCTTGTCGATCCCGTGCGGAACAGGTCCGCATACGAAAGATTGTTGATAGTATCCGGTAAGATGAAGACGGTGTTAGTTTCTGTTTTTGTTGGAATAAATATAAAAAAGATATTGTTTTATAAGTAGAGATATCTTGAATCCTTGATAGGTCAGACTTTCTGACAGCTTTGATAAATTCATTATCACTGCCACTATCCATATCTCTCTTTCTCTGTCTATCCTTGTCCCTATTATTACTACTACTATCGCGCGTCGCGGCAGCAGCAACCAACTCAACGGCAGACCATTGTTCCAGCCGTTCCGTTTTACCAAGCACCACGGTCCGAACTGCCAGTCCGGCTAATACTTCCATGCCTAGACAGCGCATAGCTGAACCGAGCGCATCGCACAAGGCCGAGATGCGGTTGTAAACAGTCTGGATTGTTTGTGCGGTTACAATATCCCTGGATGCGGTGAACCACTGCCGACCGTGCGCCCGCACTTTGTCCGGCTGAAAGTTGTTCGACCTGAGAAAATAGTCCGTCAGCAATAACGACGGATTGCCATGCGGTGTGATCTGAATTTTGTAATTGTACGACCGAAAGCATGCCAGCCGTCCATGCTGCCAGACCGGCCGCAAACAGCTTGCTGCCATCTTGAATTGTGGCAGATCAAAAAGGTTCTTTCCTATGTTTTTGTGCGGTCGTTTGAATAATTCCGATAACGGCCTGTCATGGAACAGCGCCACATGAAGATGATAGCCGCCAGATTCGCTGAACGAGACAAACTTGCACCATGATATGCCCACTCCACATCGCTGCAATTTTCGGAAGTGTTGCCGCATCGTATGAAAAATCCGGTCGCTGTCAGCTACGCCATCGCCATTTATAGTCATGTGCGAAACGTTGCGCCGGTCATTGCCTACCCGTCGCAAAAGTGACGCCAGGTGCCCGCGCAGTTCATTTTTCAATGCAGCATAACTTTGTGCGACGTGTGCTATAAACCGCAGTAGTGAATAAATGCTTAGAGCCACCAATGTGCGGAGCAGAGGCGGTGAAGGACCGGGAACACTATCCCGGCCCTTTACCTCAGCAGCATGAATTGTACAGGTTGCGCCAGCTAACCGGACATCACATAAAACGCTGCCGTTATCGATCACGCAGAACGAAGACACCACACCGTGGTGCTATGTCTCAGTATCAATGAATTTCTGTATGGATATTGAGTTTGAATTCATGTAATGTCCCTGAATTTGTGATGTTAGCTGGCTGCTGGTAGATACGGAGAAGCAGCGGCTGCAATGTTTTCAAGCTCGTTTTTGCTTCCTTCACCGCCTCCAAGTCGCACGCTGGACATGAACTAAAATTGTCCATCGAAAAAATTTTGTAACATATCGAATCTGAAAGATAATATCAGAGGCAATGCCTGCCTTAATTAAAAGGCGATGAACGGTTAACGCCCGATGTCACCAGAGAGGTCTAGCGTCTCTATTCATCACATGGATAGAAAGGGCGGCGAGTATGATCTTGTTGCAGGGGAGAACTAAACCAGAAGTAACGTTCTGTTAGTGGAAAAGAGATAGGCTCCTCCTTCAGGAGGATTTAATAGATCTGCGCCTTTTAATAAGACTGACAGGAACTGTCATAAAATATTCGTTAAATTGGGTAGTTGAAAATTATTTTAACAGGACATTGTAATGACACGTCCAGCGATAAATGAGTACAAGGAAACTGTAAGTGCGTTGTTTGCAAAAGGCCAAGAGCTGCTGGGTGATGCCTTGGCAGAACGTTCATACGACCGGCCAGCTAAACTTTGGGAACGGCTTGGTCAGTTTATCGGCGGACCATTTGCTGGCAGTGTCGGATTCAACACGGATGAATGCGTCCCTTCTAGTATTTTTCGCATCAAGAAAGACGGCGAGAAACTTTTTGTTGAGCTTGTGGACGTCACCTACGAGACTGAAGGAATATGCCTGACAGAAGCAAACAGCAAATACAGGGGGCCGCGATCATTTGGAATGATCGGGTACGATACTGAATTTCTTGCTAAGCCTGAAACGATGCTATCGCATCAGTTCTGTTTTGATATTGGACCGGGTAAACGATTCGGTTTTATTCTCGATACCGACATTCGGTTTACCGATGAAAGTTTGAGGGACTTTCTTGCTGCAATCATCATCAAGATTAAAGGCTGTGAGCTGAATGATTGGTATATTTTTGCTCACTTCTCCTTGGCGGAAGGCTCCTGGGTTGACTCCAGCGGGAAGAAATTAATTCAACGGAAACTGAAAGAATGGCGGGGAAAGTTGACAATCGCTGAGAGGTCGGTTCTGAAAGCTGTCGGTGCACCGACGGCTTCTCGGGCGGCTAAAGGCGTTAAGGTTCCGAAGGTGGCTAAGACCAAGGCTCCGAAACCAGTGAAAATAAAGGTGACGTTTGCTGACACCATGAACCTTGATCCACGGTCACTCAAAGCAGCAGCTAAGGATTGCGGACTAGAAAAATATTCTCTTATATCAGAGGAGTACGAGAAGGAATACTGGTTCAAGAAAAACTGTGCTAACCTCTATGAGCATTTTGACGACTTTAAGGAGGCTCATCCCGGTGAATTCTATAGGTATGGAGTAAGAGACGCGATCATCACCGCTGGGATACCGATTGTATTGCATAGCAAGTTTGGTGCTGATGCTGATTTTCAGGTGCGAACGGCACGATACAGTGAAAAACATATGTCTGACTGGTTCAGAGAAAACTATGCAGGCATCCATGATGGTTGGCAGCGAGTTCTCGGCCAGCGAAAGCTTGTTATTCCTGCAAAGAAAGCTGGCGCAGAACCTTTTGTGAAATGGGAACCGGACAAACTTCAGCGGCAGATCCTGTATGATTGGTACAAAGGTGGTCGCAACGAAGCTCGGCAGATCGGCTGTTTTTCAAAGCCAGTATCATATTTTGACATGACAAGTGCCTATCCAACCGCGTTGGCTGCGTTAGCGAGTGATTTTGATTTCGGCACGTCTCTTGTTCGGACCAGGAACGACGGAGCGGTCCAGCGGATAAACCAACTCATGCTGAAGGGACCGTTTCAGCCGCACGGAGTCGGGGTATACATCCGTTTCAGACCGACTTGCAAGGTGCCGATGGCTCCTTTGAGCGCGGAAGCTGGTATTATTTTTCCACTGGAAACAGAAGGACAGGTTGTTTGTTGGCCGGAATATTGGACGGCAAAGATGCTGGACATCATTGAAGAAGAATTTGTGCTGGCGTTGTATGAATTCAAGGCGCGTGATACACGGTTGCTGCCTGACAAAATTTTGGAAATGATCAAGCTAAGACAGCAAGATAAAGTGTTTTACAAGAGTATTCTCAATTACTTATCAGGAAAATTTGCCCAGGGGAAGCGGAAGGGGATACCGCCTTCGACAATCAGTTGCCCGGCTTTGGCCGCGTATTTGACATCTACCACGAGAGCAGCCGCAGCGGAAATTGGCAATCTGAATGAGTACTATGCCATTACGACGGATGGGATCATCAGTCCTGAACCGGAACTGACGCCTGGAGAAATCAACAAGAGATTGGCGGAACGATTAAAGCCGACCGGATTTGAGTGGATGAAAAATGAATTTACCGGAGACAAGGCGGTCATTTGGAAAACACGCGGTTACATTCTGTTCAAATCAACGGTTGATCCTACGGCTCCAGCAAAAGAACGGTTTAAGCAAGCCAAGATGGGCCTGCAAGGCGAAGAGCCTGTCGATTTCATCAAGCAGATCAAGGAAGGTAAAGGAATCAGACGGTCAGCGAAAACTTTTGCGAAGCTGAACGATGGCGAAATTTTTTCCTTCATGGAAAAAGAGTTCAAGGTCAATCCCAATTTTGATTTCAAATATTCGATCAAGAGGGAGACCGTCCACGACGATACAATCGAAATTGATGGTGTCGAGCTGACCATGCCTTGTTTCGACACGCAACCGTTGCGGAACATAAATGAGCATTACGAACTGCGGCGTATTAGTGACTGGAAAGTGCTCAAGAAAGTATTGAAGCAGGATAGGAAGGATTTTTCCGTAAAGGATATCAACGAGTTGATCCAGACTTCACTGCTGAATGATGGTCGATGTCGGCACATGGTCTGGGAGTTCAGAAAACGGATGGCGCGTATAGTGCAAGTTGTCGATGTCGATGTTAAAAAGCTTAGCCAGAACGCAATCATTGCAATGAAGAAGAAGCCGCTCTATCCCATACCGATTGAGTACGGGGATATTGAGGATTTCAGACCGATCCTGGAAACGGAAGTTGCTGTCATCACAGATGCAGTCCGGCGTGGTGATATTCTGGACGGTGTGATCAAGTTGATGGAAAAAGCGAGATCTTATCCGAAGAAGCAGAAGGAATCTGTAGAAGCAGAAATTGAGGAAGTGGAACAGTTAGAAGAGGTGGATGACGGGACATGCTGGACGAATGGTTAAATGCACAGATAAAATCAAAAAATTATTCTGCTATTCACAGCCAAATTGTCAAAAGCAATTCAGGCAATACGCGCAGTGAGATGATCAGTGCCGTTTATTCTGCGTTTGATGCTCCCGGCAGTGACCGCGATTTGTGCCTGAGTATCCTCCAGACGATGCTGGATAACGGTTGGCAATGGAGCAACGCGCGAGCCGACATCTTTCGGTTGTTGCCGTTGCGCGGTGTTTTGGAGAGATTGGGCATACCAGGAACCGAAAAATGCCGGTATTATGGCTCAGTTGTTTGTATTGATGCTGCAATTACTTGGGGCGCCATCATGACGATGGATAGCTTGACTGAGTGTTGTGAAAACGCGAAGCTTTCGACTGATGTGCCAATATAGGACTGGTAAATGTAAGTACTGACATCTTTCACAATTCTGTGTAGTCGAGGTCTTCGAAGCGCTTTTGTTGTTCAGTCTTATCGGTGACGCCGATGTAATACAGTGTAGTTTTGATATCTGAGTGGTTGAAGTCGTGCATCAGCGACTCAATATCAACGCCTTTGATGCGAAATTGGAAGTAGCCGTATGTTTTTCGAAGCGTATGGCCACTGATTTTTCCAGGCACTCCAACGGCGGCACACCATTGCTGGACCATCCTTGAAAAGGTGGTTCTGGTAAATTGTCCTCTCTGGCCGACGAACAACGGGCTGTTCGGTCCAACGTCCGGAGCAAGTTTTCGTTCCAGAAGCAGTTTGGTCAGAATCAGCTTCGCGCTTTTGCTCATGAAGACTCGTCTGGCTTTCTGAGTTTTCTTTTCTGTGATAATGCAGAAACCGTTGTTGATGACGTCTTCGGCGTGTTTGATTGTGAGGCTAACGAGATCGAAACCTCTGAGATTTGTCGAGATGCCGCACATGAAAAGCGCCTGGTCTCTCGGGTTGCCTTTGAGAAGGTCGAGAATTTCGAGAATGTATTTATGGTCTCGAATCGGATCGGCGGCGTAGTCGCGTAAGCCACTAAATTTTTTCGTTTTCGTTGACATTGAGAGCTCCTTTGAAATAATTATTCTTATAGAATAATTATCAAGGAGCTCGCCAGAGGTGACGAAAGGAGAGATTATAATGATGAGCGGGAGAGAGAAAATGCGGACTTCTGATGGTCAGTGATGCCCGTTCAGCCCTCAGAAACCCGGCACTCTCAATTTAAAGAATGACGGGTTTTCGCTGACGGAATGAGATGAAATGAAAACGGATAATTGGCAGCGAATGCTGTCTATACTGAGATTGGTGATCTTGAAAGCAATTGTAACTTTTGTCTGAGTTGCCTCCGGGAATTGGTGGTCTCGGACACCGGGCATGCTGAACATTCAGCAATGGCCAACTACTTTTTCATATCAGAACCTATCTGCCAGAAGTACATATCGACAAGCTTCATGAGCGGATAATGTTCTTTGCTGAGTTTCATGATGCGGCCCTGTTCCTCTCGTAGTGCATGTAGATTTTCTTGGCAGAATCCTAGTGCGTGCTCAATGAACAACTTACGATTCGAGGAGGAATAGCTGAACCCAGAACTCTTGAACCCATCAATGAAGTACCGGTCGCAAGCGGGCAGACAGCCGAGCGTGCCTAAGAGGATCTTCGTTATAAGCGTATATGTTGGTTGCTTGGAATTGCCAGCGGGAGCGAATGGTTTATAAACAGCTCTGATGCCGCTGATTACCTCTAATATTATTGGTATGAGTTCCAGATCCGTTGAATGAGCACCGAACTCCGTTTCCCAGAGGACGGAAAAGCGTGATTCGCGAAGGAGATCAATCACTCCAAGGTGCACCGTGTATGCATGCTGTAGCAGGAAACTGGAGCCGCGATACATCCCCCAGCTTGCGAGATAGAACCCTAGTTGGAGTGCGGCTTGATTACAGTCAAAATCAGCGCCTCCGTTGACTATGTTTCGGAAATAGCCGTAACAGTGCTCCCAAGAACGATAGCGGTGATGCTGCGCCTCTGCGACATTCTGATAATAAGTTTGAATCGTCTGGCAACTGTTCACTGTTTTTTTTGCCTCCAAGTTTCATCGACGAACAAGTTATTAACCGGCGGATTCAATAGCTTCTTTTTCTCCGGCCAACTGCAGCGAGACCTGCGAGACCAGTTCCGAAGAGGAGCATGGTGGCCGGTTCGGGAACGGGGGTTCCTCCTCCAGTATCGATGGGGCTGTATTCCAGTACGACAGAATCTAATGTCCCATTGTGGTCTGTATCGGCGTAACTTATACCCCAATCATTGCTTATTAAGCTGCCCTCGAATTTATACGATGTAAATTGGCCAGTTATTCCGCCTGTTGCGGTAAGGATTGTAAATTCGTTTCCAGACATTGGGGTAAATCCATTATAAAGATAGATATCCAGAATGCCGCTAAGGTCAGCTTTGCCTGAGATATTCAGCCAATCATAGCTGACACCTTGCTCCAATCCTCCCAGTTGAGCAACCAACGTCCCAGCAAGGCCCTGGGTGTAATCACCGTTAACAGTCAGCTTTCCAGGAGAATTTCCAGGATTGACAGTTCCACCGTTATTGGAAACGTTACCGAAAATTGTTCCGTTGCCGGATAAAGAGCCACCCTGAATAGTAATTGAGGCTTGTGTCATGCTCCCGTTGTTAATTGTCTGACCAGTAGTCTGCGTATACGTGCCGGTTCCGATGATTGATCCGGCATTGCTGAGAATACCGGAGTTAGTCAATGTTCCAATATTATTTAAAATGGCACCAGCATGGTTATTGAGCGTGCCGGAGCTGTTCAGAGTGTCGTAGTTGTACAGTGCGCCTCCGAAGTTGTTGTTCAGCGTACCGGAGTTGTTCAGCGCGCTGCCGTTGTACAGCGTGCCGTAGTTGTTCATCGTACCGGAGTTGGTCAGATTGCCGCCGGCGGAGTTGGTCAGAATACTATCGGTGTTGATGATCAGCGTGGCGCCGTCGTGGTTGGTCAGCGTGCCCCTATCGTTTAGAATGCCGTTTATGCTCAGAGTGCCGCCGGTGTTGTTGATCAGCGTGCCGTAGTTGTAGCCATCGGAGGTGTTCAGCGTTCCGGAGTTGCTCAGTGTGCCGCCGGAGTAGTTAAGAAATTTGCCAGTGTTCAGCATGCCGCCGCCGTAGTTGTTCAGCCAGCCGTAGTTGTTCAGCGTGCCTGTCCAGCTAGTGTCCAGCGCGCCGAAGTTCATCAACGTGCCGTAGTTGGTAAGCGTGTTGGGGTTGGTCAGGGTGCCGCCGGTGTTGTTGGTCAGCGTGCCGAAATTTATCAGCGGGCCGTAGTTGTACAGTGTGCCGGAGTTGTTCAGAGTACCGGAGTTGGTCAACAGCGAGCCGCCGTTGGTCAACATGCCGCCAGAGTTGTTGTTCAGAGTGGCGCCGGTGTAGTTGGTCAGCGTGCCGTTGCTGTTGGTGTCCATTGAGCCAAAGTTCATCAGCGCGCCGGAGTTGTACAACGCGCCGCCGTAGTTGTTCAGCCAGCCGTAGTTGTTCAGAGTTCCGCCGGAGTTATTGTTCAGCGTGCCGTGTGTGTAGTTGTACAGCCAACCGGAGTTATTCAGAGTGCCGCCGGAGTTATTGGTCAGCGCGGCAACGGTGTATTTGTTAAACGTGCCGTCGGGGTTGAACAGCGGGCTGCCATCGTTGTTCAGCGTGCCGCCGGAGTAGTTAGTCAGCGTGCCGGAGTTGATCACCGCGTTAAAATTGTCAAAAGTAACATAGTTCCAACTATTGTTTGCTGTAATGGTACCGTAATTAGGATTTGGAGTGAGTTGTTCAGCATGTGCGGGAAGGGATGACGAACTAATCCAAATACCAATTGTCAATGTGGTCAATAATCTCATTTTCATGAACAAATCCTTTTTGGTTGAGTGTTACATAGAGCTACAATAAATAAAAAAGCCTGAACCATCCACTTAGAGCAATTCAGGCTTCCTGGTTTCCTCTCGGATCAGCAAAGTACCTATAAGTCAACAGCCTGCCTAACGAGCATCATCAACGGAAGACATGTCACTTTATCGCGACTAATATCAAGTTCTATACCAGTTGAATAGCGCCTTTGCAACTAATTGAAATATCGTAATTTTATAAGCACAGCCACCATGCCACAATGTGGCAGTGCAGATCCGTGAACTTGCCCTCTGTTGCTATCGTTTAACTACCGCTCAGGTCAGATAGTCGTGGATCTTTATTCTCCATCTGTCTCCCACATCATTGCGCATGGCTGGAAAGCCATTATCTTTAAGCAAAGTTCGAGCCACTCATAGCGAAATATTGATAGCACATGCAATGTTCACCTATTATTAGACAGATATGCCAATAAAAAAATAATGTATGAAGAGAATATTATTATCATCTGACACGATTCCCGAAATAGCGGAATTTACTGCTCCATATTTCGGAAAATACGTCACGAAAGAGGACTGGACACGAATAAGGTTACAAGATTATTTTCAGCGGTATCTCGGATGTAATCCCGGATATGTTAGAAGCGCTGATATATAATGGTGAACGCGGGTTCAATTCCTGAAATCAAAATGGGTTCAACTGTTTCAGTTGAACTGATTTGCTTCAAACTACCTGTATTTACAATGTAAAGGCTGCCGGAACTTCGGCGCTTTTCTTTGAATTGGCCAGAAATTGGCCGTTTAGAACCGCCAGAAGATATCTTGACGGAGTACAAAGCTGTATTCATGCATAGAAACTAACCTGCAAACTGTCATGCCGGTTCCAGTTCCAAATGTACACGCCTGCCAAGTGCAGTTGCAATATTGACTAAGGCATCCAGTGAAAACCGCGATACACGTCCACGCAACAGATCATTGATGCGGGGTTGGGTAACGCCACAATGCGATGCAGCATCTGCTTGCTTCCAGTTATTGGTTTTGATGATCTCTGCGATCTGTTGCATTAGTTCGGACCGTGCCCGCAAGTTGGCCGCTTGTTCGGGAGTGTCGGCAATCGCATCCCATACACTGGTGAAGGTTTCGATCTCATTCATTTGATACCTCTTACAAGTTCTGAATATCGCGCCTTGGCAAGATCGATATCACGTTTAGTAGTGGCTTGCGTTTTCTTGTGAAACGCATGAAGCACATACACCATATTCGCCAATCGGGCCGTGTAGATTACACGATATGTGCCTGAATCATCCCAAACCCGAATTTCTTCAACACCTTTGCCAATCGATGGCATCGGCTTAAAATCGTCCGGCTGTTCGCCACGCTGCACCTTGTCCAGCTGGTAGCCAGCGTCCTGTCGTGCATCTTCAGGAAAATCTCGCAAACATTTAAGCGAATCGCCGATGAATCGTATTAGTTTCATAAACCAATTATACTGATTCGGATATAAAAAATCAATGCCGAAGTAATCGAAAAGCTCGTGTTGGATTTGTGGAACCAGGGTTCAACTCCTCAATTCGGACCAGGGTTCAATTCCTGAAATCAAAATAGGTTCAACTCTTTCAGTTGAACCAGCTTTAGAAAAAATAACTGTATTTCGGCTAGATAAGATACTAATATTTCGAACACAGCCATCGAATTGGCCACAATTCGGCCATTTTGAGCGTAAACGAGCATTTAGTGTCTATGCCGAGCAAAACAAATACAGTATATTGGTGACTTAAGCGTCAATCCCTTCACTTCCCGGCGCCTCCACCAATTTTTTGTTAATTAGTAGAAATCATTCAATAAATTGAATGGCTGAAAAGCTCTTGCGTTAATGGTGATCCAATACGGTGATCCATTTCCACAGGAGCTTTTTTTTTATGTTTTCTAAGACCCAGTACCTCTATCTTTCACGCCACAACATTTTCTACTTTCGCATAATAGTCACGGTGGATACAAATGGATGTTATGTAAAGCATGAATACAGGCGATCATTAGCAACTCGGGACCCAGCGTTAGCTCGCCAGGTAGGCAGGGCCATGCGGGTATGCCTTGAGGAGTGTTGTGATTTTAGGAGAGTAGACGTAATGGACTGGCCTGAATTAAAACAAATTCTTGATCAAAGACTTTTGCAATTAATTGCACATGAGCAGGACCATGTGACAAAGAAAGGACCCTACCCCGTAGGAATGGAGGATGTCTGGGAATGTAATGCCCTGCCGTATCAACAAGAGGTTCTTGGAGATATGACAAGTGCCATGCTTGGCGGATCTGAAATCAGTAAAAATTGGATCCCAGAGTTTTTGTCAACAATGGCTAGCCAGATCCTAAAGGAACACAACATTGACTTGTCAGCTTCACAAGAGCAGTACAGGCAGTTTTGTGAGGCTGTGCTGCAAATGAACATGGAGTTTACCCGTGAGCGGGTAGCAATAAACCGAAGAGCCCGTTCTTTCGGGGTGGTTCGGGTCCACCCCTGTAGATGACACAACAAAGTTGCCTGCCATCAGGCGAACCTTAATCAGTAAGGTGGTCGATGAATATTTCAAGGAGATGACTCCCGGTGGTAACTGGACAGAAAAACCCAAGCCGAGTATCGAGCTGCATATGCTTTGTTCATCAAAATTGTGGGTGACTTGTCTATGGCCAGTATTGATTATGGGGTATCAAATTTTTTCAAATCGACCTTGCAGCGCCTGCCTTCAAACATGAGTAAAAAGCCCTTGTATAAGGATAAGACCATAGACGAGATACTTGCTATGCCAATCCCCAAGGAGCACCTACTGTCCATCACAAAGGTCAATCAAAACGTCTCACGGGTCTCCTCCCTTATCGGGTGGGCTCATCGACATGGTTATATCCAGAACAACCCTTTCACCGAGCTAAAGATCAAGGAGAAGGAGTCCGCCATTTCTAAGCGGTCACCGTTTACAGACGAAGACTTAGTCAAATTATTCTCCTCGAAAGACTACCAGCAGGGGAATTTCAAAAATCCATACTACTACTGGCTACCGCTGCTGGGCCTATACACTGGGGCCAGGATCGAAGAGTTGTGCCAATTGCACCTTGAGGATATCTATCTAAAGGATGGCCTGCTGGTCATCGATATTTGCAGATCTGATGACAAGAAGGTAAAGACTGACTCTGGCCAGAGGGTCATCCCCGTCCATAGTCGTCTGGTAGAGTTAGGGCTGGGAGATTATGTCCAAAAACTTCGGGATAAAGGAGAAGAACGCCTATTCCCTGAACTCAAAAAAGACAGGGATGGTTACTCTCAAAGTGCAAGCAAGTGGTTCGGCAGGTACAGAAAGCGAAATGGCGTAGTGGATGCCAAGAAGACGTTCCATAGCTTCAGGCATACTGTAATAGATAATCTCAAACAGAAACATACCGCCAAGGAGCTTATCGCTGCCATTGTTGGGCATAAGGATGATTCAATTACAACAGGGCTATATGGTAAGAAATACGAGCCACTATCACTCAAGCCTATTATGGAGCTACTTGACTTCACTGTCGATGTGTCAGCTTACTTTGATTTGATAAAGTAGTCTGATCTAATAGGGAGTTTATGGGAGAAAGCAGAAGAATAAGGGAGGTCAATGGGAGTAACATTCATTAAATATGCAGAAGACGGGACGTTACAGACTAAAACTATTGATTCGGAATACAGTGCAAAAGTCTACCCTTTGGTGTGCGACAGGTTGACTCTGACTTGTGATCTGCCAGTTAAAGTGTCTTGGTTCAACGGGAATAGGATTTTTGAGCTGTTTATGATAAGCCATCATGAACGGAGGAAAGTCGATGCGAAAGAA
>CAZSIJ010000058.1:0-24524 GCA_964607065.1 uncultured Desulfobulbus sp. | reverse complement strand
TCCCCCTGCCCATTGTCGATCGGATTGCCAAGCTGGTACCTGAAGAGTTAAAAATTACCCTGAAAAAAGCCATCGAGAAGGAACCCCGACTTCGTGAGGCTATGAAAGAGGACAATGTCCGCGAACTACTTTCCATCTCACAGACACTGGAAGGGTTGGCCAGGCATAAATCGACTCATGCGGCCGGAGTTGTCATCTCGCCTCGCCCCATGGTGGAATTTCTGCCAGTCTGCGTTGGTCCGAACAAGGAAATCCTGACCCAGTACGACATGAAGTACACCGAGAAGACCGGATTAATCAAATTCGACTTTCTCGGCCTCAAAACCCTGACTGTCATCGACCGAGCCTTGAAGCTCGTTGAATTCGATCTCAGCTCGGCCGTTGATCTGCGTAAAATCCCGATGAACGACCCCAAGACCTATGCCCTGCTCTGCCGCGGCGACAGCTTGGGCGTCTTTCAGCTGGAAAGCGACGGCATGCGTGAGTTGCTGATCAAGATGCAGCCGGAACAGTTCTCCGACCTGATCGCGCTAGTCGCCCTATACCGCCCGGGGCCGCTCGATTCCGGCATGGTCGACACCTTTGTCGAAACTAAGCATGGCCGCCAGCCCGCCGATTATCCGTTGCCGCAAATCAAATCCGTGCTCAAAGAAACCTACGGGGTGATCGTCTACCAGGAACAGGTGATGAAGATCTCCAATATCCTGGCCGGCTACAGCTTAGGCGATGCCGACATCCTCCGCCGTGCGATGGGCAAGAAAATCCCGGAGGTGATGGAGAAAGAGCGCGGCAAGTTCATGGCCGGGTGCAAGGCCAACCACATCCCGGAGGACAAAGCCAAGTACATCTTCGATCTCATGGCTAAATTTGCCGGCTATGGATTCAACAAATCCCACAGCGCGGCCTATGCCCTCATCGCTTACCAGACCGCCTATCTCAAGGCCCATTACCCGGCTCAATTCCTCGCCGCCCTGCTCTCCTGCGACGTGGAAAATACCGACAAGGTCGTTAAATACATCAACGAATGTCGCCAAGAGAAGATAGAGGTACTGCCCCCGGATATCAACGAATCCTTCAGCGATTTCACGGTCATCAATGACCGCATCCGTTTCGGCATGGCTGCGGTGAAAAATGTGGGCGGAGCGGCGCTCGAATCCATCCTGGCCGAACGCGAAAAAAACGGCCCCTATCGCTCGCTCAGCGATTTCTGCGGCCGGATCGATAGCTCCAAGGTCAACCGCAAGGTGATCGAAAGCCTGATCAAAGCCGGGGCCTTTGACTCGATGCATGGACACCGCGCGCAGTTCATGGAAATTCTTGATCAATGTATCGAACGAGCCAAGGCCGTACAGCGGGATCGCATGAGCGGCCAAATGAACCTCTTCACTATCGGCCAGTCAGCAACCAAACAGGCCGAAACCGTTGACATCGAACTCCCGGACATCAAGGAATGGCCCAAACTGCAACGGCTTGCCAGTGAAAAAGAGACCGTGGGGTTTTTCCTCACCGGCCACCCGCTGGAAGGAGTCATGACTGATCTCCGCCGGGTGGTCGACACCGACATCGCCGGTGCGGGAAAACTTCGGGATGGTCAGGTGGTTCGGATCGGCGGACTGATCAACAATTACAAGGAGCACAAATCGAAAAAAGGAGAGCGGATGGCTTTTACCATCCTGGAAGACATGAGCGACAGCGTAGAAGTGATTGTTTTCCCCTCAACTTTTGCAGAATGTTCGCATCTTCTCGGCACTGACCAGCCGCTCATCGTGGTGGGCACGGTTCAGCAAGGTGAGCGGGGCGCCAAAGTTGTGGCACAAGAGGTCAAAACCCTGGCCGATAGCCTGGAAAATTACGCCGAAAAAGCGATTATCACACTGCAGGCAGCGGCAACTTCACGCCAGCACATGCTGGAACTGAAGGAATTGCTCTATCAACACCACGGAACTATACCGGTACGCCTCACTATCCATTTCGACAATCGAGGAGAAGTCGATGTCCAGGTGCTGAAGGATATAAGCATCCGCCCGAGTACAGATCTTTTTCACAAAATTACCCGGCTCTGCGGTTCGCAGTCACTTGCCGTTCAAATGAAAAGACCGGAGGTGCAGCGACGTAACGGCCATGGTAACGGTAACGGTCGCAACGGTCACTGAACAATCGGGATAAAAAAACGCGGTCCATCTTGAAACGATGGCCCGCGTTTTTAATACCAGAGATGGTACAGCCGATGGTAACGACTATAGCCCTATCCTATCTCACTAATTTTCAAACACTTCGCACTCCGTCGGCTGCCCGAGCAGTTGATCGATCTTTTCCTGCAATTCAATCCTTTCCTTGCTTAAGGTCCATTCCCGCCAGTCATCAATGGTTTGCCAGGTGCTGATGACCAAGCTGACGCCCTCCTGATCGACCCGATGAAAGGTTTCCCCGGAGATATACCCCTTTCTGTTCAGCGTCAAGGCTCTCATTTTCCTGAGCAGGGTCTCTAATAACGGCGCAACTTCCTTTCCAACCTTCCTTTTGATAAGTACTTTGACAGCCATGTATTCCTCCTCGTGTTAATGTAGGTTTGATCTGACGTACATGAACGACAAACAGCGAACGAACATCCTGTTGTATACTTTTTCACCCCTTAATTCTGGACAACGGGATTGATCACAATATTGACGCGGCGGTTCATGGCGTCACTCGATGATATCGGTTGTGATTTTCCGTATCCGTATGCCTCAATACGCATGGGGTCTACACCTTGCTGCACCAGCGCATTTTTCACCGCTATAGCCCGTCGTTCGGATAGTTGCTGGTTATATTGGACGCTCCCGCGTGTATCCGTATGGCCTTCAACTCGAATGGTAGTCTGTGGATACTGGTTGAGCACGGACGTGATACGATTGAGTTCGTAATAAGCGCCTGGCTTGAGTTGCTCTGAATCGAAGTCAAAAAAAAGATCACTCTTGAAGGTGGCAGTCAGCACATCCTGATCGCGCCGGATGCTGGCGGCACCGGATTGTGCCGTGGCGTCACGGAGGGCTCTTTCCTGGTTGTCCATGTAGGCCCCAATCTGGTTGCCGGCGACACCGCCCACAACCGCGCCAATACCGGCACCAACCAAAGTGCTCGTGGTGTCGTGGCCAATAGCCTGCCCTATTATTGCACCGAGTCCTGCCCCGACCCCGGCCCCGATGCCGGTCCCCTGTTCTTGTTTGGTTGCGCCAGCACAGGCAGTTAACAGGGTGGCCAGCGCAATAATCGCTGAAAATTTAATCAGTCTGTTCATGATAGCTCCTTTTCATCGGTTCAGTGTTACGTTGGTTATTATTGGTTACCAACGGTTCGTATAGGATAATTCATAACGCATTGGCGGAATCAACAAAAAATTCAAATACAAAAATTGCTAACAGATACTGTTTCCCAACAATTCTCCTGAAAAAAATCCATGATGCTGCCTATGCTTACACAAGATATACAGTTAGCTGATCACCAGGAACACATCCGAGAATCTCGGCTGCCCTCGACTGATTTGCTGCAATTTCAAGGTATCCTGAGCTGTCGATTAAGACGAGCAGAGCGCCGGGAGCAACCTCACTATACGTTCTGGCCAAGGTTGCAATGCGACGGCCGCAGATTTCAAGAGATTGGAAAGATGCTGTCTCTAAGTGGCCACGACCGACGCGAATGGTGGTGCGAACATTGCCGAAATGATCGATACGCTGTACCTGGCCATGCAGACTTTTTGCTTCCGGAACAGCTGATGGCACGATGATCAGCTGTATTGTTTGCAGGGAAACGGTTGCGCCAAAATCGTGCACAGCACGACCATTGGCCAATGCTGCGGCTACAGGAGCCATGACATCTCGGCCATGAAATGTTGGACTGACGGATGCGGGGAAAAAAACGGGATCTTCCACCCGATGGATGGTCTCAATCTTGTGATCAACAACCAACAACGACAGGATGCCGTTATCAGGGGCAATAAAGAAATGGCTATCACCCTCCGCAACGAGAATCGAACGCGAGCCACCGACACCCGGATCGACCACGACCAGATGGATCGATCTTGACGGGAAAAAAGCGTAGCTGGTGCGAATGGTGACGGCAGCGGTAACCACGTCCCAGGCGGGGATGGCGTGGGTGATATCGATGATAGTGGCAGAGGGACATCTGCTGAGCAGTGCGCCCTTCAGTTGACCGGCGTAGGGATCCTGCAGGCCAAAATCGGTTGTCAGGGTAATGATGACATGGTCAGAGGCAATATCCATAAGCAATCTTACGAAGGAGCCTGCAACAGGGCTAATCAAGGAAGACCAAGCTGACCCCTAATAACCAAAACACGAGCCCGGAACACACCAAAGTTATACATTGGCGACAGCCTCTACAGGAAAGGATGAGCACCACCACTGTTTATATTATTATATAGCAACCCCCCTTTTACCGTCAAGCAAGTCCAACCACAAAACTCACGGTGTTACAACGTGAATGACACTGCTGGAGACTCAGGCGAAGCAGAGCCCACAATCGGGACAGGTTGGTGAACGGGTTGAAAACCGAAAACCACAGGCCGGGCAAGTCGCCTCTTCGGCCTGAACATTGTACACCGCCCCGACAAGACTGGTGTCATGGTCCGACAACCCGGTGGTTTGCCGATGTTCCTGTTCCAACGCTGTTATAACATCCTGTAAATCGCTCGTCCGTACGTGCAGGAGCAGTTCACCGCCGCGACACCCTGTGTTGCAATTCTCGGGACTCTCCTTGATGGCCAACGAGGGGATGCCCTGCTCCAAGAGAAACGATTGGAGCTGTTTCATCTGCAGCACCGGCCCTTTTCGAACTGTGGTCATCGGATCTTCGGGAAGAATTTCCAAGGTACGAGCCGCTTTTCTCTGCTGGCTGGCTTCAACCCGAGCCTGCATCTGCACTCCGGTGAGCAGTTCAATACCGCATACGGCACAGGTTTGAATTTCCGCACGGTACTCGTCATTGCACTGGGGACAATATTTCAAATCGGGTTCAATGTTCAGTTTCATAGTCAACTTATTATAGTTTTGGAGTTATTCAATAAATATGATGGCCATCTGGAAGCAATATTACAAAATATAGCGGCTCAAATCCTCATTTTGGGAAATTTCAGTCAACTGGGTGCGCACATAATCGGCGGTGACCGTGAACACCTGTTCTTCACGATCCGAGGCGTCAAAGGAAACCTCATCCAGGACCCGTTCAATGACGGTATGCAGGCGGCGGGCACCAATATCCTCGGTCCTCTGATTGACCTGCACCGCTATCCGCGCCATCTCCCTGATTGCTGCATCCTCGAAATCAAGATGGATACCCTCGGTGGCCATGAGCGCAATATACTGTTTTATCAGGGCATTTTTCGGTTCAGTCAAGATACGGAAGAAATCTTCTTCACCAAGGGCATGCAGATTGACACGGATTGGAAAACGCCCCTGAAGCTCAGGCACCAGATCGGAAGGTTTGCAGACATGGAAGGCGCCGCTAGCAATAAAAAGGATATGATCGGTCTTCACCGGCCCGTATTTGGTAGTCACGGTCGTGCCCTCGACAATGGGCAACAGATCGCGCTGCACCCCCTCCCGGGAGACCTCGGGGGTTCCGGAACTGGAGCCGCCGCGCGAGGCTATTTTATCAATCTCATCTAAAAAAATGATCCCCGACTGTTCGGTGCGACGGATGGCCTTTTCGGTAACGCTCTCAGTGTCGACCAACCGTTCCGCCTCTTCCTTTCTCAGGAATTCGAGGGCCTCAGACACCTTCATCTTTTTTGGTTGACGTTTCTTGGGAAAAAATTTGGAGAAGGCCTCCTGCAGAGAACTCTGCATGTCCTCCATGCCTGAGGCGGAAAAGACCTCTACTACCGGAGTGCCGCCAGAAGAAGCGACCTCCAGTTCGACCACCCGATCATCCAACTCGCCCCGGCGCAACATCTCACGGAACCGCTCCCTGGTGCTTTTGTCGCGGTTTTCTTCCGATTTCGCGGCCCCGCTGTCATAACCCAGCGGGATGATATTAGGTTGCGGAGAGGGGGACATGCCGGGATGATGTCCGGACGGGCGCGGCAGCAGGAGATCCAGAAGACGCTCCTCGGCCATGGCTTCCGCCTTGCCCTGTACCCCTTCCTCCTCCTCTTTGGTCACCATGTTCACCGCCAGTTGGGTAAGATCGCGAATCATGGATTCAACATCACGGCCGACATAGCCCACCTCGGTGAACTTGGAGGCCTCGATTTTGAGAAAGGGGCTTTGCGCGAGATGGGCAAGTCGGCGGGCAATCTCGGTTTTCCCCACTCCGGTCGGCCCGATCATGATGATGTTTTTTGGAGCGATTTCCTCACGCAACGACGGCTCGACCTGCTGCCGCCGCCAGCGGTTGCGCAGGGCAATGGCCACAGACCGTTTGGCATCGGCCTGACCGATGATGTAGCGATCCAATTCGACGACAGTCTCTCTAGGGGTGAGAGAATTGAGCCTTTGCGATCCTTTCATATTTTCTCAACAACGATATTGGTATTGGTGTAAACACAGATGGTACCGGCAATTTCCAGTGAAGCTCTGGCAATGGCCGCAGCATCGAGATCGGAATGGGCTATCAGGGCCCGGGCTGCTGCCTGGGCATAGGGCCCTCCAGAGCCGATGGCCAAAATGCCGTCATCACCCTCAATAACATCACCGGTACCAGAGAGGAGCAGCGAATACTGGGCATCCACGGCGATCAGCATGGCCTCGAGCCGGCGCAGCATCTTGTCCATTCGCCAGTCCTTGGCCAATTCGACCGAGGCCCGCATCAGGTTGCCGTTATACTGTTCAAGTTTTTGCTCCAGCCGGTCGTAGAGGGTGAAGGCATCGGCGGTTGAGCCCGCAAATCCGGTGATCACCTGATCGTGATAGAGCCGCCGGACCTTTTTGGCCTGATGCTTGATAATGGTCGCCCCGAGCGAAACCTGACCATCTCCGGCAATAACGACCTCACCCTTGTGACGGATGGCAATAATAGTGGTGGAACGAATTTTCTGTGTTTGCATGTTTTTGATTCAATGAATTTTCAGAGAAAGGAAATATGGTGTGGAGTTGTAAACATTATCCAAGAGGGAGTCAATCCTTACACTGGTTTTCGACCTGAGGTCGCTCGGTTTTTCACCCATCGCTCCGTTTGGCCTGAGGATGGGCCTGATCATAGACCTTGGAGAGATGATCGATGTTGATATGGGTGTATTTCTGGGTGGTTGACAGGCTGACATGCCCCAGTAACTCCTGAACAGTCCGCAGATCCGCGCCCATCTCCAGCAGGTGGGTGGCAAAGGAGTGGCGCAGGGCATGCGGAGTAACGGTCACCCCAATTCCGGCCCGCAGGCCATACATCTGAAAGGTTCGTTCCACACTTCGGGCCGTTAACCGCGTCCCCTGCCCGTTAAGAAACAGGGCCTGACGCTCGGCGGCATGCCCACGGCCTATCCTGGCGATGGTCAATGCCTCGCGCTCGGGCAGATACTGCTGCACCGCCTCCTTGGCAGCGCTGCCAAAGGGTACCAGCCGCTCCTTGTTGCCCTTCCCCCTGACCCGAACCATTTCGGCTGTGAAATCAAAATCTTCCATATTGCCTGCCACCAACTCGGAAACCCGCATACCAGTGGAGTAAATCATCTCCATCACCGCCCGGTCCCGCCGGAAATACCGATCCGTGGCTACTGGCGCCTCCAGGAGGCTGAAGACCTCGTCCACGGTGAGGAAAGCAGGAATAGGATGGCCGAGTTTCGGGCTGGCGACGCCGGCGAGTGGATCACCCGCGATCACATGCTCACGCTGTAGATAGCGAAAAAAAGTCCGGAGCCCGGAAAGCTTTCGGGCCACTGAAGCCGCGGCATTGCCAGCATATAAGGAACCGACGAAAGATCGCACCATTGAGGCCGTGATCAACTCGGGTTGGGCGGAATCGCCGCAGAAACGCTGAAATTCGCGGACATCCCTCTGGTAGCCCTCAGCAGTATGACGCGAGTACCCCTTTTCAACCAGGAGCCATGCAACGAATCGTTCAATATAAGCAGTCATTACCAAACAGATGTTGAAACCAACAGGGAGAATGTTTAAGGTAGACGATTACCCTTGCTCTATTTTTTCGGCAAACAAAATCGTCATCAGGACAGGGCGGACGAAACTGGTTATGGCAAAAAAAAATTTCGAAAATGCACTGACCAGGCTGGAACAGATCACCGATGAACTCGAAGCCGGAGATCTGAGCCTGGAAAAAAGTCTCGATAAATTCAACGAAGGCATTGCATTGGTGCAATTCTGCAACAGCAGACTCGAAGAGGCAAAAAGCCGGGTCGAACTGCTGTTGAAAAAAGATGGCGACCTGATTGCAGTGCCCTTTGCAGAGGAAGACGGTGGACATCAAGACCTATCTGAATGAACAACGGCAACGAGTCGACAAGCACCTTGGTAGCCTCATACTGGATCCCATAGGGCCGTTCAGCAAACACATCGAGGCCATGCGCTACAGCCTCCTTGACGGCGGCAAGCGTATACGCCCCATCCTGTGCCTGGCCGCAGCCAGTGCCGTGGACAGTGGCGAGGATACCGTACGCCGTGCCCTGCCTGTCGCCTGCGCACTTGAGTGTATCCATACCTACTCACTCATCCACGACGACCTGCCGGCCATGGACGATGACGACCTCCGCCGGGGCAAACCGACCAACCATACGGTTTTTGGAGAAGCCGGCGCCATTCTCGCTGGAGACGGTCTGCTCACCTTTGCCTTTGATCTCCTTAGCAGCCAGATTTCGGCAGCCATTGCCGATCCGGACCGGATCCGGATCATCCAGACCATCGCCCGAGCAGCCGGACCGCTTGGCATGGTCGGCGGCCAATCCCTGGATATGATCTACGCGGGCAGAAAGGTCGGCTACGATGAGCTTCGCAGTATCCATCGCAGCAAAACCGGGGCATTGATTACAGCTTCGGTGCTCAGTGGCGCCATTGTTGCCGGTGCGAATGAAGAGCAAGAAGAGGCGCTAAAAACCTATGGCGACAACATCGGGCTCGCCTTCCAGATTGTCGATGACCTGTTGGATGTCGAAGCCACCACCGAACAGCTCGGCAAATCTGCAGGAAGCGACCTTAAATCCGACAAGGTCACCTATCCCTCGCTTTTCGGCAAAGAGACCTCGCGGACCATGGCCAGGGAAGCCGTACAGGAGGCTATAACCGCTCTCACCTCATTCGACCTGCAGGCTGATCCCCTTAGGGCCCTTGCCAACTATATTGTGGAACGAAAAAAATAATCATGCTTATTGTGGACAACCAGACGGATCGGCAGGGCAAACTCCTGGACGCCATCGACTCACCTCAGGATCTGCGCCGGCTCAACCTGCTGGAACTGGAAGTCCTCGCGCAAGAAATTCGAGACACCCTCATTGCCACAGTGGCCCAAACCGGCGGCCACCTAGCCCCCAGCTTGGGCGTGGTCGAACTGACCCTGGCCCTGCACTATGTCTTTGATACACCGCACGACCGTCTGGTTTGGGATGTCGGTCACCAGGCCTATGCCCATAAACTGCTCACCGGCCGCAGGGAGCAGTTCACGACTCTGCGCCAGTACAAAGGAATGAGCGGTTTTCCCAAACGAACGGAAAGTGAATACGATACCGTAGAAGCCGGCCACAGCTCCACCTCCATTTCTTACAGCCTGGGGATGGCGGCGGGGAAGGCAATCCAGGCCGATACGGGCAAGGTCATCGCCATTATCGGCGACGGCTCCATGACCGCGGGCATGGCCTTCGAGGGCCTCAATCATGCCGGCGACCTTGGGCGCGATCTGATCGTCATCCTCAATGACAACGAAATGTCGATCTCAAAAAATGTCGGAGCGCTGTCCAGTTTCCTCAGCAGAAAACTGACGGGCAAGACGATCCAACGCTTGCGAGATCATATTGAGGATCGGTTAATGGCCCTCTCCTCGGTCGGCGAAAATATCCTCACCGTCCTGCGCAAAAGCGAGGAAAGCATCAAAGGCTTCTTTACACCAGGCATGCTGTTTGAGGCCCTGAAATTCAAATACATCGGGCCGATTCCGGGGCACGAACTTGACGATCTGATTGCCACACTTACAAATGTCCGCGATCATAGCCATGGCCCCGTGCTTATCCATGTCATCACCACTAAGGGCAAGGGGTACAAGCCAGCGGAAACCAATCCTGGCGACTTCCATGGCATAAGTGCCTTTGACATCGTTACCGGTAAGCCGATAAAAAAAGAAAACAGCGCCGTTTCTTACACCAAGGTCTTCGGCGACACCCTCTGTCAGTTGGCCCGGCAGGATGCGCGCTTGGTGGCGATTACCGCCGCCATGCCGGGAGGAACCGGGCTGTTGCCCTTCAGCGCCGAATTTCCACAACGATTTTTCGATGTCGGCATTGCCGAACAACACGCGGTCACCTTTGCTGCCGGTCTCGCCCTTGAAGGGATGCGTCCCTTCTTCGCCGTCTACTCCTCCTTCATGCAGCGGGCCCTGGACCAGTTGATCCACGACGTCTGTCTGCCGAACCTGCCGGTAACCATCGCCTTGGACCGAAGCGGCGTGGTCGGTGCCGACGGCCCGACCCATCACGGCGTCTTTGACCTCTCCTTTCTCCGCTTTATTCCCAACCTGACGGTGATGGTCCCCAAAGATGAGAATGAACTACAGCAGATGCTGTATACGGCCCTCAACCACAACGGCCCGGTCGTACTCCGCTATCCCAGAGGCAGCGGCGAAGGCGTCGCCATGGAAGACTCTTTCCACAATCTGGCCATCGGTAAGGGCGAATTACTGCGAGAAGGCAACGATGTACTCCTACTGCCGATTGGCAACCGGGTCTATCCGGCCCTAGCCGCGGCAGCACGCCTGGAGGAACAGGGCGTCAGCGCCGCTGTGATCAACCCCCGTTTTCTCAGGCCGCTGGACAACGACCTCATCACCACCTGGGCGGCACAAACGGGCATGGTTGTCACCATTGAGGATAACAACACCCTCGGCGGCTTTGGTAGCGCCGTGCTCCAACTGCTCAACGAACAGGGGTTATACCTGCCGATGAAGATTCTCGGCTATGGCGACACCTTCACTGAACACGGACCCCAGGCCACCCTCTGGAAAAACGCCGGGATCGACACCGATGGTATTGTCCGCAGTGCCCTGAAACTCGTGAACAAATAAGACAGGGGAACCGAAGCTCTCTGGCTTCGACTCCCCCCTATTTTTCTCCCTTGTACGCTGAACCGGCCACTCCGGCTATGACTCAATCGTCAAAATTTCCCTGAGGTCCCTTGTCGGTTGCCAAGGTTGCCGCTCGCTCCCTTATCTTTTCCTCGGTCCAGTTCTCGGGAGACTCGATTCGACCGGTTTTGGGACCAATGTCATACGAACCGGCCTCAAGTATCGCCTCAACCCCGAAGCGAGCGGTGTCGGCGGCATTGAAGACCTCGACCAACAGAGTGTAGATAAAATTTTCGACCCGACGGGCCATCCGATCACGGACCGCCTTGGGCTGTCCCATGATCTTATTTTCAAAGGGCAGATTGAGACTTTTATAATCGCCTTTCTTCCAGCCCTTAGCCTCGGCATAAACCCGCATTTCCTGCCAGAGTTCCTCGGTCACCCCTTCGCCCGCTAGCTTAATGAACTCACCGTTTTCGTCCAAAGTGGCATTACCGTAGTCATTGACCGCCAGTCCCCAGGATACCATCTGCAAAGCGGTGGCGACATTGGCCTTGGTTGAATAGGTCTGGGCGGCTATGGCCCGCAGTCGGTCGGAATTATTCCCGGAGGTGCCGTGCTGCGCCCCGGAAACAGCGTATCCAGCCAGAGCCTTATGAATCTCGGCGGTGAGTTCCACCTGGATCCCCTGGGCCGAAGCCTCAAGGCCGTGGGTGGTGCCGTTATTGAGCGCAATCCAGTCGGGAAAAATATCATGGGCATTCAAGCCCTGGATAAGGAACAACGCCTCATCTTTGGTGGAAAGGCCTTGTTTTCCTTTTATCTCCCCCACCTCAGTTTCCAAACCGGCCCAAGAGGGTACATATCGGGCAAGTTCGATACTGGCCAGCAGGTTCTCAGCATCAGGCATGTGCGAGGCATCAATGGCAATCGAGGTAATCCCGGCCTCGAAGATGGTCGGGATCTCAACCGCAGCCACAGGAATGTCAGCGGATTTTTTTATACCGTAATGATCGGCGTGAATGGCAACGGGCACGGTGATGGCCAGTTCGTTACAAAGGGCGTCAACTTGCCGGGCCATATTCCAATAATTAGTCGGGCAATAGGCATTGGCGCCCCCCTCGGATCGGGCGATTTCAATAATGATGGCCGCATGCGCGCGCTGGGCTGCCTGCAACGCCCCCCGAATGACCAGGTGGTTTCGGCCATTTGCGGCAATAGTCATAGCCCCGCCTTTGGCAAGCATGGCACGATCGATCACCTTGCCGCTCACAAGCAGTGCCCGTGAATGGGGAAACAGGGTTCTAATATTCGGTGGCCGGCCAATTTCAAGGGCTTTTTCAAAATCAGCAATATAGGTCATAGACTTCCTCCTGTTATCTCTTCATTCGGATTGATTGAAATATCATGGGGCAGCTTCTTCAGCAGATGCGCTGAATACTGCCGCGAGCAAGCACTTCAGGGTAAACGACTTCTCACCGCCTCGGCAAGAAGAAAGAGCGCAGTGTGCCGCCCTCACAGGCAAGATTGACAACTTCGCAGAATGTCCAAAGCAACATCACTCCAGCGCAGGATGGAGTCCAGAACCAATTGAAAACTCGGGATTCCGGCCTGTGCTGAAATGACGACAAGAAATCATATTTTTTAAGGCCATCAAAATTCCATCCCGCCAGTCACCGATTACCCTTCCTTTGCGAGGTCTTCGTTAGGCTTGTCGGTCGCTTCGAGATCGACACCAGTCTTAGGCGAAAAACCGGCCAAAGTTTTTTTTGCAAAAATGGCAACAGCTACAATGCTGACCTCATAGAGCAGAATCAACGGTCCGACCATCAGCAGTTGATTAACCACATCCGGTGTGGGAGTGAGAATGGCCGCCACTACAAAAGCGGCCAGCACAGCATACTTCCTATTCTTGACCAAAAATGGTTTATCAACTATGCCAATCTTCCCAAGGAACACCATAAAAACAGGAAGTTCGAAAATTAATCCAAAGGCGAGAAACAGACGCAAAGCCAAAGAAAAATATTCGTCAACCGCAGGCATGGGCTCTAGAAAGGCGCTGGAATAACCAAGAAGAAAATGAAAGACTGGAGGGAAGGCCACAAAATAACCAAAGGCAGCCCCAGCGACAAAACAGAGGGTGGAAATAATAGTGAAGGGAATCACTATCCGTTTTTCATGATGGTACAGCCCTGGAGAGACAAATCGCCAGATCTGGAGAAAGATGACGGGGCTGGCCAAGACTGCGCCACACACAAGTGCTAGTTTAAAGTAAAAAAAAAACCGTCCTGGTAGGAGGTGAAAATCAAGGATTTCCCAGCCGGCAACACCTTGACCAGAGGCTGCAGGAACCATTCGGCCAGCGACTGAATAAAACTGTTGACGATGACAAAACCAACAGCCACAGCGCCAAGGGAAATCAAGAGACAGGAGCGCAGCTCAGCCAGATGCTCGGTCAGGGTTTGTTGGTCGAATTGTTCCTGTGTTTCCACGTTATTTGCACCCAAGGTGTTGGTAAAGGAGAGTATTGAGTCTTTTTTTACTCCATCCCGGCTCTATTGTAAACTGGTTATGGATAATGTTTGATTTGTCTTCTACTTGAGGATACACTGGTTGATATACTTCAATAGACTGATTTACAAGGATTTTTACAAGGATCACCATGGCATCCATCCTCGTTGTTGACGATGAACTGAGCATGCGGGAGTTTCTCAAAATTCTTCTTGAGAAGGAAGGATATCGGGTAACCACCGCAGCCGAAGGCAAGACAGCGCTCATGCTCGCTGAAAAGAGCGCGTTTGACCTAATGATCTCTGATATCCGCATGCCCGGCATGAGCGGCCTGGATTTGCTATCCCAGATCAAACAGCTGCAGACGGATATCGGCGTCATCATGATTACGGCCTTCGCTTCGCCCGATGACGCTGTGGCTGCAATGAAAAACGGGGCATTTGACTACATCACCAAACCCTTCAATGTCGAGGAGATCAAGGCGGTTATCCGGTCGGTGTTAAAAAAGAAAGAGCAAACAGGTCCAGCACCGGAAAATAGTTTTCCCGAAATTATCGGTCAAAGTCCGGAGATGATGAAAATCTTCGAACTGATCAAAAAAATAGCGCCGACACCTGCTAACGTTCTCATCTACGGAGAATCGGGAACCGGCAAGGAACTGGTGGCAAAAGCCATCCACAATCGTTCTCGGGTCGCTTCCAATCCCTTTGTCCCCATCACCTGTAGTGCCATTCCCGAAACCCTGCTGGAGAGCGAACTTTTCGGGCATGTCAAAGGCTCGTTCACCGGGGCAATCGCTGACAAGGCAGGACTTTTTCAGCTGGCCGACCAAGGCACAGCCTTTCTTGATGAAATCGGGGAACTGACCCCCATCATCCAGACGAAACTCCTCAGGGTCCTGCAGGAACGGGAGTTCATGCCGGTTGGCTCAACCAAGACCAGACAGGTAAACGTCCGGATCATCGCCGCCACCAACAGAGTCCTTGAGCAAGAAATTATTTCAGGGAAATTCCGGGAAGATCTCTACTATCGGCTAGCGGTCGTCCCTATCAGGGTACCGCCTCTCAGAGAACGGATTGGTGACGTGCCGCTACTGGTCGAGTATTTTCTCAAAAAATATTCGAAATTACTTGGCAAGGAGGTACAGACCATCTCTTCCTACGGCCTGGAAGTCCTGATGCAATATGATTTTCCCGGCAATGTCCGCGAATTGGAAAATATCATCGAGAGAGGAGTTGCTCTGGAATCGTCCAATATCATTCTGCCGGAGAGTCTTATCCTTTCCTTGCACCGCCAGGAAAAAAACAAGCCGGATTCGGGTAAAACTGCGATGCCGCTCTTTGTCGCCGCGCAGGATGAAGAGGAACTCTTTACACTGGGACTGGAAGATATCCTGCAACGGGTCGAGAAAGAAATGATCCTCCACGCCCTGGCCAAAGCCGACAATTCCAAGATGCGAGCCGCCGACCTGCTTAAACTCAGTTTTCGCAGCCTGCGTTATAAAACCAAGAAACACAATATTGATTGATACCGCTGCCTCAGGCCAGGTAGCACCTCTACACTCTAATAATGAGCGGCAGACCCTATGTCCCCTTTCATCGCCAGAGCGTTGACTCCGGTTACTGACAACGAACAAGAAACACGAAGGCATCTTCTCTGGTGGATTCTGATTCGGGTTGCTCTCTTTTCCCTGCTTATCAGTATTACTTCGTTTTTACACGGAAAAGGACATTCAGTCATTCTCCCGCCGTTACCTGTGACCACCGCCTTCCTCTTGGGCCTTTACAGCTTTTCCATCGGATCGGCACTCCTCCTGAAAAAAAATCCCTGGCCAGCGCGGAGGTTCGGTTTAATCCAGTTGTTCTCCGACACTGTTTTCACCGGTTTGTTGGTCTATGCAACCGGTTGCAGCCAATCCATTTTCACCCCCATTCTCATTTTGCCGGTTATCGCGGGTGGACTCATTCTCCACAGAATCGGTGGTCTAATACTTGCAGCTGCAGCCACCCTGCTGTATGGAGCCGTGCTGGGCAGCGAGCTGTTGGGCTGGGTTCCCGAATATTTTTTTGAAGCGGCGTACAAAACACCCACCACATTATTTTTCGGAACCAACCTCTTTGCCATCTATGGACTAATATTTTTCCTGGTCGCAATATTGAGCGGCCAATTAGCCAGGAGACTGCGGTTCACTGAGGAAAAACTGAGCAAGACAGCTCTTGAATATGATCGTCTCTCGATCCTCTACAAACAAATATTCGACGATATTTCCACGGGAATCATCACCACTGACCAAAGAGATTTCATAACTTCCTATAATCAAGCCGCAGAACGGATAACTGAATATCCACGCGAAAAAATCCTTGGCCAACCGTTTAACCGCTGCTTTCCCGACATAATCCTGCAGGAAAGCCAGGGCCGCTGTGTCTGTAATTTTAAAAAAAACAACGGCTCATTGACCAGAATCGGCTATTCATTTTCGCATCTCAACATGCCGGTCGCTGAGGGTTTGAAAGATCACCAGGCCAGATGGAAGGTGATCACTTTGCAGGATATAAGCCTTATCGAACGAATGGAACAGCAGGTGCGTGAAGCCGAAAAGATGGCTGCCATCGGCGAACTAAGTGCTTCGATCGCTCATGATTTCAGGAATCCCCTCGCCGCTATTTCTGGTTCAGCCCAAATCTTGACTATGGAGCAAGAAAATATCGCAGCCCTTGACACGGCGACCTTTAAAACCTTGTTGAGCATCATCTTGCGAGAGTCAAACCGGATGGCCAAAACCATTACCGATTTCCTCCAATTTGCCCGCCCAGCTCCGATTCGACCTGAATGGTTTAATGTAAACAGTCTGGTTGATGAAGTGATCGCAAAGCTGTTAGCAGGGAGTAATACGGCAGCGACTGCGGGGATTATGAAAGAGATAAATATGCATCTTGACTGCTGGGGCGACCGCCAGCAAATACAGACCATACTGACCCACCTCTTGGAAAACGCCTGTTTTGCGGCGGGAGCACAACAAAATGCCATCGTGGTCGCCGGTCATGACATCGATGACAACACCAAAGGGGCTGTCTGTATTGAAATTCGCGACCGAGGGCCGGGAATACCTGTAGAGTTGCGGAGAAAAGTTTTCACGCCCTTTTTCTCGACACGGGCTGATGGCACAGGGCTGGGCCTGGCCATTGTTCGCCAGATCGTGGAAAATCACAACGGTTTCATTGAGATAGACAGCGATGTCGTCTACGGCTGCATCATTCGCATCAGCCTCCCTCTTCCCCAAGCGGCTATGCCCTGACCTTGCGGATTCCAGCGCCCAATTTTTACAATTCTCCCCCATTTCAATATTGATCATTTGATACCACCCTCCGATTTGTTCACAAAGATGGCCACCGCTTTTTTCAAGATTTCATGCTCAATTCCCAGGCGATGATTTTCTTTCCTGAGGCGATACAACTCAGCCTGTAAATCCCTTGCACTTACAGAATCTGAGTTGCTGACTCCACCTCCCTCAATCTCATACTTCCAGTAGCCGAACCTGGTCAGGTTAATAGCAATATTGGTGCTCAGGACGTCAAGCTGCAGCCAGCAATCAACTTAAATTATTACAAAAAAAATATCCAAAGCCCCAAAACCTCAAAATCTCAAAACCTCAAAACCTCAAAACCTCAAAACCTCAAAACCTCAAAACTGATTAGATATAAAAAATATCCATTTTATCTACATTTTTACCCCATTGACCTCTCCTCTAAAATTTCGCATCATTTGGTTACGATAATCCAAACTGAAATTCTGCAATTACCAGTGGAGAACCGACGCATGACCAATGAATCGAAAAGGCAAATGAACGATATTATGAAACAGTTAGTAAGGAGTCAGATAGGTTGCTTTACCCATGAGCAAAACGGGTGGTCTGAATATGTCGATACATGCATCTCTGCTGAAATCTGTCCCAAATGCGGCAATGATCTTTTTGTCGATGAAGGGTTTTTTGATCATGGACTTAGGGAGATAACCTTTTCCGAGTGCCCTGCTTGCGAATGGAAAAACTTAAATCACACAGAGACGCCACCCTTAATGGCATAAAAATTTAACAAAAACGTGCTGTTAACATTAACCTTTGCTTTGACGTTGCGAAAAACATGAAACACCATAATGAGAACTTCCGGCTCAGACGGACCCAGCCGATTGAAACATTGCATAAACAAACAATGTGGTTTTCCCGTGAGCAAACAGGAATGAAAAAGCGTGTACTCGCTTGTATTGCCGATGGGATTTGTCCTGTTTGTGGAAATGATCTTCTTGTTAACAAAAAGTTACACGGAGCAGCATTTTACGAGTGTTACGTCTGCCAGTGGCACGGCTCCATAGAGCACGACCATTAAAGCACAAGCAATATAAAACCGAACCGATCTTGCAGGATAGAAGTCTTGCTACAAACAATATTTTTACCCAATTAATCAAAAATGATGGGGAGGGGGAAAAGTATGAACATGAAAAATATCAAGGAAATAGCAAGCAATATGAACCTTGACCCTGGATCGATGAACAAGAAGGACCTGATTAGAACCGTCCAGGAAAAAGAGGGGAACACACCCTGTTTCAAGACCGACTTACCGTCTTGTGATCAGTTCGATTGCTGTTGGCGCATTGACTGTCAACCGGGAGCCATCATAACCTTGTCATAGGGAAAGAGTACAATAGGCACCCTATGCTGTATTCCGCGTGAAGGGAGATAGATTTTCAATAGCTCATTTGGAGTAACCACCCATGAAACAATCAAAGATTTTCCCAGCTTTTCTTCTGATTTTCCTGACGACTTTTTTCCTAGGGTTCGCTTCAACCCCAAGGGCTGAGGGGACCAAGGAATTTATCAATGATTCTGTTATCACCACTAAGGTCAAAACCGAAATTGTTGAGGAACTCTCTTTAAAAGGATTCAAGATCAGGGTCAAAACCAACAAGGGAGTCGTTCAGCTGAGCGGTAATGTCGACACTCAAGACAACATCGATAAGGCGACCGAGGTTGCACAGCGTGTCAAGGGCGTGAAGTCGGTCACGAATAATATAAAGCTTAAGAAATAATGCTTTTGAGCAAGGACAACCTGAGAATACTGGGAAGCAACAACCTAACATCGTACCAGCTCAATCAGTTCAGAATCACGGATGAATGGTTTATCAGATTTTTCGATACTGTAAGAGCCGCAACAAAAATGACCACGGAGGCAAAATAATGACAACACCATGGGACGATTTTAATCAGACATTTCAAGCGATGAATCTTTTTCGCAACAGGATGAATACCATCTTTAATGATTTTGACCCGTTGTCAAATTTCAACCAGAATTGGCTGGCCGGAGAGACTCTTCCTCGAACCAGCCTCAGCGATACCGGCGACAATCTGGAAATATTCGTCGAGGTTCCCGGTTTTACCAAAGAAGATATCAATGTCAAAATCCAAGGTAATTATTTGGAAATACGGGGCACCCGCAAGGCAAAGATTCCGGATGGGTATTTGGCCCATAGAGTCGAAAGAGAAAATCAATCATTTTCGCGCAGTTTAACCCTACCTCATGACATTAACGCCAACCGCGTCGAGGCCGCATTGAAAGATGGAATCCTTCGCATGGTCATGCCCAAATCGGAGGCTGCCAAGCCTAAGCAAATAAGCATCGGTTGAATATAAACCCTTCAAATATTCAGGAAGATACTACAAACCGGAGGTGTGCTCCATGAGTGAATCAACAGAATTGATGTCTCGAACTGACAAATCCCCTAAGCAAGCGGATCAACTGCCGTCCCTGATCCCGGAAGTTGATATCTTCGAAAACGATGATGAGATCCTTCTTTATGTCGATATGCCAGGAGTAACGAAGGACTCTCTTTCGATTAAGATCGACAACGGCAAGCTGATGCTTTCCGGAATCAGGCGCCTTCCCACATCCGGCGCGATTACATGGAAAGAATTTACCAATGCCGAATTTCGCAGATCTTTTTCTGTTCCTCAGACCATTGATTTTGAAAAAGTGAACGCCCAGATGAAGAACGGAGTTCTGTCTCTGCACCTACCGAAATCCGAATCTGCCAAGCCTAAGCAGATCGAAATAAAGGTCGGTTAAGATATAGCCGGGAAAATTTAAGAAAACAGATTCCACCTGGATCGTCACCTAGAAGAAATAAAGGAGAACGACGTTATGGAACTAAAGAAACTGGCGCCATGGAACTGGTTCAAAAAGGAAGAAGAACGGAACCTGACTATACCAATCCGACATGCAGAGATGCAACCTGCTTCCTTTTTTCCAAGAACGTTTACTCCGATGGTGCAGTTGCAACGCGAAATAGACCATCTTCTCAACAATTTTTTCCGTGAGTTCGATCTGCACACCATGGGAAGTTTCAATACGTTGATGCCCTTAGACGATGCAGGACTGCTCAAACCACGGGTTGATCTGAGTGCCAATGACCACGAATATCAGCTGACACTCGAAATTCCAGGCGTTACGGAAAAGGATGTTTCCTTGAGTCTCAGCGGGAACACCTTGACCATCAAGGGAGAAAAGAAACAGGAAAAAGAGGAGAAAGATAAAGAATTCTACAGAATAGAAAGAAGTTACGGATCGTTCCAGCGAGTTCTCTCACTCCCCGAAGACGTCGACCAGGATGGTGTCAAGGCGACCTTCAAAAACGGAGTTCTCATTGTGACCCTGGCTCGTAAGGCAATAGCTAAGAGTGATGCAAAACAGATTGAAATAACTTCACCGAGTTAAGTCACAAGTCTTAATCAATAAAGGTTTTTTGGAATGTCCCCAACGTGGGGGCAGTCATGTAACTGAGCAAGATCTTGCACAACGAAAAAAGGAGTATTGCAATGGCTGAAGGAACTGTGAAGTGGTTTAACGATTCGAAAGGGTTTGGTTTTATTCAACAGGATGGTGGCAAGGATGTCTTTGTGCATCATTCCGCTATCCAGGCTACAGGATTTAAATCTCTCCAGGAAGGGGACCGCGTGAGCTTTAACATCGTCGATGGCGCAAAAGGTCAATCTGCTGCCGATGTCGTTGTTAAACGCTAATGTCACGTCAACCGTAGCGTATCATCATCGAGTTATTCAATTACTTTTGCCATTAAATGCTCTCAAAACCTCTTCCCTGTTCTTAATCTGCAGGGGAGAGCATAGTTTTTTCAAAGGAGGATGACATGTCTGAAGCAAAACAATGCTCGTGTGAACCGAAACAATATGGCTCATGTGAAATGGGGATGCAGGACCATCATGGCAAATGTCCCTGTGGCTGTGGCAGTGATCATTGCTGTCCTGTGCATATGTGGAAGGCCTCATTTCATGAGGCTAAGAAATCCATCATGGTGGATATTCTGAAGGCAAAAATCCAGAAAGCCTATGGTCAGAAAATGGAACAAACAGCGAATTTAATTCTTGAGACCATAGAAGCAAAGAAAAAAGGAGAAATTGACTTAAAAAATAAGCTTCATGAGATTTGGGAACAATAACAAGTATTCTCTTGTTTGAAATCAGTAGGAAGAATTTCCACATTCTGCCTCATTGACCAATCTTCGAAAAGTTAGCTCTATTTTTTATTAACTCAAATGATTGAGCAGGCTGTCTATAATTAATGGTCTCCTTAGGCAAGACTGCCTCGCAACCTTTGCAAGGAGATTACCAGCCATCGGGAAAGGGTGGCGCTTCAACGTATAGCCCCCATTCTAGAGCGAGAGCAGATTTACTCACTATGCCATCATTTCTGATCTATGTCGGCTGCGCGGCATAGCCAGAGGTGACGAATATATTTGTTCAAACGAGGTGCAAATGATAGCCAAGATACTCAGTGAGATGTTTGAGCAAGCCGGTGTCAGCATTAATGGTGAGAAGCCTTGGGATGTTCAGGTCCATGATAGCAAATGGTACCGTCGGGCTCTACAAGAGAAGAATCTCGGGCTGGGTGAATCCTACATGGATGGTTGGTGGGACTGTGAACAAATTGACGAAATGATCTATCGATTGTTGATTGGTGAGCTGGATGACAAATTAAAGGGAACTTTTCGGCATTCTCTTCGTTTTTTACCGGATATTTTATTTAATCTGCAATCCAGGGCACGTAGTAATATGGTCGCCAAGCAGCACTACAATCTCGGCAACGATCTGTTTGACTCCTTTCTTGACCCCTATCATCAATACAGTTGCGGTTTTTTTGACATTACGAATGATCTCGATCAAGCACAGTTAAAAAAAAAATGGACCTTATCGCTATGAAACTGCATCTTTCGGCAACAGATCATGTGCTGGATATCGGCTGCGGTTGGGGTGGCCTGGCGTATTATGCCGCCGAACGTTATGGCTGTAAGGTGACAGCGGTAAACATCTCAATAGAGCAACTGAGCTTTGCCCGTGAACGCTGCAAACATATCTCGGTGGATTTTCACGAGGGTGATTATCGGACAATCAGTGGTCAGTTCGACAAAATCGTCTCAGTAGGCATGTTTGAGCATGTTGGTCAAAAGAATTACCGCACTTTCATGCAGGTTGTTCACCGTTTGTTAAAGAAACACGGGATATTCCTCCTGCATACCATCGGCAATAACACCTCCATGGCACACTGCGACCCCTGGATAACTAAATATATTTTTCCTAACAGCATGTTGCCGAGCCTACGACAGATATCCGATGCGACCGAGAACTTATTTGTTATTGAGGATGTGCACAACCTTGGCCCACATTATGACAAAACTCTCATGGCTTGGAATAACAGATTTCAACAAGCCTGGTCATTATTGAAAGACCGATACAACCCTCGTTTCAAACGTATGTGGGAATATTATTTACTATCCTGCGCAGGAGCCTTTAGAGCAAGAAATATTCAGCTATGGCAAATGATTATGACTAAACATGGCATTGGCATGAAACAACCATTTTGCAGATTTTAATAGAGCAGGTGCATCTTGGAAACGCCCAGCCAAATAGAATCTCTTGGGATGCATTATGAATTAGAATATGACGCAACGCGAGATTTGATCATTTGCCGAACATCAGGAACATTTAATATTGATGTTGCAGAAAAAATGACAGCCGACTTTGACAAAAGCATCAAACTGTACAAATGCAATAAAATTCTCATTGACTTACGTGAACTCGACATCGGTTCATCTGTATTCGACATCTATGATTTTCAAAAAATAGTACGTCACGCCAATATACCTTTCGATGGCAGACTTGCCCTTGTTGTGACTCAAATAACCGAGAATTATCATGTTTTTGAAACAGATTCGGTGGACATGGGGCAGCATATAAAATTTTTTTCTGCTCTGAATAAAGCTGTTGAATGGTTGCAATAAAATAACATAGTTCGCTATCGAGAATGCAGCATCGTTATCAGGCCTTCTGTTAACGACTCAGGCAATGATTGCGGAAAAACCGAAAAAGGATAAAGAGCCTGCACAGCCGCCGGGAAGCATGGATGATATGCATAAGCATTCTCCTTGGAAGCTTTAGCTCATTGGCCGGATTTGTTGAAATAGGCGAAGTACACGAAGAAGTGGAACTGCCATCACGAATCCTCGATCGCGAGATCACCGGAATTGATTGTTCGGCTTGCTGACCTGCACGAGACTGTTATGGAACATGGGTGCCGTATTCTGACCCTCGGAGCCCTTGTCGCTCTTTGACGGAAAAGATTTAGCATTACGCATAATTACCGGCAGGGGTAGAAAAACAAGCTGCATAAAGTGAAAGGAGGGGGAAATGGAACAACAATCTTTTTCTAAAATTGAGAACGTTTTGCAACCTAAGTTCAGAAAAATGACCAATGAGGCCGAATCTACCGAGGACGTAAAGAAATTTTTTGTCTTTTGCATGCAGGAACTATTCAATCTTGCGTCAATTGGTCAACTAGAATTGCAATTTGAGGATATTGAGTTGCTGCCAGAGGGGAACCCTCCTTTTGTATTCAGCAAACAGGTTCGATCTCGTCAGGACTTCACCCGTCTTTGGAATGATTCCGATTTATCTCAGATCGTCTTGAGATTTGCAGAACTTGCATCAAATCACTACAAACATCTCACAAAAAATCCGAAAAAAACAGAAGCAAAAATCAGGATGAATCAATTCAAATAAGAAATTGAGAGGACCGTATACAGTTATAAATCATTTCATTATGGCATAACTAGTTACGATTTAGATTTTTCAGAAATAACCCCGGCGGTGAGCCGCATTGATGCCACCTCTGACCAGTCGCTAACCTATCCAGGAGAATGACTATGCCTATTGGAGAATTATGTAATCGAGAGGTAGTGTTTGCCACCAGAACAACCACCATAGTAGAGGCAGCGCAGCTCATGCGCCGTTACCATGTGGGCGACCTAGTGGTTGTAGAGGAAATTAATAACAAACGGATGCCAGTCGGTATCGTTACCGATCGTGATATCATCATTGAGGTAGTTGCCAAGTCGCAACCGTTTCAAGATTGCACAGTGGATAAAATCATGAGCTCGCAACTTGTAAGCGTGCCAGAGACTGAAGGAGTGATCGAAACCATTAAGCTGATGCGCAACCACGCAATTCGTCGAATCCCGGTAGTCAGCAACGATGGTGTACTTGTCGGCATCATCTCGGCAGATGATGTACTGGACCTCCTGGCTGAAGAATTATCTGAACTGGCCAAAGTTGCCCCACGCGAGCAGATACGTGAAGTTCGCACCAAGCTGCCTTAGTTATTGCTGGGCTTTGCCTGTCCTGCCGATTCCATAAAGGAGAGGTGGCTCCGTTCGTTCGGACAGTTTTTTCTCTTTTTCAAGTGGAGTCT
>CAZSIJ010000057.1:0-25000 GCA_964607065.1 uncultured Desulfobulbus sp. | reverse complement strand
GCGGAGGAAGCAAGATGAACAACTACACAAAAGCCCTAAACATAGCACTGTTCGCCATCCTGGTGCTAATCACCGGCTACCAGATGGCCCAGACCGAAAAAGCCAACGACCGGTTGAAACGGATGGAGGTTAGCGTGGCTGTTTGCGGGGACGTCGCTGCTTTTTTCGCACCGGACACTGAAATGGACGAGATCGTGGAAGCTTCTAAGAAATGGGTGAGGAAATGAGAGAATTGAAACCATGTCCGTTTTGCTCATCAGAGTGGGAGGACCACGGAGAGCAGAGCGTCCTTGACCATAGGCCTAAGTGCATGTTCTGGGCGGTGCGTCACCATTGTTTCAGCACTGACATTGATTTTATCAAGCGTTGGAACACCCGCACACCTGACCCAAGGGTTAAGGAACTGGTGGAGGCTTTGGAGCAGTTGGTGTTTTTAGTTGAGCAAGGGAAGTCTCTTATGACCAGCGCCGATGTGCATCACGCATGTAGGGACGCTATATCAGTAATCGCCAAGGAGAGAGGGTGAAGCGATGATCAACGGTGACAACGTGCTGGTCAATCTTCCTGCCGGAAAACTTCCAGGAAAGATATTCGGCAATGCGCCTCCGTATCAGCTCAGCGGCGAGGAAAGGTTTGAGGTCCACGGTGCTGGGTTTGTTACGATCACCAGCGCCAGGTCAATCTCTTACCTATGCGCCAGCTGCGGACACGAGGCCGAGAGCGACACCGGCCTTTGCGAAGAGTGCGAAGATAAAATTCAACATGCCGACTCAGCATGGGCAGAGAAGGACGACGAATGACGACCACCGATCTTAAAGCCCTTGGCGAATACTTAGCCAACCACGACCTAGCTGCCAAGGCAGTAAGCGACTACTCGAAAAAGGAGATCGTCGACCTGGTTGAATTCATCATTGAATCGTTTGCCAAGAACCGTCCAATCCCAATCATGTACGATCATGCCAACCGGCTCATAGTGCCAGCCAATGCCGACAAGGGCCAGCTGCGAGCGGCAATCAAGATGATCGAGGCGTTGATCAAATGGGACGTGCCAGGCGAGATGATCAGTCACGCCAGTGATCCCCACGTATGGGAGCAATACCAATGATCAATCTATCGTCGAAACGCATGGTCTCGCCAAAGCTCAATGCCCTCATCGATGCGGCGCTCGAGCGAGAGCGAGATCAGCAAGAAAAGCGCACCTACCTGGGAGGTAGCCGGGTAGGTGTTGAGTGTGACAGAAGTTTGCAGTTTGAATTCTTCAACACGCCTAAGGATCACGGCAAAGATTTCGACGGTCGCATTCTGCGAGTGTTCGAGCGTGGCCACTGGGCAGAGGCGGCCATGGTGCGCTGGATGCGTCTTGCTGGCGTGACTATTGAAACCCATGCGCCCAACGGTGAGCAGTTTGGATTCAGTGAGCATAACGGCCTATTTCAGGGCCACTGTGACGGCATCATCACTGGTGGTCCTGAAGAGTTCGGCCCGTTCCCGCGTTTATGGGAAAACAAGGGCGTCAAGGCGTCGAAGTGGACCGGATGCGTAAAGGACGGCCTCAAGAGTTATTACCCGGTCTATTATGCGCAGATGATCATCTATATGGATCGCTTCAATCTGCAGGAGAATCCCGCGCTCTTCTCCGCCGTCAATGCTGACACCATGGAGATCCACTGGGAGCCGGTGACATTTGCACCGATGGCGCTCGAGCAGCTTGACGCCAAAGCAAAACGGGTGCTGCAGAGTTGTCTGGCGGGTGAGTTGTTGCCGAGGATTCGCCAAGATCCTAATTTCTACAAGTGCAAAGATTTTTGCAGCTATGTCAAGCGCTGCTTTTCGGTGGAATCATGAAAAAATCACAAACAGAACGTCACGGCCTGCTTGGATCTACTCCAAAGGGGCCTGAGTACATGCGGGAAGTCAACCGTCGCGCCAAGCGGATGGAAGCGGCCACCAAAATTAAAAACACTGATCAACTCACACTTCCTTTCACGCCAGCACTTAAGCCATGATCGATCTATCACTGGCACCATCACAACGATCAGAGCGCTACCATCCGCCAGTCGCGCCCACTGATCCTATCGACGCCTTCCGCGCTGCCCTAGCTGATCATGGATTGAAGGTTGACCAGGTTGACACCAGCGGCACACTTGCACGGGTAGACATTGACAAGCCGGGTGACAAGGCTGGCTGGTATGTCTTTTATCTTGGCGATATCTCTGCCGGCGCGTTCGGCAACTGGCGCACCGACTTGAAAGAGATTTGGTGTAGCAAGGACCGGCGCGAGATGACCTACGCCGAGAGCGCCAACTATACCCACATGGCAGCCGAGGCAAAACGGCAACGTGAAGCGCTCAAGCTCGAGTTGCAAGCAGCTGCAAAGGCAAAGGCAAAGACTATTTGGGACGCGGCCGAGCCGGTGTTTGTTCATCCGTACCTTTCAAAAAAGGGTGTGCAGAGCCATAACCTGAAGCAGAGCAGGGGCTCGTTGATTGTGCCAGTCAAGGACGTGGCTGGCGAGATCCACAGTCTGCAGTTTATCACAACTGATGGCGATAAGAAATTTCTCTTTGGAGGGAAGATTGAAGGGTGTTCATTCACTATCCCGGGCGATGATCAGTTAGCGATCTGCGAGGGGTACGCAACTGGCGCCACTATCAACCAGGCAACTGGTGCAACGGTAATATGCGCGTTCAACTCTGGCAACCTCGAACCAGTCGCAAAGGTTGTGCGCGCCAGTTGCCCGAACCATTCAATCACCATCTGTGCCGATAACGATCGGTTCACCGCTGGTAATACTGGGATAACCAAAGCAACCAAGGCCGCCAAACTGATCAGCGCCAAAATGGTCTTCCCTGTGTTCGATGGATTAGAAGGTGGTGACGATCCGGCACGTAAGCTGACCGACTTCAACGACCTGGCAGCGGCCGGCGGAATAGAGTTGGTCACCCTGCAGGCTAAAGCGCCCGCGCAACGTGGTCGGCTTCTTCCACTCACTTCTATTGGATCAAAGGTTTCTGGACGATTACGGGCCCGGCCAGCGCCGCTTGAGTTCATTTTCAAATTTAATGACCAAGGCCTTATTCCACGCGGCGTCCTGGGTGTGCTCACTGCCACTGGCGGTACCGGGAAAACATTCTTTCTGCTTTCACTGGCTATGGCCGGGGCGTCCGGTGGCAACTTCGGCCCGATCAATGCACCGCGACCACTCAAGACACTGATAATCGTCGGAGAGGACACGCAAGACGAACTTGACCGCCGCTTGTGGGACATTGGCCGTGGTCAGTTCCCCGACATCCTTCACGCCGCGTCTGTCTATGGAGAGGTGGGTCCACTCATGCGCCTCGAGGGGGCCAGTCCGGTACTGGCTGACACCTGGTATTGGCTTGACGAGACGTTAACCAACCACGAAGGCCTCGATCTACTTATCATCGACCCTAAGAGCCGTTTCTATGGCCTGGACGAGAATAATAGCGAGCATGCGACCCAATGGGTGCAATGTCTCGAAACGTTAGCCAAGAAGCATGGCGTCACCATCCTATTCAGCCATCATACCAGCAAGGACACTGCCGGAACGATCAGCCAGAATATGAGCCGTGGATCGTCAGCTATCGTCGACGGTTGCCGGTGGCAAGGTGGCCTGGTCAGAATGGATGATGTTATGGCCGGTCGTCTTGGTATCGACAATGCCCGCGACTATATCCTGTTCGATGCGCCCAAGAGCAACTATGCGGCTGATCTGCCCAAGGCCATGTGTTTCAAACGATCAGAAAGTGGCGTGCTTGAGTATTGCGAGCCGGGCGCCGAGATCCGCCAAGAGATGGCTGATGCGTTGCTTGAGATGTTGACCATGGACACCACGAAATACAGCAAGCGTGACCTGGTACGTGAGGCTGTTGCCCTTGGTGTTGCCAAGGATATGAAGAAACAATTTCCAGGATTCAAGAGACGGACTGATATGGAATTCATTATCGATAAACTTTTGAAGGATGGGAGATTGTTTGAAATTGAAGGTGGTAATGATGGGGCTGGAAAGCCTAAAACCATACTTTCAAACAATCCATTTTAATACCACAATGTATCACAACAATATACCACACGTAGTGGCACTTGGAGCTGATAGCCAAATAATAACCGGCATAACCGGCAAAAACACCGTGCCGGTTATTATTGTTAAGTGTTTACAGTTACTTAGAATTACCGGCAAAAACTTTTTTGAAAAACAAAATGCCGGTAATTCTAACTTGCTGAATTTGTGTGTAAATAATAACCGGCATAACCGGCCCCCTAAAGGGGTAAAGATACTGGGCCGGTAATTCCCAGTAATCTTACCTTTGTCGATTTAGGCGCGAACAAAAAACGAGAGAGAAACATGGATCAAAAAACACCACCGGAATCATGGGAGCAGGAACAGTTCTTTCGCTGGGTATATGCAAACCAACTGGCGATACCAGAGCTTCAGCTTTGTAATGGCTCCATGAATGGCATCAGGGTTTCACCTAAGTTAAGGTCATCACTCAAAGGGCAAGGCCTTAGATCTGGCGTGCCTGATATCGATCTCCCTGTGAAGCGGTTTCCGTTCTCTGGTTTGAAAATTGAGTTAAAGCGGGTCAAGGGTGGCGTGGTTAGTAAAGAGCAAAAACACTTCAACTCATTACTGGCACAACAAGGGTATCGAGTCGAAGTGTGCAAGGGGTACGTTAAGGCCGTCGACGTCGTGTTGGATTATCTGAAGGGATAGAGTGGAGGTGAAATGAATAAATTTAAAACTGGAACCAGTTGCACCGAGTGCGAGCACATGGATGGTTGTCCCGCTTACGATCCGCGGATGGCGTATGGTTTTTGTCAGGGATTTGAGAAAAAGAATGAACCACCCATGTTCCCGAAAGGAATTCACCAACTCCTTGGATGGTCATACGCGATGCAAGGGATCGATCCGCACGAGCCGTCAGTGCATGCCAAGATGATAATGATGGCTGACGACGGAATAATAAAACCAGTTATCATTGGAGGTATCAATATCAAAGGGCTACGGCAAGAACACGTTTTTGGAACGGCTGCACAGATCAGGCAACGAGTCGAGGATTCAGTTACCGACGAACAGCGTGCCACGATATGGGCCAGGTATGGTGACTCGAAATCGACCAAGAGTAAAAAGTATGATGGCATGGAACTACTAGCAGCTGGACATCGGCACCAGCTGCGCCGTAGTGATGACATGCTTCAGGATTGCATCTGGCATATCGTGTGCACCGATAAAGAAAGAGAAGACTGTCCCATGCACCTGATCGCCAAGAAACATGGGTTGAGTGCAGGAACAGTCCACAACACGATCGTCAATCTTCGCAAGATCTTGAGACGGTATCAAGATGGCGCAGATGACACGTTGCGCGTGGTTTTTTCAAAAGATAACGTTTTGTGAAAAAAAACCCTTGCAGGAATTGAATGGAAAAGGTACCTTTTTTATATATTAGGAAATTTGCAACCATACACCCCGCCAAGCCTCGCGCTTCGCGGGGTTTTTTCGTTTACAGGATTTGAAATGGCCAAGCTCACTGACAAACAGAAGTGTTTTGTCGATGAGTATCTAATTGATCTAAACGCCACGCAAGCTGCCATTCGTGCCGGGTACAGTGCGAAGACGGCCGGGTGGATATGTCAGCGATTGATTACAAAAAGTCACATTGCAATGGCAATCCAGGCTGCAATGGCCGAAAGAGAGAAGCGCACGGAGATCAATGCCGATTATGTCCTGAAGCGTCTTGCTGAAATTGATCGAATGGACTGCCTTGATATCCTCAACGACAACGGATCCGTGAAGCCTATTTCCCAGTGGCCGAAGATCTGGAGACAATTCATTTCCGGTTTTGACATCTCAGACATCTTCGAGGGCCAAGGCGACGATCGCGAGCTGGTCGGCCTGCTTAAAAAAATAAAGTGGCCAGACAAAGTGAAGAACCTTGAGCTGATCGGCAAGCATGTCAACGTGCAGGCCTTTAAAGAAAAGCTGGAATTGAGCGGAGGATTGGAGGTGACAGATGCAAGAGAGCGTGTGCTTGCAAAGCTCCTTCCTGGCGCTACCTGAAAATGAGCGCATTAAACGGCTATCGAGTCTAACCGACGACGAAGCCGAATTCCTGCTCTACCATTGGCCATTCTGGGCCCGCCCTAACCAACTACCGCCAATTGGCGTCTGGACATACTGGCTAATCTTAGCCGGCCGCGGATTCGGAAAGACCAGGACCGGTGCCGAATGGGTGCGGGAACAGGTCAAAACAAGCCGCTACGTCAATTTAATTGGCGCGACGGCTGACGATGCCCGCGACATCATGATTGAGGGCGAGAGTGGCATTCTTGCCATCTGCCCGAAGCATGAGCGGCCCGACTATAAACCCAGCCAGCGGAAATTGATTTGGCCGAATGGCGCGACCTCACTTATTTTCACCGCCGACGAGCCCGAACGGTTACGCGGCAAGCAGCACGAAAAGCTGTGGTGTGACGAGGTGGCAGCTTGGCGTTACCCTGAATCGTGGGATCAAGCGAAATTCGGGTTACGCCTCGGAGTACATCCGCAGGCGTGCCTGACCACGACCCCAAAACCATCAAAGCTGGTCAAGGGGATAATCGCAGATCCAGCAACGCACGTTACCCGCGGCAGCACATACGACAACCGCAGCAACCTTGCACCTTCATTCTTTTCAGCGATTGTTAAAACATACGAAGGCACGCGCCTTGGTCGCCAGGAACTCAACGCCGAGATACTCGACGACAACCCGGGGGCGCTCTGGTCCAGCTCACAGATTGACGCTTTAAGGGTCAAAGAGTCGCCACCGCTGAAACGTATCGTTGTCGCCATTGACCCGGCGGTCACAAGCCGTCCGGACAGTGATGAAACAGGGATCATTGTTGCCGGCAGAGGTGAGGACGATCAGTTTTACATCCTCAGCGACTTGTCACTGATAGCCAGCCCGGATGCATGGGCACGGCAAGCGGTAATCGCGTACCACGACCACAAAGCCGATCGGATTATTGCAGAGACAAACAACGGCGGCGACCTGGTCGAGGCCGTGATCCGGCAGGTTGATCGCAATTGCAGTTATCACAAGGTCACTGCCTCACGCGGGAAAATCATCAGGGCTGAGCCGGTTGCAGCGCTTTACGAGCAGGGCCGCGTTCATCATGTCGGCCCGTTTGATACGCTCGAAGATCAGATGTGTGATTTCAACCCGCTTGAATCAAACTATTCGCCTGATCGAATGGATGCGCTTGTTTGGGCAATCACTGAATTGTCTGACAACTCCACGACTGGCATGCTCGATTATATGGCTCAACAGGCCGCAAAAGCTCAAAAAAAGGAATCGTAATGATGCATAGAATGATGCCGCCCTCGGGCCCGTTTGGTAATCCTATCACGCTGAATGGCACTGTGTATTCGTGTGCCAGCGGATCCACCATTGATGTCGTTGACCATGTGGCCGCTTTGCTCAAAGCTAATGGCTGGCAGATGGGGTCCGACACGGGCGCAGACGCTACCGCAAATCGTCCGGCTAAACCTAATGTCGGCCAGACCTTTCTCGACACAACCCTTGGATATGTCGTCAAATGGGATGGCAAGGTCTGGCGTAATCCTTCATCTGGCGTAGCGGTCTAAGGTTTAACATGGCTGAAGGTATCAAAACCCCGATAGAGCCGGGCATAATTGCGCGCCTCGTTGCGGGCGTGCGCTATGGCCTCACCGGTAACAAGCCTGATTGGTTTGGCCCTGGTGAGACTATTGCGCCCATGGCACCGCCAGAGACGGCCGGTCGCCAGTTTGATTACCCGGTTGCCTTCAATATTCAGTACACGCCACGATCCGGAGAGGCTGTTTCTTTTGCTCAACTCCGCGGGCTAGCTGATTCGTGCGATGTGTTGCGCCTGGTCATTGAGACCCGCAAGGACCAAATCGCTAAGATGCGATGGACGATCAAGCCGGTCGATGAAAAAACCAATACGGACAGCCGTTGCGATGAAATCAAGGCGTTCCTCGCCATGCCCGACAAAGAACATCGGTGGGATTCATGGTTGCGCATGCTGCTCGAGGACTTGTTTGTCCTGGATGCACCCGCGATCTATGCCCGTCCGACAGTCGGTGGCCAGCTGTACGCGCTTGAGCCTGTAGACGGTTCAACAATCAAACGTGTGCTCGATGGATCGGGCAGGACACCGATTCCGCCCGAGGTTGCCTATCAGCAGATTCTCAAGGGCGTGCCAGCTGTTGACTATACAACCGACGAGCTGATTTACTTCCCACGCAATCCGCGCACACACAAGATATACGGGTACTCGCCCGTTGAGCAAATCATAATGACGGTCAACATTGCGTTGCGCCGGGCATTACATCAGCTGCAATACTACACAGAGGGCAATATCCCGGAGATGATCTTTGGCGTTCCCGAGACGTGGAACCCTGATCAAATCGTCAGATTCCAGGAACTCTGGGACGTGATGCTCGAAGGCAATACCGCAGCCAGGCGCCATGCCAAGTTTGTACCTGGTGGGCTTAAGCCGGTCATGCTCAAAGAAGGGATGCTCAAGGATGAGTTTGACGAGTGGCTTGCCCGCGTCGTTTGCTTTGCCTTTTCCATTGCTCCGACTCCATTTACAAAACAGGTCAATCGCGCCACCGCTGAGACTGCACAAGCCGCAGCGATGAGTGAAGGCCTTGCCCCAATCATGATATGGATCAAGGGGCTGATTGATACAGTCATTGTCAAATATTTCGGCGCCGCTGATCTGGAATTCTCATGGATTGAGGATGCAGTTCTCCAGCCTGAAATCAAGGATGCGATAATGGAGAATCGTGTTCGCAGCGGTCGCATGACTATCAACGAGGCCAGGGCTGAAGAGGGCGAAGAGCCCGTTGAGGGTGGTGACGAACCAATGATTTACACGGCGGCCGGCGCTGTCCTGCTCAAGGATATCATCAACCCGCCAGAGCCGCCGCCAGTTGTGATGATGCCTCCTGTTGATAAGCCTCCTGACGATGGCAATGATTCCCCACCAGTTCCCCCGAAAAAGGAGGCGCTGGGCAAGTCAAAAAAAACCATAGCGCCTATCGACCGGGAACGGGCGGCGATAGTGCGCCAGCAAGCAAAGCTGAAAAAGGTTGTAGCGGCATTCCTCACACAGAAGGGCAAGGACATTGCTGCACAGATCATTACTGAGTTCGGCAAGATGTCGGCCGATGATGCCAGTCGGTTGGCGCGGATCCTTGAAGAGTTAAGCACACAGGACTGGTCATCTCTTGCGGGCGACGCGCAGAACGTACTCGAAGAAATAGTTAAAGATGGATCGTATGAGGCGCTTGCACAGATAGGTTTCCAGGATGCTGGGCCTGACCTGGTTAATCAGTTGAACGAGAAAGCCCTTGCGTACTCAGAAGAGCGATCCGCCGAACTGGTTGGCATGAAGTGGGTAGACGGTGAGCTGGTTGAAAACCCAAATGCAAAGTGGGCCATTAGCGAAAGTACCCGTGAGATGGTTCGCGGCGATGTGGCCAGGGCGATCGAGGAGGGCATGAGCAATGACGACCTCGCGGACCTGCTGGAAGGGAACTATGCATTCAGTGCCGAACGTGCCGAGATGATCGCTCGGACCGAGACGGCCTTTGCTGATGTCCAGGGTAACCTGAACGCATACAAGGAAAGCGGCGTCGTCCAGGGGAAAACCTGGATTGCAGACCCCGCCTGTTGTCCTGACTGCCAAGAGCTTGACGGAATCACAGTGGGGATTGACGAGAACTTTCCAAACGATGGTGATGATGGTCCGCCGCTTCACCCGATGTGTCGATGCAATATATTGCCTGAAACTGAATATGAACCGGAGAAGGAATAAATGAAGAAACTATATGCCGAGATCAGTAAGACCGAGGCGCAGGAAGACGGGACGCTCAAAGTGTGGGGCTATGCTTCCACCGAGGCTGTCGATTCCGATGGCGAGACGGTTACCGCAGATGCGATGAAGGCCGCTTTGCCGGATTATATGAAATTCGGAGCTGTTCGCGAGATGCACCAACCGTCCGCAGCTGGTACCGCAATCGAGTGCAAAGTTGAAGAGGATGGCCGCACCTTCTTTGGCGCCCATGTCGTTGACCCTGTCGCGGTGCTGAAGGTTACGACTGGCACATATAAGGGTTTCTCTATTGGTGGCAAGATCACTGAGCGCGACGAGCTCAACAAAACAATCATCAAGGGGCTGAAGCTGGTTGAGATATCACTCGTTGACCGGCCGGCTAACCCTGAAGCTATTTTCACCTGCTACAAGGCGGAGGGTGTGACCGATGCTACAACGGATAAAGATGCTATTGGCGGAGATGGGATTGACGCGTCTGGAAAATCTGACGAATCGGTCGATCTTAAAAAGGGTATGTATGGGGTTTCGCAGTTTGCCGACATCTTATCAAGCGTTTCTTGGCTTGCTGAAAGCACTGAATGGGAAAGCCAGTACGAGGGTGACAATTCACCGCTGCCCGCAGATCTCAGAACTTGGTTGTCCATGGGCGTCGATATCTTTCGACAGATGGCCGCAGAGGAAACCGCCGAAATGCTGGCGAGCCTTCAAGCGATGGTGCCACAGCCTATGGTCGTTGAGACGTTGGAGCAAGGGGCCAAGGTTGACGATTTGACCAAGGCCGGGTCCAAGTTCAGCGCCGACACGAAAAAGCTAATCAGCGAGGCGCACGAGTCGGTTAAAAAGGCCGACGATATACTGAGCAAGCTCGGATATGACAAGGCAGCGGATGACGAGGAAAGTGCACGGGCCGAAGATACTACCGATGCAACGAGTGACAAGTCAGCCAGCACCGACGATCTGCAAAAGGTTTCCGGCGAGCTGGAGTTGACCAAAGCGGACCTCGCCAAGCTTTCCACAGAGAATGCCACGTTGCAGGAACGAGTCAAGGAACTGGAAGCCGAACCTGCAGAAGGCAAGGCCATCATTAAGGCTGTCGTTGTCGCCAAGAACGAAGATGTCGGCAGTGATCAGGTGGCAAAGGTTGATCCCGTCCTTGATGCGAAAGGCGAGATTAACGAAGTGGCCACGATGATCAAGATGGCGCAGTCTCACAGATAATTTTTCACCACATATTAGCAACCCCTAGGGGAGGCGGCTTCGGCTGTCTCCCCTTTTTTTTGTCAAAAAATTCGGAGACACAAATCATGTCAAAAAACACCACCGAAGAAACTTTGGCATTGCTGAAGGTCGCACAGTCGTCTCCGGATGACTTGATCAAAAGCTTTGCACAACCGTCAACCGCAACCACCGGCCTGCAGGCCTACAACCTTGAAGCCCCTTCCAAGAAGCTCTACCCGATTCTCACCCCGTTGAGGAACTCAATTGCGAGGGTGAACGGTGGTTACGCAATCCAGGCCAACTGGAAAGCGATCACTAACATCAATGCCGGCAATACCCGCATCGGTGTGTCAGAGGGTAAGCGTGGCGGCGTACTCACCCACACTCAGTCAGAGTTCTTGGCGGCGTTCCGTGGTTTTGGATTGGAGAACTACGTTACTTTCGAGGCTAATTACGCCAGCAAGAATTATGAGGACGTGAAGGCTTTGGCTGTCCAGATGACTCTTGAGGGCACCATGGTGCAGGAAGAGCGCATGATCCTTGGCGGCAATACTTCCGTCGCTATGGGTACCACTCCGACACCGACCCTTTCCACCTCGACCACAGGCGGCGCACTGGTTGCCCAAACTCAGTCGGTAATCTGTGTGGCGCTTGGGCTCCAGGCTTACCTTGACACCGTTGGCGTCAATAACGGATCGACCGGCCAGTATTTCGACGCAACCACCGCTATTGTCCAGGGGTCCATCACCCGTACCAATATCGACAGCACCACCGATACCTTCGGCGGCGGTTCGGCTCAGAAGTCAGCCGCAGCTACTCAGGTCACAACCGGCTCGACCAGTACCGTCACCGCTTCGGTTGCTCCTGTTTCTGGCGCTGTTGGTTATGCCTGGTTCATCGGCTTGGGCGGTTCTGAGAAGTTGGTTGCTGTTACATCTATCAACTCGGTCGTCATTGCAGCACAGGCCGCTGGTGGTGCACAGGCCGCGTCAACTTTGGCAGCCTCTGACAACTCCACATCTGCCATCGACTTTGATGGTCTTTTGTATCAGGCGTGGAAATCCGGTTCAGGCGCTTATATTGCCACCCAGGCCACCGGCACCGCTGGAACAGGAACCCCGCTTACCAGTGACGCCGCGGGCGGAATCCTTGAGTTTGAAGCCGCATTTGTCCAGTTTTATAACCGTTACCGACTCAGCCCAACTAAGATTTATGTGTCGGCTCAAGAGTTGGTCAATATCACCAAGAAGGTTATTGCAAACGGTGGCGCGCCTCTGCTTAAGCTCAATGCCAATATAAACGCGGCCACCACCGGCATCGCTGCTGGCGTGGTTATTGGGTCTTATTGGAACAAGGTTACCGGTACCGAGATTCCCCTGGTCGTTCATCCGAACATGCCAGCTGGAACGATCTTCATGTATACCGAGAGCTTGCCTTACCCGCTTTCCAATGTCTCCAATGTCTGCCAGATGCTTATGCGCCAGGAGTATTACCAACTGGAATGGCCATTGAAGTCTCGGCGCTATGAGTACGGCGTCTATGCTGATGGCGTGCTGCAGCATTACGCACCGTTCTCGATGGGTATCATCACTAACATCGCCAACGGCTAATCGAAGGCTACAGGTAAACTCAAGGGAGGGCTTCGGCTCTCCCTTTTTTATTGGAGAAACGAACATGAAAATGAAAGTTCCTGAAGGTTGCACGAGCTGCTCCTACGATGGCGACGATTACGAAGTCGTGGATGGAGTGGTCACCGTACCGGGTGAAGCCGTTGGCCCGTTATCCTCGCATGGCTTTTTCCAGATTTCTGAAGCGATCGATGCCGCAGATGAAGCAGTAGAAGTGGCTGTAGCTGAGAAGCGCGGAAAGAAAAAAGACGTCCCTGACCAAGAAACACCCGCTGAGTAATTACCATGGCCAACCTGACAACGATCGGCAACGTGAAGGAGTGGCTCGGCTTAGACTCTTGCGACGATGATGCCCTGCTCACTCGCATGGTGTCGGCGCTGTCCAGGTATATCCAGTCGTGGCTTAATCGTGATCTGCTGACAGCTTCTTATTCCGAAACAAGGGATGGGAGCGGCAGCCGAAAGATAATGATGTCGAACTATCCCGTCACAGCCGTTTCATCGCTCACAATTGATGGACTGGCTATTCCACAGGCGGTCGACTCGCGCGGATCCGGCTTCATGATCACGCCGAACCTAATCGTCCTGGTCGGTGGATATGCTTTCACTCAAGGGATGCAGAATGTCGTCATTTCATACACGGCGGGATTTGCCGTTACTCCACCCGAGCTTGAACAGGCCTGCATCGAGTTGATCGCCATGCGCTACAAAGAGCGCGATCGGATCGGCCAGGTATCCAAGAGCATCGGCGGTGAGACGGTGACGTTTAGCCAGAAGGATTTCCCGGCCGACGTGCTGACCATCTTGAACAATTACAAAAAGGTGGTGTCGCTGTGATTCGCTGTTGGCTGGTAGGTGACAAGGAACTGATTGCAAGGTTCGATCGATTCGGCCCGAGTGTCCGCGAACAGTTGCAGCAGACTGTAGCTAAGCTCGCAGCTAACCTTACCAAAAACGTTATCAAGGACAAGTTGCATGGGCAGGCGCTCAGCGTGAAATCTGGGCGATTACAGCGGTCTATCAATTTCCACGTAGAGGCCGACGGCGCTCGGGTCTATGGCATTGTCGGAACGAATGTTCAATATGGAGCGGCTTGGGAATTTGGGTTTGATCGTAAGGTTGGAGCTGGTGCACGAGGCGGACCGCGAACGTTATTAGGCAAAGCGCGTGAAACATACTTCGCTCGTCATCCTCCTGGCGTCAAGCATTACCCCGCTCGGTCGTTTCTTCGCTCTGCGCTCTCAGAGATGCGGGAAGAAATCACAGCCGGCATGAATAAGGCTATCAACAATTCAGCGAGCAGCATCTTTAAGATATGACACGAGAACCTATATACGCCGCGCTCTTTGCCAAGTTGCAAGGTAGCGCAGGTTTTGTCACGTCCTCGAGGCGGCTCAAGCATTGGGATGATGTGCCGGGTACCGCTCAACCGGCCCTGTTCCAATCTCAGAAGCGGGAAAACGTTAGCGGCACGCCGGGTCTTAATCAGGTCAAGGTTTTCGCTGTCGATGTCTACATCTATGCCAACACTCGCGGGGACAAGAGCATTTCCCCTGGCGAAATACTCAACCCGCTGATCGACGCAGTTGAGGCGGCAATGGCGCCTGATCAGATCAGCAACAAACAGACACTCGGCGGCATAGTCCAGCACGCCTGGATAGATGGCGCCATTGAAACCGACGAGGGCGTTCTCGGCGACCAGGCCGTTTGCATAATCCCGATCACAATCAAGGTGGTGTAGTAGCGCCGGACTTTTAAAAAATAGATCAGCAGCCTTTAGGCACATTCCTTCCGGGAGTGTGCCTTTTTTTTTGCAAAATTCACAGGAGATCAATCATGTCTCAATATGCATTCGGCGCAGGAAACATGTACGCCACCCCGCTTCAAGACGCATGGGGCAACGCAATCGCTAACCCCACACCTATCCCGCTGATGGTCCTTCAGGAAGGGTCCATTGATATGTCTGGCGACGTGAAGGAACTTTACGGCCAGAACCAGTTTGCTGTGGCTGTAGGTCGCGGCAAGGTCAAAATGTCGATCAAGGTAAAGCCCGCTCGTATCTTCGCGGCTGCATGGAATGCTTTGTTCTTTGGACAGACACTGGCCGCGGGCGTGTTTGCCAACTTCACGGACACTGTGGGCATGCTGATCCCGGCCACCCCGTTTCAGGTCACGGTAGGCACGTCAGCTGGTTCATTGACCACCATGCAGATCCCTGGTGGCGCTGGCGGTGCTTTCGTTGCTGACTTGGGAGTTTTCAACGGCACGACCGGGCGCCCTATGACCCGTGTTGCTTCCGCTCCTGCAACTGGCCAGTATTCGGTAACGGTCGGCACTGGCGTCTATCTGTTCGCAACCGCTGACGTCGGCAACACCATTTACATCAGCTATCAGTACACGGCCACCAGCACCGTAGCGCAGAAACAGACCGTCCAGAACCTTCCGATGGGCTACGCGCCTACCTGTAAGTTTGACCTGACTGTTTCTTACCTCGGCAAGCTGACGACCTTCTCGTTCCCGATGGCAATACCAACCAAGTTCGCCCTTGGGTTTAAGAACGAGGATTTCGCTGTTCCTGAATTCAACCTGCAGGCATTTGACCCAGGCAATGGCCAAGTCTGCACATGGGGAGTAAGCGAATGATAGAAGGCGCAAAAGTAACCATGGGCGGCAAGGATTGGATTGTTCCATCCTTGTCCTTTCGGCAGGTAAAAAACCTCCTGCCAAAGATCAGCTCTATCCCGGCTTCCGCTGCTGTTCTCAGTCCTGACCAGATGGAAGTTGTCACCGAAATCGTGCAAGCCGCACTTTCTCGGAACTACCCTGAAGTGAGCGCCGAGGACGTCGAGGACATGCTCGACCTTCGCAATGCGCAGTCGATCCTGCTTGCCGTCATGGGGCAGAGTGGACTTGAGGCGTCAGCGCCGGGGGAGTAGACGGCGGGGAGCCTATTGATTGGGGCTATCTATACTCCCACCTCTTGACCTGCTTTTCAGGCTGGACGTGGGAGTATATCGATGACCACATGACGATTCCTCGCTTGAAAGAGATCACGCAGTACCAGAACAGCAACCCGCCTTTGCACATGATGATTGCCGCTTATTTCGGCATTGGCAACAAGGACGGGAGCAACACACAATCAGGGACGGACGACCAGGATAATAGCCTGTTTGACGTTCTGCCTATGGGGTAAAAAGATGGCCGATAATACCGTTGATGTGAAATTCGGGGGAGACTCCGGAGACGCGCAGAAGGCCATCGCTGACGTAACCAAGGCGCTCAAAGATGGCGTCGGGAGCATGCAAGGCAGCTTGTCTACGCTTGCCGAAGGTTTTAGCAAGTTCAGCGGCATGCTTGCTGGGTTCACCGCGATCCTGGCTGGTGGCGCCATGTTCAAGGATGCAATTTCTTCAACGCTGGCGCTCAATACCGAGATTGCCGCACTATCGAAGAAGATGGGCATCACATCTGATGAGGCCGTCAACTTAAGCCTTAGTCTAAAATTGGTCGGCGCATCAACTGATTCTTATGTACACGCGTCCACCATGCTCGACCGGCAGCTGCGCACCAACGAGGACGGCCTGAAGCAGATGGGTGTTGTCACTCGCGATGGCAACGGTGACCTGAAAAAGCAGACCGAGATAATGAGCTCCGCGTTCTCAGCCATGATGCAATACAAGGAGGGCACAGACAGGAATCTCGCGTCACAGGTGATGTTCGGCAGGGGTGCCGACGAAACCGCCAAGATCATGAAAGTGAACGGCGACATCACAGCAGAGGCCGCCCGTTTACAACACGCCTGGAACATCGAAGTTAATGGCGAAGGGATAGCCGCATCTAAAGCATACAAGATGGCCGTTGCTGAAACTGGCATAGCCATGGACGCCATGTCTGACGCTTTAGGAAAAACCATCTTACCCTTATTCGTTCGGCTGGGCGAATGGTTCAAGGGAGACGGTGTTTCTTTTGTATCTGGTTTCATCAGCATCATCGAAAACCTTGGTGAAACCTGCGCCATCCTGGGCGACACCTTCTTGAATTTGCTGAAGACCTGTGAAGATGTTTTCCCGGCAATATCAAAATTGATGGGCGACACGTTTGAGGGTGACGCCGAAAAATCAATGAACATCTTCACCCGTACAATCAAACTACTCAACATCGCGCTCCTTTATACGCAGCAGGCGTTTGAATCGTTTTGCATTTCTGTCAAAGGGCTCTTTTCGCAACTCGCCAATACGATCGAATTTGTATCTGCAGCAATGCAGGCGAAGATCGGCCCAAACATGTGGGAAGAGGTTAAAGCCGCATACGCTGATGGCGCCCAGAAGGCTGAAAAAATAGCCGAGGACATGCTCAACAATATAGGCGAGCTTGCTGACAAAACGGCACTCAAGGTGCTGGCGGTCACAGGTGCCAAGGTTGGGTCGCTAGAGGACTCTGACGCAGATAACGACACCGGTCCCCATCCAAGCGGAGGCAGTAAGGCGTTTGTCGCACCTGACAAAGGTAAAGACAAAGCCGAGCCAGACAAGCGCCTCCAGGAGTGGAAAAATCAACTGGAGCAGATGAAGGAAGCCGAGGGCGATTACTTCAAGAACTCGAAGCAGATGGAGGAGGATTACTGGACTGCCAAACTTGCCGAGGTTCAAGGTGATGGTGAGAAAGAAAAGGCGATCAGGAGATCTATCGAGCACGAACTCTATTCGATCCATAAGGCGAACGCCATACAGGAACGATCGATAGAAGATGAGAAAAGCACCGCCATAAAAGACGCGGCAACCTTTGAGATCGCAACAAGGCGGGAAACGCTCAAGACCAAGTTGGACCTTGGGCAGATCAACGCACAGCAGGAAATAGCTGGCGAAAAGGAACTAGCCGATCAGCAATACCAGGTAGACCTGGCGGCGCTGCAGCGGAAATTAGAATTGTACAATCAGGACGCGCTCGCAGCTGCCAAAACGCAAGAGCAGATCGAGCAACTTACTCGCGCACATTCGTTGACTATTCAAAAGCTCGAAGGTGATGCGGCCAAGGAGATCAAAAAGCAATTTGAGAATCTGCTTTCCCCTATAACGAGCGCCATCAGTTCGTCAGTCACTGGCATGATCCAGGGCACCACCACCATGGCGAAGGCACTGCAAAACATCTTCCAGTCGATACTGGCATCGTTCGTCAATATGATTGCCCAGATGGTGGCAAAATGGGCGGCAGCTGAGCTTGCTAAAACTGCATTAGCTCAAAAAGGTAGCGTTCTAAGGCTGATGCTCGAAAAGGCGGGATTACTTGAGTCTGCGGCGACCACCGTAACGACCGACGCCACGAAAACAGCAGCTACCGTCGCAGCGTCAGAAGCCCAGATACCTGCTGTGGCCGGTTTGGCTGCTGGCGAGGCTGCTTCTTCCGTTGCCTCGATCCCTTATGTTGGCCCTGCCATGGCGGCGGCCGCATGGGCTGAGACTTATGCGCTAGTCATGTCAGGCATGGCCGGATTTGCCGTGGGCTCATGGAACGTCCCGGGCGACATGATAACCAAGATCCACCAGGGCGAGATGATCGTGCCCGCACAGTTTGCCGAGAACGTCCGCGAAGGTGGCGGCCTGGGTGGCGGTGGTGACATTCACTTTCACGTTCAAGCCGTTGATGCGGCTGGCGTCCACCGATTGCTCAAGGATAATGCCGCGGCCCTCTCGGAGGTATTAAGAAGGCAAGCCCGCAACTTTACGCCACAGAGAGCATAATGAGCAATTTTATTTTCCCTACTCTTCCGGGTCTGGCTTGGAATGTTGGTGTAGCTCCGACGTTCGCGACATCTGTCAAGCGCGCTGTTTCTGGAAGGGAATTGCGGGCCGCTTTCCAGGCATACCCACTGTGGAAAATCAGTTTGGCGTTTGAGTTTCTCCGGGATGGAAACAGGGGCGCTGACTACGACACGCTTGCTGGTTTCTTCCTGGCTCGCAAGGGGATGTGGGATTCTTTTCTTTTCACCGTTCCGTCGGATAATTCAGTCACTGCGATGAATTTTGGGACAGGCGATGGCTCGACAAAGATATTCCAAATGACCAGAACTTTCGGCGCTGGCGGCAACACCTTCATCGAGCCTTGTCAGAATATAAACGGCGCTCCTTCTATCTATGTCAACGGGGTGCTTAAAACCTTAACGACCGACTACACCATATCGAACGGACTAGTAACATTTGTTACCGCTCCGGGGAATGGCCTCGCCATCACATGGACGGGTTCATTTTATTATCGGTGTCGATTCCTTCAGGATGTATCGGATTTTTCGCTGTTCATGGCCGATCTTTGGGAGATGAAGAAAATAGAGTTCATTGGGGCGCCAGGGAACAAGGTATGAAGACAACTTCTAGCCCTCTACTTGCTCACATGCGCGGAAACAACCAGTTCACGCTCGCGGATCTCTACACCCTCACCCTTATTGGCGGCACGGTCCTTCGGTACACGGATTTTGATGTCGATCTCGTTTATGGCGGGAATACATTCTCGGCGTCTGGGCCAATATTCAAAAGGGGAAAGACTCGGACCGTGATCGGCCTCGAGGTTGACACGCTTGGGGTCGAAATATATCCAAGATCGACCGACCTTGTGCTCGGGATCCCGATGCTGTCGGCGGCCAATACAGGCGGCTTTGATGGTGCCACCTTGAAATTGGAACGGGCATACATCGCACCGGTTCCTACTGTCATAGGTGCATTGATAATGTTCGTAGGCGATATGGCTGATATCGACACAACCAGGACCGTTATAAAGGTCACGGTCAATTCAGAAGTGGCCTCGCTCAATGTCCAGATGCCTCGGAATCTCTATCAGGCGGCATGCGTTCACACCTTGTACGACTCTGATTGTGCACTGGCTCGAGCTTCTTTTGTGACAGCGAACGCAGCCGGAGCGGGATCGTCGACGTCCTACATTATTAATACACTGGCGCAGTCAGCCGGCTATTTCGACCGTGGCTACATGCAGTGGACGTCTGGCGCTTTGTCGGGAGTAAAAAGAACGATCAAGAGCTATTCACCCGGGTCGATATCGATTTACAACCCGTTGCCTGCCAATCCTGGCACCGGCGACACTTTCAATATCTATCCAGGTTGCGACAAAGCGCTGGCGACATGTCAAGGCAAGTTCGGCAATTCCGCAAAGTTCAAGGGCTTCCCGTTCATCCCTGTCCCCGAGACGATACTGTGATGGATAATAAAATTCTCACCGAAGCCTACACCTGGTTGCGAACGCCGTTCCACCATAAAGCTATGGTCAAAGGGGTCGGCGTCGATTGCGCCCACTTCCTGCTTGGCGTTTTTTCAGCTGTCGGGATGGTTCCAGTTTTCACGCCTGAAGATTATCCGGCTGATTGGCATCTACACCAGGGTGAAGAGCGCTTTCTGGCGGTTATCAAGAAGTATGCGAATGAGGTTCAAGAACCACAGGACGGTGATGTCGTCATGTTCCAGTTTGGCCGGTGCTTCTCGCATGGCGCGATTGTTGTTGAGTGGCCGAAAATCATCCACGCATATTTCGGCATGGGTGTCGTCTTCGCATTGTATACCGACGCGGAACTGCGCGGTCGAAAACATTCTTTTTGGAGAATACGTTAATGGGTGGAGGTGGCGGCACAAGCATCAACACTGTTGATCCCGTATCAGCAGGGCTCCGTTTCCAGACCTCTGTCTATGGGCTTCCTCTTGCTATCATTTACGGCAAGACGCGAGTTCCGGTCAACATGGCATGGTATGGCGACTTCACGCCCATTGCACACACAACCACGACGAGCTCCGGCGGAGGGAAAGGCGGGGGTGGTGACGTTACCTCCTCACAAACCTCATGGACCTACACGGCGTCTTTTGCGATGGCGCTTGGCGAGGGTGTTGTAGTCGACATCTTGAGCGCTTGGTCTGGGAAGACAAAGGTCGATCTCAACACTATCTCACAAGTTCTTGCCAAGCCGGACCCGACCCAACCGGTAAGCGTCAATAATAAGCCCGGATATGTGACCGTTGTAACCCCTGTTTTCAATTTGTTCCAAGGGGTGCAGAATCAAGCCACATGGTCATACATGGACAGCCTTCACCCGTCGCAGTCATTGACCTACTCGGGAGCTTCGTACATCGCGGCGGCAAACTACAACCTCGGTGATTCGGCATCCCTTCCGGCTTTCAGCTTCGAGGTTCAGTCAGCAATTGCAGATCCGGCTTTCAGTTATAACGGGGCCAACCCGAAAGACATTATCTATGATCTGCTGAAAAACACGCACTACGGAGCAGCTCCGACTTTCTCTGTTGGAGATCTGACGCAGTTTGCCAACTACTGTGGCTCTCAGGGGGTTTTCCTGTCGCCATGCTACAGCGAACAGCAGTCAGCGGCGCAGATCATCACGGACATTCTGTCGCTGTGCAATAGCGGGGTTTATTACTCTGAAGGCCAAATGAAGATCGTCCCGTATGGCGATTCGTATGCTTCGGCCTATGGATATACCTATATCCCGCCCAGCTCAACGTTGATCAACTTCGGTGATGATGATTTCCAGGTAAGTAACCCAACTGACGATCCGGTTCGAGTCCTGAGAAATGCTATCCCGTTGAGCGGCAGCACAACGAGCGACGCCTATAACCAGGTGCAACTCGAATACATGAATAGGCTGAGCGAATACAACGCTGAGATATGCTCAGCGCAGGACCAGGCAGCTATCGACACATTCGGCCTGATCCCGATGTCGCCAATATCGGCGCATCAGATCAATGATCCGACAGTTGCGAACACTGTCGTCAACCTGATCTTGCAGCGGTGCGTCTATATTCGCAACCAGTATATTTTCAGTGTTGGCTGGAACTATGCCGACCTTGAGCCGACCGACCCTGTAACAATCACTGATACAGGGCTGGGGCTTTATCTGAAACCAGTGCGAATCCTGATCGTCGAGGAAGACGAGTATGGCACTTTGCAGATCACCGCTGAAGACGCACCTCCTGGTGTAGCCTCGAGGGTGTTGGCGACCCCACCAACTGGGGCCGGTTACTCAATGGATTTCAACGTGGCGGCCGGCAGCGTATTCGCTCCGGTTTTCTTCGAGCCACCTGTCCAGCTGACAACCGGAACGACAGGGCTTGAAGTCTGGATCGGCGTCACTGGCGTAAACTCTAAATGGGGTGGCTGTAGCGTCTGGGCCTCGAATGACGGGGCATCCTATACCAAAATAGGAATGGTCACGGCACCGGCCAAGATAGGTCACCTGACGGCCGATTTAACCACGACCCTCGCCCTGCAGCTTGACGGACTTGGTGGGCAGATTGCCGGTGGATCTGCTATCGACGCTCAGAACCTTGCGACGCTCGCCTGTATCGTTGATTCAAACCCTGAGTTTATTGCATACCAAGGGGCAACACTGACCGGCGCGAACGCTTACAACCTCACGGGGCTGGTGCGTGGCGCCTACAATTACCCAATCAACGCCCACCTGAACGGAGCGAAGTTCGTCCGGTGCGATAGTGCAATCGTCCAGGGCGATCCGCTTGATCCGAGCATGATCGGCAAAACGATCTTTTTTAAGTTTTGCTCGTTCAACGTTTTTGGCGGTGGCGGTCAATCGCTCGGTGATGCTACCGAATACCAGTACCAAGTCAAAGGGTCATATATCACCGCTGCGGCGAACTATTGGAATCCTGCACTGTCGTCCTTTGCTGCGGTGGCTTTCAATAATGCCGTCAACTTCACATGGAATCTGGACACCTATGTGGCTGGGGGCTACGAGATCAGGGTTGGCGCTTCCTGGGCTGCTGGGACAACAATCGTTAAAGGTATCAAGTCCAACTCGTTCAGTTGGCAACCGACGACCCAAGGAAACCTGACATTCTGGATGAAACCGATCATCGGGAATGGCATTTACTCGGTCAATGCTGCACAGGCTGGATTGACTATCATTGCGGCGTCTATCACAGGCCTTTCCCAGCAGGTAATCGATAACAATATTCTGCTGACTTGGATCAACGTCCAAGGGTCGTACTCTATTGACCATGCGGAAATCAGAAAGGGAACAGTCGACTGGGCAACTGCAACGCCAATCGGGAAGGTAAGCGGATCGTTCGCAACAGTGTTCGAGACGACAAGCGGGACGTATAAATACTGGGTGGCGCTGACCGATTCATCAGGACTGACTGGAACGCCTTCATCCATATACGCGATCGTCAACCAGCCACCTGACTATGTACTGCGAAGCCAAGCACCACTCACCCTGGCAGGGACAAAAACAAACGCCCTGCTTTCCGGTGGGTCGCTTTATGCTCCGGTGAATACGACTGAGACCTTCCAGCAGCATTTCGTCAACAACTCATGGACGACCCCACAAGCTCAGGTTGACGCAGGGTCGATATACTTTTTACAACCTCCACCCTCTTCGGCGTCATACGTTGAAACAATTGACTATGGTGCAACCATTCCGTCATCGAAGATTTCCTTGACGCTAACCAGGACAACTATTGCTGGCACTGTAACGATCACGCCTAAGATTGAAACGTCACCAGACAATTCAACATGGACGACGTTCAATAATGTTTACGAGGCTTTTTCGACCTCATTTCGATACGTCAAAATTACGTTAACTTTCGCCTCTACGGGTGGTGGATTTTTGCAAATCACCGACAGCCTTGTCCGGCTCGATGTCAAGAACCACACCGTCAGCGGAATGGGAACGGCGGTCTCGACCGACTCTGGCGGGACGGTGGTCGACATTACAGGGAAGTTTGTTGATGTGGCATCTATCCAGGTCACCGCACAAGGAACGTCAGCCATCAACGCGATCTACGATTTCGTCGATGCTCCCAACCCGACCCAATTCAAAGTGCTGCTTTATAACTCATCTGGAACAAGGGTGAGCGGGCCTTTCAGCTATAACATAGAAGGAGTGTAATCAATGTCCGCTAATTGGAGTTTGCCTACCCTGTCGGACTTGTACACCAATTTCCGGCAGTATTTATCCGACCGGCTGGACGATTCGGCAAAGATGTTCAACTCGGCGACCGTCACCGCGACAAACTTGCCTACCGGGACGATCCGCTGGAATTCGACATCAAGCAAGTTCGAAATCTGGTCGGGTTCAGCTTGGAGCGACTTGGCGGCGACCTACGGGATCTCAATCACCGGATCGTCGGGATCGTGTACAGGAAACGCAGCAACGGCAACCAGCGCAACTACCGCGACAACTTGCTCCGGCACCGCAGCCAACGCCAACACGCTAGGAGGTGTAGCGGCTGGGTCGCTTAGTGTCAATTATGCCACCAGCGCCGGGAGTGCCCCTGCAAGCGATGTGTACCCATGGGCCAAGGCACCCTCTCCACCGGCAACTGGAGTTCCTTATGATTGCTATGGTGGTGTCGGTTACTTTGCATTGATAGGGTGGGCCTCAACAGATGGATCGACGACTTATCAAGGGGCAGTTGTTGGAGGGAACTTTTGTCGGCTTGCTTCCAGCGGTGCTTATACTTCAATCGGTCTTGAGGAAGGTGCTGGTGGATCATGGAGGCTTATCTGTTCAACTGGTTTAAGTTATTACGCTTGTTGCGCTCCAGCTCAAAGAATAGCCTAAGGGGGAGATCATGTCAGTATTAGACAAAATTTTATCAATAAGAAATCCATCGTTCAGGTCTTCTGGGATTGATCTTGAAATACACCACGAAGATTTCGGCTGGATTCCTTTTCACGCCACAGCGACTGACCCCGAAGCTCATGGGAGAGAACTGTACCAGCGAGCGCTTGCGGGTGAGTTCGGAACCGTTGCGCCGTATGTCGAGCCACCAAAAACCAAGGACCAGCTGCTCCAAGCTATCAGAGATCAAAAGGTGGCAATGCGTGACGGGGGCATGGATGTCCACGGCCTGAAGTTCGATACCGACACCAACGCCAGGATTGCCTACAACGAACTGGTGATGAAATTCATGGTCGACCCGACTTACGTCGTCCAGGACTGGAAAGCGTCCGAGGGTGTTTGGGTTCAGATGGATTTCGGATTGTATCAAGAAGTTATGGCGACCGGCGAGGCGCTCTTGCAACAAGTCTTCGCATGGCAAAGGGAGCAGGAGGCCATCATTAATGCAATGGCCTGATCGGGGAAGACAGCGAGGTTACTGGCACAACATCCTGATGGGTATCGATCAAGGGTGCGGGACGTTTTTCGGTATTGATTGCGACGAAACGATATCATCATATTGTGGTCGCTGCTTGATGGGCCGCTGGCAGCAGAAGCGGATTGACTGGTTGTTTCT
>CAZSIJ010000056.1:0-26068 GCA_964607065.1 uncultured Desulfobulbus sp. | reverse complement strand
GTCACGCTTACTGCTGCGGCGTTCTTTTTTTCATCTGCTTCATTGCCGCTTCCATCTGCTGCATCATCTCCTGCTGCTCTTCCTTACTCATCCCCTCGGCCTCCATTCCCTTCTGCATACCGCCAAGCCCCATTCCAGGGCCAGATTGCAGCATTTTCTGGGCCCCATCCGGCCGCTTCAGGGTATCTATGGACTTTTTGATGGTGTCGGCCATCATGGTTTCCATTTCCATATTCAATTGAGCTGATATACCCGGAGGCGGATCAAAGGCACTGGACGGGACACTGCCGCTGGTATCAACCTTGGTCGCGGTGTTGCTACTTTTCATGCCCATCATGGAAACCTCGGTACGCAGAGGGATGTCACTGCCGTGGAGAAGGTATACGGTCGACATGCCGCCGACTGTGGTGACATCGCAATCATAACCGAGAATTTTTTCTGCGTTTTGCTTAATGGACCCACCGTGTTTACCCATCATGCCGGTACCGAGTTCCTTGGAGTTTTTTTCAAAATTCCTTTTCTCCTCGGCGGTGAGTTTGCTATATTCAGCCTGATACAATTTTCGTGGATTAGTGGTTTTCTCCCCTTTTTTCTCAATAAGATTGTAGGAATATATCCAATCCGGGTCAATAACCTCGAGGGTTTCCGTCTTAGTGGTCGTCCCCATGACTGTTGCGGTACCCTTGTGGTGTTTTGCACGCAACTTACCGTAATCTTTTATATAAAGCGTTTCACTACCCTGCTGACTCCCCCCTAGGTTATATTGAATAGTGGCCTCCTTGAAAGGCAGTTTCATCTCCCACGGGAGGTCCTCACCCCAGGCCAGAGAAGAGAGAAAGAGCAGAATCATGGATACAACCAGCAGATAACATTTCTTCATGGACACCTCCATATTAATGAATCTTAGAGCAGACATGCTGCGTTGACCAATACAAACACTTTTCCCATTTTACAAACTCCAACCAAAGGCACAAGAAAAAGAGAGGAAAAACCATGTATTCAATAATTCAGGTCATAGCAGAACGAAAAATTCAACAGGCAATGTCAGAAGGGACCCTTCTTGACCTGAGTCATTGGAAAGGTAAACCCCTACCACCGGATGACATGGCCGACGTTCCCGCTGATTTACGGATGGCCTATAGATTGTTAAAGAATGCTGGATATGTGCCAGAAGAGATTACGTTGCAACAGGAGATTACCCGTATCGAACAGTTACTAACAACCTGTACGGATGAAAAAGAAAAACTCAGGCAATTGAAGAAGATCAGTTGCCTGAAAACCAAGCTGGAGAACCGCATGGGCAGGGCTATCCAGCTTGGCGAAGAGGGGCCGTATTACAATATGGTGGTGGAAAGGCTATCTACGCCCAAGAAACCGTGACAGCATGAAACAACGTCATAGCTCATAGCTCGATGATATCGCCGAAAAGCGATTTGTCCTGTTCGATCTTATCCCGGCTACCGATAGTCGCGCGATAACGGGTGGCTTGCAGCTGTTGAAAGTAGGGTGCAAAACGGCGGAGATCATGCGCCGATGTCGCCAGAATTTCCTCAATCCGCTGTTGGCGAAAAACAGGAGTAATACCGGAGAGATAATCGTTACGCGCACTGGCACCTCTCGAGGCGGGGCCCTGGTGAGGCGTAAAAGAACCATAGGCTCCGATAATCAATTGATGGAGCGATTCCTCGGTCAAATCAAGAGCATTGATAACTGCAGGCAAAGCCTCATAGGCCTCATAGGTTTTTTTCACCTGAGGATCTCGGTAACTGATCATGCCGAAGTTACCGCTCAGATGGTTAAATTGGATGAAACAACCATAAGCCCCTCCCATTTGCCGCACAGTATTCCAGAGATAGTCGCGGGAGAGCCAGGTTCTAAGCACCTCAAAGGAACCGCTGTAGTGGTCGGGTTCAGCAAACAGATTACAGGCCTGAACATTGTAGACGACCTCGGCGGAGGTGGTGTAAGCCAGAGTTGTCGGGGCGGCGGCAAACTCAAGGTGCGCGGGCTGCACCGGCAAGTCGGGCAGACCATTGATGACAGAGAGACCGATATTTTGAAATTGACGGATATCCTTGTCTTCGGCCGTGATTGAGACCATCAGTCCCTGCCGTCGGAAGAGCAGATTGCGAATTTGCTGTAAGGCGGAAAAAAGCTTCTCCTCTCCGGCTGGATAATTGCCAGCAAGATGCTTCAGATGAAGGTAGGAGTGGACACCATGCACATACTCGTTGTACTTCCCTGCCTTGCTTAAATGAGAAAAGACTTTGGTGGAGGCGAGGGAATAGCCATCGCTCTGGACCGAATGCTCGGCCCAGGCATATTCGCGATGAATAATTTCCTCAATGTGCTGCTGATCTGAAAAATCAACGGAGGTCAGCACCTCGGTTAACAGACTGATTGCCGGTTCCAGGTAAGCGGAGAGGGCCTTGATGTGCAGCCAGAGTATCGGACGAACCGCATCGCGGGCGTCTGCCTGGACATACACTTGGAAGGAATGGGAAAAGTCGCCTGTGCAGAGATTGATGGCCTTGGCGAACTGCATGTAATCCTTATCAGCTGTCCCAATTTCAGTAAGCACCGTGGCAAACAGGTCGAGATAGGGAAGCAAGTCCGCCGAGAGCGACGAGCAATCAAAGCCAAAATCAAGGTAGCAGATGCCGTTGGTCTCTAGGTTGCTGATCAATAGAGGCGTTCCGGCCAAGGTAGAGGGCTGGATGACGTGAATAGGCGGCTTGACGTCAAGATCGCTCAGGGAAAGACCGGGCAAGCGCCGCAGATCCTCAGCTGAATTCGGAGCCGCTTGCAGGGTCATCAGTTCCTGGGTGCGATCGACCAGATGCTGGCGACTGACCGCATCGAGCGATTGGGAATAGGCATCAAGGCGCTGCTGCTCATCACGCAACGTCTGTTCTGTTTTGTCTGGATCCGGGATAAGGGTCACGGTCACCGTGGCAGGATTGTCCAGCAGGTACGAGCGAATGAGCTGCTCGAAATACCCATTTTCCAGGGCATCTTTGCGGATCTCGGCCAACAGAGTATCAATCTGGAGGGCATCAAAGGGTTCCAGCTGTTGTTTCACGACCGGGAGTGCTTTGCCGATCAAATCAAGCCCGCGCTGGGCTTTATTCATCTCCTCGCGGACGGTAAATTCATATTTATTCAATTCGGAAAGCACCAGATCCCTGTCAAGCTTCGCATCAACCATCCGAGTCAGGGTGGCCTTATACAATGCCAGAAAGTGCTCCCGCTTCTCAAGATCGGAGCCTACCAGATAGGTGATCATCAGCGTCTTCAGGCTTGAATTGGTGAGAAACAAGCCACCAAAATCCTTGCAGAGCGAGGCATTGAAAATGGCTTTCTTCAGGGGTGAGCCATCGGAATTAAAGAGGATATTAGCTATAATCTGAAAGGCCGCGTTGATCTTTCGATCATGAACGGTACCCACAGTGGAACTGATGGCGATATAGGTCTTCTGTTCAGTAGGGCTGCCGGGTTGGACCGGATAGCTTTCTTCAATGAACAGAGGCTGCTGAATCGCAAGTCCCTCCTTAATGCGGGCCTTGGGAACCGGTGTCGGGTACTTTGCCAGAAAATTTTCCTGAATGAAGGCGAGCTCCTGCTCAAGCGGGGCATCGCCGTAAAAGAAAAAAGTGCTGTTGGCGGGATGATAATGGGAGCGGTGAAAGGCGACGAACTGCTCAAAGGTGAGATCGGGAATGCACTGCGGATCGCCTCCCGATTCATGGGCATAGGTCGACTCCGGCATCAGACCGCGAAAGGTATGATGAAACAGGGCCCGGATGGGGTCTGAAAAAGCCCCTTTCATCTCATTGAAAACAACCCCCATATACTGGATTTGATCCTCCGCGCTTTCGAGGTGATAGTGCCATCCTTCCTGTTCAAAGGTGGACTGGAGCAGCAGGGGATGGAAGACCACATCGCAGTAGACATCCATGATGTTGAAATATTCTTTGAGATTGCGGGTGGCAAAAGGATACCAGGTGGTATCCGCGCCGGTCATGGCGTTGAGGAAGGTCATCAGCCCGCCTTTATTGATTTCGCCAAAGACATCCTTGACCGGGTATTTGGTTGAACCCATGAGCACGGAATGTTCAAGAATGTGGGCAACCCCGGTGGAATCGGTCGGGACAGTCATGAACGAGACACAAAACGTCTTGTTCACATCCTGATTTTTAATGGCCACCGCCTGACAGCCAAGAACGGTGTGGGTGAAAAGAAAAACATCCGAGTTAATTTCAGGGATGAATTCACGGCGTTCAAGGAGAAATCCGTGATAGGTCGAACCGATGGTATACGAGGTCATAGAATTCCGTTATCAGAGAGTTTTGTGGGAATCGAGAAGAATGGTCACCGGGCCAGCATTTGTCAAGGTAAGGTCCATCATCGCCTGAAAAACTCCGGTTTGGGTAGGGATGCCGCGCTGGCGACAGGCCGAAATAAAATCGTCATAAAGCCGCTTGGCAACATCGGGCGGGGCCGCCGAGGTCCAGGCGGGACGGCGGCCTTTGCGGCAGTCGCCGTGCAGGGTGAATTGGGACACGATGAGCAATTCGCCGTGGGTGTCGATGAGCGAACGATTCATCAACCCTTGCTCGTCATCGAAAATACGCAGATGCACGATCTTCTCCACCAACCAGGCGAGGTCGCGCTCGGTATCTTCGCGGTGAACGCCTAACAAGACGACAAGTCCGGCTGCGATCGTACCGGTCACACAGCCCTCCACCTCCACCTGAGCCCGGCTGACGCGTTGCAAAACCGCTCTCATGCCGGATCAGACTGGGGGACGGCGGCGGGTTGCAAGGTGCCGGTGAGATATTGAATGATGGACATAGCGGCCAGAGCTGCAGTCTCACCCCGAAGGATTTTGGAGCCCAGAGAAAAGGTGGTAAACTGTTGGTGCTGCAAAATTTGCAGATCCTCGCTATGGAGCCCGCCCTCCGGACCGAGAAAAAGACAGATGGCTCCCGGATGCTCGATAAAAGAGGAGGGCAGGGCGGCTGACCGCTCCTGCTCCCAGGCCGCCAGGCGATGGTTATAGGTGGTGAAATCGGCGTGATCTAGGGATACCACAGGCGCAATCCGCATAGGCGCGGCCCGGTGGCACTGCTTGCAGGCCTCAATCATAATCCGCTGCCAGCGTTCCTCTTGGTGGCGTCGATCCCCGTGATTCTCACAATATCTTGACACCACCGGCAGGAAGGTGTGCACCCCCAATTCGGTTGCCTTCTGGACGAGAAGATCCATTTTCTTCCCTTTGAGCAAGCATTGCGCCACGGTCAGGGGAGAGGCTACGGAATCTTCCTCCTGCCGTACGGCGGTAATGCGGGCAAGTACCCGATCTTTTTCGGTCGTCTCAAAGACTGCAGAAAAAATGGCGCCCTTGCCGTCAAAAAACTCGACCGCCTGCCCCGGTTTGAGCCGAAGTACTGAGGTGATATGCCGTGCCTCAGCCCCGGTCACTACGATGTGATCAGAGGCGATGGCACACTGTTGCAGAAAAAAGCGTCGCATGGGTTCTATGTAGCACAAATAAGGGCTGAATGCATACCATTCCCCTGAGCTAGGGTGGGAAAAAAGCAGCTCACGCCAAGGTGGTGGTGGTTCTGGAAACGGCAGGAGCTTCAATTCGCCGGTAGATCTTGATGGTGAGGGGTACCGAGGCATCCATCACCTGGCTGTCTACCAACAAAAACGGCTGATCAGAGAAATCGGGGAAAAAGGTGTCTCCCGCGAAATCTTTGCCAATCACGGTGAGGATCAGGGTGTGGGCAAGGGGCAGGGCAGCCTGGTAGAGCTGTGCTCCGCCGATGACAAATACCTTCTCCGCACCTGCACAGAGCGTAATAGCCTGGGCAAGAGAAACCGCCACCACGGTGCAATCCGGACGGGCCTGGAAGGAGGGGTTGGCAGTCACAATGATGTTGCGGCGCCCAGGGAGCGGACCGCCGATGGAGGCATAGGTCTTCCGACCCATGATCAGAGGATGCCCCATGGTGGTCGCTTTAAAATGCGCCATTTCTTCGGGGATCTGCCAGGGGATAGCATTGTTGCGACCGATTACTCGATTAGCAGCCATAGCGGCGATTAGGATCAGTTCCACGATCTTCTCCTCGAATGGGCAAGTTAAATTCCGGTCAAACAAGGCTGATGATTGCACATTGATGCGCATTCAGAGTACATTTTTCAGGATCTTCCGGCAAGAACGTTAGTCATCTCGATTGGAGGCAGAAATGCAATATTTGATATATGGGGCGGGAGCACTGGGCCAGGCAATCGGCTGCATGCTGGCCGCGGATGGCCACCAGGTTGACCTGGTGCTCAGGGAGCGCTTCATTGCTCCTATAAAAAACGATGGCCTGGAGGTCACAGGCATCTTCGGCGAGTATCGAACGGCAGAGAATCGTCTCGGCCTCTTGCAGGATTTACAGGGTCGGGACGGCAGTGGCTATGACGCGATTCTGCTCACCACCAAAAGCTATGACACCGAAGCGGCCCTTGCCGATATCGCGACGCTTGCGGAATGCGACTGCCCGGTGTTCTCGCTGCAGAACGGGTGCGGAAATCTTGAAAAAGTGGAGCAGCGTTTCGGCCCTGCGCGCAGCCTGGCGGCCCGGGTAATCACCGGGTTTGAGATAACACGTCCGGGTTCTGTGCGGATCACGGTTTCGGCGGACGCCGTGCATGTGGGCGGTTGTGTGCGCGGCGAGATTCCACCGGCAGCCCGTCAACTCGCAGCAGCACTTGCCCATGCAGGACTCCCCTGTGTTGCTGTTGCCGATATTTACCAATCACTCTTTGCCAAACTCCTCTACAACTGCGCCCTGAACCCTCTGGGGGCAATTCTGGGCGTCCATTACGGAGCCTTGGCTGAAAGCAGCGAGACCCGTGCTCTCATGGACACTGTGATAGAAGAAACCTTCGCCGTCATCACGGCCATGGGCGGCACGACACCCTGGTCCGAGGCGGCCCAGTACAAACGATTATTTTACGAACAATTGGTGCCGGCGACTTACAACCACCGCCCCTCCATGCTCCAGGATCTGGAGAATAAGAAACCGACCGAGGTAGAGGCCATGGTCGGTTACGTGGTCGCCCAGGGGCTAAAATATAAGGTGGCAACACCCTGCTGCCAGTTTTTAGCAGCACTGGTGCGCTTCAAGGAGCAGAGCGTTTCTTGAGGGCGGATGATTCGCTGACAAAAAAGGCCTTTACTGCGGCAACCGGGTTAGCAGGGTCGCCATCAGACTGTTGATGTGCAGATACAACTCAGGAGACGCACCGGCGATCTCGGCCGCGGTTTGGACAAAGCGGCCGGGCACAAGTTCATCGTGGCAGTGGGCCAGAATCTCCTGCACTGTTTCCGGGGTCGATTCAAGATGGCATTGCAACCCGAGGATGCGGTTGTCATAGAGAAAGGCCTGCTGTTTACAACCCGCACTCTCCGCCAGATGCACCGCACCCGGAGGCAGATTGAAGGTGTCGCCGTGCCAGTGAAAGACGATTGCCTGGTCCGGCAAGCCGGAGAGCAGGGCGGTTTTTTTTCCGACTTCCGTTAACGTAATCGGCAACCAGCCGATTTCCTTTTCCGGTCCGGCAAAGACCGGAGAACCGAGCGCATCGGCCAGCAGTTGCGCGCCCAGACAGATGCCGACCGCAGATTTTCCGGCATCGATGACGTTTCTAATCAACGCCTTTTCATCAGTCAGCCAGGGATACTGCTCGTCCTCGTAAATATTCATGGGACCGCCCATGATAATCAGCCGGTCAAAAGCATCAGGCCGAGGAAGGGCGTCGCCGGCATACAGCCGGGTGAGGGTCAGTTGGTGCCCTTGCTCACTTATCCATTGGCCGATAGAACCAAGGCCTTCAAAAGCAACGTGCTGCAAGGCATGGATTCGCAAAGTGCTCACCTCCATCGATGGGTTGATGAAAATATTCCGTTGAGATTTTACGGCAGGGTCTGGGGTCCCGCATCGCCCCAATCCTTTGACTGGGCCGATGCGGGAAAAAAGAAGAAACGGTCAGGCAGCGGGTTTCTTAGGTGCTGGCGTTGATGCTGGTTCCTCTCCGATGACTGCCATTCCCAAGGCAAGCCGAAGTTTCTGTTCGATGCTGTCCATGGTTTCCGGATGTTCTTTCATGAATTTCTTGGCGTTTTCACGCCCCTGGCCAATACGTTCCTCCTGATAGGAGTACCAGGAACCACTCTTGTCCACTATTCCGTGGGTTACGCCCAGATCGATCAGATCGCCGGTTCGTGAAATTCCCTCACCGTAGATAATGTCCACATCCGCATGTTTGAAGGGAGGGGCCACCTTGTTTTTGACGATTTTAATCTTGGTCAGATTGCCGATAGCTTCCGTCCCTTCCTTGATCTGGGTGGTTTTGCGGATATCGATGCGAATGGAACTATAAAATTTCAGGGCATTACCACCCGTGGTCGTTTCAGGGTTACCGAACATGACCCCGATCTTCATCCGGATCTGGTTGATAAAAATAAGTACGGTGTTAGTGCGGCTGAGAACCCCTGTAAATTTCCGCATAGCATGCGACATAAGCCGGGCCTGGAGTCCAACATGCTGATCACCGACATTGCCATCGATCTCGGCGCGAGGCACCAGGGCGGCGACTGAGTCGATCACCACCACATCAATGCCGCCACTGCGGATCAGAATCTCGGCGATTTCCAGGGCCTGCTCACCAAAATCCGGCTGGGAAATAAGGAGATTGTCGGTATCCACCCCCAACCGTTCCGCATAGGAGGTGTCAAGGGCATGCTCAGCATCGATAAAGGCGGCATTTCCGCCTCTGCGTTGGGCTTCAGCGATGACATGCAGGGCCAGGGTCGTCTTTCCCGAAGACTCCGGACCATAGATCTCGGTGACCCGTCCACGCGGCAGGCCGCCAACCCCAAGAGCCAGGTCGACGGAAAGGATGCCGGTGGGGATGACCGGAATATTTTCCCGTTCCGTGGTCCCCAACCGCATGATCGACCCCTTGCCGAACTGCCTGTGGATCTGAACGATGGCATTATCGATGCTTTTCAGGCGGCCTTCGCTTACATCATTGGACACTGTCATGAAAATCTCTCCTTGTCTGACCTGTATTAATTCTCAAGTAAAGCACGGCGCACCAGATCGAGTGCGGTGTGCGCGGTTTTTTCCTGAATCTGGCGACGCGAACCGGTAAAATGACACAACCGGACGCTGACTGTATTCTGGTACAAAAGACCTAGATACACGGTGCCAACCGGTTTTTCGGTTGTACCGCCGTCAGGCCCAGCAATGCCGGTCGCTGCGACCGCGATGTCGCAATTCAGCCGGGCGCCTGCCTGACCGGCCATGGCCCGGGCAGTCTCGGCGCTCACCGCGCCGTGTTCGGCAAGCACCGCAGGGTTGATATCAAGCAGCAGTTGTTTCAGCTCGTTGGAATAGACGATCACCCCGCCACCGAACCACTGGGAACTGCCCGGCGTCTCTGTTATTTTGCTGGCAATCAGCCCGCCGGTGCAGGATTCGGCAACACCGAGCACCATGCCCCTGCTTTTGAGCAGTTGCCCTATAACCGAGGCCAGCGATGCTTTACCTGTACCATACAGATGCTCGCCTAAAGCCTTCCGGATAAAGCTGTCGGTCTCAAGAAACAGGGAATCGTCCTGCCCATGCCCGAGATTGCGGAGAGTGACACTTATATGAACCTCGCAACCGACCGGGTAGTAGCCCACCTGCAGGGCAGGGTTGCCTGCCAAAGGCAGCAGCAGTTGATTGATTGCCACCTCCTGCAGGCCACAGGTGCGGTAGATCTGCTGGCAGACCGGCACGGCCGGAGAGGGCGAAAAGGCTCGCAATCCGGGCAGCACTTTGCTGTGCAGCAGCATTTCCATCTGTGGCGGCACACCGGGAAGAAAATAGATCGGTTTACCGTTATAACGGAGCAGATACCCGGCCATACGGCAGTCGTCATCCAAGACCTCTGCTCCCTCGGGAAGCTCGGCGAGTTTGGCAAGCGACACCGCTCCGCTCAGTATTTCGTGAGACAGCCGTGCCTTGAGACTGGCCAGCACACCGGGATGGACAGCTGTTTTGAGATGAAGAGCCTGGACAACCGCATCATTGGTCAGGTCATCGGTGGTCGCGCCCAATCCGCCGGTGACAATCACAAAATCGGCGCGGGTAATCGCCGCCTGCAGCGTGGTGCCGATAAGTTCCGGCACGTCGCCGATGGTGTGCATAGCCCGGATCTCGTGACCCAGCAAAAACAATTCCCTGGCCGCCAACCCACTGGTGGTATTGGTAATGCGGCCAGAGGTCAGTTCGTCGCCGATGGCGATAATTTCTCCGATCATCCGCCTGTTCCTTGTGCCTTTTTCAAAACAACCTACCTGTTTCCGTGATTTTCCTCAAGCACCGCATCAACAAAGCAGCCCATGGGTTGCCCCTCTTCGATACCGGTGATCCGGACAGGGACAACCTGGCGTAAGAGGGTTGAGTATCCAGGAAAGAGGACCGGCAGATAATTTTCTGAAAACCCTTGGAGGTGGCCGCTTTTAGGAGAACGCCGTTCCACCAGGACCTGATGGACCAAACCGATATTCTCCTGATAAAACTGCGCTCGTTTTTCCCCGTCCAGCCTGCGCAGCCGCTGCACTCGGGCATCTTTCACCGGGCCGGGAAGATGCTGCCCAAAGGTAGCGGCCAGGGTGCCAGGCCGCCGGGAATAAGGAAAGACGTGGAGATAGTGAACCGGTAACTCCGCCAGCAATTGGTAGGTATTTTCAGCTTCCTGCTCCGATTCACCAGGGAACCCACCCAGGACATCGCAACCGATGGCGGCCGTCGGCAAGGCCCGGTGCACCCGGTCGATCACTGCGGCAAAGTCGGCCCGGGTGTAGCGCCGATTCATGCGGGCCAGGATCTCGTCATCCCCGCTCTGCAGGGGGATGTGCAAGTGGGGCATAAGATTGGCACGGGTGGTCATAAGTTCCAACAAATGGTCGTTGACCTCGGTTGGTTCGATGGAACTCAGGCGCATCCGCAGCGAGGGAAAATCGCGGCAGATGCGGTCAAGAATGCTGTAGATGCTCTGCTGCTCGCCCAGATCGAGCCCGTATTTGCCGACATTGATGCCGGTAATCACCAGCTCCTTATACCCTTGTTCAGCAAAGACTTCTACCTGCTGGAGGACTCGCGCCAGTGGCAGGCTGCGGCTGCGTCCCCGGGTGAAGGGCACGATGCAGTAGGAACAGAGGTTGTCGCAGCCGTCCTGAATGCGGAGATAGGCCCTGGTACGCCCCCGGAAACGTTTGACCGGCAGATCACAGATCTCCTTTTTCCTGCGAATCTGCCCCATCAGCATGACCAGATCGGGATGTTCCTCGGCAAGCGCGGCCTCCACCAACAGGTGTTTGTTGCCGTTGCCGATGATGGTCACCGGCTGTTCGGCAAGCCCCAGCACAGTCTCCGGGTCCATCTGGGCATAGCAGCCGGTAACCACGATCCGAGCCTCGGGGTGGGCGAGGAGGACACGCCGGATCAATTGCCTGGATTGCTGGCCGGCACGAGCCGTGACCGTACAGGTGTTGATCACATAGACATCCGCTGCCGCGCCAAAAGCTACCAGTTGGCAACCCTGCGCTTCAAAGGCGGTGGCAAAGGCGGCAGACTCAAACTGGTTAACCTTGCAGCCCAAGGTGGTAATGGCGATCTTTTTCACGGGGTGTCAGCCTCCGCTATCGGCCCGGGTCCGCTGATCACACCACTCCCCAACACCTGGTTCCCCTCATAGAAGACCGCAAACTGCCCGGGGGTAATGGCCCGCTGCGGGGTGTCAAACAGAATGCGCCAGCAATCAGGACCCGACTGACTCGCCTGAGCTGCCGCCGGTGTATGATGTAACCGCAACTGCACCTGACCGCGCCAGGGAAGGGGAGGGGGCTTTTGCGACCATTGCAGAGAATGGATAGAACAGGCTGTGTAGAAAAGATCCGTATTCTTACCGACAATAATCCGATTGTTCGTTGCATCGATGCCCACCACATACCAGGGGGTGGCATCCGGCAGGCCGAGGCCGCGCCGCTGCCCGATGGTGTAATGCCAGACGCCCCGATGTTCGCCGAGCCGAACGCCATCCATGGTGACGACTGGACCGGTTGTATCGTGGATGCCGTGTTCAGCGAGAAAGGAGGGCAAACCCTGGGAGAGAAAACACACATCCTGGCTTTCTTCTCCCTGAAACTGCAAACCGAGCCTTTGAGCCTGTCGGTAGACCTGTTTTTTGGTCCAATCGCCAAGCGGAAAGAGGAGATTCTGCAGTTGTACGGAGGCGAGTCGTGCCAGAAAATAGGACTGATCTTTTAATGGGTCAGCCCCTCGAAAGAGAGCGAAATGCTCGCCAATCGACCGGACACGGGCATAGTGTCCGGTGGCGACCTTGTCCATACCATGTTCCATCATGGCCGCAGCGAGCGTCCCAAACTTGATGAGACGGTTACAGTGCACACAGGGATTTGGGGTCTGACCGGCACGGTAGCCATCAGTGAAATAACGGATAACCTGATCGGAAAATTGATGGCGCACATCGACACAGGTGAGGGGAACCGCTAAGGTATCGGCAACCTCTTGCACCCGCTGCAACTGCGTATCGAGGTGGGCAAGGGGCAACAGCATGAAAAAACCGTGGACCTGATAACCCTGCTCCTGCAACAAAGACGCGGCTACGGTGGAGTCCACCCCGCCGCTCATGGCTATGCCAACTTTTATCAGGGACATGGACAACTGGTCTTCAATCGGTTGCAGCTGAAAAAAGGAAGCGGACCACAATCACAGCAAGGAGGTCAGGACAGGGCAATCCCGACAAACAATCATTTTTTCCTTCCAGTTCTTATCCACCGTACATTCGCAGCGGGTGCTGCTGAGAAACCAGCACAGGTGTCCTGCCTGAAATTCCCAGGCCGGACATTCTTTCTTATGCCCACATTTTTTGACAACCCAGCAATCTTTGCGGTTTGCCTGGCCATCGCCCCTCTGGTTGACGATCAAAAAATAGAGCTGCCGTTCGATGTGAATAGGAATTGCCCGCCATCCCTGTTCATAACTTTGCACGGCTTTTAAGGAAATCCCGAGGAGCTCAGCGAGAGTCTTCTGCGTTTTCTTTAATCGTGCTCGTAGGTTAGCAAATATTTCTCGATTCATGATCCTATCCCTGAGGTTGTATTAAGGTATTCAAGAGATACCACAAGGTGACGAAGGCGGCAATTCATTTTCCGTTGGCAACGGGTTGGGAAAAGACCGAGTGTCGGGATATGCAGCTACGGAAAAGTCCATGGAAAAGCAAGAAAAAATAGTGTATTTTGTTCAGTTCGATTGTATCAGCTGTGCTTTGAGGTATCACCCATGCGCAGCTTTTGATTTGGATCAACAGGAGATAGTGCAACAACTATGACCGCAGAGCAAAAAGTGAACGGAACCGGACTGGCGAGATTGAAGCGGGCGATAACCTGCTCCTCTGCCGGATTTGCAGCAGCATGGAAAAACGAAGAGGCCTTTCGCCAGGAACTGCTTCTTTGCGTGGTGCTGGTCCCTTTGGCCTGCTGGCTCGGCAATACCGGCGTGGAGCGTGCCCTGCTGATCGGCAGCCTTCTTGTCGTGCTGATTGTCGAACTGCTCAATACGGCGGTCGAGGTGGTGGTTAATCGTATCGGCCTCGAACGGCACGAGCTTTCCGGGTTGGCAAAAGATCTGGGCTCCTCAGCAGTATCCATGTCGCTTATTAACGCCGCTGTCATCTGGCTGCTGGTCGTCCTCACCTGAAATCCGCACGGTTGTCCACAGCTTCCTTCCCGCTGTTCCGCTGATTCGCAAACAAAAACAAACCGCTATCCGCCTCACTCGCAAATACCCTGGAAGAGAGAGGGCTGACGGTGACGTGGGCCGCCCGCTCGGTTTTCAGGAGGATTTCCGGCAGCCCGGCCCGACCAGACGGCTACAGCCATCAGTTCCTGGTACGACCTGGATGCGGACATCGATACGCTCCTTCAAGAGCGGCACATGGGAGATGATCCCGATCAGCTTGCCGTCATGCTGCAGTTCTGCCAGGGTCTGCAAAGCCGTCTCCAAGGCCTCTTCATCCAGAGTGCCGAACCCCTCGTCGAGAAACAGGGAATCCACCCGGACATTGTGGCTGGCCATGGCGGACAGCCCAAGCGAGAGAGCGAGGCTGACCAGAAAACTCTCGCCGCCGGACAGGTTGCGGGTCGACCGGATTTCGCCTGCCTGATAATTGTCGATCACCTGCAGGGCCAGAGGTTCCTTTGGGTCGCGCAGGAGGATATAGCGATCGTTCATCTTCCGCAGCTGCCGGTTGGCGTGGCTGATCATCACATCAAAGGTCAATCCCTGGGCAAAGACCCGGAATTTCTTGCCGTCTGCCGAGCCGATCAGCTGGTGGAGCAGGTCCCAGCGTTCCTGCTCCTTTTTCTGGGCCGCCACAGCCTGCCGCTGTTCCTCGGACTGTTGTTTACGGAGACTGTTAGCTCCCAACCGTTCCCGATCCGCGCCGATCCGCTGCTGCACGGTTGCAAGTTGTAGGTTGTACGCCGCCTCCTCTTCCAGCAACTCGGCCTGGCCCTTCTGCCCGCGATGCAGTTCCTCTTCACGCTCCAGGGCCACGGTTTGTTCAGCCTTACGGGCAGCAAGTACAGCCAGTTCCTTTTCCAGTGCCTCTTTGCGCTGCCCTAGTGCCGCCAAGACCTCCGGTTCCAGCAGCGCGCCGCAATAATCGGGCAGATCAACAAACCCGGCCATCTGCAGTTTGCCGAGCAGCTCAGCCTCCAGCTCACGGCTCTGCGGCAGCAGCATCTCCAGCTCTTCCGAACCGATCCGCATCTGCTCGCCCATGCCATGCAGTTCCTTGTCGATCTCGGCCAGACGGGTGCGGCTGACCATCTCCTGCGCCTGAGCCTGCCGAACATAAGTTTGCACTTTTTGTTCTTCCAGATTCGGATCGCGATCACCATAGAGCTCAAACCGCTCCGCCAGTAAACCGTCCTCTGCCCTAGCGAGGGTCTCGCGCTCGGCGCTCTGTTGGGACAAACTCCTGGCAATGCCGGACAGCAGCAGGTCAATCTTGTCCTGTTCTGCTTGCAGACGCGCCTGTTCCCGGATCAACTGTTCCCGGCGTTGCTGCTGTTCTTTCCAGGCCTGCTGACGTGCTTCCAGCTGGATCAACAGATGCTCGGCCTGCTCCGGAGGGCATTCCCTGATACCCAAGGGCAGCAATTGAGCCAGGAGTTCGGTGCAACTACGATCAATATGGGCCTGTTCCTCCCGGGCTTGCTCCTCCAACCGACGCCCCTCGGAGACGAGGGTCTCACCGGCATGTTGGGCCGTCTGCACCTGCCGGAGCAGATCGGTGTGGAGGGTTGTGGCCTGCTCAAGCTGGGTGTGCACCGCGTGCAACGCCGCCTCCAGCCTCTCAATTGTGTTGAGACGCAACCGAAGGGCCTCGATCTGCGCCCGCCACTGCTCCAGCACCTGGGCCACCTCGGTGGTCCGATCCGTAACCGATGCCCCCTCGAGCAACGCCAGCAAAGGTCCCAGCTGTTCCTCTAACTCCTGCCGTTGCCGCTGCCCCTTGGCCAGCATGGTCACTGCGTATTCCCTGTCCTTGCCAAGGCTGACCAAGGCTTCCCGTAGCTGAGCCGTGTTCACCTGCACCCGTTCCAGCTCCGCCCGAGCCTGGGAAAGCGTCGAATCCGAAACCTCAAGCACTGGTCGCTCATCGGCCCATGGGTGATGGGTGGCACCGCATAACGGACAGGCATCGCCATCCACCAGGTGTTTTCGTTCCTCCTCATAACTGTGGATGTGCAGGGCCAGTTGATGATTTTGCTCGCATTGGGCCACCAGTTGCTGCTGGAGGCCCCGCTTTTCCTCCTGGATGCGGAGCTCGTTCGTTTGATCATGCTCCTGCGTCTGCACCTCTCGGAGCGAACGACCGAGGGTGGCCATCTCCTCCTCCAGGATCTTCTGCCGTCCCAGGAGTTCGCTGGCCTGTTCCAGTTGCCTGAGGCGTTGTTCACCCTGTTCAACCTGTTCTCGCCAGGAGGCAACATCCTTGCCGGCCAACAGCTCTTCTCGTTCTGCCTGCAGTTGTTGCTGGCGCTGGCGAAGCCCTGACAATCCTTGTTCCGCCTGCTGTTCCGTCTTGAGCAAACGGCTGTGGTGCTGGGCCGCATCGACTTGGGCCACCCGGTTTTCTTCTCGAGTTCGCATCAATCGGAACAAGTTGCCAGCCCGTGCCCCCAATTGGAGAAGTTGCTGGCGAAAACCGGCCAGATGCTCCACCAGCAGGCTGTCGCTCCCATGCTCCTGGAAAAAAACATCGAGCTGTGCCACCTGTGCCGCAACGGCCAACTGCTGCCGGTTCAGGTCTTCCCGCAACCGAAGATGATTTTGCTGTTCCTTTTCCGTTTGCTGCTGAGCAACACTGAGCTGCCCTATGGCCTTTTTCTTCTCATGAATGTGGAGATCGAACACCCGTACCGTTTTGATCTTTTCGGTTTCACGACTTTGCACCTCCAAACTTTCCTGGACCTGTTGGCTGGTCCGGACATGCTCCTCGCTCATCCGCAATTGTTCCTGTTGCAGTCGTTCCCAGGCGGCATGAAGCTCTTCGCCCTTGGAACGCAGGGTCGCCATCCGCTCCTGGACCTGTTTGAGCCGGGTATATGTACCCAACAAGGTCTGGGCGCGCTGGCCACGATCAAAGGTGTGCAGATCTTCCCTGCTTTCTTCGCGACGGCTGGCCAGATCAAGCTGCTGCTGATCGGTTTCTCCAAGTTGTGCCTTCAGGACCTCGATCTTCTTGATCCGGTGCAGGGCCTCGCCCAGCAGGGCAAGCTGTTGCTGCATTTGGACAACAGCCGCCATGCCCTCGCCGATCCCGGTCGCCAACGCCTTTTCTTCTTCCTCGCCCAACAGCAGGATATTGCCCATGGCCTCCTGGAGGTTCGCGGTTCTCCTGCGCTCCTCGCTGGTGCGTTCATGCACAGCTATAGAGATCTGCGAATAGATGCCAGTGCCGGTGATCTGTTCGAGAATCGGAGCCCGCTGATCGGCATCCGCTTCGAGAAAAGCGGCAAAGCCGCCCTGAGCCAGGAGGATCGAACGGGTGAACCGATCATAATCCATGCCGGTGACCTGCTCCACCAGACGGCTGACCTCCTTGGTCCTAGTCTCCAGGACCTTGCCGGTGACGGCGTCCACGATCTCGTGGCGGGGCGGTTGCAGCTCTCCATCCGCACTGCGCCGAGCCCGGTGCTGCCCCCAGTGACAGCGGTACCGGCCAGCTTGAGTCTCGAAGGTCACCTCGGCAAAACAGTCGCCCGCCCGGCGGGACATTATTTCATTGCTCGATTTGCTGATATGGCCGAGCCGGGGGGTCTGTGCAAACAGAGCCAGACAGATGGCATCCAGGATGGTGGATTTGCCCGCCCCGGTCGGGCCGGTGATGGCGAATATGCCCGAGGCAGCGTATTCCGGGGTTGTGAAATCGATGGACCAAGAACCGGCCAGCGAATTGAGATTACGAAGGTGGACTGCAAGAATCTTCATACAGCCTCAGTCCACCCCATGATCGTTCTGGGCAAGCACTGCGGTAATCTCCGCAAAGGCTCCACGGACCAACTGCCGCTGCCCCTCTGCCAGCTGCCCGGCTTCCAGGCACCGCTCGAAGACCTCAGTAACGCTGAGATCGTCCAAAGATTCGGCCTCCTGAGCCTGCTGCAGGACATAATCATACACCCGGTTGTTGCGGATGCGGAGGATGGCAAGGGGCGTGCCCTCAACAGCGGCCAAAAGCTGTTCCCTGAGGTTGGGGATCACCTCCTGGCCTTCGTAGTGCAGTTCCAGCCAGGCGCTGCTGGCCGCAGCCTTCAGTTGCACCAGCCCATTGAGCAGGGTGGGCAAATCGCCGTGCAGCGAAATTAACTGCTGGAAACAGGGGACGAGGATCGGCTCCACCTCCATGGCCCGGCTCTGAGTGCGGATAGCCAGAATCTGTTTGCGCTGATCAGCTTCGTTGAAACTCATGGGCAGCGGTGCCCCGCAATAGCGCCGGGTCGCGGAGCCGGCCACCTGCTGGGCAAGGTGGAGATGGCCTAAGGCGAGGTAGTCGATGCTCTCCGGAAACGCAGTGCCTTCGATCCGCCCCAACCCCCCGATAGACAGTTCGCGCACGCCGTCCCCCTCGACCGTCTTGCCGCCGGCCACGAACAGATGCCCCATTACCACGAGGGGCAGGGTGGGATCGATGCCACACCGTATCCGGTCGGCTGCCAGGCAAACCTGCTGATAATGTTCCCTGATGCCCTGTTGGAGTACCAGCCCTTTTTCCTCCAGCGATTCCCCGGCAGCAGCAGTGCGGATGTCTCGATCCCGCAGGAAGGGAACGGCACCGACCAGCAATTCGGGCCGCTCGTCCCGATCGCGCAACAGCAGGATCTCCTTCTCCAGGGTATCGCCAACCGCGCCCACCATGTGGATCTGGAGTTGGCGCAGCAGTTCGCGGGGCGCTTCCAGAAGGGCAGGGGAGTCGTGGTTACCGCCGATCAGCACGACATGGCGACAGACTGATCCAGCCAAGCGATGCAGAAAACGGTAGTAGAGGGTCAACGCCCTACTGCCCGGAGTGGTAGTATCAAAGATGTCGCCTGCTACCAGCAGCACGTCAATGCCTTGTTCCTCGATCAACCCGGCCAGCCAGTCGAGAAAGCGTGCCTGCTCCTCATGCCGATTCCGTCCGTGGAAGCGGTGACCAAGATGCCAGTCCGAGGTGTGAATCAGCCGCATGGCAGAAAATTCCGCTTAATAGGCGCTGATCTTGGTTTCCATGGTAAAGACCTCGCCTTCCACCTCCTTGACCAGGGCCTGTCCGGCAATAACCGTCTTGCCATCATGGGTCAAGGTCGGTCCGCCATGGAGCTGCCAGCCGTGGTTGAGTTTATTAGAAACGCGCTTGCAGAACATTTCATCATCCGGCCCGGTAATACAGCTGTACAGTTTCATTTTTTCACCGTAAGTATTTTTATCATGGAAATAATCTGTAAGGGAACCTGCTCCCCCTGCCAGGCACTGTCGGGCACTGTCGGGCACTGTCGGGCACTGTCGGGCAGGGAGGCGTTTGCCAGCCCCTACACTACTTGATTGGACCCTTGCAAGCCAAATGATTAATCAAGTATTCGACCCGTTCCGCGACCGCTTAAGCCGGGATATCCGCAACGATCTTTCCGAATCACTGCTCACCTGCCGCACGCAGCATCAGCTGACTGCAGCACAGGCTGTGGCGAATCGCTATCTCGCAACTAATCCCGAGTCCTGCTATGTTGAGTACATCAATAACCGGCTCGACCGCTATGCCAGGTTTCTGGCCTTAATTGCCGATGGACCGGCCGATGTGGTCTGGCAGGGATTTGTTCTCTGGGATCTGGGATTATTTTTCGAAGTGCATGAAATCCTGGAGCAGGCCTGGATGCAGGCTTTCGGAGACGAAAAGATCTTTCTTCAAGCCCTGATCCGGGCAGCGGGGGTCTACATTAAACTGGAATACAGCTTTGTTGATGGCGCAGCAAAAATGGCGGCCAAGGCTGTGCCAGTGCTGGCAGCCAATGTCCATCGATTGGCGGTCTATATTGATCCGGAGCGGTTACTTGCTGCCCTGCGCGTTGCAACCGGAAAGCCGCCTCTCCTGCTGAGCTGAAACATTTTTAGTCCTGCTGACTCGCGGCGGGGTTGACGCCACGGCTGGTTTCCGGGTATGATGGTATCTCTTACGGTCCCAGCATTTAATTCGATTGCCGTAAATCTGCCCCTCCAGGGGCAACTTTTCCCAACCACATGTATAGTTGCGCTTGTAGCTCAGCTGGATAGAGCATCGGACTTCGAATCCGAGGGTCGGGGGTTCGAATCCCTCCGGGCGTACCATAAAATCAAGCACTTAGCCGTTATCGGTTAGGTGCTTTTTTGTTTTGGGTTATGTATGGGTTAGGCTTGAAATTAAGGTGCCGCCTTTTTTGCATCCAGATAAAAAAAGGCAGAGCCGTTAAGCCCTGCCTCATGATTCCGATAGACTGGAAAATCAATTAACTTCTTTTCCTTCTCAAAACGGCAGCTAGACCGGCTATACCTGTTCCGAAGAGGAGCATGGTGGCTGATTCAGGAACGGGATTGCCCGCCGTGGAAACGGAAACATTGTCTAAGAGGAGGCCCATGTTATCGCCGCCCCAATTATGAAAACTTAATGCCCCGCCAGTGGTCGTGAAAGTTTGGGTGAACGTAGCAAAGGGAGTGCTGCTTCCGAGAGTGATGACTTCTGTCCAGTTCCCCAATGTTACAGTAACTGTATTTGTGTCTCCTCGTTGAGAGCCAGCTATGTCAAATGTAACAGTGTAATCTCCTGGATTAAAATAAACATTTGTTGCCAACACCCCCGCAAAAGATGTTGATCCGTCTAAATCGACATATTGGCCATTAGCTGGAAACCAGTTCCAACCGGTGCCTATCCCTATTAAATCAACAGTACCCTTCGTTACGCTCCAGTTGATAAAGTTGTTTTTATTTAGGCCAGTCTTATCGGCTTCAAAGTTGTCTGAAAATATTGTTGTCGCGTTTAAAATTCCAGCGGAACTTAGCGCAATCACACTTGATGCCAGGCCTGCCAATACTATTTTCTTCATAATCTCACAGTCCTGTGAATTGTTATGTTTGAGAAAAACTATTGTTTAAAGTCGAATATCATACAGCAAAACCGGGACCACTTTTTTGAATTGCATCGTTATTTAGTGCAACATGCTGAAATATATAACGTATTCAATCTTATAACGAGAAGGCTATGCATCCGGTTCAGCGGGAAAAGGCTGTAATTAACAGTAATCCAATAGCTATCGACTACCAATTTGTAACTAGACGGGCGGGGCAGTGGATGGGAAGATAGAGGGAACCGGGAAGGTGGAGGAGAGATAAATTGAAAGAAGATATGCTCACTTGTTAAGAGCACTATAAAAATAATGAGGGTGAAGCGTAAGGCCTCACCCTCATTACTTCAATAATAAAAAGAATAAAGCGGTTACTTGAATATCCTCTTAGAATCGAACGCCCCCGCGGTCATACCGTCAAGGATCTTGGATTGCTCAGCTACTCTTTTTGCAATCTGCTTTCCGGATAAACTTTCTATCGTTTTTCGGGAAAACTCGTCAAGAGTAACCCCAGGACATATTTTATAGCTTTGCTGATTATTTTTTTTCATGGCTCACCTGTTTCATTATCAAAAGGTGGTGTTCTAGAATAATTCTTTGTTTGAAATGTTGCAAAATCCACTCATAAAGATCTCTATCTTTGTTTGTTAAGCATTTCTTGCTCGCTAAAATACTCAACACGTAAATAGCGTTACAAGTGTTCGGGCAATAAATTGGGTATGCAGCTATTGATCCTTTTTTAAACCTGTTTGTGCTTCCACGTATGAAATGGCAGTCCTTACCAGTTTTACCCAACTCTTTTTGGATATCTTCTATTATAAACAAATCCTGGGCTTGTAAAGCAGATTTAATGGTGCTCTCTGGCTTAGAAAGCTCGGTTATTGACGTTCTAGGAGGGGCGTCAGTAGGATAAAAAGCCTGCCAGTGTGAAGGGTTGTCGTCTTCTATCCTTAGCAAGCCCACTCGGAAATTAATTTCATTATTAAATAAAGTTTCAAAAACTCCCTGGACACCCTTGGTAAGCAACATCAACTGCTGCTCAGGGACGGTTATTTCTTTGAAAACTTTTTCAGGGGTCCACTTTTTCTCAAAGCATAACTTTGTGCTTGCAAGGAATCTTTGCGATTTATTTTCTACGATCTGGCCAAATGAATCAAGGAGGGAAACGATATCATTACGATTTAAACTGGATTTCGGTTGCCCCCATTCTTTGATACAATCTCGAAATATGGACGCGATTGCCAGTATAAACGTCAACGATATCAACCCGATTAAATTGTAATTTTTTATAAAAACTAATGTTTCTTGACTCAGAAAATTTAAGCTATCTTGCAATCCAGGTTTAGAAATGATGACAATAGCAAGTGAGCAACTGGTGACCATAAATGGCCTGAGGAGATGTTTCAAGAAGGGGCGATCAAGGAAAGCATCAAAGTGATAGCACGCCTTGTTAAACGAAGTTGACCTGAAATCAGGTTTTAGCATTATGAGGGCCTTGTCGAATTTTTTATATATATTAAGCCCTGTTTATACAAAAAAGCATTTATTGTCGACAAGACATGATGGAATAAAATTTTTATTTACCAGGCAAGACAAGCGGCAGAACATGAAGCCTTTCAGGTTCCCCGAAAAATGGTACAATGATTTGTTCTTTCCCCCTGCTTTCTGGTAGTTATTGAATCATCAATTGCGGCCTGGATAGCGGATTGAATGCCAACATCTGCTAACAGCCTGGCAGCCCCAGCGCGCCTGTATGCCTCTGCCCTATTGAGATCAATTAGATACTCAGCAATAAATGCTTTTTTTTTGGGGGACAGAGCCATTTCAAATCCTAGAATCAAAAAACCCCCGATCAGCCAAGGCCAACCAGGTGTAATACGCGACAATGCAGGTAACGGATGGCGGGCATTTTCATTTTGCTGCTTTCCTTCTTGGTCTCTTAAGGCGGTTCTTTTTGTTGAGAGCTATGAGCGCTTCGGGTCCGCCAATTATCATATCCACTACTGATCGTGGCTGATTGTCGAGCAATGATGGCCTGTGGCCAATAGTCGCCATGTCTTTCAGCATCGCCTCGATCCGGTCCAGGCGGGCTATGATTTCCTGTTCTACTGTGGTCACGATGGTTGCCTCCATAGTAGTGAATAAAAAGAGGACTGCCCAACGCTGGACAGTCCTCTGATAATCTCCCGGCAAAGGGAAAGGCTACAGTTGAAATTCTCTAGATCAGCACCATCCATCAAAGATATCGATGCTCATGGTGTCGGTAACTGGCATCCGCTTATATCCACCAAATAGTTGAGGCAATCTCATGCTGACACAACCAACATAAATGCCCCACCACAAATCGGAAGGAGACCAGCAACATTTTTTACCATACAACTTGGCAACCGCCCTGGACACAACGTCCCCATGGTTGACTGACCGCTCTTCATTGTTGTCATAGATTGTTTCAGGCAGGGAAAGCAAAACCACCCGGTAATCTGGTCTATTTCTAAACACAACGGTGTACCGCTTCATGCTGCCACCTCCCGCAATGAGTTAGGAGCCAACATGAATATTTCTTGGTTTCTTCGTTTATGAGCCTTTACACTCTGCCGGTATCTTCCAGCCAACCCCTTTACACTTGGTCTATCTTCACGGGACACGGCAGCCCCAGATTTCCCTTCCTCTTCTTTCTGGATCGTTTCAAGGGAGATTCCTTCCAGGAAATCCTTGGCTTCCTTGTAGCTACTTCGTGGCAAGCCCCTCCAGCTAGCACCAATACCAAACTCGTTTCCAAGGCGGTCCCACACAAGGCCTCTGAGAGTCTCGGCGGAATAACGGTCCAGAAATTGATCGTTCCGGCACATGGGGATTCCAAGTTCTCCAATTCCGGCCGCCTCTGCCAGCCAAGAGTACACACGTTGAAAAACAATGATCCTCAATTCGTCAGCTTGTTGATGTGATAGCGGTGCATCTTGGTTGTTTTTTGTGGCTCTTGTTGCGTCACTCATTGTGTAATCTCCAAATAAAAAAGGGCGATAAAGTGCGGGTTGGCGTACCGGACTAAGGACCGGCGGGCACAAGGCCCCCCACACTTTATCGCCCAAGCAAGGAGCAATTCTGTGCGCCGGACGCAAAAAAACCGCCGAACAAGTAAGAGTATTGTGGCGGTTGCATCCGCCTTAGTTTCGAGACGCCAATCTCGGCGGCCGTATATCGGCTACATCTATATAATTGCCTGAATCGGGCCAGGTTGTCAACGGGAAGTTGGAGCGATCATATTTCATCAGCGGTCAATTCTTCCAGAGCTTCAGTGATAATATCCTGCAGGACGCTCTGAACCTCGGCCACGGTCTTCAATCGTTGAATCCTTGGCGCCTGCTCGGAAGGAATCGCGAGTAATCGAGTGCGGACTTTCGCGTATTCTTCACCTACTTCCTTGAGCACATCTTCGGCCATAACCACTAGGCCGGATTCCTTGTCGTATTCAAGTTGCTTCAGCAGAGCGTTGTAGTTCTCCTTCATCTGGATTGCTTCAGCCAGAGGCAATAACTTTGCTGCTTTCGTGACGATCCTTGCTGCAATGATCGATGATGGATCGTTTTTATCTACTTCCAGGCATGGTAACCCTTGGGGCGGTAACTCCTTGCCCGGTGACTGATTTCGGATGCCGCCTCGATGCGGCCGGCGCCCTTCGTTCCATTTTAATAAATCCGCTTTGCAGATTGATCCATCAGCAAGAGTCGAAAGCATTTTTGTTGCTATAGCTTTGCCGATTGCAACATGACTACAATTCACCATCTTTGCAGCTGCTCTATTCGATAGTCCTTTTTTCATTTTGGAAACCTCAAAAAAAGTTCATAGCTAGGTTTGTATCGGGCTCCCACTCGCCCACATGGCAAGACCCCCAGATGGGACCCACGGTCACCCCATCGTGTCATTTTGCCGTTGCCAAGGCCGTTTTCATTGCTTGGCTGAACTCACGTTGCCATCGGGAACGGATGCAACCCTCGGCCAATGCGTGCCATTTAAGACGCGGTGTGACCTGGAGTGGATCGGCCATTAATATGAGCAATCGTAACCGCCCAGTCGTGTTTGCACCTCTTGGCACCTTAGATTGGCCGCGGATCTTCTTGCGCATCCAGACCGGCATGTTCTTGGTCTTGTCTCGCTCTCTAAGGAATGGGCGCTGCCATAATCCATAAGGAGCGTTAGGCATACCCCTTGGCTTGCCCTGGAATACATCAGGACGCGCTTTCAATTTAGCATATGTGCCTTGGGGGATGTTGCCATATCTATCGACCGGCTGACCCACAGGATCAAGCATCAAACCCTTATCAACAAAATGCGGTCCACCTGTCTCGAAGGGTTTTAGATATTGAGCGGTTACGGGCTTCATATCGATGATTGCCGTGAGGTTGTTTTTCCTGGCAAGAGAAACGAAGACGCCTGAAACCGTGAAGGGCTTTGCCGTCGGGAAAGTTTCCTTGATGTTCTTCTGTTCGATCAGCTTTACTATTTTGGCAATGGCATTGACGGCTTGAGCAGCTGCAAAGGGAATTTGCTTCTTAACCATGGCCTCCAGGCTCTTGGTTAGCTGCTTTGTATCAACCGTGATCTTCAATTGAATTGGCATTTATTCCACCGTTGTATTGGTTATTTCATTGCAACAGGCGATCCTTTACCCAAAGTAGGGGTTATCGCTTACGACCTTCATTGCATACCGTCATCAGGAAGATAAGCTTGAAGCATGATTGGCTGTGGCAAGAAGGCATCCGGAGGCATGAGCACAAGGTCCGCCGTAGTGCCGTTCTCGTCAAGCCTGTACGTCACCTCGCCAATGATCCATTGGGCCACAGGAGCGGAAGGAACGTGCAACGAGGGCAGGTACACCGGCACTAGCTTATTAGGTGTCCACAGTTCACCGGTAGAGTCGCGCCAGCTGTCGGTGGTTAGGTGCAGCTGCATAGCCCTGCCTCTTCGCCTGGAGCGTTCCCAGGAAGCTCGCTGCTTGGCAACATCTATCCCGGCCATCCCGCCACCTTCAGCTATTATACCCATCCTGCGAAAGCGACCGACGAAAGGGTCTTTTTCTGTGGCGATGATGGAGGGTGGGCCCATCTCGCTGAGGGAGGCGGTTGACATCAGGTGCACCTGGTACTCCGAATAGAGGCGGTCATCGGAAAATTCGATGCTGGCGCTATGAACATTTTCCCCCTCAGCAAATCCGCTGGCCATAGACTTGCTGCCGACTCGGGTCAAGGGCCTGCAAGATTATGGGGCTTTCCAGAGATACCTTCTATCGCTACAAGG
>CAZSIJ010000055.1:0-26173 GCA_964607065.1 uncultured Desulfobulbus sp. | reverse complement strand
CACCCTCAAACTTTGTTCTGGTACCTACCCATGTTTGGAATTGGCCTCCCGGAAATGATCGTTATCCTTGCCGTCGCCCTAATTGTAGTGGGTCCCGATAAGCTCCCTGGTCTTGCCCGATCCCTTGCCAAAGGGTTGATGGAAATGAAGAAAACGCTGGAAGATGTAAAGGATAACCTCACCCAAGAGGGTGATGTCCTGGATTCCGTCCAAAAGGACCTGAAGAAGACGGCAGAAGACCTCAAGGGAAAGATGATCGAAGTCGACCCGTCTGCCTGGCAGGCCCAACTAGCCGAACCGACCAATGAAAAGAATGAGGTTAGTCTCGTAGAGTTGCAACCGATAGCCGAGACGATCCCAAAAGCAATCCAGCCCAACGAGAGCGTCCCAGTTGTAGAGGCCAGCAACACTGAGCCAGGATCCACCAACCAACCATCACCTGAACACCTCCCGAAGGAAAATCAACACGCACAAACACCTGAAAATCGACCTACTTGATTAGCTTGAGAACTTCCATCTATCTCACAGGTAGTACGCAGTTATGACTTCTCTCGTCATCCAACTGGTTGTGATGCTTTTTGTCATTCTTGCGGCATCGGAACTGTTCACCAATGCTTTGGAACATTTAGGCGAAAAGCTGAATATTTCTGACGGCGTCACAGGTTCGCTGTTCGCTGCAGTTGGCACAGCGCTCCCTGAAACCATGGTTCCTTTGCTCGCGCTATTCGCGGGCACAACCAATATCCATTTGAACGAGGAAATAGGCGTTGGCGCAATCTTGGGCGCTCCCTTAATGCTCTCAACACTATCCACCTGCATCATGGCACTTTCGGTGTTGCGGAAACGTGGAATAACCGGCCGCATTCGCCCGGAACATAGTGGCTTCGCGCGGGATCTCAACTTCTTTTTGCTTGCCTTTAGCTTTGGGGCTGTCGCAATGTCTGTCCCAGTAGAGGCACGATACATCCGCGGAGCTATAAGCATAGCTCTCGCGCTCACCTACTTTATCTACATCATGCTAACATTGCGTGCTTCTAAGCAATTAGTAGAAGACGGACATGGCACCGAGTCGGAAGGAAAAATGTTCCTTTCCAAAATTGGTCTCCCCACTAATTTGTTCACAATTTTGCTGCAGCTGGGAGTTGGCCTTGCCCTGCTTGTTTTCGGGGCAAAAGGGTTCATTTCAGGGGTTGAGGGAGCATCTCAATTACTAGGCATTTCAGCGCTGTTGTTGTCGTTGCTGATCATACCCATTGCAACCGAACTGCCTGAGAAAGTGAACAGTGTGCTATGGGCACGACGAGGCAAGGATACGCTAGCATTTGGAAATATCACAGGCGCGATGGTTTTTCAGGGAACCTTGCTTCCAGCCATCGGAATCATGCTGACACCTTGGCAACCTCGTATTGAAGTGCTAACAGGCGTTCTGGTAACTTTGATTGCCGCCGCATGGTTGCGCCTTAATATGCGTCCACGAGGGTTACAAATTTGGATATTGCTGGTCAATGGTGCTCTTTATGTTACGTACCTCTTCATCACGCTTACCCGATAATAATCCCATAAGCACGTACCCAAAATTTCTTAAAAAATATTGAAGGCAATTTATGGTGTTTTCTTTAATGGCGATGCCGGTCATCACTGTCAAGCACAGCATCAGCAAGACAAAGGCAATAATACTTGAAAACGGGGGAGTTTTTTTTGTGGCTAAAGGGGCTGAATTGGCAACAAATAAGCAAGGGGACATGTCAAATAATCCCTCACTCCGAAAGGGATCAGAGTGCTCCGGGCGACTTATCCTGTTTACATGCTAAAATAGAGAATGGATGAGAGCTCTAGGAGTCTGCCGAATAATAACCTTACGTAATCATAAGTCATGTCGGTACTTGGTTATGGTTTCAGTTTTAAGCTGATAGCCAGGGTGATAAATTTACGCCCAACATTCATGTGATTTTTTTAATAAATACCTCTTATTTCTTACTCTTAATAGTCAAAAGAATATCCAATCAACCCAAAAAGGAGAAACACATGAGGAAGAGGCACGGTCTAATAGTGACTTTAGCACTGATGTTAGCTCTAGTTGTCCACTTTACAGCTCTAGCTGCTGACGAGGTCTATGGTCCTCAGAAGGTTGTATATCATTTCAATACAAATAATCCGCAGACCAATAATGTGGGATTGAAAAACATCCAGAACCATCTCAACGCCCTGCCCAAAGGTCAATTGAGTGTAGAGGCCGTGGTCAATTCAGCAGGCTGGGAGATGGTGGGAAAGGCTAAGGCTGATTCTCAACAGGTGGAGAAGATGAAAGCTCTCATCGATCAAGGGGTGATCTTCAAAATGTGCAGGAACACTTTGAATGATAATAAGCTTGAAGCGGCGACCGACCTGGCTATTCCCATGACGGTGGTTCCTGCTGGAGTGGCCGAGTTGACCAAACTGCAAATGGCGGGCTACGCATATATTAAACCTTAGATAAACTCAGGTCCCGAAGGGACTAATCAAACATCAGTAGCCACCAACCTGGCACAGGGGTTAGTAACATGAGAATAGGACAGCTCATGATTTGTTCTATCTTGTGTGCTTTATCCGCTGGCGTTTTTATGGCTACACCGAAACATAAAAAAAAGGGGTGGAGCCCGATATTTCGATTTTATCAGCTCACTCCTTGCACAAAAGCTCTGTCATGAGATGCATTGCCCTGAAATTCATCTGTCAGCGTTTCACCCAAACTAGAGGGGGCCCATGTGACGACCTCTTCCCCTTCTATGCTGTCATCACCGGCACCTGCATAGATAATCTGATTGGTGACTATCTATGGTGCAACAGCACAAGGTTGGCGTTGGAAAATTCAAAGCATTAAAACCCCTCTACGTACAGGAAGTGCAAAATTCTTGGATTAAGAGAGCCAGGGCAGTTTGTCGTTTGGACGTATCACGGTTGCGTACCGCCATGGCCAAGGCCTGACGTGACCCGACCAGCACCACCAGTTTTTTGCCACGCGTTAATCCGGTATAAATAAGATTACGAAACAACATGCGGAAATGCTGGCTCAGCACCGGAATAATAACCACGTCAAACTCCGAGCCCTGGGATTTATGGACCGTGATCGCGTAGGCCAGGTCGAGTTCGGTAATCTGGTCACGGTTGTATTCGACCCGTCGACTATCAGGAAAAAATGAGACCTCGCATGTGAGATTAGTATTATCAATGGTCGTAATCAGGCCGATGTCACCGTTGAATACGTTCAATTCGTAGTTGTTGCGGCGATGGATGACACGATCGCCGGTTCGAAACAAACGCTCGCCAACGCTCAGTTCGGGTTTGTTTTCTCCAGGTGGATTAACACTCTGCTGCAGCAAGGTGTTAAGATTGGCCGCGCCCAGTGATCCTCGGATCATAGGTGTCAATACCTGGATTTCGGCGCTCGTACCCAGATATTTAGGCACCCATTCCTGATAGAGTTTGCGCACCACATCGACAGCAGTCAGTCCGTAGTACAACGAAGACCAAGGATGGGTCTTTTTCGCGAGAGCCAGCAGTTCGCTAGCTGCGGAATCAGCAGTTACCAAAGTTCCCACGGCGACATGGCTGAATTGCTCGGGAATGTTAAAATCGTATACCGATGACCCCCTTTCCTCGGGAAGATCAGGATCATAGAGTGTCTGCGCAAACAGTTGCTCGCGGGTTTCAACGCCAGCATAATGGTGTTTTATCCGATTGATAAACTGTAACTGTTGCTGCGTGGCCTCGGCTGAATCGATGAAAAAACAATCTGATGCCTTCCACAATTCAGGTGATTTGAACGGTGATTCCAGAGACGGCACCTCACCATGATTGATCTGATGAGCGGCGCGGATAATGGTCGACTGCTGTGCCTGGCGAAAGATGGTTGTCAAACGGTAACAAGGGATGCAGCTGCTCTCTATCAGGTCACGCAGCACATTGCCCGCCCCTACTGACGGCAGTTGATCGGCATCACCAATGAAGATAACAGCTGTTTCTGGCGCTACCGCCTTGAGCAGCGAGGCGGAAAGCGAAATGTCGAGCATCGAAGTTTCGTCGATAATGAGAAAATCAGCTTGCAGCGGATTTTCTTCGCAGCGTTTAAAACCGCTACCCTGAAATTCGAGCAGACGGTGGATGGTCTTGGCTGGAAGGCCGATAACCTCACCCATGCGCTGGGCAGCGCGGCCGGTGGGTGCGGTCAGCAAGACCGAAAGATTCATGGACTGCAGGAGGGCCACAATCACCTTGGTTGTGGTGGTTTTACCGCAACCCGGGCCGCCAGTGATGATTGCACATTGCTGATCGACCACCGAGCAGACTGCTGCCGCCTGTTCAGAGCTGAGTGCTATTCCCTGACAGTCGGTGTACCGGTGCATCCAGGCAGAAATCTTAAGGGAATCAATACCTCGCCTCCCGACTGAGGCTGCAAGGCGACGGGCCACATATTCCTCCTCGTAATAAAGCGATTTAGCGTAATAGCAAAGCACGGGCTCCGCGGTTTTGGTATCAGGCAATACCCGAACCCGCAACTGGCCCTCCTGCTGCATCACCTCCAGATGGCCGGCGATCACCTCTTGTAACCCCAGATTGAGCAGTTCCTCCACCTGAACACTGATCTGCTGGCGGCTCAAATAACAATGGCCCATTTCCCGTGAGGCGGAAAGGATATGACGAATTGCTGCCCGGATACGCAGATCCGAGTCCGGGGCAAAGCCTAGGGATAAGGCTACCCGGTCGGAGGTGAAAAAACCGATGCCGTAGAAATCAACGGCCAACCTGTACGGATTTTCCTGAACCTGTTCAATCGAGTGGTCGCCGTACTGCTTGTAGATGCGGACCGCAAACAGGGTCGAAATACCGTGAGACTGGAGGAACATCATTACCTCGCGGATGACCCGGTGTTCGAGCCAAGCCGCTTTGATCATTGCCACCTTCTTTTTGGCAATGCCAGGGACATCGGTTAACTGATCGATATCCTCTTCAAAGACGGTCAAGGTGCGGTCGCCGAAATGTTTGACAATGCGTTTGGCCGTCTTGGGGCCGACGCCTTTGATCAAACCTGATCCCAGATACTTTTCCAGGGCTCCGGCAGTCGCTGGTTTGAGTTCAGTGGCAAATCGGGCCTTGAACTGCCGGCCAAAACGAGGGTGTTGCATCCACGTTCCGGAGAACTCCATGGTGGACCCGGCAAAGACTCTGGTTTGATGGACTGTGACCGTCACCAACTCGCCAAATCCACGGAACTGAGCGACCTTGAGAACCGACCAGCCGCTGGTGTCGTTATGATAGGTAATTCGCTCGACTACACCACGAATTTTTTCTTGAATTTCAGACTGTTCCACCATTGATGACCACTAATTGAAATTGTTTTGTTGTCTGATCGATTCAGTGATGCTATAGTCTCACCATTCTTACTACGAAATTGCAGTGCAGTAAAGGAGTCATTCGTGGAACAATTACAGGGAAATGTTACAAAAGTGCTGGTACATATCCGGCCCACCTTATAGCGGGACGGAGGCAACGTTGAGTTTGTCGGGATCGATCTAGATCAGGTGGTTCAAGTCCGATTAACCGGAGCCTGTCAGGGGTGCCCGATGGCAAAGATTACGCTTAAGGAAGGGATCGAGAAATTCGTCAAAAGCGAACTTCCGACAATAAGGGCCGTCGAAGCGGTCGAATAGGAGACTGTTTTATGGGATTTTTAGAAAGCTTGCTCTGGCTGACGCTCAATGTCTATCACGAGTCGCGTGGCGAACCGGAAATAGGTCAGTTGGCGGTCGCCCACGTCACGCTCAACAGGGCCATCGAAGAACGAAAAAGCATCGCAGATGTAGTTCGGGCACCTTACCAGTTCAGTTGGACCTTTCAGAAAAAATCGTATGTGCCGCTCGAGATGAATCCTCTGCAAGAGAGCCTGCGCATCGCCCTCAAAGCCATGACCACTCCTGATTTTACAAGTGGTTCCACCTTCTATCACCGTGTGGATGTTGATCCAAAATGGGTAGCAGGAAAATCCTTCATTGCCAAATACGGTTCCCATAAATTCTATCGCCATAACGATCCTCCTGTTTCAGCCCTTGCCTTTTAAGACATCGTTCTTCCCTTCCAATCACATGCTATTCCCGACCATCGAATCCCGGAGTTGACAAACGGGCTCGACTCTTTTATAGAAAGACCATCGCTAGGGGTGCAATCTCGCTGAGAGGAATACATCCAACCCTATGAACCTGATCTGGCTAATACCAGCGAAGGGAAGCGGACAAGAATAAAGAACCCTGGAATTTTTCCAGTTTTCCGGTTGTACTCAAGCCGCTTGCCCTTCTCTTAAAGGACAAGCGGCTTTTTTTTGGATAACGCACAACATGGAAATCATCGTCAACGGTCAGAAAGAAACCACCCTCCCCTGCTCCATCGCTGAATTTGTGGTAAACAAAGGACTGGCACCGGGGGCTCTGGTGGTTGAACTTAATCAGCAAATTATCAAACAGCAGCAGTGGCAGGCCATCCAAATCAAAGAGGACGACCGACTCGAGTTGCTCAGTTTTGTAGGGGGAGGTTGAACCATGGAAAACGATGTGCTCAAACTGGGAGGTGTGAACTTTACCAATCGGTTATTCACCGGAACCGGTAAATTTGCAGCCAACACACTGATCCCGAAAATGCTGGCCGCCAGCGGCTCAGAGATGATCACCGTGGCTCTGCGGCGGATTGACACCACCACTCAATCGGAAAACATCCTCGATTTTATACCAAAAAACGTAATTCTTCTGCCTAACACCTCAGGCGCCCGCACCGCAGAGCAGGCTGTGCGCATTGCCCGCATTGCCCGCGAGGCAGGTTGCGGCGATTTTATCAAAATTGAGGTGATCACCGACATGAAATACCTGATGCCGGATAATTGGGAGACCTTGAAGGCCACCGAGATCCTGGCTAAGGAAGGTTTCATTGTCCTGCCGTATGTGTTGCCGGATTTGCCGCTAGCTAAAAGACTGGAAGCTGCCGGAGCAGCAGCGGTGATGCCACTCGGTGCGCCTATTGGCACCAACCGCGGCCTGGAGACAAAACCACTGCTTGAACTGTTGATCGAGAACTGCACTATACCTGTGGTGGTCGATGCCGGTATCGGTCGCCCCTCCCAGGCAGCTGCCGCAATGGAGATGGGTGCGGACGCCGTCCTGGTGAACACAGCTATCGCTACGGCCAAGGATCCGGTCGCCATGGGCAGAGCCTTTGATATGGCAGTTAAGGCCGGTCGGATCGCTTATCTAGCCGAACTGGCCGAACAGTCCGGTGTCGCCCGAGCCTCATCGCCACTCACCGGCTTTCTCGATTAATAAAGGCCTTACTCTACTAGTCCAGAGGGTTGATCCATGTCTTTTTACCAGATAGTCGAACAGTACCAAGGATTCGACTTTCAGCAGTTTTTCGATCAGGTGACCGACGAGGCCGTGAAGCGCAGCCTGGATCGGGAGAAACCGGGTGTCATTGATTTCCTTACCCTTCTCAGTCCTAGAGCCGCCGGACATCTTGAACTCATGGCTCAAAAAGCCCATCAACTGACAGTGCAGTACTTTGGTCGTACCATCCAGTTGTTTATTCCGCTGTACATCTCCAACCACTGTGCCAACCAGTGCGCGTATTGCGGCTTTAACCACGAAAATGAGATAATTCGCCGCAAACTGACTCTCGCTGAAATTGAACAAGAGGCCCAGGCTATTGCCCGTACCGGTATGCAGCACGTCCTTTTTCTTACCGGTGAGGCCCAGCATCTGACCCCCATGGAGTACCTGGTGGAAGCCGCTGAATGCCTGAAACGACATTTTGCCTCAGTGGCTATCGAAGTCTATCCTCTGGAGATTGAAGAATATCAGCGGTTACAGCAGGCCGGGGTAGACGGCATGACCTTGTTCCAAGAGACATATAACGAGGCGGTCTACAAACGGGTACATCGCGCTGGCAAGAAAATGGACTACCACTGGCGGCTCAATGCCCCGGAACGCGCCGTCCAGGGAGGGATGCGAGTTGTCAATCTCGGCCCGCTGCTGGGCCTTGCCGAACCACGCAGCGAGATCTTTTTCACCGGCCTCCATGCCCGCTACTTGGACGACAAGTATCTGGAGGCCGAGGTTGCCGTCAGCCTGCCTCGCTTTAACGAGGCCGAGGGAGATTTCCAGCCGGACTATCTGGTGGATGACAAAACCTTTGTACAGTTCATGACGGCCCTGCGCATTTTTCTACCCCGGGCTGGCCTTACTATCTCTACCCGTGAAAACGCCGCCTTCCGTGATCGTATTCTTTCCTTGGGAGCGACTCGTTATTCTGCTGGCTCCAGCACCGGAGTCGGCGGATACTCAGATAACAAGGTGGAGCAGACGCCGCAGTTTGAGATCACTGATGACCGGAGCGTTGACGAAGTGGCAGAAGCTATCGTTGCCCATGGGTATCAGCCGGTCTACAAAGATTGGGATGTGATTGTATGAAAGGTGCTGCATGAAAATTGGCATTGCCGGAGTCGGCGGCATTGGTTCCAACGTCGCGGTCAATCTGGTGCGTAGCGGTGTCGATGCGCTGAAGATTATTGACTTCGACCGGGTGGAACCCTCCAATCTTAACCGCCAGTTCTATTTTCACGATCAGATTGGCCGGCTCAAAGTGGAGGCCCTGGCGGATAATCTTCGGCGCATCAGGCCAGACCTCCAGATCGAGCCTGTATTTAAGCGGATTGATAGCACCAATTGCCTAGCACTCTTTGAGGGTTGCGATCTGATTGTAGAGGGATTTGACCGGCAGGAAGATAAGAAAATGTTGTTGGAAACTTTGGGCAGCAAACGGATTGTGATCGCTGCCTGCGGGATTGCCGGCAGCGAACTCGATGCCATTCGCGTGCAACGGCTCGGCCGTTGTTGCATTGTCGGCGATTTTACCACTGACTGTGCCTGTGCCCCGCTTTTTGCCCACAAAGTAACAACAGTCGCAAACCACATGACCCATCTCATTCTGCAACACGGTACAACCCATGCAAAAGACAGCGCACAGTAAACCTGCCTTCCCCGTTGGCGCCTACGGCATCACCGCCGAAAAATTTTCAGCGGGTCGCAGCAACATCGAGGTGGTGCAGCAGATGATCAAAGGCGGCATTCCCATTATCCAATACCGGGAAAAACGACCGCTCAAGAGCTTTGGCGAGATGCTGGATGAATGCCGTACCATCCGCCATCTCACCCGTGAGGCCGGTGTCCTGTTCATTGTCAATGACTACCCCGATATAGCCCAGCTGGTCGATGCCGACGGTGTTCATGTCGGTCAGGATGATTTTCCGGTGGCCGAAGTGCGACGCTTGATCGGCCCGCATAAACTGATAGGCCTCTCCACCCACAATCCCGATCAGGCTGCCGCCGCTGTCCTTGTCGGGGCCGATTACATCGGGGTCGGCCCGATTTTCAGCACCCAGACCAAAGACGATGTGTGTGCACCTGTTGGGCTTGGCTACCTCGATCATGTGGTACGAACCTGTCCCCTGCCCTTTGTCGCTATCGGCGGCATCAAGGAGCATAATCTTGGCCAAGTTCTGGCACAGGGAGCAAAAACGGTCTGTCTGGTCACTGAAATCGTCGGCGCCAAAGATATTGCAACGACTGCACGCAGGTTGCATACGACTTGCGTTTGAACCAATTTGCCCAATCCTCAACATCCACACTCAAGGAGAATCATACCATGGCCCATGCAACCCAAATGGCTGCCGCCCGCCAGGGCATCATGACGGCACAGATGCAACAGGTGTTCGCTGATGAAACAATCCATGAAGCCGACCTCATCGAAAGAGTTGCGAGTGGCCGAATTGTTATTCCGGCCAACCGCAACCATACCAATCTGATCGCCAAGGGAATCGGCACGGGATTAACCACCAAGATCAATGTTAATCTCGGTGTTTCCGAGGACTGCTGCAATGTAGAGAAGGAACTGGAAAAAGTTCGGCGTTCTATTGAACTGAAGGCCGATGCCATCATGGACCTCAGCACCTTCGGAGATACCCGCAAATTCAGGCAGCGCACCGTCGAAATCAGCCCGGTGATGATCGGCACGGTTCCTATCTACGATGCTGTGGCCCGCTACGGCAAAGATGTGGCCAGTATCACGGTGGACGATTTTTTTGATGTCGTGCGGATTCACGCTGAAGATGGGATCGATTTCATGACCATCCATGCCGGCCTGACCCAGACAGCGGTGCAACGCCTGCGCAACAATCCCCGCCTCACCCATATCGTCAGCCGCGGCGGCTCACTGCTGCTCGATTGGATGGTAACCAATGATCGGGAAAATCCCTTTTATGAGCACTTCGACCGTTTACTGGAACTCTGTCGGGAATATGATGTGACCTTGAGCCTAGGTGACGGCCTGCGCCCTGGTTGCCTGCACGATGCAACCGATGCGGCCCAAATCCAGGAGCTGATCATTCTGGGTGAATTAACCAAGCGCTGCTGGAAAGAAGATGTCCAGGTAATGATCGAGGGACCGGGACATGTACCGCTCAATGAGATAGTGGCTAACATGCAGTTGGAAAAGAAACTCTGCCACGGTGCGCCCTTCTACGTACTGGGCCCCCTGGTTACCGATGTGGCACCCGGCTACGACCATATCACCTCGGCCATCGGCGGAGCCATAGCCGCCACCTACGGGGCTGACTTCCTCTGCTATGTCACCCCGGCCGAGCACCTTCGGTTGCCGGACGCCGATGATATGAAGGAAGGTATTATCGCCTCCCGGATTGCGGCTCATGCCGCTGACGTAGCCAAGGGTATTCCCAAGGCTATCGACTGGGACAACGCCATGAGCCTGGCGCGCAAGGAGCTTGACTGGACCAAAATGTTCGAATTGGCCATTGACCCAGAAAAGGCCAAGGCCTACCGCGCTTCATCCCGACCCATCGATGAGCATGTCTGCACGATGTGCGGTGATCTCTGTGCGGTGAAACGCAGCCGAAGAATACTTGAGGGAAAATAAAAGATATTCGTTGTATCAAACCGATAACCTGTGATTGTCCATTAGTGCAATCACAGGTTATCAATGTCACTTTTCAAATAAATTCCGGAACTGTTCCAGCCCCTCTTCTTTCAAATTCTCTTTGGGTATAAATCGAAGCGCCGCAGAGTTCATGCAATAGCGTAGGCCTGTAGGTGGCGGACCGTCGTCAAAAACATGACCGAGATGGGAGTTGCCCTGTTTGCTGCGCACCTCGGTGCGAACCGCAAAAAATGCTATATCTTTCTTTTTGATTACATTGTCGGCAACTAGCGGCTTAGTAAAACTAGGCCAGCCAGTTCCGGAATCGTATTTATCAGTGGAACTGAACAACGGTTCGCCGGAGACAAGATCGACATAAATGCCTTCTTGTTTATTGTCCCAGTAGGCGTTGTTAAAGGGTGGCTCAGTCCCGTTTTTTTGAGTAACTTCATACTGTAACGGAGTCAGGCGCTGTTTGAGATCTTCTGAACTGGTGCCTGGCGGCACTTTGGTATTTTTTTGCCAGGTTGTCTCGAGAAAATCATCTCTTCCGGAACCAGAACGATAGTAATTATATCGAATTGGGTTTTTCTTGTAATAATCCTGATGATATTCTTCAGCCGGGTAAAAAAGGGGCGCGGGCAGAATAGGTGTTACCAGTGGCTTGGAAAAAGTTCCACTTGCAGCCAGGGCTCTCTTCGACTGCTCTGCCTGATCCCGCTGCTCTTCGTTAAAATAGAAAATGCCGCTGCTATAGGAATGGCCGCGGTCGACGAACTGGCCTCCTGCATCGGTGGGATCGACCTGATGCCAAAAGGTATCGAGTAATTGTTGATACGAAACTTTTTTTGGATCGAATACGACCTCTACAACCTCGACATGACCGCCGGCCATATAATTTTCATAAGTCGGATTTTCGGTAGTTCCGCCTGCATAGCCCGACTGGACAGAAATTACACCGTCCATTTTTTCAAAGGGCGATTCCATGCACCAAAAACACCCGCCGGCGAACAGCGCGCGCTGATACGCTGAAGCAGCCTGGAGCTTTTCATCGGATTGTACTTGAGCGGCACCTCCTGTCCCGTTCTCAATACTCAAAAACATACCGGCGGTAAGGAGGATTATAATTGGTGAAAATCTTCGTAAAAGAAACATAACATTAACTCCTCTTTCATATATTTATTATAGGGAATAATGCTTATTTCATACAATAAGATGATTAGTGACAAACACAATTGACAACCAGCCGGAATGCCATCTTGCTGGAAGCTAAGCTCCGGCAAGTTCTCTGGAGATGAAAAGACTTCCAAGTCCCTAGGGTGCGTTGAAATTTACGAGGTATAATTGTAAAGTGTTCAGTTTGCGTCACCTGCTCTATAAGTATTATATACTTGCATAGCTGTAAGAACTGACTTGGTAACACATTACTTACCCCCTCAACGTAAAGCTTTATGTAAAAGTTTTAGGTGTAGTAGCTAAAAATGGAAAAAGTGCCAGATACAACCGATAAACAGGAGAGAAGCTCTTCTGCCAACGTCAGTAATAATGAATCGTTCATTTTTTTTGACACCCATGGCAAACGTTGGCCTAGGCTAAAACGCATCATGTTTGTTGTAGGTGGGCTTCTTTTTGTTGGCATAATCCTCTTCGTACAAACCCTCTTTGTACCTTCTCAACTGACACTTCCTTCATCAGTAGAACAATTAAAAACCCGATTGAAGGCTCTCCAGTCCAAAAATTTCACATCTAAACAGAAGATTACAAAACCATTATGGTTGGATTTTGCCAAACGCAATAGTGCCAACAAAGCAGCAGCGTTACGTTCCCGAGAGGGGCAAAAAAACATTGCATCACCAACTAAAAAGATTCAGGTCCTTAACCCTGCTTTTGTGAAAGAAATCCGACTTGGTTTCTATGAAAGTGGGGACCCGGAAAGCTTTGATTCCCTCAAAACCAATGGTGATAAATTAACACATCTCTGTCCTGACTGGTTAACCGTTGAGGATGGTCTTGGTAAACTTAACATTTCAAAAGAGCAGAGGGTGCTAGACCTTGTCAAAGATCAAGAGCTTGTCCTACTCCCTCTGCTCCGTAACCAAGACGATCGTGACATCTGGCAACCTGAGGCTGTGGAAGGGCTCATCAATGGACCCGCTTCTCGACAGGATCAGTTTATAGTAAATCTCAAAAATGCTTTAAAAGTTATGGATGCAGGTGGGGTCATCATCGATTGGCAACAGGTAGACCCTTCATATCGAGTTCCCATGGCAGCGTTTCTAGAAAAGATTGCTACGGCATTGCATGAGGACTCCTTGGAATTATGGCTGTGCGTACCCGCAGGTATGGAGCTCGACATCTTCGATTTAGAGAGTATCGCTCAGCATATCGACCATTTTGTTGCCATGATCCATGATGAGAATGGAGAGACAGATCAGCCAGGACCGATCGCCTCTCAAGAGTATTTTAACGGCTGGCTGACCGCCCTTGTTGATAAATATGGCAAGCCGTCACAATGGGTCATTTCTCTAGGCTCGTATGGCTACGACTGGACGAAAGGTGAAAAAAAGGCAGAGACAATAAGTTTCGAGAACGTAATGAATAGGGCTAAACGTTCCTCAATTACATCCTGTAATTTTGAGTCCCCGTCATATAACCCACATTTTGTCTATTCAGATGACGAATCCATCCATACCGTCTGGTTTTTAGATGCAGTTACCTTCTTAAATCAATTGATCACCAGTAGAAAGCGCCATGTCGGAGGTGTAGCTATCTCGCGACTTGGCACAGAAGATCCTGACGTCTGGGATGTCTTGGAATTTGACACGACCAAAACCCTTGACCAGGAAGACTTGGCCAAAATCGAAACGATTAAGCCAGGCGATACTGTAGCCAGTTTTGGCAAAGGCAACCTTGTTACTATAGCCGACGAACTCAGCGACGGAACTCGACGCGTTACCATCGAAAAGGATGCTAAAATAAGGCCTTTTGCAACTGAAATCTATGACAGATTCCCCAGTTATTTAACTGTTGTTCATCAAAGCAGAGGACCTGCCGACGCTGTTTCTCTTACCTTTGATGATGGCCCTGATTCCAAATGGACACCACTGATTCTCGATATTCTGAAAACCAAAGGTGTTAGCGCCACCTTTTTTATGATTGGTGCTAACATGGAGAAATATCCCAATATCGTCAAACGTATTGTCGACGAAGGGCATATGATTGGTGTCCACACCTATAGTCATCCAAATATTGCATTGGTCTCAGAGGAGCGAGCTCACCTTGAATTCAATGCAACCGAGCGACTCATCGAATCGATAACCGGCCATTCCACTATCCTCTTTCGACCACCCTATAACGCCGACACCAACCCTCGTACACCTGAAGAGCTTGTTCCTATAATACTTGCTCAAAAATTAGGCTACATCACTATTACTGAGGATATTGACCCGGAGGATTGGTCAGAGCCAGGGACCGATGTGTTAATAGAGCGGATTAAAAAAGGACGACTTCTCGGTGGCAATATTGTCCTTCTTCATGATGCAGGCGGTGATCGTCATCAGACCGTTGAGGCGCTCCCTAAAATCATCAATTATCTGAGGAACAGAGGTGATACGATACTACCACTCCCTCAAATACTCGATATACCTCCAGAGCAGATAATGCCTGTTGTTCCACAAAACCAGCAGCAGGTAATAAGGTTGATCAGCGAAAGTGGTTTCAAAACTATCCATGAGATGGCAAACTTCTTCTGGGCCTTCATGATCGTGGCTACTTGTCTTATTCTTCTTAAAACGTTCATGGTCTCCTGGTTGGCTATCCGGAGCCGAAGAGCTGACGAAACCGAACAATTGTCACAATTTCCTGCGTCAGCATCGTACCCACCGGTAAGTGTTCTGATCGCCGCTTATAATGAAGAAAAGGTTATCCGTGAAACGTTGAGGGCTGTTTTAAAAACCAATTATTCCGGTCAGGTTGAGGTGGTTGTGGTTGACGACGGATCAAAGGATGCGACCTCGGAGATCGTTACCGAAATGATGCAGATTGATGAGCGCATTCGTCTCATCCGCCAAGTCAACCTCGGCAAAGCCATGGCTTTAAGAAATGGACTCGGGGCTATCGTCAATGAAATCGTTATCAGCCTGGATGCCGACACTCAGTTTACTCCTGATACCATTGGCGAGCTCGTTCGCCCTTTTGCTGATCCTTTGGTTGGAGCTGTTTCAGGGCGGGCAAGGGTTGGCAACCTTCAGACACTCTTCGCCCGGTTCCAGTCTCTAGAATACACCTGCGGATTTAATTTAGATCGCAGGGCCTATCACCAATTAAATTGTATTACAGTCGTACCAGGGGCTGTCGGCGCCTTTAGATTGAGCGCCATCCAGGAAGCAGGCGGTATCAGTACCGACACCTTAGCTGAAGACACCGACCTCACTTTGAGTCTGCATAAGTGCGGCTACAAAATATGCTACACTCCCCGTGCCGTTGCCTGGACCGAAGCACCAGAGACCGTAAAGACTTTCGCCAAACAGAGGTTCCGCTGGGCATTCGGAACCTTGCAATGTCTCTGGAAACACAGGGAACTCCTCTTTAACTCCAAGAAACCGGCGCTTGGTTGGTTTAGTCTCCCCAGTGCGTGGTTTTTCAATATTCTTTTGGTCGCCATCGGGTCTATTATTGATGGCATTTTAATCTTTTCTTTACTCCTAAGCCCTGCCAACTCTATTCTCTATTTCTATTTTTTCGTTTTTCTTTTCGCCGACCTGTTGTTGGCAGCAGTTGCCTGCGTTATAGAAAATGAACCTTTGGACCAAATCTGGCTTGTGTTGCCGATGCGATTTATCTACCGCCCCGTTCTCAGCTTTGTTGTCGCAAAATCCATTATCAAAGCCAGTAAAGGCGTATTAGTCGGTTGGGGAAAGCTCGATCGGACGGCCTCCGTAATCTACAAAGCTTAGAATCATGAAATTATGAAGCACATGATGACCAAATATCGACTATCGAAAACCAAAGTTTTTCAAATTTATGTCCTAGTTTTGATATCTTTGTTGGCCCTAAACTCAGGCTGCCGAAAGATGGAAGACATCGATAAACAGAAAAGCTCCGACACTACTAAAAAGGACGACCAGATAACGTTAGTTATGCCAACCAACGCGGCTTATACCGGAGCCTATGTGGATTTTGGCGAAGGTGAAAGCAATGTAACCTTTGACGCCATCACAGGCTTTGAGAAGCTAACGGGGAAGCATCTGGCTGTTATTGCCATGGGTAACTTCTGGGGGGATCAGGCCTTTCCCACCAAAACAATCAGGATCATAGCTGAATATGGGGCTATCCCGCTTATTTTCTGGTCACCTTGGGACAAGCCTTACAAGGAAAGCCTTAAGCCGGATCGCTTTAATCTGCCAGATATTCTGGCCGGCAAATGGGATTCCTATATCGATCAGTGGGCTGATGCAGCTCGAAACTACGGCAAACCTCTTCTCGTGACCTGGGGCCTTGAGATGAATGGAACTTGGTTTCCCTGGTCAGGAAATTATTATGGAGCCGGTAAGGTTGTAGGTAAAAAAAACGGGCGTCCTCTTTATGCAGGTCCTGAAATGGTGAAAAAGACCTACCGTTACGTGGTTGACCGGGTGCGGGCCAGAAAGGCGGACAATATCCTCTGGGGGTTTCACGCTAACAATTTTTCCTCACCTCGTGATTCCTGGAATAAAATGGCCAATTACTATCCAGGGACGAACTATGTGGACTGGCTTGGACTCAGCGTTTACGGCAAGATGTCGAAACGGGAGGGTTGGCCCTCTTTTGACAATGTGATGGAGGAACCGTATAAAGAAATTTGTCAGGTCGATCCACAAAAACCCATTATCCTCGCGGAGTGGGGTGTCGGTGAATTCCCTCCCGATGACAAGGCTGAATTTATTACAGAAGCCTTTACTCACTTATCAACCAAATATCAGCGGATTCGAGCCGCTGTCTATTGGCATGAACGCTGGGAAAACAAGGACGGCAGCTACAGTAATCTTCGTGTTAATTCATCTCCCGAAGCATTGAAGGCATACCAGATCGGTGTTGCCGCCCCCTACTGGATTGACCGCCCTCAATATAAACCAGTTCCAAAAGCGAAATAAGTCTGAAACAATAACCTACTTCTTCCAAACTAAATTTTCCAAGGCCGCCCTCCCCTGATCTCACGCATCGCGAAAATCACGAATAAGCGGTAAAATCCCTGCTCCGTGAGCTTTGCCGCTGTTTTTTGGCAAGACCTATAATTTGAATCGCTTGGACAGCGATCTCTTCGATCGATCGTCCCTCGACGTTCAGAATTCTGATATTGTGGCGCATAAACAGTTGCTTGGCCTGTTGGAGTTCACGGGTACAGTTGGCAATGCTGGCGTAGGTAGAACCGGCGTATCGTTTTTCCCTGATGTTGTGGAGATATTGGGGCGATGCGGTCAGGCCTACCACTTTTTTACGGTTGCGAACAATATCCTTAGGCAGTTCATAGCGGTCAAGATGGTCGGCGGTTAACGGAAAGTTGGCAGCTTTCAATTCCATGTGCGTAGCCAGATAGATACTGACCGGGGTTTTACCGGATCGGGAGACGCCGATGAGGATTATCTCCGCTTCGTCGTACTCAGCCGTTCGGGTGCCATCATCATGCTCCAGTGAAAAATGGATGGCATCAACCCGTTTATCCATCTTGGAGATAGTGAAATGCCTGGAATAACCGGGTTCCCGTAAAGCCCTTGAGTCCAGAGCTTTTTCAAGCAATTCCAGAGTATTGAGAAATATGTCAAAGAATTTCACCTGTGGGCAATTAAAAACGTCTCTGGTTTCCTGATCCATGATCGTGCAGAACACGAGGGGTTGCGCACCATCTGACTGCCGGAGAATATGGGTCAAGGCCTTCTTGGCATCGTCAGGGCTATGGATGAAGGGAATTTTCTCCTCTCGAAATCTGATTTCTTGAAACTGTGCCAACAGAGCCTTGCCCATGTCTTCCGCGAGGATGGCGGTGGATCCGGAAACATAATAGACGTCTTGGGTCGTAGTCATACACGCTCGGTGGTTGTTATTTTCGTTTATGGCAAAAGAGACAGCGATATTTGGGAGGATGCATTTCGGGCAGTGGCGCTTGACCGTTTGGATTGTGGCAGGTCTCGCAAAATCTTTCTGCCTCCTTTTTATTCATCGTCATAAATCGTTCATGATTCTGATCATAGGGCAACGGTTTCGTGGTTTCACGAGGAGCGAAGAGAAGAAAAAGAAGAATACCGCCGCAACCTGCCAGGAAAAGGCTATTATAGAAGATGTTTTTTTGTCTGGTCGTCATGTCTTCCAATGCGGATAAGAGAGGCAAAGAGTAATCATTTTATTCTGCCATTTCCAAGGCGTGGAAATCAAGTATTTTGAGGCGCAAAAGCACAACGAACACCTCCATCAACAGGCTACAGAGATGGCGCTGCCTTCGGGCCAAAGCTATAATCTGTCGATGCTGCCTATGTTTTTTGACAAGTCCAGTCAGTTCGGCAGCCGCATAACCAGGATCGAGGATCATGCGGGCCACAGCTTGACCCGAGATCAGAGCCGGATAGATCCCCTCTCCGGTGAGTCCTGAGGCAAGACCGGCAGCATCGCCAACCAGCCAGGTACGGTCAAAGTGGACACCGCGATAATCAAAATTAACCAGCCCGGCACTGATGGTGTCAGGAGTGAGAGTGAAACCTCGATCCCCAGCCCAAGAGAGCAGCCGTTTTTTTAAAGTCTGTGCTGACAGGTTATTGATATCACCATAGGCACCGATGGAAATGACTTCGTTGTGTGGAAAGATCCAACCGTATCCATACCCGAACCGACCGGTATGGAGATGCCATTCCATCTGCTGGTATCGACCTGGGAGCATGCAATTAAGACCGATTCCCATAGCACTTGAAGGCAAGCCGAGTGAACGGCGAACCAGGGAATTTGATCCATCAGCACCCACCAGATGATCAAAACCTATCTCCACCCGGTGGTTGCCTGCAACTTCAAGAACCGCTGCGTTACGCCCCAATGACAGTGCCCGGGTATTGGTCAGGATGGTTACTCCGGCTTCCTGGGCCTGTTCCGCCATCCATCGTCCGAGTAGTTCTCGACTGACGGTGGCGATGATCGGGTTCTGCTCGGTCACCACGATCCGTTGCAAGGGCGTAACAATATGCTGTTTGGGGAATTTTTGTTCGATCAGGGTTGGGGGGATGAACTTAAGCAGCCCGTTCCACGTAATACCACCGGCGCAGACTTTAGGTCCGACCGTTGCCTTTCGCTCAACCAATACGACTTTGACACCGTGTTGAGCCAGCAAGGTGGCACAGGCAAGACCACCAGGGCCGCCACCAACAACCAATATTTCCGTTGTTTCTCGCATGCTATTTATCGCAAGTCTTAAGCTAAGGGGCTACACCAGAACGATGTTAATAAGAGAATATCGTCTTATACTTGCTTTCACTGGGTCTTTACGATAGTTTTGACGCAACGTAATCAGCTAAAATTTGGTTTGGGCATATATTTAAAATGGAGGGATACACATTGCGAAAGTTGCTTTCTCTCTCTAATAAAGGAAGCGAGCAGCCTCTGCTAGGGTGCTTGCCGGTAGGAAAAATATTTAGGACTCCCTTGTTTACTACAATTACACTATTTTTTTAACAAAGTTACTAAAGCAATATTTATTAGGTGCTGGGATAATTACTGCGGAATGAACGAGGAGCATGCAACCGTAGTTAAATTTGCTGTTTCCAGAAGATTGAGTTCCACACCCAGCTTAAACAATTGGTACAAACTGTCCAACTGATAGATTGAATAAAATTCTGTAAACTGAAGTTGAAAGCAACTCTCCTCTCGATAGAGAGACTGATATTTAAACCAGATCTTCTCAATTTATATTTCTACATCAATAGGTTATCTCAGTGACAGCACAAAAAAAAGAAACGTTTCTCAAAGACTATACACCTCCTGACTATCTTGTTGACAGTATAGCCCTGCGAGTCGAACTTGATCCTCATGCCACCCGGGTACATTCCCTGTTACACTGCCGCCCCAATACCAATGAGTGCCGGCCGCTGGTACTCAACGGCAAACGACTGCAACTCATCCGGGTAGCACTCGATGGTAGAGTGCTCATCCCCGAAGAATACAATTTTGTTGATGGTCAACTGGTGATAATGCAGGTCCCTGATGGGCCTTTCCAGGTAGAAATCGACACCCTCATAAACCCGGCAGGCAACACCGCCCTTGAAGGATTGTATCTCTCCTCGGGTAATTACTGTACCCAGTGTGAGGCCGAAGGTTTTCGCACCATTACCTGCTTTCCTGACCGCCCCGATGTGATGACCGTGTTCACCACTACCGTGATCGGCGATCGAGTAGCCTGCCCGGTACTGCTCTCCAATGGCAATCTCATCGCCAGCGGCGATCTGACCGATGGCAGTCATTACGCCACCTGGCACGATCCCTTTCCCAAGCCCTGCTATCTCTTCGCCCTAGTCGCCGGCAACCTTGTCTACATCAGCGACACCTTTACCACCTGCTCTGGCCGGGTGATCGATCTTCGCATCTATGTCGAAGAGCGCAATCGTGATAAATGCGGTCATGCCATGCACTCGCTACAAAAGGCCATGCAATGGGATGAGGAACAATTCGGCCGCGAGTACGATCTCGACACCTATATGATTGTAGCGGTTGACGATTTCAACATGGGGGCCATGGAGAATAAAGGACTTAATGTCTTCAATTCCAAATATGTACTAGCTCTGCCCGAAACCGCAACCGATGTCGATTACGAAGGTATCGAAGGGGTTATTGCCCATGAATATTTTCATAACTGGACAGGCAACCGTGTTACCTGTCGAGACTGGTTCCAACTCAGCCTCAAGGAAGGGCTGACCGTGTTCCGTGACCAGGAATTTACCGCTGATATGACCTCCCGTCCGGTAAAGAGGATTCAGGATGCTAATATTATTCGCTCCTTCCAGTTCAGAGAAGATTCCGGCCCCATGGCCCATCCGGTGCGGCCGCCTTCCTTTGTTGAAATCAACAATTTTTACACCCTTACTGTCTACAACAAGGGGGCGGAGGTCATCCGTATGCTTCACACCCTGCTCGGGGCTGAAACCTTCCGCCGCGGCATGGACCTATATTTCGAGCGTCATGATGGTCAGGCTGTGACCTGCGACGATTTTGTCGCGGCCATGGAGAGTGCCAGCAATAAGGATCTGAACCAGTTCAACCTCTGGTACAGTCAGGCCGGAACCCCGGAACTGACTGTTAACGTAGATTATAATGCAGCAACGCAGCAATTGATCCTCAGGGTTGAACAGTCCTGCCCACCAACCCGAGAGTCATTATCAAAAAAACAGCCTTTTTACATGCCATTGGCCGTAGGCCTTCTGGATGACAAAGGAGCATCAATTCCTTTGGATTCATCATCCCCTGACGCCACCATCACGGTGCTGAATTTAACAGAACAAAAACAGGACTTCGTATTTCCTCACATCAAGAGCCAGCCAACGGTTTCCTTTCTCCGTAACTTTTCCGCGCCGGTGCGGGTTTGTTTCGAGCAGTCCAGCGAAGAATTAGGCCGGCTGATGACCCACGACCCCGATCCGTTCAACCGCTGGAATGCTGGACAACAATTGGCATTGCGCTCTATTCTTGAACAAATTGTTCGATATCAACGAAGTGAGAGTATTACCGTGCAGGGGCAATTAGCTGAAGGAATGCATAATTTGCTGATCGATCAGGTCAACGATCCGGCCTTCCTTGCCATGGCCCTGACTCTACCTTCTGAAAACTGGATCAGCCAGCAGATGGAGATCATCGATCCAGTGGCTGTTTTTGCTGTTCGTCAACAGTTCCGCGCATTACTTGGCAGGACCCTGCGTATTGAATTGCTGCAACGCTACCAAAAATTGCAAAATACAAATCCCTATCGTTACAATGCTGTTGATGCCGGCAAACGAACCCTGCGTAACACCTGCCTCGCCTACCTCCTGACTCCGAACCAGGATGGCGTTCTTGATGCAACCCTGTTGCAAATGGGGGTTCAGCAGTATGCGACCAGCGACAACATGACGGATTGCATAGCTGCCCTTAATGGGGTGGTTAATGCAAACCTTGAATCAGGGATAGACCTCTTGGCCGATTTCTACAGCAAGTGGAAACACGACCCCCTGGTAGTTGATAAATGGCTGATCCTTCAAGCCGGTTGTACCCTGCAAGGCACTCTTGACAGGGTACAAGCTCTAACCTCGCACCCATCCTTTACCTACAAAAATCCAAACAAAGTAAGATCTCTGATTGCCACCTTCTGTTCCGCCAACCACAGCCAATTTCATGCCGCCGATGGTGCAGGATACGTCTTCCTCGGCGACCAGGTACTCCTGCTCGACAACCTTAATCCACAGATCGCCTCGCGGATGCTCACCCCGTTCACCCAGTGGCGACGGTATGATGTGGACCGACAGCAACTGATACGTAATCAACTAGAACGCATCGGTAACCACCCTTCTCTTTCCGACGATGTGAAAGAAATTATTGAGAAGTCGTTGAGCTAACATTACCCCTCCAAAAATGAGCCCGACTATCTATGATATGGTATGATCAGAAAAAAAAAGGAGTTAACCTTTCATTGGTTAACTCCTTTAGTATACTGGTCAGAACGAGAAGATTTGAACTTCCGGCCCTCTTTGTAACAACTTGCAATTATATAATATTTTTTAAGCATGTGATACCGCTGTGATACACCAAGCGTTATGGATGACTCCGTATATTGATTTTTTCTTATTGCAAATTAGTATAAAAAATATACCATTATAGCATGAAATTTGAATTTGACGACGACAAGAGCACAACCAATAAACTGAAACATGGAATAGATTTCATTGAAGCTCAGCTTCTATGGGAGGATTGGGACGTTCTTGAAATTCCTGCTAAGACCGTTGACGATGAAGGTCGGTGTCTTGTTGTTGGAAAAATTGATAAAAAGCATTGGGCCGCTGTCATAACGTACAGAAATGATTTCATCAGAATTATTTCAGTTCGTCGTGCACGTGAAAAAGAGGTGGAATATTATGAAAGCTCAGAAATTTGACGAAAAATTTGAAGCAGGCGAAGACTTAACGAATGATCTCGACTTTTCAAAGGCTCGACGAGTTAATCAACAGTCTAAACGAGTGAATATTGACTTTCCTTTCTGGGTAGTTGATGGGCTTGACAAACAAGCCAAGCGTCTTGGCATCACGAGACAGGCTCTTGTCAAGGTTTGGATCGCTGAGAAACTAAAAACCGCAGCATGAGTATTAACGCCTTCCCTTCCATGCTTCGGTTTCGGTATATGTTACCGGCGTGAGAGGCCATCAGAAGATGATCAATGCTATTCCATCCAACACAAAACCCTTGAAAAGGTTGCATTATAAATGATTGAATGCAACATTTATGGCACTACATTTTTAACGATAGGTACCTTTTTCATAAAAAATACGCAAATATATGACAAACAGAAAATGCAAATAACAGAAACTGGTATTCCTATTATTGGATGAATAAAACTATAATTTATTCCAAATTTAGATGAAAGCTGTTCCATTATTATGGGATGTATCAAATAAATTCCAAAAGAATAACTACTAATTGAAGAATAAAATTTATTCATTGAACCAGAATAATTTATATTTTTTCCTGAAATAAAAACCATTACAGCTGATAATATTACGGAAATATTAAGATATTCATAAAAATATTCATTTGGAACATTACTATATAACGTAAGAATATATGTTCCAATAATAGTACTAACAAGCCCTATCAATCCAAATAAAATAACACATATTTTCATATTTTTGCTTAATTCAAAATTATGAAAATAATATCCGAGTATATAGTAACCGACAATCCCGTTCACTGTAGACAGGGGTATGCCAAAATTTATACCAAAAAATCTTTGAACCGTTGGATATATTACAGTACCTACAAACCATATAGCTATATAATATAGTATCTCTACTTTTGATGCGTTCTGTAAAAATATTCTTAATATTGGAGATATTACATACAAACCTATTAGATAGTATAAAAAATACAAGTGATAATAACTTGCATTTTGTACAAATGTTATCATTTCACTTCTTATATTTTTATAAAAGAATATATTTATAAAATGATTTTTATATAAATAATAAATAACACTCCAAAATATTAATGGAATAATAATTTTTTTAATTCTATTTAATATGAAATTTTTTATATTCATTTCTTTAGAGCTTAATATTAACGCTCCGCTGCATAGCAAGAATATTGGAACGGCCCACCTCGCGCAGGAATCAACAATGTTACCGATCAACCACCAATCTCTCGGCTCAGTGTTGAATTTATAGAAAAGACTCGCTGAAACATGAAGTGCTATTACTGCTAATATTGCATTAGTCTTGAGGAAATCTATATAAACATATCGCTTTTGCATTCTTTTTCCTTTGAAAACAAATTACGTGTCAGCCTCCTGCACGTCCACAACCTTATATAACTGCTGTCCACTACCTGAAGGAAATGAAAAGACATGCGATCGGTTAATTTATGGAGAACGCTCCAGCCCAATCGCTCCAAGCGTCCAATATTGCGATGCGCATAATGCTGAATGGAGAAAGTTTGTTGAGAATGGAGGGGTAAAAGAACTCAAAGATGTTATCGCATTGGGTTTGAAAAACAAAAAGCCCACACCGTTAGGTGAGAAGGCTTGATGGGGGCTTGTTTTTATCACCTAAGTAACCGAAATTTCGTTTGTGACCCCAAAGGAGCCTCGAACCCCTGTTGCCGGCGCAAGAGGCCATCAGAAGAAGATCAAGGCGATACCATCCAACACAAAATAAGCGTTTTGTGTAATCTCAGATATTCAGAAACCATCCTGAAACACCAAAAAGGCCCCCAGTAGGGCCCCCCATAAAAAAGGAAGATGTTAAACCGATGAGCAAAGCGAATCAAGGGGGATGGGGGTACCCCAGAAAGGGAATGCAATGACCGTAGGGGTAGTTTTAAACTAACTCATACAAGATTAAAATGTCTTGTCTGGGCCAATAGTCCCGGCAATATCCAATTCATGGTTCCCCTCTCTCCTGGCTGAACGGTTACCTGCTAGCCGATATGCTGCCCTTGAAAGAACGCGCAATTTTTTGGTCAGTTTTATTGACTTGGTTGGTCACTTTTTTGTTCATTTAGGTTTATTCGTTTTAAGAGCGTTGTAAAATGAGCGATCATTTTCTTCTGAACCAGTGTCCTTTTGATGAAATTTGGCATCAATTTCTCTTGGCAAATCTGTAATATTTTTCCCTGTAAAATATTTATAACCATAGATTATTCCGAGAATTATTAATGTATACAGTGCGATTTTTTTTTAGTAATTCAATCATAATTACAATTTGTCTTGGTCCATTTTTCAGAAAAGCAGATCATAAACCGTGAGTTGAATCCGCGACCACTATTATACATCAAGCTTTCAGCTTATGACGGGATACATACGTGATACCGGAACGGTGAAATAACCTGCCGGCCAATACGCTGCCCACCTTTTAACAACGCGATTATTTCCGGTCAGGTTTATTTACTGATTAGCGATTTATTCAACTCCCTTTGACTTTAGGAATTCTCCGTATTTCTTATCTTCAGCTACAATATGTCCCATCCACCATTGGCGAAGAAAAGCATAAGTATTATTCACTGCTGTTTTATGATCTTTTTTCGATTCAGCCATTAGGGTTGTCAATTGATCCCGATAACTCTGGTGGATGGCAATATGATTTGCAAAGTCAGGATAGTCATTGGCTTCCAGGATTCCTTCCTCAACTTGCAAGTGTTTCTCTGCATATGTCGTCATTTCGACCAGAATATCTTCTATGGATTTATAGGATTCTTCTCTACGGAGTTCCTTGTACAGTTCGTTGATGAGTTCAATAAGTTTTTGGTGCTGCATATCCATTGAGCTTATCCCTGTTTCGTAAGACTCTCGCCATTTTATTAAATCCATGCAAGTTCTCCTTAATCACTGTCCTAATAGAAAATGTTGATAAAGTAGAGGAACGATCGCAACGAGTCTGTAGAAAAACCCGTTTTTGAAAAGGTCGCTGTATAAGAGCAGCGC
>CAZSIJ010000054.1:0-26187 GCA_964607065.1 uncultured Desulfobulbus sp. | reverse complement strand
ACGATTATTTTGACGGTTGTTTTTCATCCGGTCTTGCTTCGTGGGAGAATATTTGGCTCGGCATGCCTTAATGACATCGTAGGATTGTGCAGACTGCACACAGGTTTTTAATAATTCCTGATCTGGAGCGGCGTTTTGATCAATATAGTTCAATATATCGGTTTTTGTTTGCTCGAAGCTTGGAACTGGCTTCTGTGAATCATTCAGTCCATCAGCAGCAAAAACTGAAGTAACACAGACACCAGTGAAAAACGCTGCAATCAACAAATTCTTCATAATACCCTCGTTACCTTTAAATGTTCCATATGGATAAAAAAAAGCTCTATAACGTAAAGCTATTTCTAAGAATGGAACCACATTTGTTAAATTTGGTCACGGAGAAATGAACAACCGGGCTGGCAAAAAGCTGGTTAGCTATCACCTCATATACAGATGAGGCCTGGAGGGAAGGCTTCAAGGTGAATCTTTCAGATGTTCAGCATTATAGTCAAGTGGCCCAAACCATCGTTTGTATAGTTAAAAGGTCAGTAGTTCTATGGTTTACTTCCACTCGAATGGATGATATTTGATTCAAGCTGACACCAATTGCCAACCCTTTAACTCTGCATGGATTTCAATGAATAATATCAAAAGGCTACTCGCATTCTTAGTTATTATTGGTTCTCTTTCTCTGTCATCCGCTATTGCCAGGCAAACAGATTGTCCAGAACACTTTACTGGTGGAAAAGCACCTGAATATCGAAATAATTATCCCATTTACAGCATGTTACACAGGGTGCCTGATCGGATCAAAGCGAAAGTGCTTTAAGCTGGGAAAGAATGAGTATCCTACTTTGAGTGGTTCTGACAGCCGTAATCAACCCCATGAAGAGACCGGGCCGAGCTGATCAATTATCTCTTTATGGGGTCCTGGATACCGTACTTTTTTTTGCTGTCAGATCAAATCGAAACTATCTCATATAACTCTTATGCCGCAAAGGTATACTTGGTTCCAGCCGTATTCAACACGAACTCATTGGGCATCTCTTTGCTAAAAGCTGTAATAGCCTCAAATCCGGTGCAATGGGTTGGCACGATGTAGTCCGGCTTCATGGCTTTAATCTCTGCAATAGTACTTTGGATAATCTCAGGCTTTGTATTGATCAGGTGGAAACCGCCCATAACAGCATGAACCTTATCTGTGCCGGAACTTTTCTGTGCTTGCTTGACTGTATTGATGATCCCACAATGTGCACATCCTGAAAGGACCACCAATCCTTTTCCTTTCACGTTGAAAAATACAGCCTGCTCACCAGGGAATGTATCGTGCTCAAGCGTTTCGCCACGTTTTATTTGGAAGTTTGCCGGTACCTTCTCAAAACTGGTAACTCTTTCGATGTTTCCAGTGAAATATGCTCCGGGAATAATTTCGATAGCGGTCTTCGTCTCCACAACTTTTAGCCCAAAGGCCTCAATATCTTCCTTTTTGAGCTGGCCAAGGTCTGACGGTTCAGTTGCCCCTGGCCGGAGCGAATATCTTCTTGCGAAGGCTTCTTCTCCAACATAGAAAGGGGTGCCTGTAGCGATCTTCGATTGATTTTGTTTGAAGATGCTGACCGCGCTTGAATAGTGGTCGTAATGGCCATGGCTCAAGCTGAAAGCGTTTGTCTTTCCGATATCAAGCCCCAGCAAATTGATATTGTTCATCACGCCAATCGGGTCGAGTCCATAATCGAACATGCAGGTATTTGTTTTTCCGTAGATAACAGTTTCAATGTAATAGGAAAGCCCGTGTTCTGCATGCATTGATTTTCCAGGCAAGGAGCGGTACCGCTTTGTGATTGTCTCATCCGTCCGGTTAGCGTCATAATAATTATCTGCCAATACCCAAATCGTCAGTTTGTCTACCTCGGTGACAGGTGCGGCAGCATACGCCGTCGCCTCTGCCAGTATTCCATCTCCTGCAGCTATGAGCACACCAGTTACGGCGGAATACTTCAGGAACTCCCTCCGGTCCATTTGATTATCCATGGCGCACCTCCTATTTTTCAAATTCAAGTACGAGTGAATGAAGATAACCCGTAATCCTCATTCACTCCATACAGCAATTTATCTTACTTAATGCTCCCAGATGACAGTGTAGCTTTACTTGTCAGCGAATTCATTAAATCAGCCAACGTCTTTTGCGCTTGCTCATGCGCCTGTTCATTATACAAAACTGAAGGGCCGTATTCCACGCAGGGATCGCTATAAGTAAAAGGCTGGCGCGTTTTACTGTTAATAATCGTACCCTTGGCGGCCTCTTCAAGTCGACAATTCCTCGTCGTCTGAGCTTTTGGGAGTGTTACCGCCTTCTTGAAAGTACGCCCATCAAAAACATGTTGAGCACCAGGATATATGGTCATCTCAATATTCTTACCCGCAGTTTTTAGCCTTTCAACGTAGGTTTGACATGTATCGGCAGGACTGTAATTGTCAGCGTCACCGTGAAATATGCGAATAGGTACGTTTGCTACCTTTTCATCTTCATGGTACAGGGTTCGGCAATCGGGGTAGAATGCAAAGTAAGCAGCAAAATTTGCATCTGCTGGACCATGCATCGCTTGAAAACGAGTCATACTCGAATAGAGACTTGCCACCCCTCCTCTTGAAAATCCCATTAGTATAACCTTATTAGGATCTATCCGCGGATGATGAGAAAGCAGCGAAAGTCCACGGTATGCATCAATTATCATGGCTAGGCGACCGAGTTGGGATTGATCGTCGTTGGTAGAAATGATTCCTCGTGCTGTAAAGCTATCTATTGCAAATGTCGCAATCCCTTTTTCGTTGTACCAATGTGCCCAGTCATCAACAACCACTCCCAAACCTGACGAGCCGTGCATCAATATGACTGCTGGCAAACGGTCGGTACCAGGCTTTGGAATGCGTAGCTCTCCAGCAATAACAACTGACTTACCTTCTTTTTGACCTGTCAGAAACTCCTGATCGGTCAGCGTTGTAGACTGGAAAGGCCGTATCTCAATACGAGCTACTTGAGTTTCAGCAGACAAGGGAAGGCCGATTATGAATGTGAGAACAGTAAATAGAGCAACCGAGATTCGCTTAAAAGACGGTGTTACACTGAGCATCTTGACCTCCTTTTCTTCTCAACTATTCAGGTTTGCGTCCTCAGGGCTTTCGTCTCTCAAAAGTGCGATTAAGAAATTTAACCCTTGGCTTAAACGTGAGGGAAACGTGGGACTGCTCCTCCATGCAAATCGGTTCCTGATAATCTCATTTCATGCTCTGCAGCTACTTGACTCGTTTCCAGACAGGATAGGCTTTGCCGCCAACAGCAGCTTCAGGGTTGATGACCTTCAGTTCATCGCCAGAGACAGTCATCACTAACTTTTGCTCTAAGCCATCCCAGTTTGGATAGGAACTCGCCTCTACGTTAAAAACCACCATCTGCTCCTTTGCGTTCAGTATTTTATAGCTCCCGAAGTAGGCAAGTGAACCTCGAGCTACGGCTTGATTTTCCTCTGGTGTCCCTTTGACCCGATTGTTGGCAGCAAACTTTGGAAGGCTAGCATTCATTAGGATTACCGAGAAACGGCCATTGGGAGTCAAAATCATTGATCCCCTCGGGTTGGCACCAAACGCATCGATTTTCTCGCCATCTTTTTCAACGTGAAGCGAGACAATGGCCCAAGTGCCCTGAATCTGTTTCTCAAGTCCTCCTTTTTTCATGGCCCAAGCATTGGCAGATCCGACCAAGGTCACAAAAGAAGCAGCAAGAACAACAAACAACAGCATTCCGATCCATTTCCAAGCATACTTTTCCATGGTACACCTCCTCGTTAAAGTTCGATTAGTAAATGAATAGTTCACATATTTTTAATATGTCCTGTTCTGAAAAGAAAACCAATGTGTGAAAATTGGGGATATATTGGACATTAAAAATATCTATTACGTGGGTTTGCAGCATGTTCCGGACATGGCCTCAGGTTTACGTACAACGGCTTCGTTGGTTATTGCCGTGCTTACAGCCAGCGGTACTATCGAAATATCGTGGCTTTATCACCTGGAGCGGGGCTATGAGAATGGGTGGATAAACTGCAGGGGTTGGAGGTAAGTATTCACAAGGTTAAGGAGTAGACTTGTCGACCGATGCACGAAATTTTAGCACTTGGTTCTGCAGAGTCAGGTGCTTTTTTTACTGGGGCCAACTGGTGTTGCTGGTACTAGTGCGTCAAGCCGGGAAGATCTCAAGAATTATCTTGTTTACAGTGCGTTACATAGGGTGTCGGGAGAAATCAAGCGAAAGTACTTTCAGCTGGGAAAGATCTAACCAAAACATAACTTGAGTTTTGCGCAGTCAACAGCTAGTTATGTTTTAATATTGAAGTTGTGAATTGGTACTTTGCTGATCCATCCGGAAACCAGAAAGCCTGAATTGCTCGAATTGAGCGGTTCAGGCTTTTTTTGTTTAATGCAAGAATCCTAATCGTTGCCTGTTCGTTACTGACGACACGATAAAGCCAAACCATCCGCACGGGTGTTGAAATAAAGAAATCGGAAACACACCAAAAAATGATGAACAAAGGAGGGGAATCCATGAAGAAGTTTGTACTACCGTCAATCTTGACGGCCATGCTTTTCGTTGCAGGCAACGCTAATGCAGGACTTGTCATCAGTGAGATATATGGCGGCGGCGGCGCAACAAGCGGCTCGCCAACATATAACCATGACTTCATAGTGTTGTACAATAATAGCGCGGCTGCAGTAGACCTGACCAGTTGGAGCCTTCAATACGCCAGTGCCACCGGGAACTTTGGCTCTTCGAATATGCATGCTTTGTCCGGCACTATCGGGGCGAACAGATATTTTCTCATCCAGGAGTCAAATCTTCCTGGCACGCCAGGAACGGTAGGTGCAGATCTTCCCATCTCGGCTGATTATAACGGCAAGCTGAATTTGAGTGCAACCGCCGGCAAGGTGGCCCTGGTCGATTCAATGACGGTCGTTTCTGGCACAGGCTCAAACGGCGGATACATCGATTTGATCGGATACGGCACAACAGCGAATTTCAATAACAATAAACCGCTCACCATTGCCGTGGACAATACGCATGCCGTCTTTCAGGCTATTGATGGTACGTTGAGTGTCGGTGCACCGGTCCCGATGAACTCCAGCACTCCCTCCCCTGTGCCTGTTCCCGCCTCTGCCGGATTGCTCGTCACCGGACTTGTTGGTCTCTTGGGTATGAGGAAAAGATTGACAGCATCAATGTGATTGAGCACCACCAGTTATAATGAGAGATGTACGGGAATGATGACCCTATTTCAGGGTGAAACGTTTTTGCCGGAGTTTTGGCTCCAGTTGGCAATAAAAGAAAAACCGCTTGCATGCGGATAAAAAAGGAAAAAGAAGATGAAAAAATCGTGGTTACTTATCGTTGCAGCATTGATGGTATTGGGCTCTACGTCGCAGTCGCAGGCCTCTTTGACCGTGGTGGGAACGGATTCAGTTGGCAACCAGCTTATTTACGACTCAGCCCTGAATGTCACCTGGTATGATTTTACCTATTCTAAAACGTCCAATGGTGAAAATTGGAACGATGCAAAAACCTGGGCGAGCAACCTGATCGTCAATTTCAACGGGAAAGACTTTTCCGGCTGGAGCCTGCCGACATCCTTTGATGGCAAAAATACGTATGTTTATAATGGAATAATCAGCAGTAATGCCGCAGCAGGATACAATATCAAGGACACTCGTGATCAGATGAGCTATCTGTATTATGCGGAGCTGGGAAATGGAAATAATAAGGGGTATCTGGATATCAATGGCCAAATGCAAAACCCCTCCTGGAACTATGGATTAGCCCAAGGAAGTGCAACCCCGTTTAAAAATCTCATTCAAGGCGGGTACTGGTCCAACCAAGCCGCGTCCCTCTATTCCGGACAAACTTGGATTTTTAATACGAGCCAAGGCTCACAGTTTACGCTCGACGCGACCAACCCCTATCAACGAGGCATCGCCGTCCTTTCAGGAGATATCTCCGCAGTACCTGTTCCTGCCGCTGGCTGGTTGCTCGGTAGCAGTCTTGCTGGTTTGGCCGCAGTCAGCAGGAGAAAGAGAAGCTGATATTTTACGCACAACTGGAAGCACGAGGCAGGGCCATAAACGGCTCTGCCTTTTTATTTCAAGACAAAGGGGAGAAATTGTTCAACCTGCTGGATCGGCGAACTAAAGGAGCGGCTGAACAATAGGGTTGGAATCAATGAACATCCTGAACTCTCCTGAAATGGTATATCTACTACACTCCTTCAAGTTCCCAATGTTGCGACCTGTTCCGGTACCGTTTTACCCTTCTCATATCCTGTGGCAGGTGGTGACTGATCGAGAATCCACACTTCGTACAGGTGATATTCCTTGTGTTTGAGGCGCGTTTACCCGTATCTTTAATTTGAGCATTACAACGTGGGCAGACCCCTCGCATCATCATATTCATTTCTTCTGCCGCCTTCTCTCCACAACCTTGGCACTGGTAAAACCCAAAGGCAACATAGTGGGGCCCGTTCATCGGAATAGTCTTGTTGCAGGTGACACAAGCGACAGTTCCTTCCTTAAAGTTTTTTGTCTTGTTGTAGGCTCGAACTTTAGCTTCGTCTTCAGCGTATAATTTCATCACGCCCTCCCACGATTCAGTCATAAATAGGTATCCCGGATTTCTTCATCTCCCCGATGGATACCCCCCTTGTGTGGCAACTCGGTTTTCCCGACAGGTTGATTGCCTGACGCCACTTTTCAAAGCTATTGATTATGCTTGCCACTGTCAAGGCTCCTGGCTCCGTGTGGGTCAGGTGTTTATTATTTTGTGGGAGTTGACGAATGGGGCAGGTCAACTGAAACTGCTGGTACTAGTCTGCCAAGCTGGGGAGCTCATAAAATTTTCTTATTTACAGCACGTTACATAGGGAGCTGGATCGGATCAAGCGAAAGAACTTTCAGCTGGGAAAAGTTGAGCATCCTATTTTAAATGCTTTAAACACCAGTATTGCTGGTACTAGTGCGCCTCTATGTGTGTTCGAGGAAATATTCCTCTTTACAGCTTGTTAGACAGGATGCAGGATCGGATCAAGGTACAGAGACTTTGGCTAGGGAAAATTGAACATCCTACTTTTTGAGCGGTTCTGTCTGGATACTTCACCCTATTAAGAAGCATTTTTTTTCAATCTGCTCCAAAAAAACGAACGATCAACCTTCCACTTTACTCTCATCCAGTACCTTCCTTAGGAGTGAAGCAATTCCTTTCTTGGTTATAGGTTTATCTAGAAATCCTTTAATCCCTTCGGTCTTGGCCCGTTTTTCGTCGACGAGAGTGCTATAACCAGTGCAGAGAATAATCGGAATTTCTGGACGAATCTGCAATATCTGTCTTGAGAGTTCCAACCCTGTCATATCCGGCATGGTCTGGTCAGTGATTATTGCATCAAACAGGTAAGGTTGATTCTGAAAAATGTTGAGGGCTTCTGTGCTGCTAGTCATCGCCGTTACCAAATACCCTAGACGTTCAAGCATTGTTTTCCCTAACTCAACCAGCATCTTTTCATCGTCAATCAAGAGAATGTGTCCTGTGCCGGGAGGTGCCACCGCCACAGGCTTGACCGCAGCAACCGTTTTCTCCTCGATGGCCGGAAAATAAATATCGAAAACCGTGCCCTTGTCTGGTTCGCTCTCGCAGGTGATGAATCCGCCATAACCGGTGATGATACCATGGGTGATAGCAAGGCCCATTCCGGTGCCTTTGCCGACCTCTTTGGTAGTGAAATAGGGCTCGAAGATCTTTTCTCGCACCTCCGGCGGGATACCCTGACCGGTATCGCGGATCGTCAGCACCACGAAGGGGCCGGGTTTCAACTCGGGCCTGTGTTCGATATCCTCTTGGGAAAGGGTGTGGTCCTTCAGGGTGATGGTGAGGGTGCCTCCGTCCTGCTCCATGGCATGGAAGGCATTGGTGCAGAGATTCATCAGGATTTGATGCACCTGGGTCGGGTCAGCCAGAATAGGCCTGATGGAGGTGTCGATCTGCTGTTGGATGGTGATGGTTGACGGTAGGGAGGGCCGGAGGAGTTTGATGGCCTCCTTGACAATGGTGCTGGGTTGCAGGGGAACACGTTGAATATTAGCTTGGCGGCTGAAGGCCAGGATCTGTTTGACCAGGGTGGAGGCCCGTTGGCTGGCGCCTAAGACCTTGGTCAGATGACTGGCAGTCATTGATTCCTGAGGCAAGTCATCAATGGCGATTTCAGTGTAGCCGATGATCGCCCCGAGGATGTTGTTGAAGTCGTGGGCTATGCCGCCTGCCAGCGTGCCGATGGCCTCCATTTTCTGCGCCTGGATGAGTTGGAGTTGCAGGGCTATGGTTTCCTCCTCGGCTCGTTTACGTCCGGTTATATCACTCAGCGTCCCGATCATCCGTATGGCGGTATTCTCTTGATCCTTTTCAATAGCCTTGCCGTTTGTGCAGACCCAGCGCCATGGGCCTTGTTTCATTTTCATCCTGAGATCGATGGTGAAGCCTTCTCCGGAGGCAATGCACGAGCGCAACGCCTCTTCGACCCTTTCAAGATCATCAGGATGCACAAGTTGTCGCCATGCATCGTAGGTGGCGGGAAATCCTTCGTCTTCATAACCGAGAATCTCGTAATAAATCTTGCTGAAAACTGCCTGTCCGCTCGGGACGTGCCACTCCCACAGCCCGGTATCTACGACGGACAGCGTTTCAGCATACCTTGCCTCGCTATGTCGCAATGCTTCCTCGGCGTGTTTGCGCATGAGCGCCTCGCCGATGTGTGCAGCTATGCCTTCCAGGAGTTCAACTATACGGAGTGTAAAACCTTCTTTGCGCCGGTCATTGAGCTGCAGCAGCCCGATAATCCTCTCTTTATTACGAATGGGTATCAGGGCGACCGAAGCATAGTCGTAATGTACGCATCGGTTGCGAGGATTAAGGCGGGGATCAACCCTCTCCGGGATACCGAGGAGCTGTTTTGAATCGTTGGTCCAGCAGCTGCCCCCTGGTGTAAAAAGGGGATTGGTTGGGTCGGTCCTGCCGGATATGACCAGTCCGCAGGTGCATTCCAGTTTAACGTTGCCGTCCTGCTCCCGGCAGATGGCACCATCTGTGGTTCGTGCAATAAGTGAATTTTCCTTGAGCAGAAAATCTGCTGGAAAACCCTCTTGCACGAAATAGGGGTAGTCTTCCCCTTCCTGCAGACGAATACCGACCGCATCAAACCCGGTCCGTACCTTCAATGCAGCAAGAACGCGCCCAATGGCGCTGCGCAAATCTCCAGGTTCGTTGAGTATATGCAGGACTTCCCTGGCCAGAGCTTCATAGGTATCCGTTTGTTTGCGCTCGCTGATGTCACGGACGCTTTCGATGGCGCCAATAATGTTGCCGTCCTGATCATGCAGGGGGGCGGCTTTGGCGAAAACCCATGCACCTTTATTATTGTAAAGGGCCTTGCAATATACTTCAACACTGAGGGAGCCATCACTTTCACGGGTGACCCGGGGATAGCAGGCGGCAACCTCGTTGTGGTCTGCAAAAATGAGGTCCAGTAACTGCGGTCGCGCTTCTCCATAAAACGGGATGGTGTGTGCATAATCCCCTTTGCCGAGCATCTCCGCAGCGGCAATGCCGGTCATCTGTTCAATAGCTTCATTCCAGATGATGACTCGGCCATCCTTGTCAATTGCCAGGGTGGCGTTGGGCAGGAATTTGATAATGTCTGAGAGTCTCTTCTGGTTGGCCCGCAGCTCTTCCTCAGCCTGCTTGCGCTCGGTGATATCCTGCAATGAACCAACCAGGCGTGTGGCTCTGCCCCCCTGAATCTCCTCCACCACGAGGCCGCGGGCCAGGCAAACCAACGTCGTCCCATCCTTCCGAAGAGCGCGAAGTTCTATTTCGTAAGGTATATTATTGTTTACTGCAGCTTCAACTGCCAATCTGAGCCGCTCAAGGTCTTCCGGATGATACATTTTGGCATGTTCTGTAAAGGAGGGCGCTACCTCTGCCGGTTCGAGCTGAAAAAGGTGGAACAATTCGTCTGACCACTTCACGGTATCGGTGGCCACATCCCATTCCCAACTGCCGACCCGGGCAATTTTTTCCGTGCGCGCTAGCAAAGCCTGCTTGCGATGCAAGACGGTCTCAGCCTGCTTGCGCTCGGTGATATCGTTGAGCACTATCCGGCTTACCGGTGCGCCGTTGTCATCCTGAGCAACAATGGCATTCAACTGCAACCAGAGTGTGGTTCCGTCTTTTCTTACCACCCGCAAGTCGCAATTCCCGGGTACATCGAGCCCTGAGAGGTTCTTGCTAAACAGGTAATAAATGTCTTGGTCTTGATGGTGAACAAAATTAGTGACGGGCTGGTTGATTAACTCACTCCGCGTCAGACCCAGAAAGGAAGCTGAGGTAAGGTTGGCCTCCAGGATCAACCCTTTTTCGGATATCGTCCAATAGCCAACCGGCGCCAAGTTGTAAAAATCAAAATAGCGCTTCCCTGACACGTCAAGTTCTGCTTGTATGCGCCGCAACTCTTCATTCTGCATTTCCAGTTCGACCTGATGGACATGCAAGTTGTGAATTGTTTTCTGGATTTCTTCGGGTGATAGATGCGTGATATTTTCAGGTGGTTCTTCGAGTAGGACAGCTTCGGCTCGCTTGCGGAGTTGGACAAGCTGTATGAATCGGTTTTCCATGTTCGTCTTTCTGCGGAACTAAAGTAGATTGAGGTCAATTCCTCGTTCGCCTGTGATTCTAACTGTACGATTTCATGGTGATCATAGAACGGTGAGCAAATAAACGCATTAACAGTTGGCAGCAGGAACCACTCGCCCGGATTGGCGAACTAGATAAGTTCGAGATGTCCAATTTTGAGGAGACCTTTTTTTATGCAGGCTGCCACCGGGCGGAATATTCATCCATTGAAATGAGAAAAACGGGTTCTTCAGGTGAAGAAGAGATAAAACGTAAAAAAAACCTTCGCCAAACGAAAGAAGGAGGTTCGTGGCAAAGGGGTTAGGAGGCTCCCCTGATAAGAAGTACGATTCTTTTATAAACTGAACTAATGGCAAGGTCAATCATAATTGATAATCATTCCGGGTAAGGCCTCAAAGGCAAAGCGCTCGATGCGGTAGGATGTATAGTTTTTATCAATTAAAAGAAGTGATGGAGAATCAACGAAGGTTGATATATCCAGCGGATTGCCGCCTTGGTGATGGGTGGAGTAGCAGCTAATATGCGACCGGCTGATATTTTGAGAAAAATTTAGTTACCATTCTTCCTCGCATACCACCACAAAACAAATGACCATTTAGCAATCCAGGTGTCCGCCTGACTTTTTTCTGAAACATAGTCACCGCAAGGCCTCTGGCCGGGGGCAATCACAGCAACAATAAAAGCCAGCACCGTCGCCCGGTCCACATCAGGTGGGCTGGGTGTATGGTGGGTTGGGTTTCAGCAAAGAATTTAGCGTGAGAATTTGCGGGTTTATAGAGGGGGTTATGCATACCGCAAGCAGTTGGGCGGTGGTTGGGTAAGGAGCAAAAAGCAGCAAGAATTCGTCGCGGTGCCTCGAAAACACTCGGTCTACAAAAACCGTTCCTAGAATTGCTGGTACTAGTGTACCAAACCGGGATGTTCAAAAAAGTCATCTTATTTACAGTACGTTACACAGGGTGCCTGATCGGATCAAGGTAAAGTGACTTTGGTTGGGAAAAGTTGAGCATCCTATTTTAAGTGCTTTAAACACTGATATTGCTGGTACTAAATCACCTAATTTCGCGCTTAACTGTAAATGATTCTATCGGTAATTGTTTCAGGGATGATTGGCCGGACCCAAGGCGGAAGCTCAGTCTAATTACTGAACAGCATCAATCTGCCATCCTACTCTCATCGATTACCTTTCTGAGAAGTGTCGCAATCATACTTTTGCTCAAGGGTTTCATGGCGAAGCCCTTGATACCCTCTGCCTTTGCCTGTTCTTCATTAATAATGCTACTGTAACCGGTGTAGAGGATAATCGGAACGTTGGGCTGGATCTGAAGGATCTGCCTAGCAAACTCAATTCCAGACAAACCTGGCATGGTCTGATCAGTGATCACGGCATCAAAAAGATCCGGATGGTTATTGAAGGTAGCTAAAGCATCCAGGCTGCTTGTGCAAACGGTGACTTTGTAACCAAGCCCTTCCAGTATGACTTGTCCCATCTCCGCCAGAATCGCTTCATCGTCAAGAAGAAGGATTTGTTCCTTACCGGTAGGATCGGAAGCCTTTATTGAATAATCTGGAGTTATATTTCGTTCAATAGCAGGCAAAAAGACTTTGAAAACTGTGCCTTTGTCGAGTTCGCTCTCACACGTAATGAATCCTCCCGCACTGGTGACTATGCCATGGACAATGGCGAGTCCCATGCCTGTACCTTTACCAATCTCTTTTGTTGTAAAATAAGGGTCGAAAATATTATTTCGTATGCTTGGCGGAATTCCGGGTCCTGTGTCGCCAACAGAAAACACAATAAATTTCCCAGCCTGCACTGCTGGATGTTGTTGGAGATCATCTCTTGATAGCTCGCATGTCCTGAGGTTCAAGTCAAGTATGCCGCCTGTTTGTTCCATTGCCTGAAAAGCATTGTAATTAACAGCATGGCAAACATCTAAATTTCAGATTTTAGATGATACGGCTAGGCCGAATACAAGAAAGATATTTACCGTCCATTTGCACCTCAGGAAACCAGTAGATTGCAACCATGCAATTCATGATCGAGCCGAAGAATCATCAAAATGCCATTCGATTCGATTTCGTATATCCGGAATCGAACCCGCCCGCCCTCTGCCTGTCGTAGCAAATCAGTGACTCTTGATTAAGTTTTTAAAACATGGCTCATTTCGAATCTTGTCAAATGCGGTTTCTGATGAAATCATTACCATAAGCCGTTTCTTGTCATCAGCGTTGTTAGCACTGACAATGGCTTTGTTAATTTCTTCGCACGCTTTGTTGTAATCATTTTCATGTACGTGTATCATCGCAAAACCAGCTAACACATCTTTAGTGAAAGGAGTGTTTTTACCGTCTTTGACTGAGGGTTCTTCGCATTTTTTATAGTCGTTAATAGCTTGTTGAATGTCACCAGATTTAAAATAAGAAAATCCTCTTACGCAAAAGGCATATGAGTATTCCTTGTTTAATTTTATAGCTTCGCTTGCGCTAATAATTGCATTTTTGTAATCAGAATTTAATTGGCAATACTTGCTTTTAAGAATAAAATAAAATGATTTTGATGGATTAATTGATATTGCCTTGTCTATATCATTAATAGCTTGTTTATAATTTTTTATAAATTCATTTTCACCAGACCTTAATTTATATGCGATTTCATTTTTATTATCTATATCAATTGCTTCGTCTAGTTTTCTCATCGCACCTTCATGATTATTATTAGCAATTAAACGAAATGCATCATCTGTCAAAATTTTTGATTGCTCGTTTGGAGTGTTAACACTAGCTGTTAACATTATAGATTTCACACCATCAATTTTTTTCAAAACTTCCATTGATAACTGCAATGCTTGAATGCTTGAAGCGGTATCTTTGTCGCCTATGGCATAAGCACGACATACCGCAATGTTAGTTGTATCAGCTATTTTTTCCTTGCTGATACATTTGCGAAGGTTGGCATCACCTTCGTACATCTCGACAGTTAAGTAACCATTCTTTTCATCTGTAACCCTGATTTTAATCTTTTCTTTTTGCAAAAATGGATTTTGGTCCATTTCGTCCTGAACCTTTGACTTAAGCCCAAAACAAAGAGCAGGTTGCGCAGAAATAACCAGCAACGAGAGCAATACGGTAAAAACACAAACGAAATTCAGCCGACTTTTTTTCATAAAACCTCTTCTTGTTATGTTATTGAACACTTCGTGGCCTTGACCGTACGTAGACAACCTTCTGATTCGCAACGGCAATATTTAAATATTAAATGATACGGTTAGGGCGAATACAAGTAAAATTTGTCCGAGTAAATCATCGTGTAGTTTTTGAGCATGACCATCGCCCTCGCAAAATTCCCAATTATTCGTGTCCAAATTATGTGGCTTTCCCTTTTTCAACATCACGTCAAGTAAACCCAAAGAGGATTCTCGACACAAGTCAAAAATGTTTACTAATATCTAAAAGTAAATGTTTGTCGAATTTGTTAGGCTTCGCAGTTGACGCAATCAATCGGGCTAGATATAATATTTACAAAAGATAAATAAAGTTAGAAAATAAATATTATCTCAAGAGAGGGATCTCATGCTTGAAGGCAAAGCAAAGGTACTGAATGAGGATGAGTTGAAGCGTGTATATGCTGTTGCTGGATCTGGGCGCATGGGGACACGTGACACCCTGCTTCTGGATTTCTCTTTCAAACTTGGCTTACGTGTGAAAGAGATGGCGTCCTTGTTGATTACTGACGTGACCGATGGGGATGGTAAGGTTTGTGAAAGTTTTCACCTAGCGGCTGATCAAACCAAAGGGGACAAAGGGAGAACAGTATACCTAACCAATAAAAAGCTGCGAAAAAACCTTGAAAATTATCTTGCTGAAAGAAAGGGCGACTGTAACCGACATCTGTTCAAGAGCCAGAAAACAGCATTTTCCCCTAATTCTCTACAGCAGCTTATAAAGCGACTTTTTGACAAGGCTGGTATCAAAGGGGCCAAGAGTCATTCAGGACGCAGAACCTTTGCCACACGCCTGATAGAGGCAGGGTACGATATCAAATCGGTGTCTGTACTCATGGGCCATGTAAATATTCAAACAACAGCGAGATATGTTAGCGAAAATCCTGTTAGACTGGGAGAAATGGTTGCGAGACTGTAGAGCTAATGGCAAATGAAAAGTCGAGGCAAGAAAAGGCAGTTCTGGCTGAATGGTGAGGTCAATACCAAGTATTCCCAAAGTCCACATTGACCTCTTTGAGGTCATCAGTTGTTAAATTGAAGTAATACACTAGGCCCTTGCAAAATAAAAAATGCTGAAATTTGTTCTCATTATAAAAATGTCGCCATCAACTCTTCCTTTGAATTTTTCATGCATTATAACAATCTAGCTCTTAACGTAATTTCAGGAGAAGCTACCGTAGAATACGGTTCTTCAAAGGTTTTATTACCTTCAAGGTAACCATATACTCCCATTGTAATTTACAATATAGCCCACTAGCCTACTTTTGAAGTAATATGGTGGAAATATTGCTTGCTTATTTAGCAAGTCCTAGCAAATAAATATAATCAAGTCGTCACGGAATAATTACAGCTGTGAATTTTTATACTTACTTTTTTCTCGTATCTTTTGAGTACAAAACCTGATTCAATTTTTCCAATTCAATGCGACACGTTTCAGCCTCTTTCATATATTTTGAAGCATGAGAAGATGCGCCAATTGCTAACAATTTATCCGCACCTCTTGCGTTGATATCATAAAATTTTTCAAAAGATTTTATTTGTCTTTCGATTTTATCTAAATCCATATCTTTTATTTGTGCATATTCTCTTACCATACAATCAGAAGCATTTACCTCAACAGCAAAAACCATGATAAATATCACTAATATTTTTTTCAACATAATTACTTCTCCAATTATTTATATTAAATCATGAATAATCAATTGAGTTCATGCAACACCTTGATAAATTTCGACGAGCAGGGTGGTTTGCCTCGAAATAGGCAGGCTAGGTGTCTGGTGATTAACGTACCCCTTAATAAACATTAAGGAGTACATCAGTTTAAGTTTGCAACTACTCGCAAGTTCTTTTATTCCAGCACGGCAAGACACGGACTCGTTGCCAACCCCACTCCGAACTCTCAAGAGTTTTTCACCCTGTCACGAACCCTTGGTAAGCTCAGCCGCTTTTTTCATAAAACCCTGTATGTAAACAGGTGGCAATTCGACGTTAATTGTTCTATTTTTCCCATATATACGCACGTCAAGCCCATTGGTACTCATCACTTCAAGTTGTGCTTTGGTTATAGATAGGTAAAAATCTTCATGCGTGAATCCTGTCCCAACATTTGACCTAGCTTTATTTAATGGTAGGTTCCCAGCATTTTTGTCGAAAGCTCTCTCGAAAAAGCACCATCCTAATTGCGAAAAAGTGGTGACGAATAGTTGGTAATTACCATTTACCCTGCGAAGCCTGATCCCCCCTCCCCCGTCAATTCCGAAAGAAATGGTTACATATTGACCTTCAAGTAACTCTGCCTTTGAATATTCATCAACAGTGTATTTTGTCTTATTGTAAGCCTCATCTACGGTAGAAGGTTGCAAAGCACAAGAAACCATAAAAACACCAACTACTGCCAAAAGTATGAACTTATTGATCACTCTTCACTCCTTATGGATGTTGTTTTTTCAGGGAGGGCTGCATTGCTAAATTGTCGCCAGGCTCAAATTGAGTGGTGACGTCTTTAAAACACCAACCGTGGCTTAGATGTACCTATAGCTTCCATTCATAACCACAGTTTAGACAAGTTAATTTTACCTTTTTGCTTCCTATCAGTCCTCCAAGTAAGCCAACTGGGCCTAATAGAAGTCCTCCCACCGCAGCCTTGCCAAGCCCAAAGCCTTTATTGCCCGATGTAAGGTGTGTTGATTCGCAGATAGGGCATACAGGGCCTTCTGGATCGGACTCATCATCTACAGGACAACCGCAATGAGGACAAGCTGCTGCCCTATCTGAAATTTCTCGGTCGCATTCGGGGCAATTCATTAGTGCCATTAGCTCTTCTCGTTACCATTGATTTTAAAAAAAGATATCCACTTTTCCAATCTTTTATCCATGATATCATAAAGGTACGATTGTTAACAAACATTAAATTAAAAGTTTAAGCATTTGGCGAATAGGGTTAGTTCGTTATTAGCGATGAAGCGTATTGGAACAACAACGAACCAGGGGAAGAAGGGAGTGGTCATGTTCCGCAACTTGGTGAAGTTAGCGTTGTGTTAGCGCAAATAAAAAAGGCTCACAGTCTATTAACTGCAAGCCTATGATATTACCGGTCCTTGACCAGGATTTGAACCAGGGTTTTCCAGCACGTGGTTTCGTCGTGCAGGGGATCTATTCTTTCATCGCTTTATAATCACAATGACCACACAACCCGCCATTTTTTAGGGATTCCGACAGTTCGCTCCACCTTACATTTTCGTTGCATCTTGAGCAGATGGCTCCTGCAAATTGCTGAAATATTTTTCCTTCTATTTCTTTTTGCTGTTCCAAATCTAAACTTGCAAATCCGTGTTCCGCCACTTCATTGGCTATAGAACGGGAAGAAATGTCAAATTCGCCTGATTCCACAAGCTGTCTGGCAAAGTCTAAAAACTCAGAGCGTTCGATCGTTTTATCTATGTCCATTTCTGTCTCCATGGCAAAAAATTACAATTTTTATTTATTATATCCATCACGAGCCGTGACTGGACCAAAAAAATGTCACAAGTTATGATATTAGCCGTTATCTATCGCACAGTGCGGATTTCAAGATGCGAATAATTTATCAGCCACTTGTCTATAGCTGTAAATTTTTCACTCTCTTGAACATACCAATTCGTAGGAATAAGTGCACATGCGGACATATCGCGATACCATTTCCATAGAAACAGCATAGAAATAAACTCATAAAACAAAAAAGCACTTGGCCAGTAAAGAGCCAAGTGCTTGATTTTACTGGAGCCGATATCCGGACTTGAACCGGAGACCTACTGATTACGAATCAGATTTTTTAGGTTGATAAGCGTTGATATTCGCCCCAAATAACGATCACGCATCGTATATTCAGCTATTTACCATTGCAATCAATAGTTATCCATTGTAATATTTTGGCTACACAGTGGCTACATGGATTCACTGCTATCTACTGAAAATAATCAGTGGGTCAGATGGCTACATTTGGCTACACCGACAAAAGGGTTAATCAATGCGAGAGCGACTGACGATTGCAAGAATCAGCAAGGCCCCTGCCCCGACGGACAAAAACCAATCCTTTATTTTCGATACCGAAGCCACCCGACTGGCAGTGCGGATCACCAAGGCCGGATCGAAATCCTTTATTTTTGAAGCCAAGCTAAACCGGAATACTATCCGGCGCACCATAGGACCGTGCAGCGCATGGACCATTGAGGACGCCAGGAAAGAAGCAAACCGCCTGCTTAACCTTGTCAATCAAGGGATTGACCCCGGAGATGATGAACGCCAGAAAAAAGAATTGAAGGCGAAGGAAAAGCGAGCTACCAAAAAAGCTGAGGAGTCCCGCCAGTTCACCCTGGATGCACTGTTGAAGCTCTACGGTGATAACCTAGAAAAGAACGGGAAATTAAAATCTGCAAAGGATGCACGAAGCGCCTTCAAGGTGCACGTGCCGCCTGAACTGACCTCCTTGCCCGCAAAAGAGATTACTCGCCCACAGATAACAGAGATCATCCGGAGTGTAAGGGAGGCCGGAAAGGAGCGCACAGCAGGTGTATTACGATCCTACCTCCATGCGGCCTACGAGATGGCAATGGCGGCAGAGACAGATTCAGCCTCGCCTGCTGGATTCATCCCCTTCGAGATCGACAAAAACCCAGTTCGGGGAATCAAGGCGATTCCCGTTACCGCTGGCGAGCGGGTGTTGTCTGTGAAGGAGCTGGCGCTCTATCTGGATGCACTTGACGACAGGCCAGCTGATGTTGCGCTCAAAGTTGCGCTGCTGGCAGGCGGGCAGAGAATCGAGCAGCTGATGCGGGCGAAAGTGTCAGATTGGGATTCAGAACACAAAACGTTGCTCCTGCTGGATGGCAAAGGCAAGAGAGCAACCCCGAGGAAGCACCTGTTGCCATTGGGGGAAAAAGCCGCTGCACTGGTGGAACTTCAAGCGGGTAAAGCGGACGCACGCGCCAAAGAGACTGAAAAAGCCGAAGAACTGGTCGATAATCAGGCGGATCTGGCAAAAGATGCTGATGAAAATTTGTTGTTCTATTCTGCTCAAGGCGGCTCGATCGATCCCAGCACGCCAGGCAAAAGAGTGAAAATAATATCCAATGCTATGGCCGGTGAACGTTTTGACCTAAGAGACATTAGGCGGACCTGTGAAACCCACCTGGCAAAGATAGGTATCAATCAGGACACCAGGGCCCAACTCCTCTCCCACGGCATAACAGGAGTACAGGCTAAGCATTACGACAGATACAGCTACGAGACCGAAAAACGAGCGGCGTTGGCCAGGTGGGAGGAATATCTTTCTACCGGCGGCACGCAGGCTGAAGTAATTTGCTTGGCGGACCGGATGGCGGCACGATGACCATTTCTAAAATACAACTTGCCAAAAATCTGGTATTGGATGTGAAGAAATTAGTATTCTTTACACCTTGACCATCAAAGTTGGCGGCGGTTCTCAATGCCGATTACCGAGCTTTTCTGTAACCAACTTTTCAAGCACGGATAGCCCGGAACTGATCATTCCAGGTGAAAAAGCCGCTCCCCCTTGGCGGCTTTCCGTGTTTGTTCTTTCAAGGGACAACAGGCACTAAGGGTGATGTAGGTATGGATTTTCCAGACACCGAACGGCTGCTAATTTCAATGCTCTGTGAATCGTTAGCAGTTAACACCGATTACATCATTGAGCAATCGAGAGCCGGTCACTTACCCTTGTGGGTTGAGCTCGTAAACGTAGCTGTGGTTCACCTGGCCACTAAAAAAGATGACCCAGCGAACGTTAAACGCATTGCAAAATACGATTACACCAGCATAGAACATGCAGAAAATGGGATCGAAGTGATACTTGATCGCTCTATGATCACTCAGTTTGTCGGAAATTCTCGCGTCGATATTCGCGACGTTAGAGGGGTTGACCGTGATGGACGCCCCGTGTTGGTCTGGACGATTCCTCGGTTTGTACGAATGCACAGTAGCGCAAGCAAACGCGCCTCATGGGATAATCTTGAAAAACATTTTACCCATGACGGCAATCATGACACTGAAGTCGTAAGATTGTGTATTGAAAAAATAAAGCGTGAGCATCAGAGAGAAGCCCCACATGACCCTAATCATGACAGCAAGATAAATTCAAAAATCTCCATTAGCACGGCAAGTCTTTACGCCCTGCCGGGAGACGTTGAAGCGTTTAAAAAAGAAAACAGGAGAAGCCGAGAGACTATTGTTTCGCCGACGGTACCGACCGGAAACATATTAAGCGACAAGCAAAACTACTTCATCTTTAAAGGTGACTTTTGGGCTGTAAGGTTTAATGGCGGAAAGGAGTGTCATATAAAGGGAAGCAAACCAATCCGTACGCTCGTTGATTATTTGCAAAGTGCAGGCGTGAAATTGAATAAAAGGGAGCTATACGCTCGACTTAATTCTCCCGGCCAGGACAAAACACAAGAGAAGTATGAAGAAGGATTTCAGACTCACGAAGCCTGCATTGAGATGTTCGACGCAAAAGCGAGAGCAGGCATAGATGAAAAGTTCAAAGATATACTTGAGAGAGCCTACCAATGCCGATGCCAAGGAAGAAGAGAAGAGGCGGAGGAGCTTGGAAGCCAGGCCGAAAAGATCTCGGAATATGTAAAGGCCGGGGGGGGGTATTGTGATTTTGAAACAAAGGAAATCAACTGGGAGGGCAGGAGTACCATAAAGCAGGATTCAAGTAAAATTGTGGAAAACGTTACCCTGAACATAAAACGCGCAATTGATCGAATTGCAAAGAATAATGGCGACAAAATGGATGAATTGGCTAGCCATTTGAGAAGATATTTAATTATCAAAGAAAGCATATATAAACCGCCTAAAGATTTCCAATCATGGCATATATCGACTTGATGTAGTGTTATTTTTACAAACAATTTTCTTCCCATGGTCTTCCCGGCTATGGGTTTTTTTTTGTTCTCCGACAAAACCGACAAGAAATGTCGGAAAACCCGACAAGTAATGTCCGCACCAGCTAATTAGAGCCAGTGATTCCCATTGGTATCAGTAAGGATCACGTCATCAGATCCTGAAAATAATTGGCGAGGCCAAATATGCAGCAACAACACGAAAAGAAATACTGCTCCACAGAGGTTTTCTCCCAAAGGTTTCAAGTAAAACCTGACACCGTTCGACGGGGGCTCTGCATTAATGGCCATTACCTAGGAGTTCGGCCACTCAAACTTCCCACAGGGCGGTTGCTTTGGCCTGATATTTCGGTGAAAAGTTTGCTGAACGGGGAGGTGGAATGATGACAAAACAAGAAAGCCCCACCTGGCAGGGTGAGGCAAAGGGGAATGCTGTAAGACAAATTAATAATACCGCTCCCCCTGTACTCTGTCAACAATCACCAGCACCACCCGAACCCGACAAGTCCCTTACCTACCGGCAACGGCTGAAGAACCGAATCATAAGCCTTGCCTGCTGGGGGCTTATCCCAATTGCCTTTGCTGATTGGATCGTCAAGCGATTGGAGGTGGGCCATGCATGATACTCAATCGACTACAGAAACAGTGCAACGTCACGGGACACCCATGACAACTGACCTCGTTGATGCAACCCTTGTTGGTAAGTTCGAACGACCGGTGAAAGTGTCATGCGTCACTTCATCAAAAGGCCTGATGGCCAAGACGATGAGGCTTGACCTTGCTACAAGGCAAGTGGTGAAAGACCCTGCTGGCCTGTTGACTGTTGGAACGATCAAGACATTTCCGATCAACTCACCAACTGGCTTTGCCCGATTCTTGAAGACTCGCACAAAGAAGCAAGCACTCGTTCATGGTGTTTGTGGACATGTTGAGGCGGTACTCGTGACAAAGAACAGGTTGGACACTCTCACGGCGGCAATGCCTGATGAAGCGATGCCGGTTATTTCCCGATCAAAGGAATACATTTTCTATCCCGATGGTCCAGGCGTCATGATGTTGGACCATGACAAGCCAAGAGATAATTCAATTGCAAGTTCCGAGGGGTTAGCATCTTACACACCGGACGAACTTCTCAGCATTCTGGGCGTCATCCACCCTGCAATAACGGATTCGGCAAGTGTATCAAGTCCAAGTACATCGGCATGCATTTATGATGCTGAAGGGAACGAGCTCCGTGGTGAAGGTGCAGGCAGTCACACATATTTGTTTGTTGAAAACGCGAAAGACATACCACGGTTTTTAGACGTCATCGGCAAACGTCTTTTTCTGGCAGGCTATGGACGAATTGAAATATCCCGATCCGGCACTCTGCTACAACGAACGCTTGTGGACCTTGTTGTTGGCAGTCCAGAGCGGGTTGATTATGTGGCAGGCTCAATCTGCACCGATGGTCTTGAACAAAGGCTACCGGAACCAACCGTTCGCAATGGGACACTGTTAAAAACCGACACATTGGCCGATCTTTCGCCAGAGGAAGAAAAGCAGCATGCCGAGATTATCTACGAGCTGAAAGAACTTGCCCGGCCTTCTCAGGATCAGGTTAAGGAAGAGTATTTGAGCCTGGAGGCAGGAAAGCTTTCTGTTGAAAGGAAGATCAGCCTGGAGGATGCCCGGCAGGTTGTCCTATCCCGGCAAGGTCAAGTGCTGGCTGATGCCGATCAACTTTATTTCGCTTACAAGAAAGGCCTTTCTGTATCTGTTGCCGATGTGCTGAGTGACCCGGCAGCCTACGACAACAAGTCATTGGCTGACCCGCTCGAACCGGATTACGATGGCGGCAGTCTCACCAAGGCAAGGTTCTTCTGGAACGATGGAATCCGGCCACAGGTGGGTTCGTTTGCGCATGGCAGAACCATCTACCTCTTCGCACGCTATGCTCAACAGGAACCCTGCTCCGAAGAAGACATTGCCCTTCTGTTGGAACGTACCGAAACCGATTGCGGCGTGCCATTTGAACCGGCAGCTCTACAGATGTTGGTTCTGCTTAAGAGAACCAACAAACCCCGTTATATGCAGGTCCGAGACTCTCTCAAGCGAGCAAACCCTGCGGTCATAATTACAGAACTTGATAAAGACATCCGCCATTCCCGTATAGGAACTTCATTTAAGTCTTCGGCCTCATCTGGCTCATCCTCTGGCAGTTATCAGCCATCTGAATCTTCATCAAAAAGTGAGTTCCTTCATTTTCGGAGTGTCCTTGTGGGCGAGGATGAAAAAGGTAACCCGCAACTGGTTTTGGAATCCCAGGCGGCGGCCTTGATTTCCAATGAATTACTAGGGAGGTATGGCTTTGATGTAACTGGTATGCGCTGGCATCATTACAGCGGTTGCCAGTGGGTATCAATTGGACAAACGGCATTTGATACCGCTGTAACTGAACTCCTTTACGTTGGTGCAGAGGGAATGGGTTTCAGGCATGCCTATCAAGCTGGCGTGGCGGCGCTGTTGCTCAAAGGTGGCATGAATCAGCTGGCGGTTCGGCAAGAGGGGATGATCCCTTTTCAGAACGGCCTGTTGGACCCAACACAGAAAACCTTGCAGCCAATTACCCACGAGAATGCATTCACCTGGGTTTTGCCGTTCGATTATTCGGCAACGGCCACCTGCCCGAACTTCCTGGAGTGGTTGAATATTGCAGTTGATGGGGACCATGAGACAATTAAATTGTTGCAAGGATGGATGAACGCGCTTCTCACCGGCAGGCCCGACTTGCAAGTGTTCCTGCATCTTATAGGCCCGGCAGGCACAGGGAAAAGCACATTCGGGAGGCTAGCCTTTATTTTGGTTGGCAATGACAATGCAACGACCACAACGCTTCAGCAGCTTGAAACGAACAGGTTTGAGGGGGCGAACATTTACGGGAAACGTCTAGTTGCCATCGAGGACGCTGACAAGTATGGAAAATCCGTGAGCTTCTTGAAGGCCATGACCGGCCAAGACCCTTTGCGGCTGGAAAGAAAAAATCAGCAGCAAGAAGGTTCATTCATCTTCACTGGCCAAACACTGATGATGAGCAACGAGCGGTTAGCGACAACGGACTACACTTCAGGCATAGAACGACGAAGACTCACCGTTGAGTTTCAGCGAAGGATCATGGACGACGAAAAGCAAGCATGGCGGGATCAAGGCGGCGAGGAAGTAATTTTGTACCGTGAGGCGCCAGGTATCATTAATTGGGCGCTCAGTATTTCCCGCGAAGACGTTTCGTCTATCTTCAAGGTGATCCCCGAGCGAATCCGTCAAGCAAATTTCAAGGCGGCCAGATTCAACAACCCGATTCTTGATTGGATGACCGAGTGTTTGATTCCCGAACCTGCTGCTCAAACCAAGATTGGCCAAAAGGTTAAAATGAAAGGTGACGACATGAGAGATGTTTTCGAGAACCATGACTCCTTTTTATATCCCAACTACCTGACGTGGTGTCTTTCTTCTGGGCGAGAGGCAGTCTCTATACAGCGCTTTTCAACCACGCTGATAGATGCGGCCAAAACCTACGGAATTAAGGCAAAAAAGCTAGCAAGGGCCGCAGATGGAGTGAAAATTCAAGGTTTGCGGATCAGGCGAGACACGGAACCATTGTTTGATTATGAAGGGCTTCAGAACCCAATGAAGACCGGAATGAAGGATAACTACCCGATAATGAACGAAATGAAGACTGTGAACGCCTCAACTCTAGTCCCTATACAGAAAGGGTGTATGCTCCCTCTTTCTGAGACGCCTTGTTGGGATTGCAAGCATTACGATGTAACAGGTTCGGCTTTTCCTGGGACGTGCCTGTTTTTTGTGTCGTCTGGACAGGAGATTGGAGACGATGAAGCTATGATGGTCAACCCAGACTTCGGTTGTGTATGCTTTGATGCAGCTGACACAATAGATGCTGTTGCCGCTTGACCGACTGGCCGCATTGGTAGAACCCGATGCGGCCATACTCCAGCACTTAATAAGGACATACCCCTTTTCTCCCATAAGGACTTCTTTTAAGTCTTCATAGTCTTCATCTTATTCATTATCAAGTAGTTATCCTTCATTGAGTCTTCACTGAAATGGGGAAGTTCTTCATTTTAAACATGCACTGGCAGGCAGGATAACCCATACCAGCGACCACAAGGAAAGAGCATTGCAACAGGCAGGCAGCTGCAGCTTGGATGAATGGATATCACAACCCAGACTGAGCACAAACGAGGCGAAAGTATGCGAAATTCAAATTACCCCAAAGGGCTGTTGCTTTGTGGTGCAAAAACTCGAGCAGGCGGATCATGCAGACAACCACCGATGGCCAATGGGCGGTGCCGTTGGCATGGCGGCAAGTCCTTGTCCGGGGAAGCACATGGGCGTTACAGTCGCGGGCATTATACCCGGGACACTATCGCCAACCGGAAGGAGATCATGGCCATGTATCGGGCGGCTCAGGGTGGTGGGTTGGTGATGGCCGACATCCTGGGCCTAGAGTCCAACATCGAACGGGCCAGCAAGGTGCAGGATTATTATATCATTTCGTGTCTACTGCTCATCATGCGGCGGCGGCTTGATTGAGACAAACCACCCTCGCTGAAACCGAGTTGGTTCGCAGCAGTTCGCACCTTTGGTAAGTGCTTTGGTTAGTGCCGACAAGACACGTCAGAAAAAAAGTGAAGAGTGAATAGATAAATAGTACAAAAACATAATGTTACGGTGAATAATGAGCAGAAAGTACGCAACGAAGTACGCAACGCAATGCGCAATACCCGTTCGCAATCTACGCCCCCCGATGGTTCGGCCATGATGCAATAAAATAACACTGAATATAAGCGAACCATCAAATTTTTCTCATAAATCATCAGTAAAAGTGAAGTGCAACTTTGAAAAATTGCGGACCCGGCGATATTGCGGAGCACGGACCAGGAAAGGGACGCAAGCGGTTGGATATATTGGAACGGCCTTTACCCATGGGGTAACAGATTCCACGATCATACATAACCGATTTGTTGGGTACGATGGATTCCACCTTTATGGGTTCAGCTTATGGTTTCTGCGCGGTCTCAACAGAAACAAAGAAAGAGAGTTAATAAAAGAGGATTGAACAATGAAGGACCAGCAAGAAACAGCGGTGATGAAGGTAACAATCTCAAAACAACAACAAAGGGATTCAAGCCCGGTCAATCAGGGAACCCTTCCGGACGACCGAAGAAAACCCCTGAAGAAATCGACTTGGTTAAGGCCTGCCGGTCAAAGGGTCACGATGCTTTAATGGTCTTGGAAAAGATTA
>CAZSIJ010000053.1:0-27069 GCA_964607065.1 uncultured Desulfobulbus sp. | reverse complement strand
AGCTGATCGCCATTAATGAGCACTACCTCCGCACCATGGATCTTGACGAACTCGGCACTCTGGTTCGCAAGGAACTGGAAGGAGAAAACCTCTGGGACGCCTCCTATGGAGAGGCCAGACGCGACTGGTACCTGGCTACCCTGAACATGATCCGTGACCGATTCCACACCCTCAAAGACTTTACCAGCGCCGGTCGTGCCTATTTTTCCGACGAGTATGCCATCGATCCTAAACCCCTGGCAAAAAACGTCCTCAAGTTTCCCGAACTTGCCACCTGGCTGCCTCAGCTTGCAGAGCGCTTTGCCACACTCGCTGAGTTCAGCGTCGAAGAAACTGAAAGGGTATCGCGGGAAATGGCCGACGAACTGGCTATCAAGCCCGGCGTCCTGATCAACGGGATGCGGACCGTGCTCACCGGCCAACTGGCTGGACCCTCGATGTTTGACATCCTCATGACTCTGGGCCGGGAGAAGGTACTGGCCCGCTTGAGTCATATCGATCACCTTTTCGCTGCTGCTTAAATTTTTCATAACGGAATATCGACCCATGACCTCAGATAAAGAGATAGCCAGCAAACCGCTTGATTTCATCCGCCAGATTATTGCCGAAGACCTTGCCTCCGGAAAACACCAGGCAGTTATCACCCGTTTTCCGCCCGAGCCAAACGGGTTTCTCCACATCGGTCACGCCAAATCGATCTGCCTTAATTTCGGCATTGCGGTGGAGAATAACTCTCGCTGCCACCTGCGCTTTGACGACACCAACCCCGGCAAGGAATCCACGGTCTATGTCGAATCGATCAAGCGGGATGTACAGTGGCTGGGGTTCGACTGGGGGCAGCACCTTTACTACGCTTCTGATTATTTCGACCAGTTGCATGATTTCGCGGTTGAACTGATTAACAAAGGCAAGGCCTATGTCTGCCATCTCAGTGGCGATGAGATCCGGGAACACCGCGGCACCCTGACAGAGCCCGGCAAGGAAAGCCCTTACCGCAACCGCTCGATTTCGGAAAACCTTGCCCTCTTTGCCCAGATGAGAAACGGCGAATTGGTCGAAGGCACCTGCGTACTCCGGGCCAAGATCGACATGGCCTCACCCAACATCATCCTGCGCGACCCGGTAATCTACCGTATCATAAAGATCAGCCATCATCGCACCGGTGACAAATGGTGCATCTACCCGATGTATGACTTCACCCACTGCCTCTCCGATATGCTGGAGAAAATCACCCACAGCCTCTGCACCCTGGAATTCGAGAACAACCGAGCCCTTTACGACTGGGTACTGGACACCCTGGCCACTCCCAACCATCCGCGCCAGATCGAATTCGCCCGGCTCAACATTAACTACACGGTCACCAGCAAACGCAAGCTGCTCCAACTGGTTGACGAAGGCAAGGTATCCGGCTGGGATGACCCTCGCATGCTGACCATCTCCGGCCTGCGTCGACGAGGCTACACCCCGGCCTCGCTCCGCAACTTCTGCGCCACCATCGGTATCGGCAAGCGGGAATCCTGGATCGACATGGGTGTATTGGAAAACGCCATCCGCGACGATCTCAACCAACATGCCCCTAGGGTGTTCGGAATCCTCGATCCCCTCAAGGTGGTGATTACCAACTACCCGGAAGGGCAGACCGAAGACGTGGTCGCCCAAAACCATCCCCAGTACCCGGAACTCGGCGAGCGAACCGTGCCTTTTTCCCGGGAAATCTTTATCGAGGGGTCCGATTTCATGGAAGACGCCCCGAAAAAATTCTTCCGCTTGAGCGTTGGCCGAGAAGTGCGGCTCCGCTACGCCTACTACATCACCTGCCAGGAAGTCATCAAGGACGCTGCCGGCAAGGTTGTGGAACTGCGCTGCACCTATGACCCCGAGACCAAGGGTGGTTCTGCCCCGGATGGCCGCAAGGTCAAGGGCACCATCCACTGGGTTTCCGCGCCCCATGCCCTCCGCGCCGAGGTGCGGCTCTATGACCGGTTGTTCACCACCGAATTCCCGGACATGGATAAAGAGAAGAGTTTCAAAGAATTCCTCAACCCGTCATCGCTCACGGTCCTGGCCAACTGCATGCTCGAACCCGGCCTGCTCAAAGCCTCACCCGAGAATCGCTTCCAGTTCGAACGACAAGGCTATTTTTGCCTCGACACCGTGGAGAGTTCCCCGGACCGACCGGTGTTCAACCGGATCGTCACCCTACGCGACAGCTGGACCAAACTCAACGAAACCGAATAACAAAGATCTATGGCACTTATCAATTTACGCAACATGGCTATCAACCAGAGCGGCACCATTGTTGCCGTTAAGGTAAGCGGCGAACTCGGCCGCCGCATCCGCGAGATGGGGCTGGTCCCCGGCACCGATATCACAGTGAAACAGCGAGCACCCTTAAACGACCCTGTCGCCCTGCGGGTCATGGGGGGGACTTTGACCCTGCGCAACAACGAGGCCGATTATATCGAAGTCGAAGTACCCTGATTTTTTCTCCGAAGGGCAGGCCTCCCTGCCCTTTCTCCTCCTCCCCTCTCCCTGCGCATTTTACTTTCCTCCAAAAAAATCAATACTATTGCTTGCGACGGATCTCGATTCCTCCCACTCTAAAGTTCATAAAATTCAACAGACCCACCTTGGCAAAACTGTTGACAGTACCCATTGTTTGGTGTACCTAAAAAATATTGTTTGGTACGCCTAACAAATAACAATGCCTCAGGTTGCCTCGCCCACAATACCGGTTGTCATTCCTGTAGCGATCATCAACCGAAGCGTTCAGGTACCATCAAAATCTTCCAGATAGAGCTATTATTCATGACCAAGGATGCACTCAATCCCCACAGTTTCTCGCTCAGCGATATCACCGCCCAGTGCCAACGCCGCAAGAAAGGTGTTCCTCGATCGACATCAGGAGGAACCCCATTGTCCGAGACCTGCTGCAACGGCAGAGTGAGGGTGTGTGCCATCAATGGCGACCGGCGAATCTGTGCCAAAATGGCTAACCTGGGAGTGCTCCCGGGCTCAGAGATTGAGTTACTCTGCAAGGGGGGCGGGCAGCAGTGTATGATCAAAATTAACGACAGCACGATCAGCCTCGATGCACTCACTGCGGCCAACATCCTGGTAGCACCTGCCTGAGCCCCAGAGGCTGACCAAATAGACGGCAAACAAAGAATAACCGCTAAAAACACTTCTCCCTGATCTTAACTGGAGGCCCTCCATGCAAAATATTATCGTCTTTCTTGCTGTTGCCGGCGCCTTGATATTCACGGGGTTACGCTTGTGGAAGACACTCAGCAACCCAAAAAATATTTCCTGCGGTTGCGGTTGTTCAGGGTGCGGTTCCGAAACTAACTGCTCTCCTGCTCAAAAGTCTCTCCCCCACTACAAACCGTGAATAGGAGGAAAGCTGTTGACCAAGCCCTCCTCTATTCGACCAGCAGCATAATCTGAGAACAATATGTAATCTCCCACACTCGATGACCTTTTGCACTTCTTGACAGCTGTCAGCCTTATCCACTCTCAAACCGCGACAGGCGTTTCAAAGCTGGCATCGATTTCACCAACTTAAACACAACGCCGTCACTGCCCATGGATACCAACATCACCATCGCCCTCTCCGGAAATCCGAATGCCGGCAAAACCACCCTGTTCAACCACCTCACCGGAGCCCGGCAGCATGTGGGCAACTATCCGGGCATTACAGTTGAACAAAAAGAAGGCTGCTGCCTGCACCACGGCCAAGGACTTCGCGTTGTTGACCTGCCGGGCACCTATTCCCTGACCGCCTATTCTGTTGAAGAACTGGTGGCTCGTGATTTTCTGGTTAATGAAAAACCCGATGTAGTGGTGGATGTGGTCGATGCCTCTAACCTGGAACGCCATCTTTATCTCGGCTGTCAGTTTCTCGAACTCGGTGTGCCACTGGTCATTGCCCTGAACATGATCGATGTTGCCGAAAATCGCGGCGTGACTATTGATGCACTCACGCTGAGTGAGCGCCTGGGAGTACCGGTAATCCCCATCGTTGCCCGAACCGGCCGAGGCGTGGATCAACTCCTGGACGCAGTCCTGGCGGTCGCAGCCACCGAAACTCGGCAACAGCCCGCTTTCCTCCGCTACGGCTCGGATGTTGATGAGGCGCTGTCTGACATGATGCCATGGATCAAGGAATGTAACGAGCTGACCGCCCTCTATCCTGAACGATGGATTGGGGTAAAGCTGCTGGAAAACGACGAACAGATTGTTCAAAAAGCAGCCGTTGCGCATCCGGCGGCTGCGACAAAACTCAAAGAACGCTGCGAAACGGTGACCGACCACCTGCAAAACACCCTCGGAGTTTATCCCGAGGCAGTAATCGCCGATCATCGTTACGGCTATATCAAATCGATCCTGCACCAAGGTGTCGTCACCCGAAAATTTGTCGCTGACCGGCTCTATGCCTCCGACAAAATCGACAAGGTCGTCACCCACCGCTTTTTGGGGCCGTTGATCATGGCCGGTGTGCTGTTTGCTCTCTACACCTTCACCTTCAGCTACAGCAAGGTGCTGGTTGAATGGTTGTCCTCCTTCTTTGCCTTAATCAATACTGGTGTCGATTCCCTGCTACCTGACGGCCCTTTAAAGTCGTTGATCAGTTCAGGCATTATCGCCGGCGTCGGGGGCGTTCTCGGTTTTGTGCCGATCATCATGTTCATGTTTTTCGGCATCGCCGTGCTCGAAGACTCAGGCTACCTCGCCCGGGTTGCCTTCATGATGGACCGTATTTTTCATTTTTTTGGCCTACACGGCTCCTCGGTCATGCCCTTCATCGTCTCAGGAGGTATCGCCGGGGGCTGCGCCGTGCCTGGCGTCATGGCCACCAGGACCCTGCGCTCACCCAAAGAACGGCTGGCCACCCTTCTGACCGTGCCCTTCATGAACTGCGGAGCCAAGTTACCGGTCCTCACCCTACTGATCGGCACCTTCTTTTCGGACCATCAGGCCAGATACATGTTTCTGGCCACCCTGGCTGCCTGGTTCGTAGCCCTGTGCGCTGCCAAGTTCCTGCGCATGACTGTGCTCCGGGGTGCATCGACGCCCTTTGTCATGGAACTGCCCCCTTACCGCTTCCCCACTCTCAAAGGCCTGGCCATCCATACCTGGGAGCGAACCTGGCAATATATAAAAAAGGCGGGAACCGTGATCTTGGGCATTTCGATCCTGCTCTGGGCGATGATGACCTATCCCGGACTACCTGATGAGAGGGCCGCCCATTTTGAGCAGCAGCGGCAGCAAGCGCAGCAGAGCGCTGTCACTGCGCCATCGACAAAAGAGGTGCTGGACAAGGCCCTGCAGCAAATCAAGGCGGAAGAGGCTATGGAAGGATTGCGAAATTCTTTTGGAGGACGGATTGGGATTGTCTGTGAGCGGCTCAGTCAATATGCGGGGATCGACTGGCGCACCAACATCGCGCTGCTCGGCGGCATTGCCGCCAAAGAGGTCATCATTTCGACTTTGGGTACAGCCTATTCGTTGGGGGACGTCAATCGCAACAACACCGCCTCGCTCAGTGAACGACTTGCGAAAGATCCCGGCTGGAATCCGGTTGTGGCCCTGGCGGTACTGGTCTTCATCATGTTCTACGCCCCCTGCTTCATTACCGTAATCTGCATTGCCAAGGAAGCGGGATCGTGGAAGTGGGGGGCCTTTTCCATGATCTTCAACACCCTGTTTGCCTATTCCATGGCCGTAATGATCTACCAGATCGGGGCTCTGTTGTATCTCCGTTGAGTCGGCACCCGAGGACCGCTCAGGCCTTATAATCCTTGAAGCGGTGGAGCACCTCGACCATCTCCTTCTCTGGCAGCACGGGCGGTTCAGCCACCTGCAGGGCCTGGAGATAGATGCGAGCCAGGGTCTCCACCTCAACCGCCAAGGCCAGTACCCGATCAAGATCGGCGGCAAAACAGATCATGCCATGATGGCCGAGAAGCGCAGCACAGCGGTCACCTAAAGCCTCGATCACTACATCCGACAAAGCCTGGGTGCCGAAAGTGGCATAGGGGCCGCAACGAATGGAATCGCCACCCGCTATGGCGACCATGTAGTGAAAGGCCGGAATCGATCGCTCCAAACAGGCCAGGGTGGTGCAGTACAGGCTATGGGCATGGAGCACCGCGCTCGCCTGGGGATAATGGCGATAGATGTCGCGATGCATCCGCCATTCCGAGGAGGGCTTGCGGTTCCCTGTCGCCTGGCCGGACCAATCCACCCGGACCACATCCGCAGGTGTGCATTGCTCATAGGCCAGCGCCGAGGGGGTAATCAAGAATCCCTCGCCGCTGCGTACGCTGACATTACCGGAGGTCCCCTGATTCAGCCCCTGATTGTTCATGGCCAGGGCGGTTGCCAGCAGGTGTTGCCGCAGGACGCTCTCGATCATCGGCTCAGTTCTGGGTAGAGTCCGCGCAAACCCGCCCGGCTCGCCGCACAAACGCCCCGCTCGGTAATCAGACCGGTGACCAGCCTGGCGGGCGTAACATCAAAAGCGGGATTAACCGCCCGGGTGGCGGCCGGTGCAATTGCCACTGACCGCACCGAACCATCTGCATCAACCCCAGAAATTCGCAAAACTTCCTCCTCGCCCCGCTCTTCAATGGGGATTTCTGTCACGCCATCATGCACCGTCCAATCCACCGTGGATCCCGGCAGGGCCACATAAAAGGGCACCTTGTTGTCAAAAGCGGCCAGAGCCTTGAGATAGGTGCCGATCTTGTTGCAGACATCTCCATCCGCGGTGGTGCGGTCGGTCCCAACAATGCAGAGATCCACCAGGCCGTGCTGCATAAGATGACCACCGGCATTATCAACGACCAGATGATGGTCAACCTCTGCGGCTACCAGCTCCCAGGCGGTCAGAGAGGCCCCCTGGTTGCGGGGGCGTGTTTCATCCACCCAGACATGTACAGGGATGCCACCAGCTACCGCCTTGTAGATCGGAGCCAAGGCCGTGCCCCAATCCACCGTGGCAAGCCAGCCGGCATTGCAATGAGTAAGGATGTGCACCGGGCCGTTCCCACCCTTTTTTCGCCAGATGGCTTCGATCAGCCCTGCACCGTGGCGACCGATCGACTCGTTGGTTACCACATCCTCTTCGCAAATTTGCGCGGCTTCAAGATACGCAGCCGCCAAACGCAATTCTTCAGGCAGTGGCAGTAGTACACCCAGCATCCGGTCAACCGCCCAACGCAGATTGATCGCGGTCGGCCGGCAGGCGATCAAGCCGGCTGCCATGGCCTCAAGACTCGCCGACGACGACCTTTCCTGAAGCCCCAGACATATTCCATAGGCAGCCGTAGCCCCGATAAGGGGCGCGCCTCGGACCAGCATTCGGCTGATCGCAGCCATCGCCTCTTCCAGAGTCTCCAGACGAACCACCACAAAACGAAAGGGTAGTTGGGTCTGATCGATAATTTCAACCCCAACACCATCCGCTGCCAGCCAAATTGATCGATATGCCTTTCCCTCTACCTTCAATGCCTCTCCTCCATAATAAATACTGCTCTATGTCACACCTTGCTCACGCCCCGAACAGTGCAAACCTGACAAGTAGCACTACCTTCACCCCAATTTCAAAACCTCATGACACTACCTAACCAAAACAGAGGGGGTCAAGGTAATTTTCAGAAGAGACCATCGGCTAGAATAATTGCCTGCAATCCAACAAGCTGCGACTAACAATATTGAAATTAAATTTTGCTTGACTGCTGGATTTATCCATTGCATTCTGCTATATATGTATAAAGTTTGTCTTTTTTCAAAATACGCGCTTCTTTCTTGCCCTCTGGACAGTGATGACCAAGCCGCACGACGTTTTTAACAACCTAAAGGTTTCCGGTAACTTACCGAGCATGCCACAGGTTCTGGTGCAACTGATCGACAGTTGCCACGATTCCGACATCACGCTCCAGGCCATCGCCCAGATAGTCGACAAGGATGCCGCAATCAGCGCCAAACTGCTCCAACTGGTCAACTCGTCCTTTATCGGGGTCCGCAAGGCCTTCACCAATATTGAGCAGGCGGTGGTCCACCTCGGAGTGGATACCGTTAAAAATCTGGCTATCAGCATTTCTGTACAGCAGGTTTTCCGCCGGGTAGAAACCAACGGCCTGCTGTCCATCGACCGATTCTGGCACCATTCCTATCTCAACGCGCTCCTTGCCCATAAAATTGCCATTGCCACCGCTTATCCCAATCCATCGGAAGCCTACTTGGCAGGACTGCTCCATGATATCGGCAAGTTGCTTATGTGGATGGCCTTTCCCGGTAAATATGCACCGCTCCTTCTCAAGGGCGTACGCTGCCACAACGGCCGCCTCGCCTTTCTTGAAGATGAAAAACTCCATGTCAACCACTGCGAGGCCGGCTCCTGGCTGTGCGAACAATGGCGACTTCCCGCCCTTCTCGGTGACGCCATCCGTTATCACCACCATCCGGTCGACGAGGTGGAACAGGCCCTGCCATTGACCAAAATTGCATGTCTCGCCGATTTGCTCAGCCATAATGACACCGTCGACCAAGACAGCCTGGATGCGGCCGACCGCTTCTTCCAGATGTCGCCCCATCAGGTCAGCGCACTCTATGATGGCCTTGACGAACAAATCGAACAGATTGCCGGCCAACTTGGCATCCGTATCCCTCGCAACGCCAAGACCTCCCACGACCAGGAACCGGAGAGCCAGGAGGTGCACAAGGAAACCTCCCTGGGACTGATCAACAGAATTCGGGATATCACGCAGTTAAACGGCCTGCTTGACAACCTGCTGCGAGCTGAGACCAAAGAAGATATTGTCAATACGGTGGAGCAGGGCCTAAAAATCCTCTTTAACGAAGACACCTGCCTGATCATGCTGCGGGATTCCAAAACCGGCGAGATGTCCTGCCACGCTTCACCAGACAATAAACTGACCAGAGAAACCGGAAGTTTTGCCTTTTCTCCGGAGCGGCAGGGCAACAGTCTTCCCGGGCAGGCGGTCAAACAGCGACGGATGCTGCATTCCTTTATGAACGGGCAAGAGACAAAAAATTCAGTCAATATTTTTGACGCTCAATTGCTCCGCCTTCTAGGCACAGAGGGAATGGCGGCGCTTCCTTTGATCCATCGTGATGAGGTCCAGGGTTTGATTCTCCTCGGTCTTATGGAAAAAACACCGACAAACCTGAATGGACAATGGACCCCAATGCATCTCCTGGCCAATCATGCTGCTACGGCCCTGTATCTGGAACGGATGCATGTGATCCAAACAGAACGGATTGCCGTTGAACGTGTACGGTCGGCAAGCATGGTTGCCAGAAAAGTAGCCCATGAAATCAATAATCCGTTGGCCATCCTCCGTAACTATATCCATATTCTCGATAGCAGAAGCAAAAAAGGTGAACCAATACACGAAGAACTGGCAATCATAGACCACGAACTGGAACGAATTGGCCACATCACCCTTGACCTAGAGGATCTGGCCCGGGAACGGAACGACATTCACCTTGAGCGGGTAGACATTCACCAGGAACTGGAAGAGATCCTCCGCCTGTTCCAGGCATCTCTCCCCAAAGACAACCGGGTCACACTGACCTTTGCGCCATGGGAAAAACCGCTCGTGATTCGCGCAGACACCAGGTGCCTCCACCAAATTATGCAAAATCTCCTCGGTAACGCCATGGACGCGGTAGACGGGCTTGGCAGCATTACGGTCCGGACCACAGCCCAACAGGATACCGTGGTGATCTCGGTGGAAGATAATGGCCCAGGCATCGATCCATCTCTGCGGGCCGATCTCTTTAAGGACGGGATCTCAACGAAAAATGGCCGTCATGGTGGCCTAGGGCTCGCAATCGTACATAACCTTGCAAGCCAGATGGGGGGGGCGGTAGCATGCGAATCGGACCAGGTGTTGACAATATTCTCGGTCACCTTCCCGGCCTGAACACCTTGTCTTTATTCAAAAATTAACATTTTTTCTTTGGACATTTTCCGACAAACACGATTCAATTAAACTTATGTATGATTTAGCACTTTTTCCCACAAAATCCGTTGCATCCACCAGGAGATTCAACCTGATCGGGCAATATACTTTACCTGACGGAGAAACTGCACACCCATGATACACTCCGTGCTCATCATCGACGATGAAGTCCGCTTCTGCGACAGCCTTGAATTTTTACTGAAAGCTGAGGGATATCAGGTTGACACTGCCGTGTCTGGCGAGCGCGCCTTTCGGGCTCTGCAAAGGCGCACCTATTCGGTTGCCCTCGTTGACATCAACCTGCCCGACATCAACGGCAACCATATTGCCGCCCAGATCAGCAACGAGTATCCTGGCACAGCGGTTATCATGCTGACCGGGAATGCCACCATCGACAATGCTATAGAATCGCTTCGTCAGGGTGTCTACGATTATCTCCGCAAACCCTGCCCACCCGAGCAACTGATCAGAACTGTCGCCAGAAGTATTCAACACAAGCAACTTAAACAGGATCTGCACAATAGCGAAAAACGATTCCGCCAACTGGCCCAGGCCACATGGGAAGGAATCATCATCTATGAAAAAGGTGAACTCCTCCAGGCCAACAGTCAACTGTGCCAAATGTTCGGTTATCAGGAAAACGAACTACTCGGCAAACAGATTTTCAATGTTCTGCTGGACCGCAGTTCCATCCGCACGATGACCATGCAGGAAGATCAAGACACCATCGGACCGTTCGAGGCGCGGGGGGTTAAAAAAACAGGCACCTCCTTTCCGGTAGAAATCAGGGTCAAATATATCGATTACCAAGGACGTCAAGTTCAGGTCGCCGCTGTTCGTGACGTCACAGCCAAAGAGACCGCACTACAGCAAAAAATTTTGTTGATGAAAAAACTGACCGATGCCCAGCGTATGGAGTCGATCGGCATGATGGCCAGTTCAGTAGCACATGACCTCAATAACATCATGGCGGGGATTATCACCTTTCCCGAACTGCTGCTTATGGACTTGGGCGAGGATTTCAAACACAAGGAAGAGCTTCTGATGATCAAAGAAGCCGGAAAACGGGCAGCTGCGGTGGTCAACGATCTGCTGACCGTCGCACGGGGAGCAACTTGCAAGAAAGAGGTGCAGGATGTCAATGCAATGATCTCCAGTTATCTCAATTCTTTTGAATGTAAGGAGATTAACCAGCGCTACCCGGATGTGAAAATCATTCCCTACCTGGAAGATAAACTGCAAAATATCAGCTGTTCGGCTATGCACCTCTCCAAATCGATCATGAATCTGATGAACAATGCGGCTGAAGCCATTCAAACCAAAGGACAGATCATCCTAGCCTCAAAAAACGTGCAGATCAATAGCCCTTACCATGGTTACGAAACTATAGAACCAGGCGAATATGTGCTAATCTCGGTCGAAGATGATGGTCCCGGCATTTCCGAACAGGATATTAAACAAATCTTCAACCCCTTTTACAGCAAAAAAGTGATGGGCCGCAGCGGTACCGGCCTAGGACTGGCCGTTGTGTGGAATACCGTGCATGACCATGGTGGTTTCATTGATGTGGTCAGCAGCGATGCGGGAACACAGTTTTCGCTCTATTTCCCGGTGGACAGGCACGGGGTGTATGCGCCTGCACCGCCCTTACCTATAATCAACCATTACCGTGGCAACGGCCAGAAGGTTCTGGTGGTCGACGATCAGCAGAGCCAACGTGAGATCGCGAGCCGTCTGCTCTCTCGGCTCGGTTATCAGGCTCTTACCGCGAAATCGGGTGAAGAGGCTGTAGAGCTTATCAAAAAAACGCCGGTGGATCTGATTATCCTCGATATGCTTATGGATCCGGGTATCAGCGGCTGTGAAACCTACAAACAGATCATCAAGTTTGCTCCGGGCCAGAAGGCCATTATCACTAGCGGCTACTCTGATATCGCTGATATTAACAAGGCCATGGAGCTCGGCATTAGCCAATTCATCAAAAAACCTTATTCACTCTACGAAATCGCTCAAGCACTTAAACTTGAAATATGTTCTGAACACTTCACAGCATAACTCAAGATGAGTCAGCAACGACTCAAAGAGTTTACAAAAAAAAGCTGCAATATATTAGCAATTAAATATAATTTTTAAAAAGAACGTAATGTTCCTCACCCCCTATATGCGAAAACGAGGTTTACCATGACTGCAAAAAAAATGAGCACGATCCTCGCACTGACTTTTCTTGGCGGCATTGCTCTCACCCCGATATCGCATTCTGAGACAATCCAGGATGCCGTAAAAACTATGATTGAAACTCACCCTGACGTCCTCTCGGCCGGCCACAATCGCCTGGGAAGGGATGAAGAGGTCAGGCAGGCTAAGGCCGGTTACTTTCCCACTTTAGGTCTCGAAGCAGGTGCGGGAAAAGATTGGTACCAAAAACCTATTAATGGCGATGTCAGCCCCCAGCAGATCCGGATAGGATTACGGCAAAATATATTTGCCGGTTTTTCGACCCTCAACGAGGTCGACAGACAGAAAGCGAGGGTGAACTCGCAGGCATATGTCGTGCAGAGTACGGTCGAGAATACCGCTTTGAAAACCATCAACGTCTACCTGGAAGTTCTTAAAAACGAAGCCCTCGTCAACTTAGCCCAGGAAAATCTGGTCCTGCACCAACGGATCTCAGACCAGATCAAATTACGGAGTGAATCGGGTGTTGATCGGGGGGCTGACATGGACCAAGTCCGGAGTCGTCTGAGTTTGGCCCAGTCAAATGTTGTCGTTACCGAGCAGAACCTGTCAGATGCTCAAACCAACTATTATGCGTTGGTCGGTCACTTGCCTGTTCAACTCAGCCGTCCTGAAGGTTCCGAAACACTGATTCCGGCGACCCTTGAAAAAGCAGAACAGATTGCCCTGGCTTCCCATCCGCAGCTTAAATCAGCCGCTGCCGATCTTGAAGCCCGCAACGCGCAAGACAAGGTTGCCAAAAGCCCGTTTATGCCAATTGTCGACTTCGAACTTGATAAAATTTACTCACGAGACAATGACTACACCTCCATCGGCAACTCCATAGAACAGGAGGATACGAGAGCCTTCGTCCGGCTGCGTTACAACCTGTTCAATGGTTGGAAGGATGAAGCGAGAAAAACAGAAACCATCCATCTCATCAATGAAGCCCGCGAGATCAAAAACCATACCCATCGCCAAGTGGTAGAGTCGATCAAACTCTCATGGCAGGCGCATGAATCGACGAAAAAGAAAATTAAACATCTGCAACAACGAGTGCAATTCGCGACCGCAACAGCGGAGGCCTACACCAAACAGTGGAATATCGGACAACGCAACCTACTAGATGTCCTAGATGCCCAAGCCGAGCAAATCGATGCCTCCAAGCAACTGAAGACCGCTGAATATGAAAATCTCTACGCGCAGTACAGAATTCTGAACGGTACCGGTGCATTGACATCGGCCTTGAAACTCAACTTGCCCAAAGAAGGGGATGTTGAAGGAGACCGCACCCCAACACCAACTGAAACAAAGAAAAAAAGCTAAGCGTCCAGCCGTCGCACCCCTAGTCGGAAAGACTGTCGCTGCATCCGGCCCCCCTTTCGTGAGCAAATTCTGGGGACGGCAAGTTCTCTTGCCGTCCCCTCCGGATTATGGCTGATGTTATATACCATAACGATATTTTTCCGCAGCCACTCCTCACCCCCACCTTTTGCTCAGTGGTGAATCAATGCCCACAGGCGGATTATCCACTGTCATCTCCCGCATTTCGTCCTGCTGGCTATCGCTGATCATTCTATCTTTGACGGTTCTTCCTGTTTTTACGGGGGAATCTTTTGTCATCAGCGAACAAGCTCTCAAAAAGGCGGAAGACCAATATGGACAAGGTGCGCGCAAGCGTCTGCTCGACTGGCAGCACCTGATCCAGACCGAAGACGGTAACGATCTGGAGAAGCTCGAAAAAGTGAATCGTTTTATGAATAAAATTCCGTTCATCTCCGATGCCATTCATTGGGGGGAAGACGATTACTGGGCGACGCCTGTCGAATTTCTCGCCAGCAACGGCGGCGATTGCGAAGATTTTACCATCGCAAAATATTTCACACTGATCAAGCTTGGTATTGCTGAAAACCAATTAACCCTGACCTATGTCAAAGCCCTGCGCCTCAATCAGGCCCACATGGTACTCACCTATTATCCTGCCCCCGGAAAGGAACCGCTGGTCCTTGACAATCTTGTCGACACCATCGAGCCCTCCTCAAAAAGAACTGATCTGCTTCCGGTCTACAGTTTTAACGGTACAGGCCTCTGGCTGGCAAAACAACGAAACAGGGGGAAATTGATAGGCGACAGCAGCCGGCTCAAACGCTGGCAGGACCTGATAAATAGAATGACTGAAGAGTTTCAAGAATACGAGGACACGCCATGACTTTATACAGACAACTGTTTCTCTGCACTTTTATCACCCTTGCCTGCCTTTGCACTGGCCTCTGGATGGGCGAACTCAAACGCACCCGTGATTTCCTGGTCAATCAGATGGAGACTCATGCTCAGGATACAGCCACCTCACTGGGCCTCTCCCTCACCACCCTTGCCAACGGTGATGACATTCCGGCCATGGAAACCATGATCAATGCGCTTTTTGACCGAGGGTATTACCGAGCCATACAGTTGAATGACGTTGAAGGCAACCTTCTGATCGACCGCCGCACCGATCTGACCCTGGAGCACATTCCGGCATGGTTCATCCGCCTCGTGCCGCTGACCGCACCCCACGCCACTTCACTGATTATGCACGGTTGGCAGCAGACCGGTGCAATCACCGTGGAAAGCCATCCCGGATATGCGTACCAGACGCTTTGGCAAGCCGCACAGACTGCGGCCCTGTGGTTTTCGCTGACTGGCGTGGGCTTCACACTGCTGGGCGGCCTCGGGTTGCGGAGCATGCTCAAGCCCCTTCATAACGTCGAAAAACAAGCAATGGCCCTGTGCGACCGCCAATTCCATATCCAGGAACGACTACCCCGCACCAGGGAACTCCGTCGTGTGGTCATGGCAATGAACCGGATGACGGCCAGAATACGGGAGATGTTTGATGAACAAGCGGCAACCGCCGATGCCCTGCTGCAGCGTACTTACCAGGATCCGCTGACTGCAACAGGCAACAGGCGCTATCTCGAAGCACAGATCAAGGCAAAACTCGAAGACAAAGAGAAAGAGACTCCGGTCACGGGATCGTTTCTGCTCCTCCAAATTCAGGAACTCCAGGCCATTAACCAGGAAAAAGGGTATCAAGCTGGCGACCAGATAATCATGGAAACAGCCACCCTCATCCAACAGGCCTGCCAGGAACTCCCGGAAGCTATTATCGGCAGACTGGGTGGCGGAGATTTTGCACTGCTTCTGCCCAATACCAGCGGTCATACAACCAATCAGGTTGCTGACAGAATTTTGGACGATTTTCATCAGCAAGCGGCTGCGAGACTACCGATTACCACAGAAATCATCGCCTGTTGCGGCGGTGTTGTCTATGAACAGACACAAACAGCTACCTTCAGTCAACTCTTGACAAGAGCCGATACCGCCCTGAACACTGCCCGATATAATCGCAACAACAAAGCTGTCATCCTGCCTCTTGTTGATGGGGATGGCCCGGTCTCAGCCGGTAAAAGTGAATGGAAAGAGTTGTTGAAAAACATCCTCGGCAACCGGTCCATCGCCCTTTACTCCCAGCCGATAGTCAGCCACCGCGATATGCGAGAGACTGTGCATCATGAGATTCTCACTCGGGTCATCGACGCCTCAGGCAAGCACCTGTCGGCAGGCATGTTCATTCCCATGGCCGAACGTCTTGGCCTGATGCCGGCTCTTGATCGAATTATCATTGAACGGCTTTTTGAACAACCTTTGCAGAAACTTTCACCACTACGGGTTGCAATCAACCTGTCTCCGCTCTCATTGACCGACAGCGGGTTCGTCACCTGGCTCCATCGACAATTGGTGCACTGCGCAAAAGAGGGCATCCTGCTGAACTTCGAATTTCCTGAATTTCGCGCTCTCCGCTACACAAGCCTGATCAAAGAATTTTCCGAAGTCATCAAAAATCAAGGCCATCACCTCGGCATCGACCATTTTGGCCAGGGATTAGTGCATTTCGGCTACCTCAAATCGCTCCTGCCTGATTACGTCAAGATCGATAGGGCCATTACAGGGGAACTACGTGATGAGCAGAGCGACAGTTATTTCTTTATCAACGCTCTCTGCAATGTAGCGCACAGTCTCGACATCAAGGTAATCGTCGAGGGTGTTGAGAACGAAAGTCAGTGGCAGACCTTAGCAAAGCTGCACATTGATGCGGTCCAGGGATTTTATATACAACAGCCCGAACCTATTGCAAACTTAGGTTCGTGACCGTTCACAAAATATCATCGACCATTAGGTCGTCACTGCCTATCTTGGTGCGGAGTTGTTTACGGCTCTGGATCTTTTCCTGTGCCTCCTTTGGCAACTCGGTAAAGAGGATGATTTTTTTGTCAATCAACAGATCTATGAGATCCTCCAACACCCGGATAATGGATGTATCCGAGTGCGCCATCAGTTGCGAGAGTAATTCCAGCTCACCAGATGATTTGAAAAAGGCGAGCACTTCCTCATCAAGCAACGAAGCGGGTTCCTGCCCTGGCTTCATTTGGCCTTGGCGAATAGCGACAATAGCGCCATTGGTATCCCTTTCGATAAATAACATAGCTGCGGCTCCTGCTGGGGCTATTGATACAACAGACTTCCTTGTGATATAATTATCATAACACACGAGCATATTGCTCTACAACCGCCCTTTACTCTCTATGACAATGACCGAACTGGCTCCTCCCCGCAAATCTGAAGAATGGCAACAGTTGATCGCCACATCAACCTTCGACGATCCGCTAACCGATTGCTTGATACAACTCGGCAAGCTCTACAATCTGCCGGTTTCCCGTACCGCTCTGTGTGCCGGTCTGCCGCTGGTGGACAATCGTCTCACCGTTGAAATCTTTTCGCGTGCGGCCGATCGGGTAGGGATGGCCTCGCGTCTTCTGAAAAGACCACTCCGTAATATGAATGGTTTGGAGCTACCAGCCATTCTCTTGCTCAAAGACGGGCGAGCCTGCCTGCTCGCAGCCATCGATCACCAGACGCAGCAGGTGACAGTTCTACTCCCGGAAACCGGGCTCGGCGAGACGCACCTCAGCTTTGACGATATTGAACAGCACTATACCGGCCACGCCATTTTTGTCCGTCCCAAATTTCGCAAAGACAAGCAGCTCGATTACCAAATGAGCCCAGACAAGAAAAACTGGTTCTGGGGCACACTCCTTTCTTCCTGGCGAATTTACCGAGATGTCCTCCTGGCCTCTTTACTCATTAATATCTTCGCGCTCACTGGCCCCTTTTTCACCATGAACGTCTATGACCGGGTTGTCCCCAACCTGGCCTTTGAGACGCTCTGGGTGCTCGCCTTTGGTATCGGAGTTGTTTACGTCTTTTCGCTCATTCTGAAAGGACTGCGCGGCTATTTTGTCGATGAAGCCGGGAAAAAAGCCAACCTGGTGATTTCGGCTGCGCTGCTGGAAAAGGTCCTTGGTTTGCGCCTGGAGGTGCGGCCGAAATCTGTCGGCGCCTTCTCGAAAAAATTACAGCAGTTTGAAGACATCCGCGATTTTATCACCTCGTTTTCCATTACCGCCCTCATCGACATGCCCTTCATGATTTTGGGACTGGTGGCCGTCTGGTATCTGGGCGGGCCGCTTGTTCTCATCCACCTGGGTGCGATAGCGCTGATGGGGCTGTACGGATACCTGATTCAGGCCCCGCTCAAACATGCGGTGGAAAAAAGCTACAATGCCGCAGCTCAAAAAAACTCCATCCTTGTAGAAGGGTTGTCAGGGATCGAAACCATCAAGATGCTGGGTGCGGAAAGCCAGATCCAGCGCGCCTGGGAAGAGTCGGTGAGCTATATTGCTACTTGGGGCAGTAGATCCCGGCTTTTTTCCTCGTCGGTTAGCCATTTTTCCGATTTCGTCATGAACCTGACCTCGGTAGCCGTGCTGATTGGAGGGGTTTACCGGTTATCAACCGGTGATCTGACCATGGGCGGGATCATCGCCCTGGCCATCCTTACTCGCCAGGCTATTGCGCCCATGTCCCAGGTGGTCAATCTTTCCACCCGGTTTCACCGTGCCAAAGCGGCCCTGGCGGAATTGGACACCATCATGGCTCTCCCGGTGGAGCGACCGGCCGACAAATCCTTTCTGCACCGCAGTGAATGCCGGGGGCAACTGGCCTATGAACACGTCGATTTCTCCTATCCCGAGCAAACCGGCCTGGCGCTGAAAAATATTACTCTGGCCATCGCGCCTGGTGAAAGAGTGGGGTTCATCGGTCCCATCGGCTCGGGAAAAACAACGCTGGGCAAGCTGCTGCTCGGGCTCTACGAACCGACCAAGGGTATGGTTACTCTCGACGGCACCGATATCCGGCAGATCGACCCCTCCGAATTACGACGCTTTATCGGCTATGTGCCGCAGGATATCACCCTGTTTCGCGGCACGATCAGAGAAAACATCATCTTCGGCTCTCCAGACGTGGATGATGCGCTCATCCTTCGTGCTGCCGATCTTTCCGGGGTCAGCGCCTTTGTCAGCAAACATCCCAAAGGGTTTGACCTTGAGATCGGCGAACAGGGCCGAGGCCTCTCAGGAGGACAGCGCCAGAGCGTGGCCATTGCTAGGGCGCTTTTGCATGACCCCCCAATCCTTGTATTTGATGAACCAAGCAGTTCCATGGACAATCGTACCGAGACCCGTTTGAAAGCTAACCTGACTAATCTGCTCCCTGGAAAAACGCTGATTCTTATCACCCATCGCGGATCGCTGCTCGATCTGGTCGACCGCATTGTTCTCATCGACAATGCTATCGTGGTGGCGGACGGCCCCCGCGATCAAGTCATGACCGCCATCAAGAGCGGACAGATCCAAATTTAACTGCAGGCAACCATGGACCAAAAAACACCCGAGAAATCCACCCCACCGCAGACGACCGGGCTCTTCCGACACTTGCCGGCGGCTGATGTGAACCTCACCACCGACATCCGGACAACTCTGCTCATTCAAGACCTCCGTGGCGGACGATCCATTGTCTGGCTGACCGGCCTGTTCTTAGCCTCATTCCTGCTTTGGGCAACTCTCGCCGAGATTGATGAGGTTACCCGGGGCAATGGCAAGGTCATCCCTTCGCAGCAGATCCAGGTCGTGCAGAATCTTGAAGGCGGTATCCTCGGAAAAATGCTCGTTCATGTCGGTGATATCGTAGAAAAAGGACAACTCCTGCTTGAAATCGACAAGACCAGATTTTCCGCTCCGTATCAGGAAAGCAGGGTCAGTTATCTGGCGCTGAAAACGCAGATCGCCAGGCTGGATGCCGAAATTCATAATACGCCCTTCACTATTCCCGAAGAGGTCACCAAGGAAAAACCGGAGTTGGGCGTCCGCGAGCAACAGCTGTATAATTCCAGAAAAGAGCAGTTGGCCGCCAAGCAGCAGATCCTGCAGGAACAGCACACACAACGCCGCCAGGAACTGGCTGAACTCCGTTCCAAGCTTGAGGAGATGACCCGCACCTTTGCCCTGTTGCAAAGAGAATTGGCCATGATGACACCGTTGATTGCCAAAGGGGCGGTTTCTGAGGTGGAAGTGTTACGGCTCCAGCGTCAATCGAGTGAAATGAAAGGAAATATCGAGACAGCCAAAATCTCGATCCCCAAAGTGGAGTCCAAGATTGCGGAAGCAATGAAAGCCATGGAAGAGGTCAAGCTGACCTTTCAAAACACGGCACGCAGCGAGCTCAACGACGCCTATTCAAAAATGGAGGGTATTACTGCAAATTCTGAGGCCCTGATGGACCGCCTGCAGCGTACCGAGGTCCGATCGCCAGTTCGTGGCACCATTAACCAGATCCTGGTCAACACTGTGGGCGGCACTATTCAACCGGGCATGAACCTGGTTGAGATTGTCCCTCTGGAGGATTCCCTGCTGGTCGAAGCGCACATACGTCCCTCAGACATTGCCTTTCTTCGTCCCAATCAGGTGGCAAAGGTAAAATTCACGGCCTACGATTTCACTATTTATGGGGGCCTCGATGCCCATCTTGAGCATATCGGCGCCGATTCCATCACCGATAAACAGACCGGCAAACAAGAGGAAGGCTATTACGTCGTCCGCCTGCGTACCAACCAAAATTATCTGGGAACGAAGGAGAAACCCCTGCCGATCATTCCCGGCATGGTGGTTTCCGTGGATATCATGACCGGGAAAAAAACCATTCTTTCCTATCTCCTTAAACCTATCATGCGCGCCAAGTATACGGCGCTCCGAGAGCGCTAAATGAACCTGATCCTCTGCTGCGGCAACAGCAGCCTCCGGGAACGATGGGTTTCTGCCCTCGATTCATTGTATAGCGCCTACCAGGCAGCTTCCTTGCAAGATTTGACTATTCTGGTAAGGCAAAAAATCTCGTTTGACCTTCTTTTTGTCCACCGCTCCCTGGTGGACCTGGAGATAGTCGCCTACATCCGCAAAACCGTGCCCGCCTGCAAACTATTCATCCTCTCGGACCGACCGGACGAGACCGAGGGGCTTGATTTTATCCGAATGGGTGTCATCGGGTACGCCAACAGCTATATCGGCCCGGAACGTCTGCAAGAGGCAGCCCGGACGGTGGTATCGGGCTCGGTTTGGATCAATCAGCAATTAATGCAGCGACTGATTGCGGAATCAGCACCGGCAAAACAGGGAAACGAAGGGCTACTCAAAGAAGAGGAAAGGCGACAGCTCTTAAGCAGCCTTTCCGATCGGGAATATCAGATTGCCGGACTGGTGGCCCAGGGGTTGTCGAACCTGGAGATTGCTGAGCAACTGGGAATCACGGATCGCACGGTCAAAGCTCATCTCGGCGCCATCTACGCCAAGACCTCCACGCGCGGCCGCCTCGAACTGGCCCTGCGGATCAACAAGACGCCCGTTTCAGAGAGGTCATAAGTCTTCAGGGCACATCCGGCATCGGGCGATTACCTGCCCAAAAAAAATACAAAGGGCGCACTCTCTGTAAAAGGAGAGTGCGCCCTTTGTTTGTTCGGTCTTTTTCTGATTCCCATGCGCCGTATGGGAAAGCCACCCTAACTGCGTTGCAGTCCACTATAAACGCCGACAAAAACGAGACGTTGTGATCACCGTCCAAATAGATACCTCGATTTCTCCGTAAGAAAAATTCAGAGAAATCGGAATGGTGTTCTCTGAATTTTCCACAATTACTAACTACAAAGGCCGCCCCTGAGTGGGGCGGCCTTTGTAGTTTTAACCGTCTACAATTGTTTCAGGTTTATACGGAGTGCTTACCCGTAGTGTCATGAATCTCGCCTAAAAGACTATTAGCAGTGTCTGATGAGCTATAACTATGGTCGCTGAAGGTAACAGAGCCGACCTCTGTTGTCGCATTATGGATTACTGGGTCGGCGTAGATATGCAACTGAGCCTTGCCACCATCATTCGTTATGGATAAATTGTCGTTTGTGACCTTAGTAGAGAGCAGGTTGCCGAAATCAATGACATCCTCGCCTTCGACGTAGTCGGTAATGGTGTCGTGACCTGCGCTTGCTTTGAAGGTATCGGCACCTGCACCACCGGTTAGCGTGTCGTTGCCTGCGCTACCAACGAGGGTATCGTTGCCGGTGCTACCCGTGATGTTCAAATGAAGATTGAAATTTGCGATATCGTGGCTGTTAGTGGAGACAGCACCACTCGAATCAGTCACCTGAAGATCTGCGTGGCGTGTCATAGGATCGATATTCGTGTAATCCTCGCCCTGTCCGGAATGACCCACTGCAATCTTGAAAGAGTCGAGCAGGTTGTTATATGTATCGATCGAGGCATTACCCGTTATAGTGATGGTGTGATTGTTGCCAGAAACCACATCGTTAATACCAAAACCATTGGGTAATAAGGCATGGTCGTAATCAACGGTATCCCCATTGCCAAGATGCAAACTGAGCACAGCTTGGCTCATATTTGCTGAATCAACATCGGTTATTGTCACCCCCACATCAAACGTAGCTTTTGGGGTATCAACCGTATGGCCCGAACCCACGTCAACTTTGAACATAACATCGTTGTAATCATGATCGCCTCCACCATTCAAATCCTCAAAAGCGAAATGCAGTGTATGGCTGTCGTCTGTTGTAACCCCGGCTATGGCATGTTGAAGCCCGTCGGCATTGGGGGAATTAGAGAACAATGCTGAATTGTTATCAGTAGCGGAAGTTAATAAATTGTGATGACCGGGATCTGTGTAGGCCTTCCCGTCCTGATCGAAATAGACCATTCCGCCATCAGGCGGGGTTGCATTTGAATTAAGAGAGTAGGCATTCGGAATCAGGAAGAAGCCCAACTGCGTGCCAGCGTGGACTTCGCTGGCATGTATGACAAAAGTCGAATTGTCACCAGGATTGGCATCTCCGTTCAAAGTACCTCCAGAGCCAGCTTGAGACGCATTGGCCCAAATCACATGACCGACACTAGGATTTGTCAAGTCATACCAGCCGACCGTGTTCTGATAGCCCGCCCCCTCGGAGATGAAAGTGACGGTAATATCCGAAGCGTGCGTCAAGATGGACTTAACCGGCGGATTACCAGAGATATCGACTACTTGGGTTTCATGCTGCGAATTGTCGATGAATATTTGTTTTGTACCGGGATCATTTTCCCAAGTATCAATTTTAACAGTAACATTCTCGGTTAGATTGTCGTGGTCAGAATTGAAGACCCCATCATGCTGCGAGTCGTTCCAGATCTGCACGGTCGGGGCGTCATTGGTCCCTTGAATGGTGATGGAGAGATGGGCTGTAGAAGTGTCGCCATCGGCATCATGCATGGTGTAATCAATGCTTTTGGTGATGGTGTCGGTAGCTTGCAACGCCTGGACGGCAGCAAGGTTGTTGTTCAGGTCAAAGCTCCAGCTACCATCGCCATTCAAATGCAACGTACCGTAGTTTGCCAAAAAATCCTTAGCTGCCAAATCAGCAGGACTTGCACCCCAGGAGGTAAATCCTGTGGGTGCGTCGGCGCCAACAAGATCGTTGCTCAGTACATTGCCACTCAGAGAATGTGCCGTAGCATCTTCGGTGACCGTGTAGGGACCATCATTGACCGCCACCGGCACGTCGTTTTCAACAAGAATGGCTATTTTTCCAGCGAAATTGACCGCATCATGATCTGCGTCAACCACCTGAACAAACTGGCCAAGATTGGTGATGGCAAGCGTATTGTTGTCAGGATTGCCGAAAGACTTAGGTGTATGGTCCAAATGGTCAACAAGATTAAATTCACCGGTTGTCCCTTTTACCATGAAAGTGAAGACTGTATGCCCAGCTGCGGAGGCCGTGAGCAGATGGCCATCATCCGATACCAAATAGCTCACCTTGTTTCCGCCTGAATACAGACCTGTATCAAAATCGGTAGCCGGGGCCACCAGAGAATACGACACCGGCATATCCGCCCCAGGATGTACATAGGCGCCAAGATCCAGCGTCGTGGTGACAGCCGTATGCCCGGGTTCGATGTTCCCTCCGGGTAACCCGTCCTCGTAAACCTTTCCAGTGAATTCTTTGCCAGTCACCACCGGGATGTCATTCTCAACTGATACATTCAGCAAATTATTAAAAGTCGCGCTGACTGTATCATGATCCGCATCGGTCACGCTCAACTGCACATATTGGCCAAGATTCGGGATCGACAGTATCGCGTCATCGCCGTGGACAGAATGATCAAGAGGACCGCTCAGGGTGAATGTCGCGGCTCCGCTGCCGGGGTCTACTCCCAAGGTGAATATCACCGGGCTGCCTACAGAGTTACCGCCATGGGCGACGATGCTGTTCCCTGATTGAAAATAGTAAATCTCGGTTCCATTCGACTGCAGATGGGCATCAACTCCAACCGTACTGCTCAAACCGGTTATGCCGTAACTGATCGTCCCAGGGGTGTCGGCTCCCACCTTGACAACACCAGCCGCATTTGCTAGATCCGACAATTGCAGCGTCTGCTGCACTGTGTCATGGGCGGCATCATCAATATTGCCGCCAGGAAGTGCATCCTCCTGCACAGCAAAGGTCAACGTTTTCTCACCGAAAGTAATAACCGGCACGTCGTTTTCAACAAGAATGGCTATTTTCCCAGCGAAATTGACCGCATCATGATCCGCGTCAACCACCTGAACAAACTGGCCAAGATTGGTGATGGCAAGCGTATTGTTGTCAGGATTGCCGAAAGACTTAGGTGTATGGTCCAAATGGTCAACAAGATTAAATTCACCGGTTGTCCCTTTTACCATGAAAGTGAAGACTGTATGCCCAGCTGCGGAGGCCGTGAGCAGATGGCCATCATCCGATACCAAATAGCTCACCTTGTTTCCGCCTGAATACAGACCTGTATCAAAATCGGTAGCCGGGGCCACCAGAGAATACGACACCGGCATATCCGCCCCAGGATGTACATAGGCGCCAAGATCCAGCGTCGTGGTGACAGCCGTATGCCCGGGTTCGATGTTCCCTCCGGGTAACCCGTCCTCGTAAACCTTTCCAGTGAATTCTTTGCCAGTCACCACCGGGATGTCATCAGCCACATTCACTGTGATCAGGCCGGCAAAGGTCGAGTGCACCGTATCGCCATCATTATCGGTCACGCTCATCTGCACAAATTGACCAAGATTGATCGATAAAGTTGTGTCATGGCCGGCGTCCTTGATGTGATCGAGCTGACCGTTCAGATTGAAGGTCGCATCGCCGGTTGAGCTGTTCACGGTAAAGGTGAACACCACCTGGCTCTCCAAAGAAGTGCCGGCGTGGGCGACAATCGCATTCCCCTCCTGAAAATAAATGACCTTCACGCCGTTTGAGGTCAGGCCAGAATCAACACCTGCCGAACCAATGCCGGTTATCGCGTAAAGGGTTGTGCCAGGTCCATCCGCGCCATAGTGGGAAGTGATGACATCCGCAAGATGGATGGTCCCTTCATCATTATGATTGCCAACAGATGCGACCGAGCCTGTTGAAAGATCGTGATCGGTGGGATCTGAAGCATTCAGCGCGTCCTCTCGAACGTTAATGGTAACAGCCTGATTGGAACCGGAGAGCGATGGGCCATCATCGTTAATATGGATAAGGATGTCGCCGCTTGCGGTTCCATGGGCAGTACTGACTGAAAAAGGAAAGGGATCGCTGATCTGATCAGCAGTACCAGTCGCCGCAGCATTTGGATGAGGGGCGTTATGGTCCAGGGTATAACTCCAGTCGCCATTGCCTTTAACGGTCAGGTCTCCGTAGGCAGTTGCAATGGATATTGCATGGCCGCTATCCCCATCAATAACGATGGTATGGCCATGCCCGAAATCAAGGGTGCCTGAAGTGTCGCTGCCGAAGTTCACCCCCAGATCCGCCAGGGTGCCATGGGTGTTCAGGGCAGCAGTATTTGGATGGGTGCCTTCGGGAAGATTGGCCTCGTCAAGCGTTCTCTCTACCGTGCCGGCACCGGGTTCCGTCGCTGCAGGTACAGCTTGCTGCGTAAGAGCGCCGGGAGGCGGATCAAGAAAATTGTGGGTAATACCCTTGGTTTCCGCACCAGAATCAGGCGTTACCTGGAGATTAGTAGCGTCAAAGACCACGATATGCCTGCCGCCGCCCGCAGCTCCGGCCCCACCGCCAACAACGCCTGCGCCCGCGGCGGGCGAAGGCAGATCAGTGGTCGGATCGAAATTTGGATTATTCTGCAAAGCCGCTTGAACATCTGTCACCTGGGCCACTGCATCCCTTGCGCCCTCATGCCCGCCGGCGCCGAAGATATCCTCGTCCATCAGGACATCGGACATCCGCCCCAGATCGAGATGGCCGTGATTGTCTGCCAGGGTGATGGAAATGCTGCCGTCGGTGCCGGTGACAATCCGTTCGTTGGCATAAATGACGCTATTGGGAGTAAGAACCCGTTCGATTCCGGCTGCGGAGACCGCCTTGACCGTGCCGTAGACGATGAAAGCTTTACCAATGGGTTGCAGATTATGAGGGGCCATGTGTTATTCCTCGAAGAGTTGAAAAATAGTTATCTTGATGTCTGTACCGTATAACGTTCCAAAACTTTCGTCTATTGTACCAAAGTACTATTGCCCTTATATTTCAAACACCCTATCCTGTAATCAAGAGCGAAGAGGTGTTTCCGACAAAAGCAGGGGCAATTCGTTCACAGCAAGATAATTAATTCGGCTGTGCGGCAAAATGGATTTATTGTAACAGCTCTGCGAAAAAAACTTTTGACGCCACAACCGTATCTCTTTGTAACAATAAAGAAATTATTTTCTAATAAAACTGGAACATACTCTGCTTATATGTGCGCACCACAAGCAACAGTATTCCACGAGAGGAGGGGACCATGAAAAAGGGATTGATGACACTGGCACTGACGGGACTTGTTCTGGGGGGAGCGATTATGGCAAACGCTTCTACCGTTACTACTTTTTACGACACTTACAAAGACGAGACCGGAGCTCAATATGCAGCGATAGATTCAATTGGTACTGACTCATCCGAAGCCCCTATTTATAATATCGAAAAAACCGTAGTGACCGTTCAAGGCACCCGCGTAATATTTGATCTGTATTCTAAGAACGATGGAGGTTATTTTTCTAACGGCATGGGGGTGTTTGGCCTTGGCGACCTGTTCCTGGATACCAAAGGGGGGAAAACCTGGAACTATGCGGTTACTTTGACCCCTCATGACGCCAAAACATCAGAAAAAGGTACAACCTCTCTGTACAGTGTTAATGCTGGAAACATCGAAAACGGTTCTGTAAGGGACAATCAGGCTGCCCTTTATAACCCTAATGGCCAAACTACACTTCCCGGTGGCAGTGGCATGTGGATGATCACAAACCCCCAAGAGACTCCCATTGTTTATGACTACCTCAGCATCACTACAGACCTTGCTGGAGTATGGGATGGCACCTC
>CAZSIJ010000052.1:0-27444 GCA_964607065.1 uncultured Desulfobulbus sp. | reverse complement strand
CATATTGACCCGGCTTACGCACCAAAGGGAGTATCCGGTCAAGGTCAATCTGTTTATTTATGGACATAATAAAAGAAGTGGGCAATACCATTAGTAAGAGGAAACTGAGCAATCGATGGAAAATATTTAAAATTTCATATAAAGACAGTAAGATAACAAAAAAATATCCAATCTTACCCGTACTATGTATTACCGTAGACTAGGCGATGAAGCAAGGATCCCGCATTTCGAAATTGCGGCATGTCTTTTGCTAGAGAAGACAGAGAAAGTTACTCTCCTTTAACCTTGAAAACTGAGGGCCGTATTCCTCTATACGATGCACAAAAAAATGAAGAATACTATCATCACCGTTATCTACAGCCAAATCCTTCTCCTGTTATTGACATGTAACCTCGCTGCTGCTGAAGGCAAACCTGAGTTACAGAAAGTACGGCATACTGTTCTGTCGCCTACCTCAGAACAGGTTACCTTACAACTCAACGGCTCCTATAGTCCAAAAGTATTCACATTGAAAGGTGAAACGCCAAGGATCATCTTTGACTTTCCTGAAATGACTTACGGCAGGGAGGTGCAAGGCAACACAACCACCAAGGGTGCTATTGTTAAACGTATCCGGGTGGGCATGCATACCGATGCAACGCTAAAGACCAGAATTGTTTTCGATGTGGCCACATTACAGGGAGTTACTTACAACCAAAAAATCGATGACAAATCATCGATTCTAACTATCCAATTTACCGCTGATACAAAGTTAGCCGTACCTGGCGCCAAAAACAAGACAGCACCTCCACCTGACAAAGGTTTATCTCCATCAAAGGATGCCTCAAAAAAGACTGCAGATACAGAACCTGCGCAAGTTCCGCCAGCAGTGACGGCCGAGTCTAAAACCATACCCAAAACAGAAACGGTCCAAACCGGGAGCGAGGCTAAATCACAGCGCGAGACAAAAGAGCCACTCCTTCTGCAATCGACAGATTCAGCAGAAAAAACCGAAGAAATAAAGACTCCAGCCCCCCCGGTCGCTAAATCACAGCCAGAAGCAACCGCGGATAGCAAAGCTTCAGCTAAGACAAAACCAACTCAAACCGACAGCACCGCCAAACCACAGCCTGTGGTACAAGAAACCTCACCAAAACCTGCTGCAACTGTAGAAAAGGCAGAAGAAAAGAAGACTCCGGCTCCCACAACAGCGCCACCACAACCCGTCATAGCCGCAGAGACCAAACCCTCAAACAAAACGGAAACAGTCAAGCCGACACCGACCGCTGGGGGAACAGTGGGACCATTGCTTGAATCCGTCAAATTTGATGGGACTTCACCCAAGGGAGAAATGGTCCTGTTCAAACTCAATGATTTCCATCCACCTGTCATCCATGGCGTTGAAGAAGGCATCCCACGGGTTATCTGCGACTTCAACAGCACCCAAATCGTCGATTCCGTGAAAAACTTCATCAAAGCAGATGGGAAATATGTCAAAATAATCCGGATAACCAAGCACAAAAAACCCGAGCGAATTCGAGTGGTGCTCGATTTGGAGCCAAACCGAAGCTACGATCTGCAACAGGTTTTTTTCAAAGAGGACAATCTTTTTGTCATCATTGTCAATACGGTAAAAAAGTGACCGGACACATTAAGGAACCTGTTCGACTGTGAAATGCGGCGGTGATATCAAGTGAAAAAGTGCGGCAGCCTGTTGTGCGTGTGAGTAGACCTTGTTGACATGAATGGTCAGCGTACCGGTGATCGCATTTCCCGTTATCTGCAGATGCCTAGGCCAGTTAACACCGGAATCTGGGGAAGCACTGTATGCCGAGTAGGTTATATCAAGGACCAAGCCCCCCTGAGGATCAAAAAAGAGATGTCGTAGCATCTCCCTGCTCAGCGAGTCAAGTAAGACATGGTGGGTCATTGAACGCTCATCCTTCCAGACATACCAATACCCGGCCCCTTCAAAATCTTGCGCGGTTTTGACGGCATTCGGTTCCACTTTTGGCAACAGCCCGCTCAGGAAGAAAAACAAATCCTTAGCGAGGATAGCTTCATGGACATAGGAACGCCAAAAATTCGAGTCGGTTGTTCCTTGATATATCCGGCCGACCCGATTGTCCACCATGGTAAACGATGCACCATCGGAAACTGCGATAAAGAGCGATCGCCCTAGCGGATCAGTTGCCGAAAAGCGCAGAAATGCCGGCTTTTGCAACTGCAGAACAGCATCCACGCCACCCTTGTTGCCAAGAACGTCCCAACCAAGACGAATATCCGCATCAAGAGCGAGCGGTTGCGGAACACGCAAGAACCCTATAAAAAGATTTTCTGCTTCCTTTTGCCGGTCAGGGGTAAGCGGTATGGTCTTTGGCAGTTTTGTGGCACAACCTGACAACACACCCAGGCAAAGCAGCAGAGAGAACAGTAGAACGCTGGATAATTTTGTCGGTCTCAATGCGTTCCCTGTTTTTCAAGTATCCGTACCTTCTCCAGAATCTTGATTTTATCTTTTTCACTCTCCGTAGAGAATTTAACGGCATTTTTGTAAGCTTCCAAGGCTTGCTGAACCCGACCGCTCTCTAGGTAGACATCGCCTAGGTGATCCAGTATGGCCGAGTCGCCGGGTGACAACCTGACAGCAGTTTCCAATTCCCTGATCGCCTGTTCAAATTTGCCAAGTCGGTAATAGACCCAGCCGAGACTATCGTGAATGTAACCGTTTTCTGGCTTGAGTTCGATCGCCCGTTGAATGTAGTCCAGTGCCTTGTCCAGATTGACTTTTTTATCAGCCCAACTGTAACCCACAAAATTCAGAGCGGCGGCATTGTCAGGTTTCAGTTCAATGATCTTCTGCATAATCTGCAAAGCCGCACTATGCTCTCCGCTGTTTTCAAGGAGCAATCCGTATTCATAGAGGAGATTTTCATCATCTGGATAGAGTTCAAGCCCCTGAAGCAAAACCTGTTTGCTCAGGTCATCCTTGCCCTGCAACTGATGGAGGGCGGCAAGCATGATATACATCTCGGCATTGCGGATATCGGCTGCAACAATATTCTTTTCGAGAACCCGCCTGGCTTCATCAAGCCGCTTTTGTTCACGTAAAATCCTCACCTGCAGGAATAAAGCATCTGGATACTCAACAGCCTTCCGGTCAATCTTGCGTACCTGTCTCAGGGCACGCTCATACTTTTCCTTCTGCACGAACAGAACTGCAAGAAAATACCTCGCTTCCGGAAGATTCTCCTTTTCCAGAATCTTCTCGGCAATCGCTATGGCTTTATCATAATGCTTTTGCTTTGCATAAATCCGAGCGATGGTCAAATCGACTCGCTGTGGCTGATCGGCAAAGGTTTTGAGTTGGTTGAGTTCGACCAAGGCCTGTTCGTCTTTTTTTTGCAGCAGGTACACATGGACCAAGGCTATCCGGGCGCTTTCATTCTGCTCTTCGCGTTCAATGATCTCTTTGTAGAGTTTTGCCGCCTCATCATACCGGGCTGTTTTTATATACATCTCGCCGAGTTCCATCTGCAACTCACTCGACCAGTTCCGCTCCAGGGCTTTTTGAAAATGGCCGACAGCCTCATCGGTCTTCTCCTGTGCCTGAAGGAGACGAGCCATAAGGACATGGCCAGGATAGGATGTCGGCTCCAAGGAAAGGACTCGTTCAAGAAATGATAGAGCCTTGTCAGGCTGATCGTTGGACAGATACATCTCGGCAAGCAGTAACAAAATGGACGGATCATCGGGATGACGGTCGTTGATAAACTGGTACTGCTGCATTGCCAATGAATTCTTTTTCTGGCGAAGAAGCACTTTGGCGTAGAGCATCCGCATCCCTGTCTTGTCCGGATGGGAGGCAAGATAGTTTTGGAGCCAGATAGCTGCTTCGTCGGTCCGTTCCAGCCTGAGCAACAAAAGTGGGACTTTTTCGCTGATCAACTCCACCTGCGGATCGCAGATCAGTGCCTTTTGGTAGGCCTCAAGTGCCTCTTCAAACTGGAGCAGAAGTTCGGCATGGCGCCCCCAAAGAAAATAGAAATAGGAACAACCAAGGTCGGTATCACTTTCATCAGAAGATGAAGCCTGCTGAGACTGTTTGATTGGCGTAACTGGATTGATTTTCTGTTGGCATCCACAGAGTAAAAAAACCGTGCAACTCAGGGCAACGAGTAATCGGTGACAGGAACGATCAGTTAGCCAGCGCATTCAATACCTTTTTTTGCAAACATTTGCCGCACAGCTTCCCGGATGGAGGCTTGCACTTCCTGCACCGACCTGGCGGCATTAATGCGCACTATACAACCATGGGGAAAGGATGCAAAGAGGGCTGCAACTTTTTCCAGTTGATCTTGCTGTTCAAAAGCGTTCAGAGACTCCCCACGCAGTTCACGAATCCTGGCAACGCTCTCAGCAGCGGTCATCGCTAGGAGCAGCACCATATCCGGTTCCGGAGCAAAGCTGTTACGCTGAAAAATTGCCGTCTGATCACAACCAGCCGCTCCCTGGTAGGCTGCGGTTGAAAAATAATAGCGGTCAGTCAGTACAATGTGGCCTTGTTCCAGGGCCGGCAGGATACATTCTGAAACGTGCTGCCGTCGGTCTAGAACGAAGAGTTCAAGCTCCTGCTCTCGCGATACCTGCTGGCGATCCTGATAGAGTGCACGAATTTGCTGCCCATAGGGACCTGTGGTCGGCTCCCTGGTTTCGATGACCACGTATCCATGGCTCCGCAGATAATTGGCCAGAAGAGGCAATTGCGTAGATTTACCGGTGCCGTCAATGCCTTCAAAGGCAATCAGTATTCCTGTGTTCATGCGATTCCCTGTCTTGCCCTGTTGGCAGCAATGGTTTGCGCCATGGTGAGAGCTGCCGCCAAACTTGAGGGGTCGGCAAGATTACGGCCCGCAATGTCATAAGCCGTGCCGTGATCGACTGATGTCCGGACAAGAGGAAGGCCGAGCGTGACATTGACGCCATCGTGAAAATGGAGCAGTTTAAAGGGAATCAACCCCTGATCGTGATACATGGCAATGACCGCATCGAACTGACCGGTCGCGGCCTTATAGAACACCGTGTCCGGAGGCCAGGGTCCGCTGACATCGCCCTGTTCAGAACTTTCCGCCACTGCCGGCGCGATGATGCAAGTTTCTTCATCACCAAACAGGGAGTCCTCGCCGCTGTGGGGGTTCAAACCAGCAACCGCTATCCGGGGGTTGGCGATGGCGAAATCCTGCTGCAAGGCTATCCGGGTCATCTGGATACAGTTGCCGATCTCTTGACTGGTCAACAGCTCGCACACCCGGCGCAAGGGTTCATGGATGGTAACTAACACCACTTTCAAGCTGGGACCGGCCATCATCATTCTGACCTGGCCGGTTCCAGTTAAGGCAGCCAGCATTTCGGTGTGTCCTGGGTAGGAATAACCGGCCTGTTGTAGACTTTTCTTACTGATCGGACAGGTCACCAAGGCGCTGCAATGACGGGCACCGATAAGATTGACCGCATCAATGATATACTGGCCCATGACTCTGCCCGTTGCCAGATTGGGCTGGCCCCAGGATACCGGCGAAGACCCTATAGAGCCCACCTGAAAAACAGGAAGTGTTCCCTTGACAATGGGTTGACCGGGAAGCCAAGAAACGATGTCAATTCGTATTTGCAGGAGATCGGCTGCTTGCCGGAGGACTCCGCCATCGCCGACAACGATGGCCCGGCCTGCGTAGGGCATATCATTCCGGCTGAAGAGCCTGCAGATGATTTCCGGTCCGATACCTAACGGACAGCCCATGGTAATGGCAACAGGCGCCAGGATTTTCTGTGACTCACTCTTATTCATAGCTTCCACCTACCCGGCAAAATCAAAAGCATCCCTGATAAGTTCAATCTGTGCAGGTTGATTGTTCTTATCCAGAGTAACACCAATCACATCAAACCGGGCAGCCGTATCATTTAATTGACAACTGAGAAGGTACCCTTGGGCTATTTTTGACAACTGTCGCTGTTTTCTTTTATCGACCGCTTCAACGGGGGTACCGTAAAGGTGTGAATGCCGGGTCTTGACTTCTACAAAGACAAGCATTCCCCGGTCACGGGCGACAATATCGACTTCACCGAACTGCCTGCGATAATTTTTTTCCAAAATGTCATATCCCTGCCGCACAAGATACTCGGCAGCAAAAGCTTCCCCTAAGCGGCCGGTGGTAGTTGTATCTGTTTTTTTCCAAAAAAACATAGCGGTCGATCCAATCCATTCATCAAGAACGATGTAATCCCAAACGTCTGACCAGGGTCAAACTCCAACGACAGATCTGCTCATCATAACGAATCCGGTAGTGGTACCAAGGTGGTATCGTTGTTATCAAGAAATTCAATTACCCCCCGGAAGGTCCGGCGGTGCAAAGGACACGGGCCGTAACGGCTGATCGCCACCCTATGCTCCTTGGTGGGATAGCCTTGATGTCGCAGAAAACCGTACTGGGGATACTGACGATGGCACTCCACCATAAACCTATCTCGGGTAACTTTGGCTATAATCGAGGCAGCGGCAATAGAGGCACTCTTCGATTCCCCCTTGATAAGGGTACGCTGGCTGATTGGAGTTGGCACCTGAAAAGTACCATCAACCAGAAGATATTCTGGCGAGCAACCATTATTTACACCAGCGCAATCCTCCACCGCCCTTTTCATGGCGAGCAACGATGCCTGTAAAATATTTATCTGCTCAATTTCACGGGGACCGGCAATACCAATACCGATCAACGAATCGTTCGCCTGAAGAATATCAAAAAGCACAGCACGACGACGGGCAGTCAGCAGTTTGGAATCTTTGAACAATCTGTAGTCGCAACTTTGGGGCAAAATCACACAGGCCGCAACCACAGGACCGGCAAGGGGGCCTCGACCGGCCTCATCGACCCCAGCAACATTTGAATATCCCTGACTATACAGACTACGTTCGAATTGAAAGGTATCAGCTGGAAGAAAAGAATCGGAAGATAAAACGAGAGAATCGCATGGTTTCATAACAAGCGGCCATGCTTCGTGGAAATCATCGGGAGATAAAGGAGAAGAGGTTAATATGTAAGTAAATACGACAAGGGGCACCCGACAATCGTGATGATTATCGGATGCCCAATTCCAGCCAGACCACTTAACACTGCTCTGATAAAAAAAAGCAACAGAGCAGATCGTTCGCTTAACTCAGATAATGCCACGCTCACGGATACGTGCGGCTTTGCCCCGAAGTTCGCGCAGGTAATACAAACGTGAACGGCGGACACGGCCAAGGGTAACCACCTCAATTTTCTCAATGCGTGGCGAGTGGAGAGCAAAGGTTTTTTCGACACCAACCCCGTGGGATATCTTGCGAACCGTAAAAGAGGCGTCCATCATGCCACGTTTCCGTTTAAGGACCACGCCATGAAAGATCTGGACACGCTCTTTATTGCCTTCAACAATCCTGATATGTACCTTAACGGTATCGCCAGGCCTAAACGCCGGAATATCAAAACGCATCTGCTCCTGATCGATTTTATCCAAAATATGCATAGCCATACTTTTTTCATTTACGACAAGGGCGCTCTATCTGCATGTCCCCGCCGAAGGATGCCTCCAAATCATCCTGGAAATGTATACGTCAAAACGCTTTTAAAGTATCGATTACAATCGACCCAACACTGGGTTGATTGTTTGTCATGATTAACCTATTCACTTGTCACCGCAAGCAGCCTGTCCATAATGATCGAGGCTGCGGAACGCACCGACAGATGATTAAACCCAGTAGTGCCGCTCAGTGGCGGCAAAACACCATCAACCAATGCCAGTACCTCGGGGCTCAAACCCCAAGCCGTACCGAACAAAAGCAGCACAGGTACTCTTTGAAAAATTCGCTCTCGAACCTCACCATAGGCAACTGTATTCGCCTGTACCTTAGCACAGGTGGCAAGAACGAGGGGTTTCTTACCAAATTTCTCTGAAGCCCCGGCAACGGCCTCCGCAAGAGTAGAACAGATCGTAATGATCGACAGGGCATCACTCCGATCTGGGTTGACGGTACCGCCATAACCCTTGATCCAATGGCCGACAATTTGCCCGGCCAGTTCTTGCTGTTCCTTAAAAGGAGTAATTACCCAGTAGGTCCCGATCCCATAGGTCCTGCCTGCCCTGGCGATATCATGCAAGTCCAGATTAGTTACCGCGCTCCCGATTGTTTCACCGTTACGGTTGATTACCGGATAATGAACCAGGGCGACATCAACCTGCACTGTGGGGTTCAGTCCTGTGTTCCTTGACAATTGTATCTATCCGGCTGAGCAGCGCTTCTTTTTTTAATATTTTCCGTTCCGCTGCTGTAAACTGTACGTCTGCGAGCAGTTCCGGCCTACGTTCCAGGGTAATCTTCACCGATTCAATAAATCTATGCCGAGTAATGGAGGCATGGTCCCCAGACAGCAAAACATCGGGAACTGCCGTTCCCTCAAAGACCCGAGGTCTCGTATATTGCGAGTGTTTCAGCAGTCCGCAACTGAAGGAATCATTTGTAGCCGAATCCTCGCACCCTAGGACTCCGGGTAACAATCTGCTGACTGCGTCTATCACCACAAGAGCTGCGAGTTCCCCACCGGTCAGGACATAATCTCCGATGGAAACCTCTTCGTCCACATATTTTTCCCGAAAGCGCTCATCAACCCCTTCATATCTGCCACAGACAAAAACCAGTCGCGAATATGCCGCCAGTCGATGTGCGGTTGTCTGCGTAAACAATTGCCCTTTGGGCGACAGTAAAATCACCAGGGTCGGCATATCGCCGACGAGTACAGCTTTCAGGCAATCTGCAAGGGGCTCCGGCTTCATAACCATGCCTTCACCGCCACCGAAGGGCCGATCATCGGTCATCCGGTGCCTGTCAAGTGCATAGTCACGTATATTGTGAACGCCCACCTCGATTTTCCCATCCTGTAAAGCCCGCCGGATTATCCCTTCCTGCAATGGAGATACAAAAAAATCGGGAAAGATCGTTAATACATCAAAAATCATCGAAGGAGGACCAGGTTCAGCTGTTGATTTCAAGCAGCCCCGGCGGCAGATCGAAGACCACCCTTTCTTCATCGATTGCGACAATAAATTGCCGTACTAACGGAACGAGATATTCTTTCTGAGCATCCTGTATGACCAGAATATCCTGACCACTTGTACACACAATTGCTTTAATCTTGCCGAGAATCAATCCCTCCACAGTTCTCGCCTGCTTGCCCTCAAGCGTGTAGAGGTAAAACTCGTCCTCACCGACAGGCAGCAAGTCACTACTGGGCAACCAAATTTGCATCCCGGAGAGCTGTTCGGCGTGATTCCGGGTCGAACATTCCTCTAGCCGGAGAATAACCGAATTACCACTGACCTTAGCCAGGCTGTTCGTATAAGGAACCCTGGTCTTTCCATTATCAGAGGAAAGATACAATCGCCTATACCGTGAAATATTACCCGGTGTTTCTGTATAGGTACGAACTTTAAGTTCGCCCTTAATACCGTGGGGCTTAGTAACTGTTCCGAGCAAAATGAAAGTCTCAGACTGCTGAGATGATTGCGGCGTCACTATTCCACTATTTCAAGGCGGGCACGCTTATTTTCCGCAGTCTTCGATGCCGCAAGCACTGCACGCATCGCTCTGGCTGTCCGCCCCTGTTTGCCTATTACTTTCCCCAGATCTTCCTGAGCAACACGCAGTTCGATGGTGACATTCTCACCATCCTCCTGCAAAGTAACAGTGATTTTTTCAGGATGATCGACCAATTTCGAAGCGATAAACTCTATCAGTTCTTTCATTTATGCCGCAGCAACCACTCCCGGAACATACTTCTTGATCAGGCTCTCGACAGTTTGTGTCGGTTTGGCGCCTTGTTTCATCCAGGACACGAGCTTTTCATTATCTATCTGCACGGCTGCAGGGTCTTGCATCGGATCATAAGTACCGACGATATCAAGGAATTTACCATCACGAGGCGACTCGCTGTCAGCGACGACGATACGGTAAAACGGTTGTTTTTTCCGGCCTTTTCTGGTCAAACGAATACGGACTGCCATTGTTTACTATCCTCCAGTGGACATCATCGCATCAACACTGACCACTGCCAGCCCTGATGGAACGATATTTTAATAAAGTTAAAGTTATAACGAATTTATCTAGTTAGCCCCTTGGGGAGCTTTCGGCGTTTGCCGCCGGTCATGATGCCTTTCCCTTTCAAACTCTTCATCATTTTCAACATCATGGCATAACTTTTCAAGACGCGGTTCACCTCATTAACTGAAGTGCCCGAACCCTTGGCGATGCGAAGACGCCGGCTTGCATCGATAATTCTATGGTTGCGACGCTCTTTCAGGGTCATCGACCGAATAATAGCTTCGGTCTTGCCCAATTCTTTTTCATCGGGTTTGGGCGCATCTTTCAACTGTTTCAGCTTGTTGATCCCTGGGATCATGCCCATGAGCTGTTCGAGACTGCCCATTTTCTTGATCTGCTGGATCTGCTCGAGAAAATCCTCAAGGGTAAAAGCGTTTTTCTGGATTTTCCTGGCAAGCTGATCAGCACTTTTTTGATCAACGACCGCTTCCGCCTTTTCAATGAGCGAAAGGACATCGCCCATGCCAAGGATTCTAGACGCCGCCCGGTCCGGATGAAAAACTTCCAGGGCCTCGATGGATTCGCCGACACCGACAAACTTGATAGGTTTACCGGTGACCTTCTTGACCGACAAGGCTGCACCGCCACGGGCATCGCCTTCCATTTTAGTGAGGATAACGCCAGTGATCTCCAGAGCACTATTAAACTTATCGGCGACTGCCACCGCATCCTGTCCGGTCATGGCATCGGCAACGAACAACACCTCGGTCAGAGGCACCGCCCGGCTGATCTCCTGCAACTCGGCCATCAGGGCATCATCGACATGGAGACGACCTGCCGTATCGATAATAACGGTGTCGCAGTTGGCTCTTGTTGCTTCAGCTAGGGCTAGTCGGGCAATGTCAACCGGATTTTGTTCGGTGGTCGAGGCAAAAACCGGGACACCTATCTGGCCGCCGAGGACATGCAATTGCTCGATTGCTGCTGGGCGATACACGTCCGCCGGAACAAGCAAGGGCGTCCGGCCTTTTCCCTTGAGCTGCAAAGCCAGTTTTGCGGCCGTGGTAGTTTTACCCGAACCCTGAAGACCGGCAAGCATAATGACCACGGGCTGTCGGCCATCGAGCTGAAGCGGTTCGGTTTGGCTACCGAGCAGCGCAACCAGTTCATCATGCACGACCTTGACAACCTGCTGTCCAGGGGAAAGGCTCAACAACACCTCCCGCCCGATCGCCTTCTCGGTTACCGTAGCAATGAATTCTTTAACCACGCCGAAATTGACATCAGCCTCGAGCAGTGCTGTACGCACCTCCCCCATAGCCTCCTGAATGTTCTCTTCAGTCAGCTTGCCGTGTCCGCGCAATTTCTTAAAAGCGCTTTCTAGACGGTCGGTTAGATTCTCAAACATGATATATTCGATATTAAATACACTATAAATTCAGGCAAGAAGCCAAGGCAAGCCTGTCTTCGCTGATACAAATAAGAAAAAAGCGATTATTACCCTACACGCCCCTGCTTGTCAAGCGAGAAGAAAAACATGGTGGTCCGGGCTCTTATCACGCAGCAAGAGTTTCAATAACCTTTTCCAGCGTTTCTAGGGTATCGGCCTGCAAGCAGGTAATGGTTGAATTTTTCGGCAGAATTTTCTTCATCATCCCGGTGAGAACATTTTTGGGGCCAAGCTCGACAATAACTTCGACCTCTTCAGCTACCATCCGGTTGACAATTTCAAGCCAGCGCACCCTTGAGGCAATCTGCCGAGCCATAATAGCCTTCATTTCCTGAGATTGTTCTTCGTAACCGCCGGTCACATTAAACAGAATCGGGAGTTTTGGCTGAAGAAATGGTATGTAGCTCATATAGTAGGCAAAATCGGCCACCGCACCAGCAACCAATGGGCTGTGATTGGCAACGCTGACTTTAAGCGGGATCACCTTGGCACCCAGGGCAGTGCATCGCCCCCCGATAGTATCAAGCCCTTGCATATCGCCCGACAGCACCACCTGCGAAGCCGTGTTATGGTTGGCAACAACCGCAACGCCGGGTCCAGAAAAATCGGCCAGAAGCGTCTCGACTTCCTCGACACCCAAACCGATAACTGCCCGCATTCCGCCCGGATGCATCGCCCCCTCCCGTTCCATCAACTCGCCACGCTTTGTGACCAGGGCAAGTGTATCCGCAAGCGTCAGGACTCCGGCGCCGTACAGGGCTGAATATTCCCCGAGACTATGCCCGGCCAGGAAAGAAGGGGTAAATCCGGGCAGACGTTTCAGCAATTGCTGCCAGCAAACCAGATTAATCGCGGTCAAGGCCGGTTGCAGATAGAGGACTCTTGTCAAATCCTCCAGAGGCCCTTCAAAACAAAGCTTGCGGATAGGGAAACCTGAAATTTTTTCGGCAAGGCTCATCAGGGCCGTTGCATCGGGATCACGATCGACGAAATCCTGTCCCATACCGATATATTGGGAACCTTGCCCCGGAAAAATAATAGCTGTCTTTTTCATATAGTATCTTGAAGGGTTTATTCGTGCTTGGCCTGATGCCGCTCGAGCACAATGTTTTTAAAAATAAACAAAATTACGCCCACCGTGATCGCAGAATCGGCAATATTAAAGGCGGGAAAATGGTTAACTCCAAGAAAAAAATCGAGAAAATCAATAACAAAGCCAAACCTAATCCGGTCGATCAAATTACCGATAGCGCCACCGGCGATCAAGGCCAGAGCCGTGGTATAAAGGGAGCTATTACGACCAAAACTCCGCTGGGCCAGCCAAATAAAAATCAGAGCCGCCCCAGCTGCACTTATGAAAAAAATCTGGCGCCACAGGGCAGGTTGTCCAGCCAGCATGCTGAAGGCCGCACCGTTGTTGGTGATATAGGTGAGATTGAAAAAACCAGAAATCATCACCTTGCTTTCATACAACGCAAAATTGTGCAAAATCAAGATCTTGGTCACCTGATCCATACATATAACAGCCAGGATGATCCCAATAAATGAAACCATCAAGCTTCGGCCGCTCATACTGTTCATCCTGCAAGTTGCCGGACAACCCTGGCACAACGGGTGCATAGGGAGGGATGCTCTTGATCGTCCCCGACAGTGGTGGCAATGATCCAGCAACGTTCACACTTCACACCGGGAGCAGGCCCGACAGCAATTTTTACCCCGGGTAGAGATTCCGTCTCGATGAAAATCAAATCCGAACATTCATCATCCTCGACTAGGCGCAAACTGGAAACGATACAGAGCTCACGCAACTGCTCAAGATTTTCCTTGAGGAAATCAGTCCACTCCGCATCGGCTTGCAGGATCACCTCCGCATCCAGAGATAGCCCTATGACCTTATCACGACGGGCCCCTTCCAGCACACGGGTGATGCCACTCCGCAGAGTCAGCAGACGGTCCCAGCATGCACTAAAGCCCTCGCCCCTGGCGATATCATCCACTTGAGGGAAATCAACAAAAAAAATCGACCGCTCCAAAGGAGCATCCTGTGCCAGATCATGCAGATGCTCCCAGGCCTCGGCCGCCGTAAAACACAAGATCGGCGACATCAACCGCAGCAGACCGTCAAGGATTCGGTAGATCACGGTTTGCGCCGCCCGCCGTTCCGGTCCGGACGGAGCAGAGCAATAGAGCCGGTCCTTGAGCACGTCCATATAGAGGCTGGAGATGGTAGTACCACAAAAATTATGGAGCCGGTGATAGACTGCATGAAACTCATAGAGCTCGTAGGAGCTGGTGATGCGTTCGTTCAACTCGGCAAACTTCGTCAGGGCCCAGCGATCGATCGCCAGCAGCGCCTCCGGCGCCACCCTGTCAACGGCGGGATCGAAATCGTAGAGGTTACTGAGTAAAAACCGCAGAGTATTGCGCATCTTGCGGTAGGCATCGGAGACATGCCTAAGGATCTCATCGGAGACTTTAACGTCATCCTGATAGTTTTCACTGGCGACCCAGAGACGCAGGACCTCGGCCCCGTACTGGTCGATCACTTCCTGCGGAGCAACAACATTACCCACGGACTTCGACATCTTCTTACCCTGGCCGTCAACCACATACCCATGGGTGAGGACTCCCTTGTAGGGCGCTCGGCCCCTGGTGCCTACCGAGGTGAGCAGGGAGGATTGGAACCAGCCGCGGTGCTGATCGCTGCCTTCGAGATACAAATCCGCCGGTGAGCGCAACTCCGGCCGTTGTTCCAGGACTGCGGCATGACTGGTGCCGGAATCAAACCAGACATCGAGGATATCGCTCTCTTTTTTAAACTCGTGAATGCCGCACGAACAGGCAACGCCCTCAGGTACAAAATCCGCAGCTTCGTGCTTAAACCAGGCGTCAGCCCCCTCTTGCATAAAGAGTTCGTCGATCCGCTGGCAGACCGCCTCGTTGATGAGAATTTCGCCGCAACCGGTACAGCTCAGGACCGTAACCGGCACCCCCCAGGTACGCTGTCGGGACAGACACCAGTCCGGCCGGGCTTCGACCATGCCGTAGATTCTCTGCTTCCCCCAGTACGGGGTCCAGATTGCTTCATCGATCGCCTTGAGAGCCTTGGCACGCAGCTGCATTTTTTCCATGGAGATGAACCATTGGGCCGTTGCTCGATAGATCACCGGTTTTTTACAGCGCCAGCAATGAGGATAGCTATGATTAAGAGCCATCTCTTTTACCAGAGTGCCAGCAGCAGCCATATCTTCGGTGATCTGCCGATTGACCTGCGGTACCTGCAAGCCTTCATACTTACCGGCGGCAGTCGTAAAGCGGCCCGCATCATCCACCGGAGACAACACCTCAAGGCCATACCGCAAACCGGTGATGTAGTCGTCAGCGCCATGTCCCGGTGCGGTATGGACGCAGCCGGTACCCGAGTCGGCAGTGACATAGTCGGCCAGCACCATCAAGGAATCGCGCTCCATAAAAGGATGACGGCAGCGTTTGCGCTCCAAGCCAGTAGCGGAAAAAGTGGCGATGATAGAATATTGCTCAATGCCGAATAACTGCAGGCAGGTGGCTACCAATTCTTTCGCCAGGATCCAAACCTCGCCCTGGACCTCGACCGCGGCATATTCAAAATCAGGATGGAAGGCGATAGCCATATTGGCAGGCAGAGTCCACGGGGTGGTGGTCCAGATCAGGACCTGCACCTTGCGGCCCGCAAGCTCAGGTGTCACAGCGCCAAGATCGTCGATGACCGGAAACTTGACATAGACCGAGGGCGAGGTGTGATCGCCGTAATCAACCTCAGCCTCAGCTAGGGCCGTGCCGCAGGTAGCGCACCAGTAGACCGGCTTTTTGGAACGAATCACAGCACCGGAAAGCAAAAATTTATTGAACTCACGAGCAATGACCGCCTCGTAGGCAAAATTCATGGTCAGATAAGGTTGTCCCCAATCGCCGAGTACGCCGAGCCGTTTGAACTGTTCCCGCTGTGTCTTGATCCATTTTTCTGCATAGCTGCGGCAAGCGGCCCGCTTGCCTAATACAGAGATCTTCTGTTTCTTTTCCCCGAGCTCCATATCGACATTATGCTCGATAGGCAGTCCGTGGCAGTCCCAACCGGGAACGTAAGGAGCATTAAATCCGGCCATCCGCTTGGACCGGAGGATGATGTCTTTCAACACCTTATTGAAGGCGGTCCCCAGATGAATATTGCCGTTGGCATAGGGAGGACCATCGTGGAGAACGAACAGCGGCCGCTCTTCTGCCGCCTGCTGCAGCTGCTGGTACAAGTTTTCCTTGTCCCATCGCTTGAGCACCATCGGTTCCCGCTGGGTCAGATTGGCCTTCATCTTAAACTTGGTCTGCGGCAGGTTCAGTGTTTCCCTGTAATCCATCATAATTCTCAAAAGGTATAAAAGAGATAGGTATAAAAAAAGAAGCACGGTCGGTACCGTACATAAAACTTAGGATTTTACCAAGCCCGCTTGATCTTGCAAGGGAAAAGGATAGGGGGGCGTGGTGCGGCCATCGGCAATGGTCCTTTACATGACGAAAGAGAACTTGCGAATTGTACAGAACCCGTACCAGGATGGTAACGGAATAACATACTCAAGGGGGGACCACTTCCGATCTTGTCCTTTTTCAAGGACCGTTGTATTTTGCGAAGCGAGGGGATGTTAGCACCACCCCATATCGATCCTTTGACCATGGAGAAACGCTTTGAAATCCGATAAAAAATTGCACACTTGTACAATTTGCGGCCTCAACCAGGAACAACCTTTAAGGAACGATGAAGTGGCCTGCCCATCCTGCCTGATTGTTTTGCGCTGTATACAGGAACAACCGGAAACAATGAAAAAATTATGGCAACACTATCAGAGCAAAGTCCTTGTGCCTGAACCCACGCCTACTATGATTGACAGCGAGGTGGAACTTCCAGAAGTCCTGGACGGCAAACGATATCGGACCATTGACCGGGACCGAAACAAGTGGTACCTCTCGGTGAGCGAGGTAAACGGAAAACCGATAGAGGTGTTTGCATCGACCGCCTTTGACCGGGACCACGAGCTGCAGTCACGCATCTCGAACCTGACCACCATCACCCGCCTCATCTCGCTCATCTTGCGACATATATTCCTCGGGGAACCGCTGACCTTCAACAAATGCCTCAAACAGATCCAGCGCAGCTCCCGGCAGAAGAACGACCTCCCCGACATGCTCTACGGGGTCCTGAGCCGGTACAACAGCCCACAGCAATAAAGTGCCTCATTCGCTACACCAACACCAAACCGGGCTACGATAACCTGCATTCTTCCATAACCATCGAGTTCAACAAACAGCTAGACTGCAGCCTGTCAGAGACAAAAAAGACCGAAACAAAACTCTCCCGGGTACCTTTCTATCACTAACAGGCTCTACGCCTAGTAGAGCTAAACACTCCACCCGAACAACTACAATTTTTCCATGAACTTTCGGGTGTCGATGATAAAACGCTCGTGCCGGCCCTTGCCGATCTCCCCTTTTTCATCCCGGGCCACCAGTTCGAAGACGAGGCGGCGGCGGTCCACTTCAATCAGGGTCGATTCGCAGGTCACTTTCATGCCAATTGGCGTGGCCTTACTGTGAGTGATGTCCACTTTGACCCCGACTGTGCCATAGCCTTCAGGCAGATATGACAGCACCGAAGTAAGACAGGTTTTTTCCATGAGGGCTACCATCGCCGGTGTCGCATACACCTCAACCAGGCCGCTGCCGTAACGGGCAGCGGTATCCTCAAAGCTGACAACCAATTCTTCCTTACCCTTGACTCCGGTGGGAATCTGTATGTCCATACGCGCTTCTCCCTTCAACAGAAATGCATCCTTTGCGACCGTGCCTCGCCGCAACGAATCAGGGCGACGTCCGATCGACCATAACCACCAAAAACCTTCGTAAATTTGAGCTTATATCAGCAGATTACTGTTCAGTCAAGCGGATGTTACCTGACACATCACCGACGACCAGAATGGTCACATTGCCATCAAGTCCTTACAATATCCAGAATCCTTCCCTTCATTATTCCATCGTGCCGCAAGTACGGTTGCGTCCGGACACATTGGCCTTATACAGCATATTATCCACCTCTTCCTGAAATTTCTCAGCTGTGCAATCGGGACCGGGGATAATGGGGCTGGCAATAAGCCGCGAGGCTTGCTGTCGAAAGCGCAGCTTTCAGCAGTAAACGTAGTCGGCTTGATTGAGTGGTTAGGCGGAGCGGCGTATCGCGAAGTCTAACCATGCAATCTCTGATTACCAGCCCCGTTAGGACGGAGCGCACCGGTCCGTCCTAACACTGGCATAGCTGACGCTGACAGTGACCCATTTTGAGGCGTTTGAGTGTTCATGGGGAATCTGGAGCGCTTTGATGCAACGGCGGAAACGTTCCGCAATCAATTTCGCCCCTTTTGCATCGGTTTCCGGCAGCAGAGCAATAAATTCCTCTCCGCCATAACGCGCCACCATATCGGCGGGACGAAAAGTGGCCTCGGTTGCCAGGGTCGAAGCAACCAATCGCAGGCACTCATCGCCTGCTCCGTGCCCGTAGTCGTCGTTGAATATCTTGAAATGATCGACATCTATTAGGGCTGGCATAAGCCGCGATAGTGCAGCAGCAGAACCAGTTTCTGGGAAACCATCGGCATGACGAGAGGCAGGTGGAAAACCTACCCCGCATCGTTCGAACCAACCATCAAACGACAATCAGGCAACCAGGTCGAGTTGCTGCAGCGTTCCAGCCCCACCCTGTTCCCGCAAAAAAATCCCGGTAGAGCGCACCTGTCCCTGCAACTCATTGCTGCTATCCTTGATGGCAAAAGGGGAAGTAATCCTGCCAAGATAGAGCGCGCCAACCCCTTGATCCGCAAGCGTCACCAACTGATCGGCACCGGAGGCTGTCTTCGTCCATATCCGCAAACGGGAATAAACCGCATCATTTTCATCGATCCACCCGTTTTTATCTCCATCATAAGCGGCCAGCTCAGCAAAACCATCGCCGCTCAAGGCACCAAACAATTCGCTGCCATTGTTGACGATGCCATCGTTATTGGCATCCAGGGTTAAAAACCCAGAACCGGGGGCAACGAAAGAAATGTGCTCTTTGCTGCCGTCGGCATTGATATCGAAGCTAAATTTATCCTGGGTCAACTGTGCGGCGGTTCCTTCAAAATTGATAACCAAAGGATCTTTGAGGGCGTCACCGGCACGAAAACTCTCGTCCAGGGTGCTGCTAAAACTGCGGCTCAGGTTCAGCTCCACCGCGACATCTATCTGTTGCCCGTCCGAGGTCTGGACCACTCCCTGAGCAGTGAACTGCGAGGTTTCGGATTCATGGTAGGTTTCATGGCGTTCATAGCGCCCCCCCCATCCAACGCTTGGCTGTGCAGCCGGATTTTGTTCGACTGCAGAGGGCCTTTCCGGAGAGGTAGCCTGTTGCGCAACAGTACCGGGATTAAATAATTTCATCTTCTGCCCGGTAAGTTTCTCAAAAAGAGCTCTAAGAATTTGCAAATTAAGATCTGTCAGCAAACTGTCCTCTTCGCCAACAGGTTCAGTTTGAGTTTGTTCCGAAACCACTTTCTGTTGGGCCTCGGCTGACAGGGAAACCTTAACAGCTTGCTCGGCAAGCGCCATAGCCTTGGCTTCAATTATATTAATCTGCTGACTTTCTCGATCAGGCCTAACCGGCTCCTTGCCCTGCTGCCAGACTGTAAGCGAATCCTGGCGTTCGGAATATTCGACGGTGGTGTGGGAACTGGCAAACTGGATGGCGGATTCTGCGATTTTCATGACATACCTTCCCTGGTTATCATCATCTTGAGGCGAGCGGAAAAGAGAATTGATTTCATCCCTGAACAAACAATCTTCCTTTTCGTCTTTTCGACCGGGGCTGACAAAACCTTTAGCAAGAAGTATAGGTATCTTGTAGTGTAGAAGATTATATGCTACAGTGTGACCGGAAATTTTAGAAATACAGATGAAACTCCGGATAAAAAAACCTCAACAACATTTTGGAATCAATCGCAATCCACGCTATTGCCCCATCATCCATCTCCCCAAATATCCGATACGCTCATCCTGATTTCCCGTCACCAATTCTCTTATTAGATTAGACACGGTCCAATGCCAGTTCAAAGCACAACAATCGACCAGGAAGACGCCTCAGTTACGGAAGCCGCAACTCTCAGTACTATCTATTCTTTTTTAGCGCTGACCATGCGCTATCCCGATCCCACTTTCTGCAACAGCCACTTTTTCGACACCTTGGAATCACTGCTGGCCTCTCTCGATTGGCAAGATGAACTTACCGCGATCCGTCAATGGCGCACACAATCCATTGATCTTATCGACGATTTACGGACCGAATACACTCGACTGTTCATCAATGCCTCCCCTCGAACAACCGTGCCTCCTTATGCTTCGATCTATCTTGACGGCGATGGCAGTCTTAATGGCCGAACTACTGAAAAAACCAGAGATTTTTACCGCGAACGTGGCTATGATCTGGTCAGCGATACTGAGCCAGCTGATCACATCAGTTTTGAACTCGATTTTTTGGCTGCATTGGCCGGTGAAGCCAAACACGAAGACGAAGAACTCTTCCTGCAAACCCTTTTTCGGCCATGGTTTGAACTATTTCAGGAAAAAAGTATAAAAGAAGCTCGACATCCATTTTTCAAGGTGTCAATACAGTTAATTGATTTTTTTACCAAGGAGGAACAGTAAATGGCAATGAACCTTACCAGGCGGCATTTTCTCAAAACCGCCTCAATTGCCGCTGCGTCCATACCACTGTCCAAGGTGGTGGCAAAAGCAGAATCTGGAGTTGTCAAAGCACCTCTGGTTACCCCAGGCAGTTTCAAAGACACCCAGACAGTAGTCGGTGGTGTCTGTGAGATGTGTTTCTGGCGCTGCCAGTTGGTCGGAAAAGTCCGTGATGGCCGCCTAATCAAGTTGGAAGGAAACCCTAAGTCGATCGACAACGGTGTGTCCATTTGCGCCCGCGGCAATGCTGGCGTTAAATTGCTCTATGATCCGGACCGCTTGAAATACCCGATGAAAAATGTCGGGAAACGTGGCGCTCCCAAATGGCAGCGGATTACCTGGGACGAAGCTCTCGACACCTGCGCAAGCAAGCTCAAAGCCATTATCGATCAGGGTGGTCCCAAATCGATCGCCATGTTCCCCCACGGTTCCACCGCAACCTACCCCATGGGTTTCCTCGAGAAAACCGTGGGTACCCATAATGTTTCCGAAGCCTCTTTTTTCCAGTGCCGAGGCATCCGCGATACGGCCTACATGGCTACCATCGACGCCGCGCCCAACGAGGACGTGGATATGGCCAATACCAAGGTCATGTTTTTCCTTGGCAACCATCTGGGCGAGAACATTCATGTTTCCCATATGAAGCGGTATCTCAAAGGGCTTGAAAACGGTGCCAAGCTGGTGGTGGTTGATCCTCGCTATTCTGCGTCGGCAGCAAAGTCGCACATCTGGGTTCAAATCCGGCCGGGTACGGATACCGCTTTCTTACTGGCGATCATGAACTATTTGATCCAGAATAAAAAATACAATGCCGAATTCGTCGAGAAGCATGGCGAAGGATTCGACGAAATGGCCGAAGGCATCAAAGAATGGACCTTGGAAAAAGCAGCTAAGGAGTGTGACGTTCCGGCTGCCCAGATCAAGGAAGTAGCCGAGCTGTTGGCTGCCAACATGCCCAATGTTTCTATTCATCCCGGCCGGCACGTCTCCTGGAACGGCAACGACTTCCAGCGCCAACGCGCCTTAGCCTGCCTCACCGGCGTACTTGGGGCCTTTGGCGTCAAGGGTGGCTTTGTGCCGGGCAAGGGCCCAGGTGGCTTGGGCAAATTTGGATGGCCAAAACATGAAGGGGAAGCAGAGGGCAATCTTCGGGAAATGGCCAAGGTACATCATTACTCTCCACCTGGCACCCCGACCGATTTGATCCGCGACGCGGCCATCACCGCTAAGCCGTATCCGATCAAGGGCTGCGTCATCTGGGGTCAGAACCCTATCCAGACCATCCCTAATCAGGAAAAGACCATCAAGATGCTGGAGCAGATGGACTTTGTCATGTGCGTTGATGTCATGCCTACCGACATCACCATGTTTGCCGACATCCTCTTGCCTGACACCTCGTACCTTGAACGATATGACATGATCAAGACAGGTACCCAGTGGAATTTTGCCGACGAGCACAAGCAGTATATTGCCCCGAGGATGCCGCTGGTGGCACCCGGATTCGAACGCAAGGAAAGCATCTGGATCACCAACGAGATTGCCAAACGCATGGGCTACGGCGACAAGATCCCGGTCAAATCCCAGGAAGAGGCCGTCGATAAAATGTTGGCTGGCGTCAATCTTTCTATTGCGCAGATCAAAGCTGAAGACGGTATTCATATTCAGCCCGGCAAAGATCCCTATGGAGTAAAAGACGATTTGGTCGTCAAGTTCACGAACGAAGAGCTTAAAGAAAACGGCTACCCGGCTTTCCCCACTTATATTCCCGTAGAACGGGCGCCAGCAGGCTATGCCCGCCTCCTCTACGGCCGTTCGCCGCTTCATACCTTCAACCGCACCCAGAACAATGCCTGGTTAATGGCGGAGAATGATGACAGTCCTGTGTGGGTAAACGACAAACTGGCCACTAAACTGGGACTCAAAGAGGGTGATACGGTTTCCATGGTCAATCAGGACGGGGTGAAATCCCGTACCACCACCAAGGTCAAAGTAACTCCGGGCATCCGCGAAGATTCTGTGTACATGTATCACGGCTTCGGCTCAATGAACCCGGAACTGACTGTGGGCTACAACAAGGGCATCGATGACCAGAGCTTGATCACTAAGCTGGCTGTTGACCCTGAAACCGGCGCCCATGGGATGCGCAATAACTTTGTCAAACTCGTGAAGGTAAGCTGACCTTGGGGCTGCATATCCTGCAACCGTCGGACACGATCATTTCTGAAGGAGAATACCTATGCAATATGGCATGATTATCGATGTCGACAGGTGCGTGGGCTGCCATGCCTGCGTGATTGCCTGTAAAGCCGAGTGGGAAGTTCCCGCTCAATATAACCGCAACTGGGTGCATCGCCTCGGCCCGAGCTTTACCGCGACCGGAATGGCTGCGACCTACTATCCCGGTCTTTGCAACCACTGCAAGACCCCGACCTGTGTCCCTGTCTGCCCAGCCGATCCGGTCAGCGTGACCTTCAAGGACGCCAAATCCGGCAAGACTGTGACCATGGACGTGGCCGCAACCTGGAAGGATCCTTTCAACGGTACCGTCCAGATCGACAAAAAACGTTGCATCGGTTGCGGCGCCTGTCGCGACGCCTGCCCTTATGGCGCCCGCTATGTTGACGAAGGATTGAAGGATGAAAACAGCGCTGGCAAGGCTGATAAATGCACCTACTGCATGCCCCGCGTGGCTGAAAATTTGGAACCGGCCTGTGTACAAACCTGCCTTGCTCGAGCTCGTATTTTCGGCGACCTCGACGATCCGAACTCAGAGGTGTCGAAATATGTGAAGAAGGGCGCCATCGGCCTAACTTCCAAGGCCGTACAGATCGGACCCAACGGCAAGTATTTCGGCAGCAAAAAAGGTGATATGGAGTTATTGCTGAAGGCTGCTCCGCAGGAACTGCCTAAGGTTTCCCTGCGCCGGAGCATGCTGACCAAGATGTCGCTCACCGCTCAAAACCAGATCAAGGAACTCGGTCTCCTTGGGCTGGCCGGTGGTTTGCTGATCAAATCCATGCAGGACGAAGAAAAATAATAGCGGCAAGTTAGCATAGTTTTTTTCCATACCCTGCCGCTCGTTTGAGCGGCAGGGTATTTTTTTTTGAGACAGGTGAGGTGGTCGGCTCCCAGTGCATTGTTTCAAAAAATGACTTTTCGAAACAATTCTGCTAGAATGAACTATCATTTAGTGAATAATTGTACAATTCGCTTTTGTTCCGGCCCGAATACGTCGAAAGAAGGTCATGGAAAAAGATACGATACCCAACACAGCTCCACCCAAGGAAGAAGAACCTCTCAGTGCCGCCCTCGCGAAACCGGAGCCCTCCGCTTTTGCACCCGACTGGCAGCCAACCTCACAGCCCGTTTTCGTGGTAGAGGATTCTTTTTATCGCTCCCGGACACCTCCCCGCCCAGTCCATTGGTCCATCGCCTGGTCCGACCTGATGATGACCATGTTTATTCTCTTCCTCACCCTCTTTGCTCACCAACGTTCCCATCAGGATGTTCTTGCCCACGGCCAACCTAATAAAATCGCCGATGAAACCATCCCTGTTCAGGCCGACGAGGCAAAATCTTCCCTGGTATTTCATCCGATTTCCCAGGAGATCTCTCGCAAAACCACTAGCCCAATGAAAGAGACTGCCCTGCCGTCGCGTGAACAAGCCGGGGCGGATGTCTTGATTCGCCACAAGACAGTGCTGGATCAACCACAAGCCTCACCCGAGCCCTCTAAACCAGAAACCTCCAAAGAGCAACAAGCTGAAGCTGCGGCTCAGCTCCAAGCCGAACAGGCGAAAACACAACAAAAAATCACGCCTCTAACCCAGGAACAGACCAAACGAGAAGAATTGAACACTGGGATTTACGATCTATCCAAGGTGACTTTGGCTAATGAAAAATTGGAGCGATTCGCTTCGGTCGAATTGGTTCCCGACAAGACTGTACGGATTATTCTCACCGGCGATCTGCTCTTCCCCTCCGGCCAGGCTGAATTAACGCCCAATGCTATAACTTCCCTGAAAAAGCTCTCCGGCCTCCTTAAAAAAACGCCCTACATGATCAATGTTATCGGCCACACCGACTCTCAACCAGTGCGCGCCACCCGCTATCCGTCCAACTGGGAATTATCGCTAGCACGTGCAAGTCGGGTAGCACGGTTTCTCATCGACGACACCAAGATGCCGTCTACCCAGTTCAGCGTTTCTGGTTACAGCTCGTTTAGACCAGTGAAACCCAATACCAGTGAAGAAAACCGCAAAGCAAACCGGCGGGTTGAAATTATTCTCTCCAAGGAGTTGCCACAAGCAGAGGCAGCCACACCTGCAAATCTTCAATAACCAGGCCTCATCGATGCAACGACAAAACATTATCGGACTGACCCTTTGCTGCCTTATTTTCCTTACCGGTTTTCTCTTTAAAGGTAACCTTACCTTCTACTTCAATATCGCCAGTTTCATGATCGTCGCCGGCGGCAGCGCCGCTGCCGCCTTGCTCAGTTTCCAACTCGAACGATTGGGGATCGTCTACCGGGTCGTCAGAGCCTCCTACTCCTACCAGCTGAAATCGGAAGAAGACATTGTCGACATTCTCATTGATCTCTCCATCAAATCGAGAATGGATGGTATCCTTTCGCTACAGAAAGATGAGCACGAGACCTCCATCCATTTTCTGCGCAGGGCTCTGGGCTGCTTGGTCGACAACTATGAGCCACAACAGATCCGCGACATCCTCAATACCGAAATGTATTTCTTCAAATTACGCCGGGAAGATAGCGAACGGGCGCTACGCACTATCGCCGACTTTTGCCCGGCTTTTGGTATCGTCGGTTCTGTCGCCGGACTGATTCCTATGCTGGCAGGTATCGATGACCCCACCATTATCCTCAAGACTGTCCCACTCGCCCTTACTTCGATTCTCTACGGTCTCATTTTGGCCAATTTCTTTTTCATCCCCTTTGCCGCTAACCTGAGGGAACGAACAAATCAAGAACTGCTCCTGCAAAAAATTATCATGGAAGGGATCATTGCTATTGAGTCCGAATTGAACCCGACCGTCCTCAGAACCAAGCTCCTCTCCTTTCTCACTCCTTCTGCCCGCAAGTCCGATCTAGTCCCTCTTGCCAAGATTAAGGAACGTTTCCATATCAAGGAAGACGATCGCCCGGGGCCTGCAGCTTTCTAGTCGCCCCCCTTCCATCACTCAAAATCAAGAGTGCAAAAAATCACTGGCCGTGTAATATACGGCCAGTTTAGAGTAGAGTCCCGGACACCTCCACCAACCCCTCAACATACTGTTTTTATTATTTTTACTTATTTCTACTTGGTTCATCGAAACATTTTGTCTTTGTTTGCTGATGGCACAATGGTGGCACAGTTTTTTTCAATCCTTGGTAGAGATGACGACTGGAGCTGTAATTGAGATGCGCAACAAAGCGCTGACCATCCAGAAGCGACTACGATATCAAGGGCACCGTCGCATCCACAACCAAGGTTTTTTCTTGGCCGCAATCGTACCGGCACCTCTCTTGGCAATACAAAACTGATCGAGATCCAGCCACCCATGTTTCGGAGAAATACCTTTACCTTAAGTGCTCCACTGCAAAATCGTTGTTAGCTCTGGATGGCTAACGCCTTTCCGGTATCTTCTGAATTTAAACTCTTTCAACTCCTATGTCCGCTCCCTTTGTTCATCTGCACGTTCATACCCAGTATTCCATGCTCGACGGCGCCATCCGCATCGATGATCTTATCCAACGCGCTAAAGACCTCGGGATGGAGGCAGTCGCCGTCACCGACCACGGTGCCATGTACGGGGCCCTTGAATTTTATGAAAAAGCCAAGAAAGCCGGAATAAAGCCTCTTGTCGGCTGCGAATTTTATATGGCAGAAAACGGCATGCACCTGCATGACCGGACAGCGGGCCACAATTTTCATCTAGTTGCCCTGGCCATGAATGCTACCGGCTACGCCAACCTGATGAAACTCGCCTCTCTGGCCCAGACCAAGGGGTTTTATTACCGGCCGAGGATCGATTGGCCCACCCTCTTCCAGCACCAGGAAGGACTGATCGTGCTCACCGCCTGCCTCAAGGGCGAGATTCCCTGGCGACTGACTCACAACGATCCTGCCGGAGCCAGAGCCAAGGCCCTTGAAATACAACACGTCTTCGGGGACCGCTTCTATCTGGAGATTCAAGAAAACGGGCTCCCGGAACAGGCTATCGCCAACCAGGGACTCATAAATCTGGCCAACGAACTGGGAATTAAACTGGTGGCCACCAACGACTGCCATTATCTTTTCAAAGAGGAGTCCTACGCCCACGAAGTCCTGCTTTCCATTCAAACCGGCAAGACCATCAGCGACCCCAATCGTTTCCGCTTTAACACCGACCAGTTGTATTTCAAATCAGCAGATGAGATGGCAGCCCAGTTCTCCTCTTGCCCCCAGGCTTTGACCAACACCTTGGAAGTGGCCGAACGCTGCCACCTTGAACTCACTTTCGGGGACAACCATTTCCCGATTTTCCCGATAACGGCTGGCGAGACCCTGGACACCGTCTTTGCCCAGGCCTGCTGGGATGGATTGAAACTCCGGCTCGATCAACTTCACGAGATCGAAAAGGTAACTCCGGAACAGGAGTCCACCTACCGAGACCGGTTGACGCTGGAGATCAAGGTCATCCAGAAAATGGGTTTTTCCGGTTACTTTCTCATAGTGGCGGACTTCATTAACTGGGCCAAGCAGCAAAAAATTCCCGTCGGCCCAGGACGCGGCTCCGGAGCGGGCAGTCTCGCTGCGTATGCCTTATCAATCACTGATATCGATCCCCTGCCGTACGGCCTGCTCTTCGAACGCTTCCTCAATATCGAGCGAGTTTCCATGCCGGACTTTGATATCGATTTCTGCAAGGACCGCCGTGACGAGGTCCTTGATTATGTCCGAAAGCGTTATGGCGGCGATGATTATGTGGCCCAAATCGTCGCCTACGGTTCGATGAAAGCTCGGGCTGTGCTTCGCGATGTCGGCCGGGTATTGGAAATCCCCCTGCCCATTGTCGATCGGATTGCCAAGCTGGTACCTGAAGAGTTAAAAAT
>CAZSIJ010000051.1:4055-27973 GCA_964607065.1 uncultured Desulfobulbus sp. | reverse complement strand
TGTTGTTGGGCGCTCTGGTGTTGACGCCGCCGTTTCGCACTACTGTGGCCGGACCGGAGGCGGTGCTCCCCTGAAGGGCCGCCACCTGGGTGATCGGGGTAACGGTTTGACCGCTGGCGGTGGCCGTAACTGCCCCGGCACTGCTGGGCGTCTGGCTGAGAGTGCCGGTCGAGAGGGCGCCGATTTGATTGCCGGTGCCGCTGGGCGTGGTGCCCTGCAGATAGACCGTGGGGGTAAGGGAGATGGACTGGATGGAGTCGGCAGGCGTATAGGCCGAGAGACTCTGGCCGGACGTGTCACGCCCTTTTTGGTTGATTCTATAGGAGTACCAAACGCTGCCGACATCGTGGGTATCCTTTTCTCCCGCCACTTCGGTGTTATTCAGCGAGCCGAGGCTGCCGCTGAGGACGCCGCCGGCAATAATCTGGCTCTTGTCGTTGAGCAGGTTGCCAGCGGTGAGGCCCATTGCTCCGCCTGAGAGAATTTTGCCGGGATCTGTTGCCGTTACCTGGGTTTGCGTAATGGTCCGTTGATAATTGTAATGATAGTATTGGTCGCTCGCATCTCCCGTGGCCAATATTTTCATGCATTGCGCTTCACAATCAAACAGCTGAATTTCATTATACAAATACCGGTTTACAGTGTCTGAAGGTCCATAATCAGCGCCTGGTGCAAGTTGATATTGATCAATCGTTGTTGGCGAGCCGACCTGCACAATCGCCGTACTGAAATGCGCATTGGTATTGTTGATTTGCCCGGCGCTAATCGCCATGTTGCGCGTCGCTTCGATGGTGGCACTGGTATTATTAAGGGTGCCCGCCTGACCGATAGCGAAATGGTTGACATCCAGCCCGCCGCCGATCGCCATGTCGCCCCCGGAAAACAACAGGGCGTGTTCGCGGTTGATGATGGTGGTGGCCCCGATGTCAAGCCGGTTGCGGGCCGCGATGACCGGCGCAACTGCGTTTTCAACATCGTTGGTCACAGTGCCGGCGGCAATAGCGACATGATCGCCGTAGATGCGGCCGGTGCCGAGATTGTTCAAGATCGAGGCACTCAACCAGGTCTCCCCGCCGTCGATCAAGCCCCGGTTGGTCAAGGTGTTTGAGGCTATCAGGTTCGTGGTTTGGGCGGCAATCGTGCCGTTTGTCTGGTTATCGATCCCGGCGGCCTGGATCTTCAGTTCGTTCCCGGCTGCCATGGTCAAGGCATTGCTGAAATTGCCCAAGGTGGCAAAATCCACATCCCCGATTGCCTGCAACTTCCCAGTATGGCTGTAATCCCTGACAAGACGCACAAACATATCGCCCTGACTGAACAGGTTGCCGTCACCGCTGAGGCTGTCGCTGTCGATCTTCAAGAGGTCGCCGCCGATCAGGGTGCCGCTGGTGTTGGTGATCGCCAGGGTTTTGACTGCAGCCAGGTCGCGCAGGGCCAGCTTCTTCCCGGCACTGATCAGGCCGCTGGTGTTGTCGATGCTGCCGCTGCTGGTGAACGTTGCATCACTATCGGCGCGGATGGCGCCGCTGCGGTTGTTCATCATGGCGGCGGTCAGAAAGATATCCTCGCCTTCAATCCCCTGGTTGACGCCCGAGGTGTTGGCGTTGATGATGCTGTCGGCCGTCACGCTCAGGGTTGTGCCGGAACGGATCAGGCTGGCACTATTATTCAAGGCACCGCTGAGGGTCAAGTCGAGATCACTTAGGGTCTGGATCTGCCCGCCCCGGTTGTCAAGTGAACTGCCGCTTACACGCAGTTGGTCGCTGCCGATGATCTGCCCGCCGCCGGTGTTGGTGATGGCAGCAGCGCTCAAGGTGATCGCCCCGCCTGCGCCGATATAGCCGGCCGTATTGTCGAGGTCCCCGGTGGTCAGCGTCAGGCTATCTGCCCCGGTCACCTGACCGATAATGCCACTGGTGGTGCCCGAATTGGTGTTGGAAAGCGTCAGCCCGTGGGTGTCGATGGCCAGTTGCCCCTTGGCCTGGATCAGCCCGGCATCATTGGTCAGGGCGCCGCTGGCGAGGGTGAGCGTGCCGCTATCGGTGCTGCCGGTGGCAATCACCTTGCCGTGGGTGTTATCAAAGGCCCGTTGCTGGCTGTTGAGCGTCAGGCTGCTGCCGAAGAGGGTGCCGTCGGTATTGGTCAGGCCAAAGGCGGAGAGACTGAGGAGCTTCGCCGCCTCAATCCAGCCTTTGCTATTGTTGAGGCTGCCGGTGGCGATCAGACTGACCCCCTCGTTCACCGAACCAATGGTGCCCCAGCTGTTATCGAGCCCGGCGGTGCGCAGAGTAACCGGGCCACCCGCTGCAAGTTTGCCGCTGGTGTTGGTCAAGCTCTGGGTGGTGGTCAGGCCAAGCGCCTGCCAAGACGTGATGCTCCCCGATGTGTTGTTCAGGTTCAAGGCATTGATACTGACCGAACCGCCTGCGGAGATACCGCCATTGGTGATGCTGCTGGTGTTGCTGTTGTCCAGGTTGCCGACTACGGTCATGTTCAGATCGCTCTGACTGCCTGCGGTCTGGATAATGCCGCCCTTATTGCTGAGTTGTCCCGCGTTTATGGTGAGGCTGCCGTTGCTGAGCAGGCTGCCCCCGGTGTTATCAAATTTTGTGGTCGCGCTGATGCTGCCGGTCTCGGCGCCGGTTTGCGCCATCAGACCATGGGTGTTGGTGAGGGTGGCCGTCTTTAGGTCGAGTTGTTTGGCAACTGTCCGGCCGCTGTCCAGGCTGGCAGTGGTGGCCCAGAGGTCCAAGAGGCCGTTGCTCTCGATCCGGCCCCGTTGGCCGGTAAGGGTGGTGGTGGCGATCCGCAAGGCTGTGTCGCCCGCATGCTCGACGGCGCCGTCCGTGTTGGTCAGGGTGGCGGCACTTAAGGAGAGGCTGCGGCTGTTGGTGGCGATGCGGCCAAAACTATTGTCCAGATTTCCGGTCAGGGTAAGACTCCAATTGCCAGTGCCGATCTGCACCAATTCGCCGTACACATTAGAAAGACTGAAAGCGGTGGTCACAAACTGGTAAGCAGTGACCACGGCATGATCGGTGCGCAGCGCCTGGCTGACTGCGGCGGTCAGGGTCTGGCTGGCTGCAACCTTGGCCGAGCTGAGATTGACGTCACCGCTTGCCGCAGTGAGCCAGAGATTGCGGCCGCTGGTCTGGCTGCCAATCACATCAAGGCTACTGCCACTGAAACGCAGATCGCCACCGGCCAGGTTCTGCCCCTGCGCGGTTACTTTCTTGCTCGCCGCAACGCTCAGGTTGCCGCTGGCACCCAGGCTGCCGTCGGCCTGAATTCCTGCGCCCAGCACCGAGCCTGTGGCCGAGGTGACGGCGCTGTCCGTGCCGGTTGCCGCCAGGCTGGTATCGCCTTTGCCCGCGATCAGGCCGCTGTTTTCGATATCACCCCGGGTGCGAAGCGCAGTATTAGCCTGGCTGTAGATGGTGCCGCTGTTGCTTATGCCCGCGCGGGTATCCAGCTGCACATCACCAACGCCGGTGATCCGCCCCGTGTTTTCCAGTCGACCGTCAGCGGTGACCACCACCTCGCCCGCGCTGGCCCCAAGCGCCCCCGCATTGCGCACCCCCACCCCCGCCTCAGTGCCGACCAGGATGATTTTGCCGGCGTACATGCCGCCCAGTTGCGCCACATCAATACCAAAGGCCGGGGCAGAGCCGGTGCCCGCAATAGGGGTCGCGACCGTATTGGCCGCAGCCACCTGATTGGCGCCACTGGTCACTTTCAATTGGTTGGCCCAAAGATTGCCGTTTATCTGCACCGAGCGGGCAATCAGGTCGGTGTAGTCGGTGGTGCTGGCATCTAACCCGCCGCTGCCGATGCTAATTTGGCCGCCCCGGACCAAAAAGCCCTCCAGATTGCCGCTGTTCATAGTGGCGGTGCCGGTGACCAGGGTGGCCCGGGACGCGTTGATGAAACCGCCGCCATTCACATTGATTCCCGATGGGTTGGCAATCACCACCTCGGCACGCCCGCCGCCAACCTCGACGTAGCCGTTCAACCAGCTGGGGTTGGAACTGTTGACCTCATTGAGAATGACCCGCGCCCCGCCTCCGGCCAGCCAGGGGTTGCCCTGCACCCAGCCGCCCAGCTGGGTCTGGATATTGGTGCGACTGTTGTTGAGGATGGCGCCCTGCGGGTCAACATCGAATTGGCTGTAGGTGTTGCGGCTCACGCCTGCGGGCGAGGGCGTCTGGATATTGACCAGCGGCACGTTGTTGGGGGCAGCAAGCACCGTGGGCCGCTGGTTGCCTGGGGCACTCAGGTCCGCCACAATCTGCGCCTGAGCCTGGACCGCCAGCAAACCAAGCCCGAGCACCGTGCCAAGGGTCGTGCGCAGCGCCGGGGTCAAGGTAGCCAGCATACCGGACTGCCTGGCTTCGGAACCCACCCTGGTCCTGGAAACCGTGCCGCCGCCCTTGCCTTGGCTAGGCACATTCTCGGCGACAACCACCAGCAGACCGCGGGATTTATTGAAGATGATCCGATGACAGCATTTATTCATGCTGCGCTCCTTGCGGCTGTTTCCCTGTTGTTTATTCTTCTGGGGGCGGTGGCAGGTGTGCCAGCAACGGGGCGCAAAGAGAACCAAAGGTCTGCTTCCTCAGGCAGGACCGCGTCACCGTAAAAATTCTTGATTTTAAGGCCTCGCTCCTCACCGCGATGGGACAGCGCACGCCAACACCGGTTGGCAAATAATTGGCAAAACAGCACCCCACCCATTGTCATGGTGTGGCCGAATGGCGCGACCCAGTCGAATATCCACATTCGATCGCCGCTGTTCCATGCCGCGTCCTGCATATGTATCTGGTGTCGTTGGATGAACTGTTGTTCTGTCTGCGCGTTTAGATTGGCCCAGGACAGATAGAACACCGGTCGGCCGGCTTCGGCAGCGAGGATGAACTGACGATGTTTGATCGCTGGCAGCAACAGGGTCGGCAAGGCATCCAGGGGGGTGTGCCGGTGCGAGGAAGAATGCATCCACAGCCAGACGGCACTGCCCAGAACCTCCGCCTCGTTGCAGGTTTGTTCGATCAATCCTGGAGCGATGATCTGTAATCCGCCACTATGCATGGGTAACTCCTCTCAGCTCAGAAAGACCAACTCAAAGTGAAACCGGAAATGGTGCTGGCTGCCTTGAAACCTTCCGGTTTGCCAAGCGGGGTGCCGACAAAAACATCGTAGGCCACACCTTTGTATTCGCCCCGCAACCCAAGGACACCGCCGGTCAACCGCTTGCCCAGGAGGCTGGCGCTACTGTCGCCTTCCACCTCGCCGTGATCAAGGCCGAGGTAGAGCTCCAGACCACTCTGCCCGGCCATCCAGCCCAGATCATTGCAGATCAGCCAACCACGCTCGGCCAGCAGCGTGTTCTCGCCATCAAAGCCGCGCACGGTGAAGCGACCGCCGATAGAAAAACGATCCTGGACCACCAGTGGCGTCTCGTTCCACTGCCCGCGGAGCACACCTTGATACCGGAACCGCTGGGACGCGAACGTAAACGGCAAAGTAAGTTGGGCATCCCCGGTCATGATTTTCGGATGGGAAGTCCCCTCGCCGAACGGTTCTTCCGGGGCGGCCAGCGAATCCAGAACACCCGTACCCCGCTTGTAGTTCAGGGTGAGATCCAGGGTGGCACTTCCTATGAATTCGCGGTGATTGAGTCCCGCCTCCCAACCGGCCATACGACGGTGCTGGATCTCAACCTCAGTGTCATCGATAAAATTCTTGGACGAACGGGCCCAGCCGCCCAGGGAGACGGTGGTCTTGCGCACCGCGTCGCGATAGATCAGGCGCGAGAGCTTGACATTCCCGCCCTCGCTCTCGCCGCTGTACTGGTAGGTCTGACTGGCACCCGCCACCGCTTGATGATAGCGGTTCTGGCTGGCCGTCAAACCGAGCAGCCAGTAACCAAAGGGGACGGAATAATGAGCAACGCCGCCTACAGTTCCCCGGTCACCAGGATCGCCGCCGCCCAGGTCATGGTTGAGGCTGACATACAGCAGGTCGTTGAGGGTGAGGGCGTGGTCCCAGGACAGGGTGGCGCTGCCCAAATATTTGCCGGTGGCCTTGGTGCCGGAATCGTCGACGGAGAAAGTGCCGCGGAGAGGAAAACGCTGTTTCCAGGCAATGACCAGATCGCTCTCACCAGGCCGAGCGTCATCGCCTTGGGCCGGGGTGATCTGGATATCGGCCTCGGCCGTGGGCACACGCTTGAAATTCTCCAACCCCTGCTCGAGATCGCGCAGGTTAAGCAGGTCGCTGGGGGAAGCCGGCAGCGCGTTCCATTGCGTGGCCCGCGCCTCTGTTCCGTTGGCAAAACGAATAGCGCGGATCCGGCCCGGGATGAGGGCCAGGCGGAGTGTGCCGCTGGACAAATCCTGGGGCTCGGCCAGCACCAGGGTAGTGATAAATCCGCGCGCTATGATAGCATTTTGGATCCGCCGCATTACCAGGTTAATACCGCGGGTTCCCAAACAGCTATGCAGGGCGGGGTCGTAGACGCCGCTACCGGAGCGCTCGACAGAGGCCAGGACCCACTGAAAATGTTCGGCAGACTCTCCGGTCAACTTGATATGGTCGATTCGGAAACAGGGCGTTTCATCGTCCGGAAGACGATCCGGTTCACCTTGTCCCGAAGCCGACTGCAAACGGACATCAGGCGTCTGTTCCTGCTGCTGCCGTAGAACGCGTTCACGCTCCTGCTGGTGCACAACCTCTTGGTTGGTGGTCTCCAGTGATTCGGCGACCTGCACCCACGAAAAAACAAGGAAACCCGGCAGCAGGGCGAGAATAAACAAGACACGGCCGGATGCCTGAGAGAACCATTTAACCTGGTATGATTGCAAGGAGGAGACAGCTTGACCCCTGAGACGCGCCATCAAAGGTTGCATGTTTACTCCTTGAATATCCCAAATAAATAAAGGTCATGACGGAATAGGTAAACCGACATGACCTGCTGTCGAAAGGTGGAAAAAATGAGCTCAAAAAATCTTTCTTTTGTTGCCCGGCATTGTCATCCAGCAACGTGTTTATTCATGTAATCCTAAAACTTTTCTTTCTGGAGACACAATTCCGTTGGAATTTTACTCTTGTAAGAGAAGTAAACTAAACCAATAGCGAAACTGGCAATTGTCATGCCAGAAAATTATTTTACAATAACGATGCCAGTAAACGGCTGAATTGTTTTTTGGGGAAAACGCATCATGTGCGATTATTCCGGAATAATTACGGGTTAATATATTTTTTTTGAGAGGGCTGAAGGAGGGATGACTTAAGGAGATTTATAAAAACCAAGGAAAACATGCCACTATGTCAACTAGCATCCACTAGTCTAACAGGCGATAGCCTGCGACACCAAACTTCCGCTAAGCACAATAAAAGGACTTGAAATCATAAATCGTAACGTGCTTAATTTACAGAATAAATATGATGCAGTTTGCATTCGTGACTTTCGGGTTATGAGACCTTGCGCACATGCATTTAAAGCCATTCAATAATGTTAATTGATTACGTAAGTGAAATAAGAATTACCAAAATTGTTTATTTGTAATTTAGGAAAAAGAGAGGGGAAATAGAAAAATAGGAGAAAAAGGGACGGGTAATAGGGGATGGAGCCCGATTTTAATTTATAAAGTGGGTGATGAAAACCGGGCTCCGTCCCTATTTCTTCTCATTTGTTGCGCTTAATATATCAACTTGAAGTTAAAAATTACCACAAATCAATCCTGCAGTTCTTCTCGAAGTTGATGAAATTTATCCTCAAGAATTTCAAAGGCGTCCACCAAAAGCGGATCCAAATGGCTTCCCGAAGCTTTGACAATAATTTCCCTGGCTTCCTCGCGCGAAAACGCCTTTTTATAGACCCGTTCACTGGTTAAAGCATCGTAAATATCTGCAACAGCCATGATACGCGCCGCGATCGGGATGTCTTTACCGGACAGGCCAAGTGGGTAGCCGGATCCATCCCATTTTTCGTGGTGGTACATGGTGAGTTCAAAGGCAAAGCGCAGGCTTCTGGAGGGGGTTTTGCGCAGGATACTGCTGATCAGATCTCCGCCAATCTTGGCGTGGTCTTTCATCAGTTCAAATTCTTCCTGGGTAAGCTTACCTGGTTTATTGAGAATGTTATCGGCGATGGCTACTTTACCAATATCATGCAGCGGGCTGAATCTGGCAATATCGGCTGCAATACTTTCCGTCATTCCCAGCTCAGGGCAACTTAGTATCAGCTGTCGACCTAACAAACGGGTAAAACTCTGGACGCGATCAAGATGCTTGCCGGTCTCAGGGCTCCGACAATCGGCAAGTTTAGCCATAGCAAAAATAAGCTCGTCCTGGCTTTCCAGCCTAAGCAGATTCATGCCGTTGCGCAGCCGTAAATGCATCTCCGGCGGAAAGATAGGCTTAGTAATGAAATCGTTGGCGCCAAGCTGAAACGACTTGATTACCGACTCCCGATCTGACGAGTCGGTGACAACAATGATATAGACAGAAGGAATATGTTTATCGCGAATAGCCTTGACCAAACCGTAGCCGTCCATTATCGGCATAGAGATATCAGTGATCACCAGGTGCAGATCAAAGTTGGCCTCAATAATCCTCAAGGCCTCTGCACCGTCACAGGCTTCCAGAACCTCGAAGCCCGCGGTTTCGAGATTTCTCTTCAACAAGAGTCGTTGACTTGGGGAATCCTCGACAATCAACACCTTCACCTTTTGGGTGACGAGGTGAAGTCGAGCCTCAAAAGCATCCTTCGTATCCCGAGGGCGGTATCCGAGTTCGCCGAAATAATCGATATCACTCTTGAGGATATGGTTGTACAGCCAGTTGGTCAGTTCGTTGACAAGCTTGACGGCGACATCAGCTTTATTATTTGCAAAATCAACAACCAACCTGCTTACATTATTAGTAAATCGGCGATGAGATGCGCAGTGCTCCATAAATTGAGGATGAATTTTAAGCAATTCCTCTTCCGTCTTGAAATGCTCTTCCGTGTAGGCGAGTGCTGCATGCAAAATTTTATCAAGTACCTCATCTTCCTGGTGCGTGTTGACAGCCCTGATAAGTTCGTTGATCAGGGTCAATAAATGCTGGTGTTGATCATCAATAATTTGGACGCCAACGCTAAAAGATTCGTGCCAATTCATTAGTTCCACGATGTTCCTTGCCTCCAAATCATTTTTCGATTGGTCCGATATTAAATCTACCTTGATCATACATCAAAATTTCAAGCTGAAACAGGGAGGAAAGAGGACAGAGGCCGATATTTTGATTGCCCTGACCCAGGTCGAGGCAACAAGGGTGCACATGGAGATGATCACCCAGCCGGCCGTAAGCGAGCTAACGACAACGTGACCATTGTAATCAGAGGGGGTATTGCGTCAGTTAGCTGAATGCTGATTGATTCGATGGTGCGGGAAGAACGGGAGGCACAAAAGAAAACAGAATAGCTAAACAACAACCGTTTTTCTATGCATTTTGATTAGAGAAAAAGTGAGTATGTAACAAAATAAAGCTATGGCTCCAGACACGACAACAAATCCGAGAGTCAAAGGCAGAACAATATTTAGCAATATATCTTGGGTGAATAAAAACTTTAATCCAAGATTCTGAATCTGGTTGAATTGTGCAACAAGACTCGTCGTATTGCCCCCAACCATAAAACCTCCCACGGCAGCCGCCAGTGGAAGCGCAAAAATCAGTGTCCATGTATTCGTTGCTATAGCACCAGCAATTGCGGCCATACGATTGATCCTAAATATCGTGGCTAACACCACTGAAGCTGCGACTCCCGCGCCAGGGGCAATACCTAAAAAAACCCCCAGAGCAGCACCGGCTGCAATATTATGCGGAGTGTCATCGATAAGAAAAAATTGTTTGAAGAAATTTTTCATGAAACCTTCAGTTGATTATTGGTTTCTCAGTAGTTCAGAATAAACAAACCAAGGGTTGAGAATCTTATTCAAACCCGCATGCCTTATTATTCGTCAGGGGTGTAACACCCAAACGAATCAGTCTTTCTTTTCCTTATCCTGTTCAATTGATATGGGATTATGCTCATCCCTCATCACCTTCTTAAAGGCTTTAATGCTTTTCCCGAGCCCTTCTCCGAGCTCCGGCAGTTTTCCCGGCCCCCAGATGATCAGAACAATCCCTAAGACAACAAGCATATGCATGGGTTGAAAAAGTCCTTCAAGCATAGGTATTCCTCTTTAATGTTAGAGCTAATAAATTTTACCAGTCCTTCTTTGTCCCGTCAAATGCTATATCGATCCGATTTTTCCTGATGGAACTCACTGCTCAGCACATCGGTCACGCCGTATCGGAAGGTAACGGCGGCACCAAACTGAGCCTGGAAGTTTAGAAAGTTAAATCTCCGATAATCATCAAGTTGGGACCGGATACAAAAATACGCCACAACAAATTTTTTATTCGTTGTGGCGTATTCAAAAATAACGGAACAATGAATTGTCGGCACGACCTTTTGAACTGGATTACTTACCGACGGTTGCCGTCCTGTCGTTGTGTTTCTTTCTGTAAATATTTCTGCTGGCGTTGTTCTGTTGTCTGGTTAATTTTGCCTTGTCCTGCGCGGTGAGTTGGCCTCCATCCCTGGCCGTCATTCGCTCTTCCCTCTGTTTGATCCGGGCCTGCTGAGTTTCAAGCTTCCCAGCCTCTCTCGGTGTCAACTGGCCACTCTGGATGCCTTGATTAATCCTATTCTGTTGATTGATCTCTCTCTGCTGGATGCCAGGGTCGTTATCCGCAGCGAAAGCAGTTGCGACAATAAACATACATGCGACACTTCCAGTGACAATCTTTGTGATAATTTTCTTCAAAACGATTCTCCTTTACGATAGTGGATTTTGCAAAGTGCCAGCCTGATCTCATCCAGACATGATGTAATTATAAGCATTTAGTATGCCAACTGCAAACGCTCAACAGGCTTAACTGATTAACATCACATTATCAGACAATTGCCCAAAACACAGCCTCCTTGTCCACATGTTACTTTTCAACGCATCGCTGTATATTCGCCAACGCACATGGTTAAACAACGTAAGATTTCGCCATGAATATATTTAAAAATCAATGCGTTAACACACAGTTCAATTTATTGAACAATATCCGGCCCAGAGCACATCGTTTTGGATAGTTTTTACTCACTACCTTTCTGAACAGGACGATCTTGATTTTGAAAAAGATTAAAACTTCAATTTTCGATGAGAGGGGAAGAGTTTTGGCAGAAAGTTGAACCTCGAAACGGGTATGAGGTTATGATATTGCTTTCCCCCAAATAGCTTTGACCCGTAAAGTTCTTCTTATATTCCAGGGTGTTCATGCATGTACACATCCCCTATATATTCAATGCCCTCCCGATGGATAGAAAACCAATAACAAGCCGGAGCGACATGCCCCCTATTTATTTTCAAGCGTATAACCTTTCGAATACATGCATTTTTTTATTAAATTTTCTTTCGCCATGGAACGCTCAAGACCTCGTTCAAGGTCTGTGCTATAGGCATAACCAACTATTTGGGTTGAAGATGCAGCTTCACGATCACATCTTGCTAAATCTTGATCAAATTCATTTTGATTCAACCCCTTTTTTGCCCAAACTCTCTCTTGTGCACATCCGTGCAAAAAAACGACTGAACAAATTGCATATAAAAACATAGACATATTAATATATTTACAACAAACTTGACCGACCTTCATCATGTCTCCCTAATTATGTTTATCTTCAAAAAATACGTTATGCTGAGTTAAATATCCAATCACAATATAAAGAAAAAGAGAAGATCGCTTTCAGAGAAATATAATGCAACACTACCCACAGATCATTGCTAATGAATTGCAGATCAAGGCCGAGCAGGTAGTCACCGTCTCTGCCCTGCTGGACGATGGCGCCACCGTTCCGTTTATTGCCCGGTATCGGAAAGAAGCCACAGGCTCTCTAGATGAGGTGCAGATCACCGCTATTCGTGACCGCAGAGACGAACTTGCCGATTTGGAAAAGCGTCGTTCCGCAATCCTTGCTTCGCTGGGCGAACGGGACCTGTTGAACGATGCCCTGCAGCGGGCGGTCAACAATGCTGCTGACCTTGCCGCCCTTGAAGATATTTACCTGCCTTACCGTCCGAAACGAAGAACCCGTGCCCAAATAGCCAAAGAAAAAGGGCTCGAACCACTGGCAAAAACGCTCTATGCCCAGGACACCCAACAGGTAAAGCCTGAAGCGTTTGTCAATCAAGAGAAAGAGGTGACGACGGTTGCAGAGGCTCTTGACGGTGCCCGCGATATCATTGCAGAATGGATCAGCGAAGATGCCTCTCACCGCGCTCGACTCCGAACCGTTTTTCAGCGAAAAGCGATGGTTACCTCAACAGTAGTTAAAAACCAAGAGGAGAGCGGCAGCAAATACAGGGATTACTTTGATTGGCAGGAGCCTGTCGGCAAGGTGGCAGGCCATCGATTGCTGGCCATGTTCCGCGGTGAAAATGAAAAAATATTGAGCCTTTCCTTTCGACCTCCCGAGGCTGCATCGTTGGAAATCCTGCATCGGCACGCTGTTCGTTCCAATGGCTTTGCAGGGCAGCAGGTGGCCCTTGCCGTTGACGAGAGCTATAAACGGCTGCTCGCGCCTTCCCTGGAAAATGAGTTGCGAGGCAATTTGAAAAAACAGGCAGACATGGAAGCCATCACTGTTTTTGCAGAAAATATGCGGGAGTTGCTATTGGCGGCCCCGCTGGGTCAAAAGCGCACCCTGGCCTTGGACCCGGGGTTTCGGACCGGGGCCAAATTGGTTTGCCTGGGCAGCCAAGGGGAGTTGCTCCATTTTTGCACCATTTATCCGGCACTCTCCCCAAAACAACAGGAAGAAGCGGCGCAAACGGTGCTTCAACTGTGCAAACGTTTCCAGATTGAGGCTATCGCCATCGGTAATGGTACTGCGGGTCGGGAGACCGAATCCTTTGTTCGGGGATTAACACTTCCAGCTGGCGTGGTTATCACCATGGTCGATGAAAGCGGCGCTTCCATTTATTCCGCCTCAGAGGTAGCACGCGCCGAGTTTCCCGATCACGATCTCACTGTCCGAGGGGCTGTTTCCATTGGGCGAAGATTGCAGGACCCTTTGGCGGAACTGGTCAAGCTCGACCCGAAGGCCATCGGCGTCGGTCAGTATCAGCATGATGTTAATCAAAAAGCACTCAAGCAAAGCCTGGACGATGTGGTTGTCAGCTGCGTCAACAAAGTCGGGGTCGAAGTGAATAGCGCTAGTAAAGAGCTCCTCACCTTTGTCTCCGGACTTGGGGAAACGCTGGCAGCCAATATCCTTGACTACCGCAGTGAAAAGGGCCCGTTTACCGAAAGACGACAGCTGTTAAAGGTCCCGCGCCTTGGCAAAAAAGCATTTGAGCAATGTGGCGGTTTTTTGCGTATCCATGATGGTGAAAATCCCCTGGATCGTTCAGGCGTGCATCCGGAACGATATGGCATCGTCCAGCAAATGGCCAGGGATTGCGGTTGCAGTGTGGCGGAGCTGATGCGGCATGAAAAATTGCGGCAGCAGATCGACCTTGATCGATATGTTGATGATGAGGTCGGGTTACCGACGTTAAATGACATCATGACCGAACTCGGCAAACCAGGTCGCGATCCAAGGCAAGTATTTGAGGCCTTTGCCTTTGCGCAAGGGATTGAGAAGTTGGAAGATCTGGAGATTGGGATGCTCCTGCCTGGTGTTGTCACCAATGTTACCAAATTCGGGGCATTTGTGGATATCGGCGTGCATCAGGATGGCCTGATCCATATCAGTCAGTTGGCCGACCGTTACGTCAAAGATCCTGCGGAAGTGGTTAAGGTACGGCAGCAGGTAGAGGTGCGGGTACTTGAGGTAGATGCCAAAAGGAAACGGATCGCGCTTTCTCTGCGCAAAACTTGACAATAACTTGATCCCATATCCTAATATCCAGCCAATACTTCTCAGGCACGGTAAAATGTATTTTTGTTGAAATATAAGCGCCCTCGCACGAATCGGTCAGCGTGAAAACAGCTTAACAAATTCAAATTTTCAGCTTCACCCCCTGCGCCCGTCTTTACAGTCAGGGCATAGCATCTCCCCTTCTCCTTCACAAAAGTCACAGGGCAAACCTAACTCCTCAGGATTCTCGCCTTCTCCGTTGCAATGGGGGCACATGATGGCATTTTCGTCTTTGCATGTTTCACATTCATAAACAACCACATCACTTTTACTCATAAATTTAACCTTTTGAAATTATCAATGGGCGAATTGCTGCTTCGGTTCTTCGCCTTTATCGTGTTGATGGGTGTGGTACAATTACCATATTTCACCTGACCGGCATCGAACAGAAACATGCAAACAAAAAAGGGCCCACATGGAAGACCATGCAAACCCTTTGATGAGGTCGGAATCAAGATCACGTTGTAACTAAATGTTTTATTGCACAAATTATGTTTTGCAATTTTCTTCTACGCATTATCTTACTCGTTACCCGCGCCGCAGGTATTTCCCCCCTTTTTTCGAACGTCCTCTTTACGCCTTCCCAGATAAGATCCTACTTAAAAAAAACCCTCCAGCTAAAGCCGAACTGGGGGAATATTATCCCATGGGTAGTTATGTCTCAATGCCTCAACCAAACAAGACAGAGCCATTTAACTGTTCTTACCGACGCCCCCCGTCTTTGCAGTCAGGACACACTATTTCGCCTTCTCCTTCACAGAAGTCGCAAGGCAAACCCAACTCATCAGGGTTCTCGCCTTCCCCCTCACAACGGGGGCATACAATAGCCTCTTCATCTTTGCAGTTATCACACTCATAAACAACCATATCGTTTTTAGGCATAAATTTTCCTTTTTAAAATTATGTTCCCCTCTTTTTCCGAACGTCCTCTTTACGCCTATTCCAGATAAAAGCCCACTTGAAAAAGCATTAAAAAAGAAACCTGCTCAAAAATAATTTCTTCCAGACGAGCAGGGGAAAGATGACGCCAGATTGTACGGGCAGAAATTAGTTTAATTTTGAACGTGCGAGGATTTTTGAACTGACGAAGGTCTTAACGGAATACGCCAAAAGTACCAGATTTCCTGTACTCCATTGAGTAATGGTAATAGAAAAAATACACCAGGAAGCGTATTTATTTTTTCTTATCAGTAATAATAATTACAACCAAAGGATAGCTAGGAAAGGACTGAAAGCATGTCCGAGCAAAGACATTGCAGATAAGATTCAGTAAGACCCTAGTATCTCCAAGCGAGAGTTGCTTTAAGCCCTTTATAGAACCGGTGCTAAATGTAGCACTCATACAGTTTTTATAACACCAGGAAGGGACAACATGAAAAAGACACTATTTACCTCATTGGCAACTGGATTATTTTTGATTGGAATGGCGGCTGCTGGAGCGGCGAATGCTTCTCCATATCAGGGGTACCTGTATGACACTGTAGCAGCTAATAGTAATGCGACGTCTCAGTCGGTTCTGCAAACACTTGAAAGTACTGATGGGGGGTCACAAACACTGGATGCTATTTTTACAGTACAAGATATCAACTTTGATAGCTCAAGGGTATCGGGGGCAAATACGTACACACAATTTTTTCAAGGTGGAGCGACTAACATAAACGGCCTAACTCCCCTTAGTGCATTTGGGAGTGCTAACATTTCAACTTCCAGTACAACAGCTGCTTTGGTTAAAATTGTAGGGCAGGCATATTTTGACAACTCCTTTTCCATCACGCATGATGATGGTGTCATGATACTAGTGGGAGGAAAACTTTTTGACGCCTCATACCCAACTAGCCCAATAACAAGCTCATTCACTCTTGCCTCCCAAAGCCTCTCCGCTGGCCTCTATAATTTCGAGATATTCTATGAAGCATGGAACGGCAACCCAGAAGTTCTCACAACCAGAGGAATTAATGCTGTCCCAGAACCAGCAACCATGCTCCTCTTTGGAGCCGGTATTGCGGGTCTAGCTGGTGTAGCCAGAAGAAAAAGAAGTTAATTAGATTTTCCAATCTATCGGAATCACGAGGCAGGGCTTAACAACTCTGCCTTTTTTTGTTTCACCCCTCGGTTACCAATGCAACTCACGCCTTAGCTCAGCCAGACATCTTACCCAAACAGGTATGGATAGTACTAGTAACCTTGAGTGACCTGCCCCCCAAGAATAGATCCACAAATTATGTTAGGTTTGCGGAAAAAAACGAGGGGTATTTTTATGGCAAAACAAGGCTATCAGCCGGAACAAATCATTTCAAAGTTACGTGAAGTAGAGATCCTGCTGAGCACTGGGCACACAGTACAGACTGCATCCCGCCATATTGGCGTTACGGAGCAAACATAATTCAGAAAACCCATACTCTCCCTGGTGTATTTATTCTGATTATGTCCTTAATGTGGTACCAGGAAATCTGGTACTTTTAGCGTACAACTGATAGCTAATTGAAGATGCAGAGTTGGAGAGGTTCCGGTCAAATGTTTTTATGGAATGGAAGATGTTCATAATTTTGAAACGGGCATCTTCGATCATATTCCCACTTCTTCCGCTCGCTTTATTTAGTAGGGCAACGTGCCATTTAACGAAAGATTATATGGATGGACGATGAATCCGTTGAAATGGAAGAAGGATTATCTGGTTGGATGGTTTTTGGTAATGTTACTCGGGTGGATTGTTGGCGTGCTGTGGGCATGGCTTGACTCTGCTTTTCATCAGACTTCCAGCCATGCCCTTTCTGGGCAGTGGGCGAATCAGGCCGAAGCGTTCTCTGTGTGGCTCCCCTTTGTTTCAACATACTGGCCCCTACCAACATTCTGTGCCATTATCTTTGGCTTAACATTCTTTATTGTCTGTATTCTTCTTAAAGCAAAGTAGAAAGGGCGCTTTCGGGGTAGAGTTATGCTTGGATGACTCATATATTTTATGATACGGCGATTCCATCGCCCGTCTCTCTCAAAGAGGGTGCCTTTGTCACCGCGTAATATTCGTCCATCATTCTAAGGTTAAGACCTGCCACGGTCTCTATGGAGTTATTCAAGTGCCAGAGTAAGTCCAGGATAATCTGGCGGGTGATCATCGGTTGTGCGCCCTCTTCATAATGGGTTCCAAGCAAAAGAAGGGTGGCATACGTGCCCCTGAGCAGGTCGTCTACTTCTTCATACATCGCTGAATAATCCTTTGCTGTCTCCATGTTCCATTCCTCCTGTAACGGTTTGATGTGAAGATCACACGTGCGGTTGACGACGCGCTATTAACAGGGGCACAGGTACAATTCAAGTGTTTGAAATTGTCGATAAAATCGCAACCATTTCTGTTTTCGCAACAATGCCCCAACACTCCCCCGCGCTCGGAACGTAGCAAATCCTTATGCGGACCTAATATTGGAGAGTGTGAACACCTAACCCTAAAGCTAAACGGGTCAGATTGTATCTCTTTTTAGGGACAGTATTTGAAGAATAGTTTTTCGGGGATTATTTCAAAAAATAATAGAGCGGGGGTTCGAGGGGACCCTAATCTCTCAACAGCCAGGGCATTTTGGGGGTACCCAGCACCCCGCTCCCCCCTTCTTAAAAAAAGGTGCGTCGATCAGGGGAAAAGTGCCAGATGGGATTGGGGAGCAGAATCGCTGAGTCCTATCTTTTTGCCGTTTCATCTGCCCGACATCTGCCCGCGCAATAGAAACACAAAAAAGGAGCTGCACAGCATGCTGTGCAGCTCCTTGATTTTGTTGGTACCGGAGGTCGGAATCGAACCGACATGGGTTTAACCCCGCTGGATTTTGAGTCCAGTGCGTCTACCAGTTTCACCACTCCGGCTTGAGTGCGACTCCCCTTTTACAGTACCGGGCTTTTCGCTGTCAAGGAGAAAGCTGGGTGCTTAACACTTCGAGGAGCCTATCAGGCTGGACCCGGTACATAACGAACTTCTAGCTTTGACTCATTTCCCCTCTTCACCATTAAGGTAGGGGGATGCTTTATACAAACAATAAAAAAAAGGCAGAGTCAAATGACCCTGCCTTGTAGTTCAACTTATTGAGAGAAATTAATTTTTCCTTCTTCTCACGACTCCGACCAACCCCACAACACCTACCCCAAAAAGGAGCAAGGTTGCTGGTTCTGGGACAGGGGTCACATCACCAATCAGCTTCAGATCAAAAAAAGTTGCCCCTCCATGATCTTCAGCCAACACCTGAATGAGATTTTGTCCAGATTTAAAAGGAGTTGTCGTCAAGCCAAGGGTATATTCCCAATAGGAGGTATAGCCTTCTGCCATTTCCTTGGCTACTTGAATTCCGTTAACAAATACAATAAATCCATTATCGGATGCGACATTTAGGATCACAGGCGTGGACAAAATCCCATCAATATCAAACGATTTCTGGAGCGCCAGATCTGTATTAGCTACCCATCCTGTATTTTGAGGCAAACCGCCATTGTTGCCAAAGGCAGCATTTCCTTGCGACCACGTTAGGGAGCCCCAAGTGACAGAATTGTAACCAGCTGAAGCCCAATTAGGCCACAAATCAATACTACCAACAGCTGTAGGGACGCCGAGATTTGAATACGACCATAATGATCCTTTATCAACCAAGGTTACAGGGACTGCACTCGCCACCCCCACCATTCCAACAAAAAATAATCCCGTAGCCAATCCTACCAATAATTTATTTTTCATTCTCCATTCCCCCTTTGATTCTATGTCGACTTTTATACTGAATCCCGGTTTACAGCCTGCCAAAACGCTAGATTCAACCTACTTTTACCAAAAAACACTTTTTGATGATTTATTTATACAAAAGTTTATCCAAAATAGCATGCGCCTGCTGGCGTATTTATTCATGTTTCACCCTCCATTGAGTACCAGAAAACCTGGTACTTTTGGCGTACTACTGACCAGGAAATTGAAAAGGCATTAGGGATGTTGGTCTGAAGCGATGCTGCACAAAGGTTTTGCTGGACCAGTGAAAGAAGGGGCTCTCCCGGCTGAACTGTTGCGGGAACCAGCAGCTTTATCCACATCTCGCACACTGCTTTCCTAATGAAAAGACTTTGCAATTGCGGATGTCCATGGCAGAGTGGATGCGTACAAATGCAGCGCAGCGGGAACACCTCCTGTTTTTTAGCAATTACAATCTATTGGAACCTTGCAAGGGGTCTCTCTTGACCTCATTACCGCCAACCGACAATGAATCCTCTGCCATGACCTCGACACCTTTGTCAACCACTCCCCGCGCCGTTGCCGTCGAAGTTCTGTGCCTGTGGGCCACCACTCATAACTCGATTGATCTCCTCTTCCACAGTGCAGCGGAAAAGCTGGCAGATATCGACCGGGGGCTGGTCAAAACCCTGGTATACGGCGTGCTACGACAAAAAGAGTATCTCAATCACATCATCCTGAAATTCTCCAAACACCCCTTGGCCAAGATGAAGCCACGCACCCTGATGACGCTGCGCATCGGCGTCTATCAGCTGCTCTTCTTAAACCGCATTCCAGAATCCGCAGCGGTCAACGCCACGGTCAACACCCTCAAGGCTGCAGGACAGCCCGCCTGGCTGATCGGTTTTGCCAACGGTCTGCTGCGCACAGTGGCCCGCAACCGAACTTCGCTGCCCACCCCGGAACAGCTGGCACAAGGCGACACCCCGATCCTCAACCACCCGGCCTGGCTGATCGAACGATGGCGGGCTCAGTTCGGCCCGGACAAGACCCGGATGATCTGCCTGGTCAACAACGCCGAGCCACCGCTCTCCCTGCGGATCAACAGCCGCCGCACCAGCCGCTCCGCCCTGCACACCCTGCTGGAAAAATCAGGGATCACAGCCAGCAAGGGCTTCTACAGCCCGGTGGGGTTGAGCATCGACACCTTCCCCGGCGGCATCGCCTCGCTGCCCGGCTATGACCTTGGCCACTTTCAGGTGCAGGACGAGGCGGCACAACTGGCCTCCCTGCTTATCGGCCCCCTGCCCCTAAGGTGCCGAGTCCTCGATGGATGCGCCGGCTTAGGGGGCAAGACCTCGCATCTCGCCGAACTCCTGCCGCCCGACGGAACCATCGTCGCCATCGAGCCGGACACGAGAAGATTCGGCTTCCTCAGGGAAAACCTGAAGCGACTGGGCCACACGGACCGGGTTACCCCGGTACGCACCGATCTGCAAAGCTATGCCGCCACTCGCCCACCACTCTTTGACGTTATCCTCATCGATGCTCCCTGCTCAGGCACCGGTGTTATCCGCAGGCAACCCGATATCCGCTGGAACCGGCAGCCTTCAGACCTGGCCCAGTATCAGCAGACCCAACTGCAACTCCTTGCGACCGCGACCTTCCTGCTCAAGCCCGGCGGCATCATGATTTACGCAACCTGCTCGCTGGAGCCTGAGGAAAACGAAGAGGTGATCGAAAAGTTTCTGGCGCAGCACCCCCAATTTGCAGTCGACAACGCGGCCTCACTGTTGCCGGAATCTGCCCGTCGCCTGGTGGATAACGCCGGATTTTTTCATCCCAGCCCGGCCGATAGCCTTGACGGTTTTTTTGCAGCCCGCCTGATCAACGGCCACGGCTTGTAGTTTTTTGTCACAATGTTTATATTCGAACGTCACAACAATCATCCCCCAAAATCCTAAGGAGAATCCGTCACAATGGCTGGAATAAAATCAACAATGGATCTGGTCATGGAACGCGCCGCCCGCATGGGCATGGCCACCCCAGACGAAATGCAGCAAGAAGAAAATCTGAAAAAAGGCATGCAAAGTACTGCCGAATACTTAAACGGTCAGAAGAATTCCCTCACCGAGACCCTGGACGAATATGACCAGGCGCAGCAGACTGCCATCCGCAAAGGCATGCTGGCCTCGCTCATGCGCAATCTGTTCTTGCCTCGGGACGAAGACGGCACCAAGCGGATTGGACTGGCAGTCCAGGGAATTGTCGAACTGAACAAAGAAACGGAAGACATTGCCGCGCTGTGTAAAGAGTTGCAGACCATCACCTCCCAATACGGCGAGCATCGCAAACAGTTGTATGAGCAGTTGAAAGAACAGATGCGCATCCAGATTGAGCAGTTGCTGGCGCGTAAAGGAATGAAAGCCGACACCATGAAAATTGACCCGACCACTGAACCCCGGTTCAAAGAAGAGTGGTCGCGGCTGGAGATGGACCTGGAAAGCCAGTACGGCCAGGCCTTGGAACAGTTCAAAGCTCAGCTCAAAGAGTGGACCGGAGCCTGATCATGCCACAGCACGACGAGTTTGACCGGATTGTCCGCTTGCAGACCACGCTGCAACGGCAAAAAATTGATGGTCTGCTGGTCTCCCAGCCGGATAACCGCCGCTACCTCAGCGGGTATACCGCACCCGACCACGGCATCCAGGAAAGCTCGGGCTTCCTGCTCATCCCTGCTGAGGGGCGCCCCTACCTGCTGACCGACTCACGTTTCACCCTGCAGGCCGAGGCTGAGGCCTTCCACTTTAAGATAGAACTCTACAAAAAGGGTTTGCTCAAACTGCTGGAACAGCTGGCCGCCCGGATGGGCCTTCGCACTTTGGGGTTTGAGAGTGACTATTTCCTGCACGCGACCTTCCTGCGGCTCTCGCACATGGCCGAAAAGCGGGGGTTGGTGCTCAAGCCGCAGAGCGGTCTGGTCGAGAAGATGCGGTTGATTAAAAGTGAAAAAGAACTGAACCTGCTCCGCAAATCAACCCTCTTAAACGAAAAGGTCTTTCAATCGGTGTACAACACCATCGAACCGGGCATGACCGAACGGGAGATCGCCCTGGCTCTCGATCTGACCATGCGGGAGATGGGGGCCGAGGGCCCCAGCTTCGACACCATCGTCGCCTTTGGCACCAACGCTGCCCGGCCGCATGCCGTACCCACGGATCGCGAGTTGCAGGCGGGCGATCTGGTGCTCATCGACATGGGACTGATCTACCAGGGCTATTGCTCCGATATGACCCGGACCTTTGTTGCCGGTAAACCGGACCAGGCCTATCTCGATCGACACCGGCTGGTCCGCCGGGCGCAGCTTGCAGCAATCAACGCTATCCGGGCCGGAGTCACCGGCTTTGCGGTTGACAAGGCGGCGCGTCAGGTTCTCATCGACGGCGGCTATGGCGATCATTTCGGCCACGGCTTGGGCCACGGGGTCGGCATTGCGGTCCATGAAGAACCGCGCCTTTCACCGAGCAGCCGTAAACAATTGCGTGCCGGCATGGTCGTGACCGTTGAACCCGGCATCTACCTGCCTGACTGGGGGGGCATCCGCCTGGAAAATATGGTGATTGTGGGTGAAGAGGGTTGCGAAGTACTTAACCACGACACCACCTGTCTTGATCTTTAAGCCTCTTCATCAAGAGACCCATTCTTTCAGCCAACGGGAATCACATGTCCGATAAATTTTTCGTTCTTGATACCAATGTCCTGCTCCATAATAGCCTGTCGATCACCAGCTTTGGCGACAACACAGTGATCCTGCCAATGACGGTGATCGAGGAGCTGGATAAATTCAAGAAAAACAACGACGAGCTGGGCCGCAACGCCCGCCACGTTATCCGCACCCTTGACAGCCTACGTGTTCAGGGCAGCCTCGGCACCGGGGTGCGCACCGAGGCTGGCGGCATCGTCCGGATCACCATGGAAAAAGAGGAGGCGCACGGGACCTGCATTGATCTCAACATCCCCGACAACCGCATCATCGCTACTGCCTACAGCCTCCTTAAACAGGGCCATCGGGTCATTTTTGTCTCCAAGGACATCAACGCCCGTCTCAAGGCCGATGCCATGGGGATCGAGGTTGCCGATTTCGAGAAAGAAAAAACCGATTTCGACCAGCTCTACACCGGTTTCCGCCGTCTCCAGGTGGACGCGGCAACCATTAGCAAGTTACATCAAGGCAAGAGTCTGCTGCTTGAAAACGAAGAGTTCCAACCCAACGAGTTCGTGCTCCTGGTCGACGTGGCGAATGAAAAACACACCACCATCGGCAGGGCGATAGACAATCATCAGCTGAAACCGCTCAACCCCGCCTACGAAAGCGCCTGGCACCTACGCCCCCGTAGCATGGAGCAACGGGCGGCCCTGGAACTGCTGATGGACCCCGAGGTTGCGCTGGTGTCGCTCGTCGGCCAGGCCGGGACCGGCAAAACCCTGCTAGCCCTGGCTGCAGGGCTGGCGAACACCATCAAAGGCAGCCGCTACGAGAAACTGCTGGTATCCCGACCCGTTATCCCGCTCGGCCGCGACATCGGCTATCTTCCCGGCACCAAGGACGACAAGATGAAGCTGTGGATGCAGCCGATCTTCGACAATCTCTCCTACCTCATGGGGCTGTCCAACGGCGGCAAACAGGATGCAGCCACCGAACTGGGCATCAATCGCATGATCCGGGAGGATCAGATTGAACTCGAGGCCCTGACCTATATCCGGGGCCGCTCCATCTCGCGCCAGTACGTGATCATCGACGAGGCCCAGAACCTGACGCCGCATGAGGTCAAGACCATCATCAGCCGCGCCGGTGAAGGCACCAAAATGGTTCTGACCGGTGACCCCGAGCAGATCGACAATCCCTATCTCGACGCCAGCAGTAACGGCCTTACCTATACGGTCGAGCGGCTCAAGGGGCATGCAACCTGCGGCCACATCACTCTGACCCGTTCCGAGCGCAGCCACCTGGCCTCGCTTGCGGCCGAATATCTATAAACCGCTGGAGAAAACTACCCGGCACATTGATCCAGCCACTTGCTTGCCATTTAAAGGCAACCGCCTCTGCCTCTATATGACAAAAACAACGGTTTGTGACCCGATGCCGTATACTTCATGAAAAAATAAGGACCCCCCCATGCGACAGTATGTAATTGACGAAATTTCTTTTCTGGAACGTGACAACCT
>CAZSIJ010000051.1:0-3955 GCA_964607065.1 uncultured Desulfobulbus sp. | reverse complement strand
CCCCCATGCGACAGTATGTAATTGACGAAATTTCTTTTCTGGAACGTGACAACCTCGACAGCTATCTCAAGCGAACCCTGAAGCAGAGTTCCCTCGAAGGCGTCTATTTCCTCAGTGTGCCCCCGGACTTACTGGGACCGGAACAGCAGGGTCACGAGGACTGCGGCCCCTTCTACTTTACCGTGATTATTGAAAAGAGTTCGCTCCGTTTTGAACTCCTGGTCCGCAGTGCCAGCAATATGCACTGTACCTGTATCGCCCAGACCACGCATGCCCAACGGCAGTTTGTCCTTGATTTTGCAGATCGCATGCTCGCCGAGGAGATGATCCGGGCATGAGCGCCACACCTATCCCCCTGGAAGATCGCATCATCTTTGCCCTCGACCTGGCCGATCCCCGCGCAGCTCTAGCCCTGGTGGACCGGCTGGCAGGGCAGATCCGTTTCTTCAAGGTCGGCCTGCAGCTGTTTTTTGCCGGCGGCTGGCCGGTGGTGGAGTACATCGTTAACAAGGGCTGCAAGGTGATGCTTGATCTCAAGCTCTACGACATCCCTGCTACGGTGCAGCTGGCGGTGCGACAGTTTGCCGACCGCGGCATCACCTTCACCACGGTGCACGGCTACGGGCCTGTGGTAGAAGCAGCCTTAGCAGCTAACACCGGCATCCAGATTCTGGCGGTGACCGTACTAACCAGCTTCGGAAGCGAGCAGGTTACCGAACTGCAATATCAGGGCACGGTGGACGATTTGGTCCTGCAACGCGCCGAAACCGTACTGCGTCTCGGTTGCCACGGGGTGGTCTGTTCAGCCCAAGAGGCCCACCTCCTGCGACAACGCCTCGGCCAAAGCTTCACCATGGTTACCCCTGGTATCCGCCCATCCGGAGCCGATCTTAACGACCAGCAGCGGGTGGCCACGCCTGGCAGGGCTATCGCCGATGGAGCCGATTACCTGGTCATCGGCCGGCCCATCCGCGATGCTGCCGATCCCGACGCCTGCATCAAAACGATCCAGCGGGAGATAGCCGCGGCATTAGCTTGATTTGAATCTCAACAAGTGAGGAAATCCCATGCTTATCGATCTCTTACGCGCACGCCGCAGTATCCGACGCTTTAAGGACCAGCCCGTAGAGCAGGAAAAACTCGATTTATTGCTGGAGGCAGCGCTCCGCTCGCCCTCGTCCAAGGGCAACAACCCTTGGGAATTCATCGTGGTCACCGATCGGCAGCGGCTGGATAAGCTATCTGTCGCCAAGGCCCACGGTGCCACCTTTCTAAATAATGCCCCCTTGGCGATCATGGTCTGCGCCGATCCAGCCAAGTCTGATGTCTGGGTGGAAGATGCCGCCATTGCCGCCACCCTCATTCACCTGGAAGCCACGGACCTCGGTTTGGGCAGCTGCTGGGTTCAGATCCGTCTGCGTGAGCGTGAGGATACAACCAGCTCGCAAACCTATCTCACCGATCTGATGGAACTGCCTCCAGGCTTGATGGTACTGGCGATCATCGGCATAGGCTACCCTGTGGACAGTAAAAGCGGGCATCCCCATGACACCCTTTGCTGCAATCAGGTCAGCTACGAGAAGTTTGGTCAGCGACCATGGCCTCAACTTTAGAATCGCCAACACCCCTCTCGGATTCATAAAAAAAAGAATTACCGGCTACGCACCGCAAAGACGACAATACACCGTCCCGTTTCCTGTTCGGAATGCCAGTCGCATAGTGCAAGACAAGCAGCCTGTGGAAAAGAACCTTTGACACACATAAAAAAATGCCCTATAGCGGAGTGAACGTTCACTCCCGAGCTAAATAAAAAGACCGCTATGGCAACCTCAGAAAAACGACAAGAAATACTCAAAGCTGCGCTCGAACTCATTACCGAGCATGGCTTCCATGGCGCCCCTATCGCTGCCATCGCTGAGCAGGCCGGCGTGGGGGCGGGGACTATATACCGCTATTTTGCCACCAAAGACATCCTCATTACCGAGCTGTTCCAGGAACTCCATGACAAAATGTCCGCAGAGATCATGGCCGGATACGAGGTGACGCAATCTTTCAGGGCACGTTTTCTCCACCTCAGCACAGCACTGCTTCGGTATTTCATCACCCATCCCCAGGAATTCCGATATCTAGGACAGTATCATAATTCCCCTTACGGGATAGCCTTCCGCCGCGATCGAATCCTGGGCAAAGAGGGTGAACAAACCCCGTACCGCGTGCTCTTTGAAGATGGGGTTGCCCAGCAGATTATCCGCGATTTCCCCCTGGTCGTGCTTTTCGCCCTGACCTTTGGACCGCTACTAGCTGTGGCTCGCGATCATACCCTTGGCTTTGTGACCTTGGATGACCACTTACTTGTCCAGACAGTAGAAGCCTGCTGGGAGAGCATCAAACGCTAAGAGAGGGCGAATACGCCACCTAGTTCCACCCTGGCTGCGGAATGAATATTCACTCTCTGCCGTAGGGAATACAATCCATTACCAATGACGACAACGTTGCAATCCTTGCTGCGGAAACGCTCGCGGACGGCCGTTGCACAACTTTTCATAAGGAAGAGCATGATGAAAACCACTGACACAATCAAAGTGTTCACCATAGCGGGGCTGCTGACCGGTATGCTCATAATGAACGGCTGCAAACAACAGGCAGCCCCCGGCGGACCGTCCGCAGCTAAACCTGCTCCTGAGGCAGGGGTGGTAGTCGTGAACACGGAGCCAGTCACCCTGACCATGGAGCTGTCAGGCCGGATTTCGCCCCAGATGGTAGCGGAGGTACGACCTCAGGTGGGTGGCATCATTCAAAAACGGATGTTTACCGAAGGCGGTGATGTCAAGGCCGGCGAGGTTCTGTACCAGATCGATCCGGCGACCTACCAAGCCGCCTTCAACAGTGCCAAGGCCGCGCTGGCCAAGGCCGAGGCCAATAGCTATACCCTCCGGCAGAAGACGGAACGCTACAAGCAGCTGGTGGCTATCTCAGCGGTCAGCCGCCAGGAGTACGACGACGCCACCGCCGCCCTCAAACAGGCCGAGGCGGATATCGAGACCGGCAAGGCTGCGGTGGAGACTGCACGGATCAACCTGGCCTACACGCGCATCACGGCCCCGATTGCCGGGAGAATCGGGCGTTCGAGCATTACCCCCGGTGCGCTGGTTACCGCCAACCAGACAACGGCACTGGCTACTATCCAACAACTCGATCCCGTCTATGTTGACGTGACCCAATCCAGTGCTGACCTGCTCCGCCTCAAACGGAATCTGGCCAGCGGGGAGCTTAAAAACAATGCCCCCAGCCAGGCCAAGGTCAATCTGCAATTGGAAGACGGCACTGCCTATCCCCTAGAAGGCCTGTTCAAGTTCAGCGAGGTAACCGTAGACCAAAGTACCGGTTCCGTCACCCTGCGGGCTCAGTTCCCCAACCCGAATCAGCTGCTGCTGCCCGGCATGTTTGTTCGCTGCCTGGTGCAGGAAGGGGTGCGGGAGCAGGTGATGCTTGTACCCCAGCGCGGCGTTACCCGTGACCCTGCCGGTAATGCCGTGGCCTTCGTGGTCGGTGAAAACGAGGTGGTGGAACGGCGGATTCTGAAGACCGAACGGGCAGTGGGTGATGCCTGGATGGTTACCGATGGTTTGAAAACCGGGGAGCGGGTGATTGTTGAAGGTCTCCAGCGGATTCGTCCGGGGGCCACGGTAAAAGTGGTGCCATTCGACACCAAGGCGGCTGCACCCGGCAACCAACCCGCAGCCAAACAACCGTAAGGAGTCACCATGCCCCGTTTTTTCATTAATCGTCCAATATTTGCCTGGGTGATCGCCATTTTGGTGATGCTGGCAGGCCTGCTGTCCATAAAAACATTGCCGGTGTCCCAGTATCCGGCGATCGCACCGCCTCAGATCGCCATCAACGCCACCTATCCGGGCGCCTCGGCCCAGACCGTGCAGGATACGGTTACCCAGGT
>CAZSIJ010000050.1:0-29423 GCA_964607065.1 uncultured Desulfobulbus sp. | reverse complement strand
GCAACTGAATTTCAGTTACAGCGGCGTTCTGTTTAGCCACTTCCGACTGGTAGGAGTCATTTGCTGATTGCAGGACGGCAACCTTTGATTCGGATGTTGCCAGGGCGGATTGAAAGTGGTTTTTTTGAGCATAGAAAAACCCGATCACCAGCAGGAGGATGAGCGTAACCACGACCTCGGCCACTAGCCGCCAATTCTGGATCATCAAGGCAATCATGATGGCTCGGTTGTCTCTTTGATTTTAAGAGCCGTAGCAGCAGCCCCAAACACAATGCCTATCCCAACCCCAAAGGCCTGAATATCAAAAGGATGCTGCCAAACGACAGCGTATATTTCCAGGCCAAGAGCGACGACAACAGAGCAGCAGGCAAGAACCCGCATGAAATCGGTCGTCACATTATCCTTGCCCGTGATCATGTTTTTTAAGAGTTCCATTTGAAATGCCTCCAGAGAAAAATAATTACCTGAACAAGAGATGAACAAGATCCCGCAATAGCCAGGACCATTCCAGGAAGGATTAGCAAATAAGCACTATAAGGGTTTGAAAAGTCATAGAATTTAACGAACGCCAGTAGCAAAACGGCGAGCACTATCATTACGAGATTTACGATCAACCAAGTATTCATGCCATGACCCTCCCATGTATGCCTACCCGTTCATCATCAGCCCTTCTCCCTAACCGAGGACAGCACTCTCGCTGACAATCCTCATGCACCGCCCAGATGCGATCATGCGCCTTGTCATCTTCAACCTTGTGCGATGTGAGCGCAGCCGATAGGGCCGCAATATCCTGACTGATCGAAAAGATGATCCATTTACCCCCGAAGCCAATAGTCGCCATGATGACGACACCAAGCGCAACTAGCATCGCCCAGTCAGACGCCCCCGCAATCGAGAAAGGTTTGTCGGCGATCTTGGTCAAAACGATCATCATTTCCTTGAACTGTTCAGGTGTGAGATTCATTTGTAATCCTGCTCAATGTTGTTGAGGCAATGGTTAGATTCGCCAGTGAGGATGTACATCAATTTATCAAGGTAGATTTGCTGCCACTTGCCCATGTAGTTCCGGCCCACGAAGGAAGAGATGGTCTCGCAGTTACGAAAACCAAAAAGGCCATCAGAGGCGTTGATTCCCCCGATGGCCCCTAGCAAGCAGTCAATCGCTACAAGTATGTTTTTCCAGTAGGGCCTCTTCATCCCGGCAGAAACCAAACAGCGGACTGTGCCTGACCGGCCTTGACCATTGCTTCGGTAAACTCTGCGAGTGTGGCATCGGTAATCGAGTTATCGGCGAGAACCCACTTCATGGTTGGCACGTTTGCAGCTTGCATGCCGATGATGGCTCTTGCCATACGGGTCTGGCTTGTTTCGTCACCATCGAAAACCTTGGTCCCAACTGTCACGGTTATCCGCTCAACCGCTTCGGACCTGGCCGCTTTAGCTCTGGCTCGGAGTTGCCCAGGAGTCGGTGGTGGTGGATCTGCGAGATAAGGTTTGCCGTTTTCGTCAGCGGCTATAACCTTCTCCGCACCCTGCCCACTCAGTAACGCTTTGTGTTCTGCTTCGGTTATCTCCACCGCATCTGAAGGGATTGATTCACCATTTATTTCAGTGGTGTAGAATCCGCCTGTGCTCTTTGAATAAAACATAGTCTCTCCTTATTTACCGATTACCAACCAACTGATTGTAATTGCCGCACGAGTGGTATTATTCGTCCATGCAGCTAGCCCTACATTGGTCAGCGTTGGATTGAATGCGTTTGCAAAAGCTCCAGCGCTATTCACGTTTGGAGTTGCGAAGGAAAACCAAGCATTTGTCGTGAACGAAATAGGGAACGTAACGGTTATATCAGCCGAAGCAGATGTGTTTACGGTTCCGAATTGAAGGATGAGGCCACTTGGCAATTTTTGATATCCTGGGCTACCAAAAGATGATCCAGCATCTGATACCCCAGCGGTTCTTATAGCTGCTAACAATTGCGCGGAGTTTGACTTGCTGGGTGTTATTCCCCCGGCGGTTAGTACACTGAGGATTTCGGCCATCAGCATATTGGCAAACTCAGCGGGAAAGATCGTCGCTGGTGTGCTCGTTCCTGGGTTCCCATCGGTAAACCATCCAGCCGTACCGGCAGAAGAAGCCGCTGGTCTAACTGATGCGGCGCTTGCATTATCAATTTGATACATTATCAGCCTCTTTTAATGGTAGATGAACTGTAGAACTGTGTGAGCCGGAGATATCTTTTCCATTGAACAGATCAACGCGGCATTGCTCCATGACGATAACGGCTCGCCGACTGCCGACTCGCCAGTCCGAAAGGAAAACAACGTGTTCGTTGGTGAGTTAATTGCCCATGTAAAGGCCCAGTCCTGTCCGTTTAACGGCGCTCCTGTCCGCTGTTGACCAACCCTGAATGGAGCGTATTCGGTGATCGAGATAGTGAATCCCAATAAATTAGCAAAATCGGTCATTGCCTGAACCGATTGACCACCTGTGTTGATGAACTTGGCAAGCATAGTTGCTCGCCTTGCCTGTACAGTGGCGCCCAGGCCTGCGCACGAATCCGGAAGACCAACTGACTCCTCCCACTCGGGAAGAAGCTCGTAAGTTTCCAAGGGGAACGAGTCGGCTATCAGGTTGTTTGATCTATCGTTCAGCCGTGCAAATGCTTGCGATAATCCAAGCAGAACTTGAGACTGAACCGACCCGGGCTCTTTATTCCATGCCCGCCCCCTGGGCATAAGATTCCATAATGCCCGCTGATAATCATCTGCGGTGTAAACAGGAGCACCCATACAAGATCCTCCTTTATGAATAGGTAATGGTGCCGAGAATCGGAAGATACCCGGTCGTCGTGGTGATGTTTCCAGAAGGTGTGGTGATTACAAACCCTGCTGTTCCCGATACCGCCGCAATTGCCGCCTCGATATACGATAGGTCAACGATCCCGCCTAGCGGTGTCCCAAACTGAGCGAAAATAGTTGTGATCGCTGCTGACACTGCCGCCTTGATTGCTGCCGATGCCGAAGATAACCCGCTTATGGTGAAATTGACGGACTGTGCAATCGGTGCGCAGACATAGACGAGCGCGGTTACCGGGCGAAGCGGGTATATCAAGTTTGCCACAGCTAGCTGGTCGCCGGTCGCTGCAGCGCCTCTTGTCTCTGCAGCTGCAACACCATCGGTGCCTTGCGGAAAACCATTGTGAGCCAATTCGGTCACGTCCATCATTACATAGACAACAGCTGTGCCAGCCCCGAACCCATTGGGATTGCACCACGCCCTGGTCACTGCTGCATACTCAAGCGCCCAGGTCACATAATCAGACTGTGAGCCGCCCTGTGGAGGGTTTTGGTAAACCTGCAGCATCCGTGTCCGGAAAGACGACGCATCCTCGGTATCGGTCCCATTGGTGAATGCCGTTGCAACCAGGGCAGAAGATTGAATACCGGCAATGGCAATCGATAAAGTCATGGTCGATCCGGCTGCCGTGTTCCCTGCCGTACCCGCCACATCCGCCGATGCCGATACCGTTACTGTTCCACCTCCGCCGATTGTCCCGGCGCCCTGCGTGGTGAATGTCGCACCGTCACCTCTTGCAATGGCTGTCTGATCTGGGATGACAAAGCCTGAAGTTCCGGTAAAGGTGACAGTCCCATTGCTCGCCTTGACCGCTGCAAGCGGGATAACGTTCTTGAGCGCTCCCCATGCATACATGAACTCATCGGTCGCGGTGAAAGGAACTGCCTGTTTTGCAATCCAATCAAGGTACCCGTAAAGCGAGTTGACCATGTTGGCCAGAGCAACTCCGGTGATCCCTAGATTGGAAAATCTCAATAAAGGATCTGAACCAGGCAGGGCGGACTGGATATCAGCTGCAACCTGGCTTTTTATCTTTGAGAGTGTCGGTCTTGAGTATGGCATATCAGTTTTTTATCCCTGCCCATGCGTGGGTGAAATCAAGCGCTATGTTGTTTCCGTCCTGTTTGTATGCCGTCACTTTCATGCGTAACTGATTTGGCATGACGACCGATGTGACGATGTCAAACCTTGCGACAACTCCATCATCGATCAACCATTGCAGAGCAGCTGCAGCCATATCTTTTACTTTCGGGCCAAGAGCCGGTGTTAGTTTCGACCGATCAAGCAACCAGAGACGCGATCCAATTGACACATCTTGGCCGAGATCACCGACCCACCCTCGCGGATCGTTGGTGCCATCAGTGATCTTGTCGTCAGTATTTGCCAGTCCGTCTGTAAATAGGCTGATGATAACGGCAGTGACGATATCGTTGCCGGAATCAAGATCAGCGCCATTTGACGTGAGTGTCCAATCGCCTGACGTTCCCGCCGAGGACCAGATGGTTTTTATATCGCTCATGGTATTTTAGGGGACGTTGGGGAGGATTGTTCCGCTTGCAGTGATATTCCCGTTTACTCTGACGTTTCCATTCAATGTGATCGGCCCGGATGATGCGATTGTCACCGCCGATGCATTGTTGATCGTAACAGACTGGCCTGCCGCCTCGATGACGATCCCGGTCGAGCTGAGATGTATTTTCTTTCCGATGGAGTCATAAAGCGCCGACTCACCTGGTAAAAGGTTCTTCAACCTGGTCGCCTGGTGGCCGGTAGCGATAACCACACCGTTTGATCGATCACCGCCAAGGAATAGGACTGTTACGTCTGATCCATCAGGTGGGTTGCTTGCTAGGCCGAACTCGGCGAGGCGAGGAGTGTTATCTCTGACTTCGTTGCCGCCCATTCGAATCTGCATCATCTGGACGGATTCGGAATCTGTGCCTGTGGTTTTGCGACCAGTCCCGATCATGCTCAAAATTCTTTTCGATGCTGATTCCATAATATATTATTTGTTGAGCCCTGGAGAGTTGTCGATTGCTTGGCTTATATCCACAGGTACAGGCAACCAGAGTATAGGCCGGGGAGTAAAGGAGCCTTCCGGCATCAGCAATAATTCGGCGCTGGTCCCATTCTCGTCCATCCTGAAAGTGACATCTCCAATAATCCATTTGGGTGAATTGTCTACCGCCTTCAATGCCGGGATTGATACTGGCGCAAAGTTGTTAGGCTCCCAAAGATTGCCTTTGGAGTCCCGCCAGCTATCCACCACAACCCTCAGTCTTCTCGACCGTCCTATTCTTCTGTTCTTTTCCCAGGTTGCCCGCTTTATCAGTGTTGCATCCCCAGCATCCCCGCCACCCTCAGAGATGAGAGCCAGCTTGCGATTGCGCTTCACCCCATCATCTGTAACGGTGGTGACCGTGTTGCCACCATCTCCAAATTCCTTGAAAGTGTTAACTGACATTCGGGATGCCACATATTGCTGGTAACGAATGTCAGCCGAGTAATCGATACTTGCGCTTTGTACATTCTTTCCCTGAACGAATCCGCTTGCCATTGAGTTCGTTCCTTCTTGCGTCAGGAAAAGGTTTCCATCTGGTAATTCGTAAGCAAGCAGGCCTCTATACCGGCATGTCCTTTCAATGATCTCCCATGGTGTCTCCGTGAGAATCAAATTTGTTTGCGGAATAGGATCTCCGACAACTTCACCGGTTGAATAAACCTTAATCCCGTAAGCGTTGGCCAACTTCTGGGCGATACCGAGAACCGAAGCTCCGCTAATTTGACCGTTTTCCCATTCCGCCGAACAGTCAACGAGGTCTTGACACTTGCCACGTCCTGCAATCCTCACCATGTGCTGATTTCTAGAAATGCTTGGAATGTAACGATCTATGTAACCAGTAATGACCAGGTCCTTTCCTATCTTAACTTGGCACTCATCTCCAGGCTGAACAACAACATCCTTGACGCCCTCAAAGTGCTCAGTCATTGAGATGTCAAAGTCATTCGGGCAACGCTCGACGCCGCGAGTGACGCGAATCCGCTGCCAACCAGAGATTGACTTGCCATTAACGATGAGTGTAAGGTTGTTTGACATATAGGTTTCTTAATACGTGATAATGAGGTTAACGCATGTCTAGAATGCTGATAGTATTCACAATGTTAATTTTCTCTGCTGTCAATTCAACTGCCAACAACAATGGCTTTCATGGTCTCGCGTTGTGCATTGACAAGCAATTGAAATCAGGGGAACAATACAGTTCTAAAGATGGTGGCATGTCAGTGTTGAAGCTAAGATCTTTCTGCGAAAAAGAGTGGAACGCTTCAGTGGTTGATTGCGAGCATTCAGGTAAAAGCCAAAAAGAATGCGCCCTCGATAATGTTCTAACGATTCAAGGAGTGCTTGTGATGCGCGACTCTTACTATAGCGGTAAGTAACTAGCGATCAATACCCCCGTAACATGGATTCTACTGGTCCTAAATAATGAAAAAAGTAATAATGTTTTTTTGGGTATTTTCTATTTTCCTTCCTGCTTCCTATTGCGAGGCAATCACAAGAGAAGAGTGCATATCGTTGCTAGACGCTGGATTGTACAATTTTTTCCTAGAAGATATTTGCCATTTTAATGGTGGAGTAAAGGATAGGCTAAAGACTCTATTCGATAACAATGGATGCAACTCAATTGTTCCCCCTTCTGTGGCGAAAAAAGAAGCTGGAAAAGTGTTCAGGGACACCAAGCGTAGGTTGAAAGCATATGGGTTAGATACGTTTTGCGAGTCAAATATGGACTCTTACAACAACCTACAACCTACTACATCCGACTGACTCATCTTGGCCTAATCGTTAAAAAGCCAACAGCTCCATGGATCTAGTCTGAAAAGCCGGGTGCGGTGCGCTTGTTTCCATCACCACCTCGTTTTCCCTGCCAGCATCACGGTACAGTCTGAGCGCCACCACTGAGGCCGGAAGCGATGCGCCCAGGGAGAAGGTCCGTAGCTCTGGAAGAGAGGCCCCCTTTCCGTTCATGTCCGCGATCACATCACTCCTGAGTTGCCGCAATGATGCAAACACGTCATCCTCTCCGGTATCTCCCGCAATGCCTATCTCGATATCCAATAGAGAGGTTATCGAATCCCGAACAGTTACCGCTTCATCCGCTGACGAGGGTTGATAGTCGATGCTCGCTCTCGCCTGCGCCACTACAGCGGACCGCCTGAATAAATTATTCAATGATGCCAGAATAACCGACGATTGATCGAGTGAAAGTCCGGTCAATGCCGCCAGTAGCCTGATTCCGTCTTTAGGGTCAATTGCCGACGCCAAAACTGCCGCTGCCAATGCTTGCGCGGCAAGGGCGATATCGTTAGCCACGCCAGACGAGATCGCCGCATTGAGGCCAACAGAAGCCGTGTTGACGTTATCTCTTGCCAGCGAACCAGAAGCAACTAGCGATGCAACCGTGGCGTCTTCTGGTGCGCTTACTGAAGATGTAAACCCCACATACCCACCGCCACAAAACCGGCCAAGATCACCCGGCAAGCTCGAAGCCATTCCGAACAGGCTAGTCGCATCATTGCCAACACTCCGAGCTATTGCGTTCCATGTGCTAACAGTTGCAAGAGCTGTCCTGATAATCCCCTGGCCAAGGTGGATCCACCTTATAGCCGTCAGCACAAAGGCGGCGGCGGTAGCAAGGTCAGCCATGAGGGCAGACTTTGACACCAAACTACCGGTAACAGCCGAAACGCTTGGGAAAACACGCTTACCCGCCTCTACAAATGAAAATTGGATCTCGAAATATCGGCCCTCGTTCCACTTCTCAGAAATGGATATTTCTGCCAGGTTGACTTCCCACGTCCCGTAAGTAGGATGCACGAGAGTTGAACTGTCTGGAGATTCAGCAACACCGATAAGCGCATCTCTCTGCGCTATGACATCTCCGCCACCGGTAATGATATCATTCTCGACCAGGAATCCAGTGACATGAAGCCTACGAAGTGACTTGCCGATATCCTCAACCCATCCAGTTTCACGGAAAGGATATTCATGGATAGACTGGCGCCTGCCGAACTTCGCATCAGAGCCAAGAACACCAAATTTGACTCCGCCCAGAGACGCTTGCTGCAACTTTTTAAAAAACGAAATTACCGCACCGTCAAAGAGATCCATGAGGCTATTGGGCGCATCTGGTATAAAACTCATAATGCCCCCGGCTGCAAGGAGTAGGCTATTTTAGTGTCGGCAGTAACAGAACCTGAAGGTTTAACGTTAGCTCGCATCCCTGGAGGCGCATTGACAAAGGACACTTCCACCTTTACAGAACCACCACCAGGTGCAGGGTTGCCGCCGACACCTTGTGATCCATCGCCGGTCATACCATGAGCCCTGTTTAAATAATTCTGTGTTTCGACAGGGAGAACCGATGGATCTCGACCTGATTTCAAAAAAGCATTTGCACGACCCGGACCACCGTTATAACCGGCAAGGATTGCGTCGGTGTCTCCGTTATATCTCTTATTCAAATCATCGAGAATGGTCGATGCCGCCATCTTGTTATAAGCAGGATCGTATAGCTTTGCAGGATCAAGGCCATACTGGCGCGCCGTTCCCGGCATGATCTGATAACGACCAATCGCACCCTTGGGGGAAACTGCGTTGTCTCCGCTCCCCTCAAGCCTTCTCACAAGATCGAGCAGCTTTTCCCGGGATGGCCCTTTCGCATCTTTGCTTGCCGGGGTTTCTTTATCTCCCCAGAAACCAGATGCACCCCCGCCCCAACTCCCAGACGATCCGTTGTCCCAACTGCCAGAAGCTCCCTGTCCTGTTTTTTTCTTCCCCCCGATAAGATGAATGATGGCGCTCGCCAAGGGGAACTGCTTGTTATAATTAGACTCAACCACCGTGCTCATGTTATCTCGCAAGCCATTAAGTATTGGCACCATAGGCTTTGCGAGCTTACCCATCATCTTATTGCCTACACCATCAATAGCTTCACCAAGACTGGTGAAAGCTTGCCTTAGCTCGTTAGCAGCCTTTAAGGAAGGGTCACCCATCACACTATTGGTCTTGTCTATTTCCGCCTTAAACTTTGCATATTCTGCGCTTGTCGCCAATAAGATTGGCATCATCTCGGCAGTCGCACCCATAGCCATGGCCGCTGCCGTCTTGGTTTGAACGCTTCCGTCCATTTTGCTGATAACATCATGGATTTTGTCCATGGCATAGAAAACGTCATAAGCCCCATCCTTTGTCTTTTTCATATCTACGCCAAGACGTGAAAAAAGGTTTCGGGCCTGGTCATTTCCACCGTATTGAGCATCCCTCATCGTCTTGCCGATGTTTGACAGCCCGCCGGTCAACGCCTCAACGGAAATTCCAGCCATCTTTGCAGCAACACGATAACGCTGGAGGTCATCGGTACTCCCGCCGATCATCTTGCTGGTTCTTCCAATTTCAGAACCAGCATCTCCCCACCTTTTCGCCATAAGCACTATTCCCGCAATGCTTCCAGCTCCAGTAAGAATATTCATGGGAGAGATGATATTGGCGACTTCCTTGGCCGCGTTGGCAGCCCTTGAGCTGATATCACTTATGCCTTTTCCGTATTTCTCAAGACCATCATCCTTGCCAAGGCTTGCGGTCTGCTTGCCAATAACCTGTAACGGCTTGTCGAGTCCTGATAAGTTTTTGTTGATTTTCTGAATAATTGCGCTGGCTTTATCAGATGCGGAAATCTTTATATTGAATTCAGTGCTCATGATGCCTCATCCAGTGCCTGCAACTCTGCTATTTTACGATTCCACCACCGCAATTCAGACCACGAAAGCGACTTGGCATCGCGCGGCCCCCATCCGTAAAACTTCGTTACCCCGGCAATCAGCAGGCCGTCATTTACTGGCCGGGACTGATGAAAAAATCGAGATACGCGTTGATATCGTTAAAATCTCTGATAGACAGCGCCTTGATGAACGGCTCTGAAACTTCACCGTTTCCCTTGGCGGCAATCATCGCAATCAGCTTCGCGGTGGCTCCGATCGCGTTGGTATCGTTCAGCGCTTTCGAGTATTTCTCACACTCGTCAACAGTGGGCTCCTGCATCTCAAGCGATTCAATCGTAAGCCCGGCAATGGTGACAGGCTTGCGAAGCGGAAAAGTCAGCTCGCTTGGAACGGTCAGCGCAGTGTATTCCTTTCCGGCAAAGGTGTATTTCTTGTCGGCCATATTAATTCTCCGTCACGCAGCCCTGCGGCCCTTCCCACTTGACCTCGACAGTCCCATCCGAGACCTTGCTGGTCTGCGTTTCGACGGTCCACATATTGCGGCCGACGATCAGCTTGCCATTGGCGAGCTTGACGGTGATGGTGTTGTTGGTCATGTTGTTGAGCGCCTGAACGCTCATGCCACCCATGTCGCGGACCGATGCTGAGATGTGACCAGCTTGCGGCATTTCTTTGTAACCATGGATGCCATCCTGACCGGGCAACGATTCACGGCTTACGGTAGATGGTGAATATTCCATGTCGCCCACGAGCGCATAGGCCACGCCATCGACCGTCAAGTATGCGGTCCCGGCTACGCGGTTTCTTGTATCTCCTGCCATTGTCTCTTCTCCATGAAAAGGAAAAGGCCCAAACCGTTTAAGGAATGGGCCTTGAAATTAAAAGTACCGATTAGGCAATCAATCTGAACTGAGCCAAGAGAGCAAATACCCGCAGTTGAGCAATCAGTACCGCCGGGTAAAGCACGTCAACCCGATTTGGATTGGTTGCATTCTGCTGCACTATCAGTCCCGATGCAAAAGTGGCCGCGCCCTGGCAGAAGCCGTTATAGACGAGCCATTGATACCCGGCTATTAGATCTGCCTTGATGATATCAGGAGTGACGATAGCCGATCCCGGAGCAAATGCGGTACCGTTTGCAGCCAGTTTCACCCTTGAATACTTGCTGGTCACGATGCCCTGTAAATACCTCAAGATATACATGAGGTTGTACATGGTTTCGACTTCGAGGTAGCTATTATCAGCCACGCCGAACCCGTTAAGTTGGTACGTGGTGATCACGTTCTCAATGTGGCAGATTCCGGAATTATCGACCGTAAAGGTTGAAATCCCGCTCCATAACAGGCTGTTTCTGCCGGAAATAGAGAATTGCGAAGCTTGAGGAGGTGCAAGCATGCCATAAATCGCCACAGTCTGAAGAGGCAAGGCCGGGTCAACTTTCAAGCTCCCAGCGGCCGCACCGGTCAGAGCTGCAGCACAAACCCACGCGGGAGTTGGGATGTCATAAATACCAAGGCATGTGGTATGCTGGTCGTTCATTGCTAGCCCGTATGTCTGGACCGTGCCAAGCGTCCCTCGGGTAGCAATGAAGTAATGGCCATACACCTGGCTGGTGAAGCTCCACCGGCCCGTGGTGTCATTTAAGAATGCGCTGATTGCGGCGGTCGATGTTGCGTCAGTGTACGGGCTCGCGATGAAATCAAACTGCATACTCTGCAGATTAGCCAGAGCCGTGGTCAAGGTCGGATTAACAGTGCCACTCGCAAGGAGATATCCATTACCAGCAACAGTCCCGGAACAAGTCCAGGCCATGGTGGTTGGTGTAACCTCTCCGCTACCCGATCCGTAATAATTGGCGCGGATGTCGATATCATTTCCGCACAGTCCTTTGTTCTTGGCAGTGATTGTCACCACGCCAATAGAAGGGCTTGCGGTAACCGGTAAACTCGTCATTGCATTGATGGCTGTCGAGATCGCAGACGCCACCTGGGTAACTGACAAGCCTGTCCCGAGAGTGACCGGCACGGACTGTCCTGCAATGTACAGAGCAAATGTTCCCGCCACAGTCGGAGCCGCGGTTACGGTGAGTGTTGCCGAAGCAGCCACACCGGCCGCATCAGCAAGCGGAAGGTACCAAAGCTCGCCAAAGGTGTCATTGGCAAGATATGCCTGCGCCATGAGGTGCAGCATCGAGCCTGGACCGCACTGAGTGATGGCATCGTTAACGCTCAAGCAGCGCAGCGGAATGTTTGCCGGCGCAACGCCTGACGCGGTGATCTGACCAATAAGCAATGAACGCTGGTTCTGGCCGCCAGTGTTGGCTTGACTGTTGGAAACCTCTGCATAAAACAGCGGTACCCGCAAGTTGGATGGTATTTTTTGAAATGGAATCGTTGACATTATTTGTCACCCCCTTCCGGAGTTGACTGCACAGTTTCAGCAGGAGGATCCGCAAGGATAACGTCTCCATCTCTCAGGAGTCCTTGCCAGTACATATCCTCAGAGGAAACCTCTCGCCCCTCTGCCGGTAATCGGTCTTTGTGGAAAGGGTCAAAAATCTTCAGCCCCTCTTTCGGTTTAACGTACATTGTCATGCTCCTGTTGATATGTCGATTTCAGCGAGGTGTTTGCCGCTGTCTCTGTCTTGGATTACGATGTCAACATCTTCTAAAGTTGGTCCGATAAATACGCCCGCCGCATCTATAACCGGCTCAAATACCTGCCGGACCTCAACGTTGAACGAGACGACCGTTTCCCCGTAATGGAGTTCGCTATCTGACCGGACCTCCATCGAGGTGTTGACTGAGGAAAACTGTTGGATATTGTTGTCGTAGATGAACTGGCCATTGGTTAAAAGCGCCAACTCGATCTGACTCGACAAATCCTCAAGAGCCTCTTCAGCCTGGTCCTCGGTAGTGGCCGATACCCTGCCGACAGCCGTGATGGTAATGGTGCTGTCAAACTCAGGTGGACCCATGCGAGGGGAAATATTCTGCCTGTTCTCGTGTTGCGTGCGCACGATGATGTGCGGGTAGCTACCTGGTGCCATCGGCCATGTGCGCGGCGAATAGACAGCCTCATCAGCATCGGTACAGGCATTGATTATCGCCTGGACAGCTGAATCACGGATTGCTCGTCTATCAATCATCAGCCACTCACATAGTTGAGGATCAACAATGCGCCACCGTGCGAATCAAGGCGAACCTCACGAATGACGTATGTTTTTCCGGTTCTGGTAATCTTGAGTTGATCGCCCTGGACAGGTGAGGACGGAAAATCGGAGAGAGCTACACCAGCAATTGGGTAGATCGTCGTCAATTCCGTCCCTAAGTCTGACCAGGTTATTTCCTTATAAGCGTTGTCAAAAACCACGCTGACTGGAGACCAGGCGCCGCTCCCTGCTTTATAGGTGGCCGGTTCTCCGAAAACACCTATGCACGGAGACAGCACCTTTGATTCCCAATCAATCATGGTTTACGCTCCTGTTACGGTTGGGCCGTCCTGGACATCAAAAGACGGACCATCGGCAGTTGGAACAACGACTGCACCAGAGTCCTCAAGGAAGCCGCAAGACATGAGCCAAGCAGCATCCTCTTTGCTCAAGGACACTTCTTCGCCAGGACCAGCCGTCCGTACCAAGGAATCGTCTCCGGATTGAACGCCAACCCGAAGAGTATGACCCTTGGCGACAATGCATTTGACTGTTTTAGGAGTAGCCATATTACAGCACCACCGGATCACATACGGTCGCGGCCAAGCAGGCGTTGACACGGCTGGGGATAACGATCGGGCTGGACTGCATCATTATGAAGCGTTGAGCAGGATCTTGTTCAACCCAAGTTTTAGGAGCGTATGGGAGGCTGGCATAATTAAAAGCCGGATCCATAATCTGGCCGAAAGCGCGAGTACCCATGAGATCAGCACCAGACATGATAACAACGCCATCAGTGACCATCGGTTGCTCGATGTTGTTGTCATCGACATACCAGTCATTATAGACCCAGAGGTCATACTGGCCCCAACGACCTTTGTACTGAGCACCACGCTGAAGCTGTGCGCCAATCTGGATAGTGTTGCCCTGTCCACCATTTCCTGGGTACCAAATGGCAGCCTTGATAACAGGATCAAGCATGAACATTTCCCAAGGGGTGGTGGTGAAAACCAAGTCGGTTGCAACACCACCTGATTTCTTAAGCATGTTATGGCCCCACAACTCAAGATCGCGAGAAGGAGAAGCGGTACCATTGGTGATGTTGGTCGGTGACCATTTTGCGGTGCCGGTATTGGCAACGGTCAACAGTGCATCACGGCCAAAATCGATCACGACAGAAGCAAAGCCATCACCAGCGATGGTCACGGTACCCCCGACGAGAGCCTGTGCAGCCATCCATTCAAGGCGACGATCGAGCATGTCGATCTGGTCGGTCATCTCGAATTCAAGGTTTGCCATCTCACGCTCGGCCCCGGTCAGGTCACCACCGATTTTCTCGCCAATCATCCGGCGAACAGGCTTGCGGAGATCAGGAGCGCGTTTGTCTTTGATGTATGCAGGCTTGAAGATGTTGGTCTGGTAACGACGCTGCTCAACAAGCTTGCCCTCGACCAAGGGGGAAACAAATGGAGACATCCGGCGTTTACCAACGTCGATATCAAGCGACACATATTCAGAGTCTGAGGTGATGATGTTGGGGAAAAACTTATCGAGCAAAAACTTCTGCGCTCGTTTGAGGTTGGGAACAGTCTGAATCAGGGTGTTTGTATCAAAAACAAACGTATTATTTACGGGCATGTTGGCAGCCTCCAGTGGGCATCAAATAAAAAAGGCCCGAACCTGTGAAGGTCCGAGCCTGATAAACTGCTGAAATAAAAAAAGCCGCCCAAAGGCAGCCGCTTTACAAGTTTTCTATATTACGATCAGTTGGGATCGTTTGCGTTGACGCATGTCTTGATATAAATGTTATTCGGAATGAATGCGTTTTTAATGGCACCCAAACTCATGCCGGGACCAAGGGTCAGCGCATTACCGTTGAACTCGCCCATGACATAAATACCGCCGATAACGTCGCCACCGGAAGCATCAGTGTAATCAGCAAGAATTGCCGCTGGAATCTGGCTACCATCGACCGCAGCCGCAGAAGCCAACTTGTATTTACCGGTACCGGGAGCAGCTGCAAGAACGAAGGTATCGCCAGCAGCAGGAGAGCCACCGGTGGTTATCAGGAAGCTGATTTGAGCGTCAGTGAACTGGGTGCCCATTGTGGTTGTGCCCAGCTGATCGCCTGCAGGGTCAAACACGTTGCCTACGGTTGCAGAGGTGAGAACAACCTGATAGTTGCCAGCCTTCATCTGTGCACCGGCAGACATGGTGCCAACGGTAGCTGTACCAGTATTTGCAGTGCCACCAGAAAGAGTTCCACCGGAAACAGTGAATGCGGTACCGTTGCTGGTTGCCAAGGTGAGCGAGTTGCCACCGGTACCGATCACGGCAGCGGTGAAGGTAATAGTCGCACTGGACAGTGTGTAAGTGAACTTCATCAGATTGGTATCTGTCGAGCCCAGCAGGGATGCGATCAAGTTCTGCGCGGTAGCGGCAACAGTGGCGCCGATTACAACCTGGTTACCAACTGGGTTAGCGGCAACCATTGTGACAACAGTGCCACCGATGGTAACGGTATCGCCAGCGGCTGGGAGAGCAGCTACGGCGATGGTGCCGGTCGCAAATGCTTTACCGGTGCTGGCCGAGACGGTTCCGGTGGTTACGCGGCCAAGAACAGATCCGCGCTGAAGTGCAGCCGAACCCGTAATAGTCACGGAGTCGGTTACTAATTTAAGGTTTCCGGCAATCAGCTGATCAGGAATAAATGCTTCCGCTGCGATGCCGGGCTGCTGCGGATTCCCGCCAATAGAATTGTAAGTTAAAGCCATTTTATTTTATCTCCAATAAGGGTTGAGAAATATTATACTTCGCCGCGCCGTTTCTTACCGGCTGCGATTATTTGTGAAGCTTTGCCTTCTGCTGAGTTGGCAGACGGAAGGGCAGCATCGGATACTATCTGAGGCAGAGCGACAGAAGCCATCCGGTGTGCAAGCCCAGGTCGAATCACATTGCCAACGGCAGCGACATCGAGCAGCGCAATGGCTGACTTCACATCCATATCGGTATCAAAGGCGAGGTGAGCCGCAACATCAGGTCGAGATCCGGCAGCATCAGAAGCGAAGATGGCCCGACAACGAGCACGCTCTGATTTGCGAGCGGCCTTTTCTTTTTCGTCCTCGTCTTCTTCGGCCTTCTTTGCTTTCTTGGCTGAATCGGTATCGTCTTCTTTTTTGTCATCCTCTTCGGCCTTCTTGGCGTCATCGTCGCCGTCGTCAGCTTTTTCTTTTTCGTCCTTCTCTTCTTCCATGCGCTTTGCGTACTCCTCATCGGTCTCGTCATCGCGCTTCTTGTCCTCGTCTTCCTCTGCCTTCTTGGCTGATATGCCGAGCAGGTGTGCGAAAGACGCCACTTTTCCTTTAATAGCCATGTTCGTTCCTCTTGTGCTGTGGTTATGCGATGCTTTCCAGCAGAGCGCGAAAGGCGGCGTCTGGCGCCAGTATAATATCAGCGAAACCAATATCGACGCCCGATGCACCGAGAAAGGTTTTAGCCTGCGTATTTTTCACATCCTTCGTAGCCATTCCACGGTTGCGAGCAACAGTATCGACGAAAAGCTCACCCATGGTGGTAATATCCGCTTGAAAACGATCTCGGGCTTCTTTTGATAACGGTAATTCCGGATGCCCATCGGCTTTCGTATCTCCGTAAGTGATGAATGTTACCTTGAATCCAGCCTTTGAAAGCGCCTCGGACCAATCAACGTGCGCCCAAATAATACCCACCGATCCGGTCCCGCCCGTTCTTGGCACGGTGATGTAATCGGCAGCGCTGGCAATCGCATAAGCAGCCGAATAAGAGCAATCGTCGAGAATGGCCCAAACTGGCTTTGTGCTACGTGCGTTATAAATTGTGTCCACAAGGTCGAAGCAACCGGAAACCTCACCGCCAGGGCTGGAAATATCAAACGCAATGGCTTTTACTTCTGGATCGTCGAGAGCGGTTAGAAAATTCTGTCGAATTCCATCATATCCGGTCATGCCCGAGTATGGTCTCAACGAGCCGAGCTTTTGTACCAGTGTTCCTTCAACGTCGATCAATGCAACACCAGCAACGACCTCGTACCCGACCCGACCATTATCACTTGCAGATCCGAATCCTTGCGCGTCAGCCGCGAAATCTATTTGATCAGCATTAAGGCGTGTGATGCTCGCGATACCAAGACGATCAGCGAGCGCAGCCATGATGATCTCGGCCTTTGCCGGATGAATAGCCAGCGGGACATTGAAAAGGCGCTGCGCCAGGTGTGCAAATCTCATTTTGGCCCCGGTGTTGATATTGTCTCTTCAGCTGTATGGTCTTGATACCCCGCCCACTCAGGAGCAGGAAGGCCACGATCTTTGAACGCCTGCACTTCTATCTGGCGCTGGTCAAGGTTTTCCTCCCAATCTTCTCCGTCAAATTCTGCACTCTCACGCTCCAGAGTGGTAAACCCGCCATCCATTCCAAGAATAGAGCCAGCACGCTCTTTGACGGTATCAATCAGACCACGGCCCGGACCCATCCACAGGCATTTGCTGTATGATGTCCGGCACTCGATGAATGAAGGCGCACCTTTTGGAAGCGGCAGATCGTCAATTTCAAAAGATTCTTCAAGGAAAGCGCCCCGGATAGGTGCTGCAAAGCCGTGTGCAAAGTTTATTCTGCGAACGTTCAGCGTCTTCCATGCCTCTTGAGCAGCACCGCGAGCAGACGAATAGTTTACATCTGACCAGTTGTTCGACACTTGCTGTGCAGATAGGCCAAAAGCCGAAGCGAAGTTCCGCAACATGGCCCCTTCAAACTCTGCAAAATTTCCGTTTGGTCGCTCGGCCGTAACCGCATTGATCTTTTCACCAGGGAAGAGGATCGGCATCCGTGCTTCGCCCAGGCTAATCTTTCGATCACTGTGGAAATCTGCACGACCTTGTTGATAGTCAGAGAGCTTGCCATCAAGCGCATCTTCAACCATTGCCGGGTCGTAAGGGCTTTCGATGTAAGCTCCAAATATGGCGTTTATGATCGCCGCGTCGAGCTCCACACCGTCATACTTGGCAAGCATCTTCAATCTCTGCAGTACTGGCGCAAAGATACCGGCACCGCCTCGATGCTGGCCGGCGCGTTCCATGTCGTAATCATGGACAATGATAGGCCTGCCCCAGCTCGTCTCCCTGTCTATGAAATCCCAATGGACAGAATCAGCGGCTGAGAACCAGTCACCCTGATGAGCTCGGCGGATATAATACCCGTTAGCAGCTCCACGGCTATCAATGACGACACCGCCACGCATGGTCATGTCGTCAAATCTGAGGTTGGGATTGCTCAGTCGATCAGGATCAATAACCTGTATCGCTGTGGCGTATCGAGCGCGACCGATTCCGATACGTTCAGGAATCCAATCGATCATAGCGAGTGCATCGCCATCGATGATCTTGTGGCGAAAACCAAGCCGCATGATCTGGGCAACGGTCATGTTGCGCTGAGTATCACAGTACCGGCCCTGATCGTTTGCCCATGAACGCCAATGCGAATCAACGGCCTTGCCAAACTCCATGGCCCATTGCGCATCAAATGCTTTTATCCCTGTGTAGGCGGCAAGGCTTCGATAGTCCGGCTTGCTGATCGGTCTAAAATTCGCGCCGATGACGTTATCGAGTATCCTGGTGACGGCACCAGAGGCCCAACCATCGTTGCGAACTACGTCCCGGACCCGCGATACAATGCGGTCGCGGTACATATTCACTTCGCCATCTGCAGACCACAAATAGGGCTGCCATGCACTCATATGCTGGCCCGAGTTATCAGCCGCATCGTAAGGAGTATTTCCACCACTCAGCTGCATGGACACCTTGCGCTGTATCGGCTTGCCATTGGCACCGAGTATCGTTACGGGGTTATCCATATCAGAACCTAAAGCGGATCGGACGGCGGCCATGCTGGACAATGCCGAGCTGCGCTTGCAATTGTTTGATCAGCGAAACGAGCGCCCCGATGTTGGCGCGGGTGAAGGTTGTTGATTTAGATCCATCACCCTGGGAGTAAGAAAAACTCTCGCCCTTGTTTCCTGTAGATATCTCGATATACGCCTGCTGCGCATTGGCAAGCGCGATCTGGAGCGCAGCCGTTGACATGCCGGCAAATATACTGGTGGTTGAATCGTACAAGGGCTGCTCCACTAAATAAAAAAAGCCGAACACAATGAAGTGAACGGCCAATTGAAATGATGTTTTTTAAATCTACGCCAGTCTGCTAGATAATGATTTCTTACCGGTTACATTTTCGGTGGTAATCGAAGGTTCTTTTTCTCGAACTTGCTCGACCGCCAGCTGCTCGGTAGAGCTTGAAACCGGAACAAAAAAACTCGATGCGATTTCCTCAGCAATTCTGTTCAGCTTCAGCCCGAAATGCATCAGGCCGCACAGTGCCCCATAAGCATAAACACGGCAGTCAAGCGCCTCATTTGCACGTCCTGGCGGTAATTCCCATACCCGATAATACTGTCCACCCGATACTTTCCGAACCGAGCGCTCAGAGATTAGCTGTGCAAAATAATTTATATCCCGGTCAGTTGGGTAATGCATGTAACCTGGGCCCGGCTTGTCAATATGCAGCCTGGACCGAACGGAATCCTTTGCCGCGTTGACGCCAAGAATGATCGGACGAAAGGTCGATTTATTCCGGCTGCTCGGTTTCTTTGTCGGCCAAACTGGGGAACGCTTGCCGCCGATCGCCGACTCGCCCTTGATAGCCCAAACCTTACGGCCAAGACGTGCCTTGCAAAAATCGTAAACCTTTTGGGTGTGATGGCCGCCCGAATCCATGCAAATAGCCATGGCGATGAAGCCTCTGCCGTCGGCTCTAGTCCAGATCCGTTTCAAATAATCATCAAGCCTGTTCCATGGATCAGGCGTTTCCATGTCACCCTCGATCACCTCATGATCAATGGACCAGCTTTCCTCATTGGCTCCCCAGCCAACTACCTCACACTCAAACCGATAATCTTGGGTATCAACGCCAACGGTCAACACTGCCGCGCCGGGTGGGACTTCCCCTGGCCACAATTCGCACCGAGAGGAAAGCCGGGTTTCATTCAGCGCTTTCTCACCTCGATCCTCGTAAGGCTCACCAAGGACAAGGTTGATAAATGTCTGTCGAAGGAGTGAATCGCTTTTAACACGCAGCCATTCGGCAACCAGGTTGCGCCAGCTGGCGTTCGGAAACAGGCTATAACCCGCCCAAACGTGATAACCAGCATGGCCGTTGAATGGCTTTTCAGCTATCCATTGACCAGCGGCCACCATGTCAGGCTTGTCAATGTCGTTAATGACGCAGCCATTATGCCGGCAGACGTAATAGACCGACTCTGGTATCCCTTTTCCTTCTTCGTCCTTATCCCATTTGATACCGTGCGGAGTGTCTGGACCTCCCCATTCAAGCACCTGCATTGATCCGCAGTGTGGGCAAGGGACGTGAAACTTTCGTTGATCGCTTTCAAGGTATGAACGCTCGATCCGGCTCAACCCCTTAATGGTTGGAGTAGAGCCAATGACAATCTTTCTATTCCAAAAGGTTTCAGATCGCTTCGTGCCGAGCGCTATCTGATCACCTTCAGATCCAGCACCGCCAGATGGATAACCGTCAACCTCATCAAAGAGGATGACGCGTGCCGTGATGCGCCGAAATCCACCAGGGCTATTTGCTCCGACGATGGAAAGAGACGATCCATTCAGGAAGGTCTTTTTTAAAATCGTCTGGTTGCTATCCTTCGCCTTGACGTTACCGGTAAGCTCTGCGAGGACTTTCGTATCTCGCAACATCGGAGATATTTCAGTCTTTGAATAATCCTCGCCATCCTCTACCCTCGGCTGGACCATCAATATCGGCGCCGGATCCTGGTGGATGTAATAGCCCACCACATGATCGAGCACCTTCGTATATCCAACCCGCGCCGACTTCATCACCGACACATGGGTGATGGCAGGATTGGTGATGGCATCCATTATCCCTGTTTGGTAAGGGAACGCCCTGAACCGTCCTGTCTGCGCGCTGGTCTCTTTTGATAAAACCGCGTACCGTTCCGCCCATTCGCTCAACGAAAGCTTAGGCGGAGGCTGGATGTTCTTTTTTCGATACTCTTTTAGATTCTTGCGGAAGGAGTATAGGCCGTTGTCATATTTCATCCTTCGTCAACTCTTCCAGTGCCTCTGATAGCAACTCGTGCAAAGCGTCCTGCACCTCAGTCACGGTTTTGAGTCGGTGAATTCTCGGAGCCTGTTCAGATGGAATGGCCAAGATGCGAGTCCTTACCTTTGCGTATTCCTCGCCGACTTCTTTCAAGACAGCATCAGCCATTACCACCAGGCCGGATTCTTTGTCGTATTCAAGCTGTTTCAGCAGAGCATTGTAGTTCTCCTTCATCTGGATTGCTTCATTAAGCGGGAGTAACGCTGCTGCCTGGGTAACTATTCTTGCAGCCACCACGGCCGGCGCTTCATCGCAAAGCAATGATGCGGACAGGTTGGCTGATGTTTTATTTTTGTCCGCGTTCGCACGAGTAGCCTTGGTGGGACGCCTCCACCCTGAGCCGACAAGATCCGGATCGAGAGAGCCATCCTCTTGAACCTTTAACTTCCCGGATGCAATCCCCCTGCGCACTTGCTTCTCATCACATCCAGAGCGCCGAGCAAATTCTCGAATGCTGACCCCGAGTGCGGACATCTTTTAAAGCTCCATAGCTAGTTTTGTATCTAAGTGCGCAATCCCCTCGGTTCAGGAAACGCCGGGAAGTACCTTTTGGTTTCCGTATTGGTCATGGGCTTGGCACCTGTCTGCCCTATCCAATCATCGAGGGTCTTGATACCTTTCGATTCGTTGCATGACCTGCATGCCACCACCACATTGTCTATGGAGTGGGCACCGCCCCTGCGCAATGGGACAACATGGTCAATAGTCTTCGACGATAACAGGAAGGGTTGTTCGCAGTATGCGCAGTGAGTGGCCTCATCCTTCATCGTTGCCATGATTGCATCAGTCAACGAACCATCACTTGATTGCTCTATCCGGTCGAGACGCTTTGCGTCCCATGTTGATCGCATGTGAGGGTTTGCTTGCTTGTATCGCTTGACTCGTGCGCGCTCAGATTCGGTATTGTTCTTGTACCGCTCCCTGAACTGCATCTTGGCCTCGATTCTATATGCTTCAGTCTCGCTCTTTGGCAGAGACGCATACCACGCCTTTGAACCCTGTTTTGGTTTTGGCGGCTGCTTGTTCGCTATCCGTTCAGCCCTTTCAGTCTCACGGATAGCTTTCCTTTCCAGAGCGATTCTTAATCTTTCAGTCCTTGGGATATACTCGCAATCCCTCATCCCTTTCTTCCTGGCATCTTCAGCTTTTCGTTCTGGTGTCTGCCGATGGGGATGAGTTTTAGAGTTTGCCCTCAAGCACACTTTGCAGATGGTCCGTCTTTTCCCACGTCTCTTGTCAAGATAGAACTCTGTCTCGCCTTTCAACTCTCCGCAGGTGCTACAAACCTTCTCGTTCATGTCACTCTCCATGTTGTCCGCTGCAAAACGGAAAATGGCGCATTGAATAGGTTTGCAGACCGGGAAGGAGGTGACCGGCAAGCCAAGAGGCTTCCTATTCGTTGCGCCAAATAAAAAAGGCCACCCGGAAAATACCCAAGTGGCCTTAAAATGATTTGTGTTGGTATATTACTGTTTCACCGTGCCGTGGCCAGCGCCTTCTTCATCGCCGCGTCGAACTCTCGACGCCACCATATCTTGATTCGACGTTGCGCAGATTGCTGCCAGTACAGGTGCTGTCGTACCTCTTGAGGATCGCTGAACCTGATCAATAACTTGAGGCCACCAGTCTCATTAGCTTTACGCATCCTGGCACGCATGAAGCGCTTCTTCTTTGCGTTGCGTTCGAGAATGCTAACCTTGCTTGCGTCGGTAGTGCGCTGCCATACTCCATTGACCGTCTTGCCTTTACGCTTAACTGGTCCCACAAACACATCCGCCCTTGATGTAAGGGTTGCCATTGTGTTCCTGGGTAAATTTCCATACTGGTTGACGCCCTGAAGGATAGGGGTAAGTAGTCCTTTCTTTGTTCCCAGGTTGTGAGGCCCGCCTGTTTCAAACGGCTTCATGTACTGAGCCGCTATAGACTTGAGCCCTATCGTGGCAGTCGGGTTACTCTTGACTGCTGATGTCTTGAAGACTGAATTGATCGTGAATGGCGTTGCGGTTGGAAAAACTGTTTTGATTACGTTCTTTTCTAAGGCTTGAACCTTTTTAGCCAAACCATTGACCGCCTGCGCCGATGCATAGGGGATCTGTTTTTGAGCGAGATCTGAAAGCCCCTTCGTGAGCTTTTTTATATCGGCACTGATGTTGATCGCTATCATGGCCGATACCTGTAAACGAAAAAACCCCCGATCAGCACAACGCCGAACGAGGGTGTATGGGGCAGAAATAAAAAGAGCCGAATCAAGTTTCCTTGTCGGCTCGCAAATTTCCTAATCTAGTAAAAAGGTACACTGTCAATTCCGGGTTTGCAAGGTGTTTTTACATGAAAAATGATACCCCCTAAATTAAACAAAACGGGCGTTTAATTTAGGGGGTATCCACGCAGGCAACCAGCCTGTGAGTTTTGCTTCTTTGTGGCTCAATATGAGAATAAGCGGAAAAAGTACGCTTATTGCTATGTTAGATTTTTCGGCCAAAAAGTATTCCACCGAGGAGCATGGACGCAAATATTCCGAATGCTACAAATGCAAATCCCTGCTTTTCTGGAGGGATTAACCCTGCAACATGGGCGGTAATCACAACCCCCACCCCACAAAGACCATACAGAATTGAAAAAAAACGTGTCGCACCCATAATCAATATCCTTGAAATCTAACCATCAAATAAACCTGACCAGAACTCACCTGGTCGTTAAATCTGCAAGCCCCAGGCTGGCAGGTTATTAGTCCGTTAAAAAACGCCATCATCCGAAAAAACATTGCGAATTACCACATCTGCCTCATCCAACAGCTTCCGCATGATTTTGCGGAGCTGCACTGTTGTACGGTGGACAGTCCCCGACCCGACACCATGCCGCTTGCCAATATCGTACATCGAGCATGTTTCTCGCTCCTTGTCGGTGCAGACGATGTGCCATATGCAATCTGCTATCAACTCTTTGCTTCGCCGCATCCTTCGATATGCGTGATTAGCCAGGCCGGTCATCCCGTCACACTTCATACTTCCCACGCACACCGAATCGCAATATTTTGCCCATATCACATCTCGTTGTTCATCGCTCACTGACTTTTCCACCCTCTCCCTGATCCCAGCAGCAAGGCCGTGGATCTCTGTTTGCGATAATCCTTTGAGATTGATTCCTCCGACAGGGAACGGCCTGATGTCACCATCATCGCGCATCTGTATCAGCTTGGCGTGAACTGAAGGCTCGTGCGGGTCTATGCCCTCCATCGAGTAGGCCCAGCCGAGTAATTGATGCGGTCCTTTCGGGAACATCGGCGGTTCGATCTCTTCCTCGTACCCCTGACAAAAACCATACGCCATCCGCGGATCGTAAGCGGGACAACCATCCATGTGCTCGCACTCGGTGCAACTGGTTCCAGTTTTAAATTTATTCATTTCACCTCCACTCTATCCCTTCAGATAATCCAACACGACGTCGACGGCTTTGACGTACCCCTTGCACACTTCGACCCGATACCCTTGCTGTGCCAGTAATGAGTTGAAGTGTTTTTGCTCCTTGCTCACCACGCCACCCTTAACCCGCTTCATCTCGATTCGTAATCCAGAGAACGGAAACCGCTTCACAGGGAGATCAATATCAGGAACGCCAGATCTGAGGCCTTGCCCTTTGAGTGATGACCTTAACTTGGGTGAAACCCTGATGCCATTCATGGAGCCATTGCAAAGCTGAAGTTCCGGGATCGCCAGTTGGTTTGCATATACCCAACGAAAGAACTGTTCCTGCTCCCATGATTCCGGTGGTGTTTTTTGATCCATATTTCTCCCTCGTTTTATCGTCGTCCTAAAAGACCAAAAGGGAAGGTTTGTGTGTTCAATGCACACAAACATCCTTCCCCTTTAGGGTAGAAAAATGTGCATTGAAATTGTTGAATAATTTCAACTGTTTGGAATTCTGCACAAAATGTTTTGTGCAAAGAAAATGTGCATTGAAACTTATTCTGTGATTTCAACTGGTTAGATTTGCACATTGTGTTTTGTGCATTGTGTGCAATGAAATCCGACCAAAACATTTCAAGTACCACTACGTGTAGGACATATTTAAGCCACATTGTGGCATTAAAACGGGTTGGTCGATAGAACTTTTTTAACCGCACCTGATCCATCAGAACCACCTTCAATCTCAAAAAGTTTATGGTCACGTATGAGTTGTTCTATAACTTTCACCATCGTTGATCGACGCTTGAACGCTGGAAACTTTTCTTTCATCTCTCTCGCCACTCCAACACCTACTTGACGGTACGTGAGCTCGTCCTTACTGTACTTCGTCGTATCCATTGTCAACATCTCCAACAACGCATCGGCCATCTCTTGGCGGATCTCGGCGCCCGGCTCGCAATACTCAAGCACGCCACTCTCTGAACGCTTGAAGCACATGGCTTTTGGCAGATCGGCCGCATAGTTGCTCTTGGGTGCATCGAACAGGATATAGTCGCGGGCATTGTCAATACCAAGACGACCGGCCATGACATCATCCATGCGCACCAGGCCACCCTGCCACCGGCAGCCATCGACGATAGCAGACGAACCACGGCTCATGTTCTGGCTGATAGTGCCGGCAGTGTCCTTACTGGTATGATGGCTGAACAGGATGGTGACGCCGTGCTTCTTTGCCAACGTTTCAAGGCATTGCACCCATTGGGTCGCATGCTCGCTATTATTCTCATCAAGGCCATAGAAACGGCTCTTAGGATCGATGATAAGCAGATCGAGGCCTTCATGGTTGGTCAATGTCTCGTCAAGCCAAAACCAAGTGTCAGCAAGTACCGGACTGGCCCCCTCGAGGCGCATGAGTGGGCCCACCTCTCCATAGACAGACGCGGCATGAAGGATATCGGGGAACTGACCACGGCCAATGTCCCACAAGCGGCGGTCGAGCTCGTCTTGCGTATCTTCGCCGACGATGATCAGCGTTTTGAGTGGCCGCGGTGCATTGATCGGGCCGAAGTTGCCACCAGACGCCCCGGCCATAGCGAGCGAAAGCAAAAAGAACGTTTTACCGGTACCACCGGTTGCAGTGAGCACACCCAGGACGCCACGAGGAATAAGGCCCTGGTCGTTAAATTTGAAAATGAACTCAAGCGGCGCTGGCCGGGCCCGTAATCGTCCCGAAACCTTTGATCCTATTTGAGTGAGTGGAAGCAGTCGACCACGTTGCGCGGGCGCTTTGGCCTGCTGCGTGACCAACTCTATTCCTCCGGTCGCTGCCAGATCGTTGAAGTCGGTAAGCTTCCGCTCCGGATCGTCGCCGCCTTCCAATCCATCGAACACAGGAAAGACCATTTTGGCGTTGATAAGTTTGGCCGCCTTGGCCGCCTTGGTGATTCCTGTATTGCCAGCAGTGAACCGATCGTTATCGGCACAGATGGTGATTGAATGGTTCGGGCAGCTGGCGCGCACAACCTTTGCAACTGGCTCGAGGTTGCCAGAGTTAAACGCACATATTACCGTGGCGCCGGTTGCCTGGTTGATAGTGGCGCCGGTTGCGTACCCCTCGCAGATTGCAAACTGATCATCACCCGGGATGGTGAACGAACACCCCTCAATCTTCCCGCCGAAGAGGAATTTCTTATCGCCATCAGTCGTAATAAACTGCAGGCTATGGATATCTCCAGCCGCGTCCTTGACTGGCACAATCAATGAGCCCCTGCTCTGCTTTAGCCCATGGCTCTGCACGCCCTTTTTCGTCAAGTACGGGTGGACAAACACCGGCTCGGCCGCGTCCCATATAACCTTTGCCTTTGCTTTTGCGGCGGATTGCAACTCGAGCTTGAGCGCTTCCCGTTGCCGCTTTGCCTCGGCTGCCATGTGGGTATAGTTGGCGCTCTCGGCATCGGTCATCTCGCGCCGGTCCTTACTGCACCAAATCTCTTTCAGATCGGTGCGCCAGTTGCCAAACGCGCCGGCAGAGATATCGCCCAGGTAAAAGACGTACCAGCCCGCCTTGTCACCAGGCTTGTCAATATCTACCCGGGCAAGCGTGCCACTCGTGTCGACCTGGTCAACTTTCAACCCATGATCAGCCAGGGCGGCACGGAAGGCGTCGATAGGATCAGTGGGCGCAACTGGTGGATGGTAACGCTCGGATCGTTGTGATGGTGCCAGTGACAGATCAATCATGGCTTCAGCGCTGGCGCGAATGGAAGCGTGAGTTGATCGGTATTTTTTATTTTGGTGGCCGCTTCCATCCGCTTGGCGCGCCGATTGACTTCCCGCATATACTCGGGCCCCTTTGGAGTAGAGCCGAGCAGGCCGCTGCGTTGTTGGTGTTTCATCACGCCTCCACCGAAAAACAGCGCTTGTTAAAACTGCACCATTTACATGAAAAGTAGTTTGGATCTTGGCGAATCCTCGGAAGCAACTCACCCGCAAGACAACTCTGCAGCACCCGTTTTGCTTTGGCGTCCAGTTGCTCGAGCGCCATTGGTGCAAACGTCACTGGCTCCCAATATATTTCCATGGTGTCCGCATTGACGGTTGAGAAAAGCGCGGGATTCTCCTGCAGGTTAAATCTGTCCATATAGATGATCATCTGCGCGTAATAGACCGGGTAATAACTCTTGAGCCCGTCCTTGACGCATCCGGTCCATTTCGACGCCTTGACGCCCTTGTTTTCCCATAAACGCGGGAACGGTCCGAACTCAGCAGGACCGCCAGTGATAATGCCGTCACAGTGTCCCTGAAACAGGCCGTTGTGCTCACTAAATCCGAACTGCTCACCGTTGGGCGCATGGGTGAGGATCTCAACGCCAGCAAGACGCATCCAGCGCACCATGGCCGCCTCTGCCCAGTGGCCACGCTCGAACACTCGCAGAATGCGACCGTCGAAATCTTTGCCGTGATCCTTAGGCGTGTTGAAGAATTCAAACTGCAAACTTCTGTCACACTCAACACCTACCCGGCTACCTCCCAGGTAGGTGCGCTTTTCTTGCTGATCTCGCTCTCGCTCGAGCGCCGCATCGATGAGGGCATTGAGCTTTGGCGAGACCATGCGTTTCGACGATAGATTGATCATTGGTATTGCTCCCATACGTGGGGATCACTGGCGTGACTGATCATCTCGCCTGGCACGTCCCATTTGATCAACGCCTCGATCATCTTGATTGCCGCTCGCAGCTGGCCCTTGTCGGCATTGGCTGGCACTATGAGCCGGTTGGCATGATCGTACATGATTGGGATTGGACGGTTCTTGGCAAACGATTCAATGATGAATTCAACCAGGTCGACGATCTCCTTTTTCGAGTAGTCGCTTACTGGCTTGGCAGCCAGGTCGTGGCTGGCTAAGTATTCGCCCAGGGTTTTAAGATCGGTGGTCGTCATGCGTCGTCCTTCTCAGCCCAACCGGGTCCGGAATCTTGGATTTTATCTTCGCACTCTTCGCAAAGGCCGGTATCGCTCTCGGCCTCGTGTCCGCAGCTGGCGCAGAGGTTCATTTCCTCACCATGTCCTGGCTAAGTTCAGCCTTTAACCCCTCGCTGATCTCATCAGGAGCAAACGCATTGAATTGGACGGGTATTCCATGCTCTCTACAAAAATTATCCCTGAATATTGCGGCACCTAATGGAGTTAAGAATTTCCCCTTGTACATTCTGGGGAATCCCTTCACGCTTACCTTGGCAGCAAACTTGTTTCCGTGAGGATAAACTCCTCGATATCCAGATGTGTTGGTTTTAAGAATTGTCCTTAGATTTCTAAGATTTTCAGTAATTGTAATGAATCTTACGTTTCCTGGTTCATAATTTCCGTTATTGTCTATCCTGTCCACTTGCAACCCCTCTACCCATCCATTTGATTTGCAGAAGTCTATAAAAACATCAGGAGACTGAATCCACTGATCGCAAATTCTTATTCCTCGAGCTCCATAATGTTCATATGATTTGCAACTTTTCCGGTAACACCTAGCTTTCATTGTTGACCATACGTTATATAGACGAGAATGAGCTTTACCGTGCTTGAAGTTTCTAGTTGCTGTTTTCTCGCTGTTGAAACATCCACAAGACTTGGTGTGTCTGTTCTTTAAATTTGCCAGAGATACTATCTTTTGGGGAGATCCACAGGAACATTGAACCCAGACAAGGCGAATATGACTTTTCTGGGGAGCATCTCTAATAACTGTGAATCTTCCAAAAAGTTTTCCGTCAAAATTTTTACGCATCATTTCCTCACCCATTTCTTAGAGGCTTCAACGATCTCATCCATTTCAGTGTCCGGTGCAAAATACGCCGCAACATCACCACAAACAGCCACGCTAACCTCCATACGTTTCATCCGTTCGTTGGCTTTTTCTGTCATGGCCATCTGGTAGCCGGTGACCATCAGCAGGATCGCGAACAGTGCTATGTTTAGGGCTTTTGTGTAGTTGTTCATCTTGCTTCCTCCGC
>CAZSIJ010000049.1:0-30087 GCA_964607065.1 uncultured Desulfobulbus sp. | reverse complement strand
CAGTTGAGGGCTTGTAATTTGCTTCTTGGGCTGCATCAGAAATCACCAGAAATTGAAGGGTAAAAGTGCAATATCCTGCAATTTATAGTGATATATTTACCTGATTTTATCAAGTAAAATCAAATACATGCGATTTTTTCAAGGCCGACTATTTAAGCAACTTGTGCGAAAATCGTTTTCTTAGCACCACAGACCGGACATTTTTCGGGAGCTGATCCAAGTTCGATATAACCGCATACAGGGCAAAGATAAAAATCACTAACATCGAGATCCACTCCATTTTTTACAGCTTGGAGAGCCTTGATGTAAATTTGTGCATGTACCGCCTCTGCATCAACCGCGAATTTAAACATGGTTTTCGCTTTATGGCCATCAGCAGTTGCTAGTTCAACCATCGGTGGATACATCTCTGTGAACTCGTAGGTTTCACCATCGATGGCGGCTTGAAGATTATCAGCTGTAGAAGCTATCATGTCTAGTGCCTTAAGATGCCCCTCTGCATGGATACGTTCGGCTTCAGCTGTAGTCCTAAACAGTTTGGCAATATTAACAAATCCATCCTTTTCGGCTTTTTTGGCAAAGGCCCTATATTTTTGATTCGCTTGGCTTTCACCGGCGAATGCTTCCTTGAGATTATCATTTGTTGTCGGCATAGTAGTCTCCTGTTGGTTGAATCGATTTTTTCTTTGTATACTATCTTGTTAGCCCATTCCATGCCCATGCTGATTACACAGGTTGACAATCAATATTTTTATTAGCTAAAAATATTTCTATATCATATCTAAGAACTGCCCCTCAAACAAGAATTAAAACCACTTAATACTTACTACCATTAAAAATCAGTCTTTATTTTCGGTTACCAAATACCAATTTCCCGCCCATATGACCAGCCAATCCAACTGCCATCAAGAGAAGGAACGATACCCCTAGATAAATCCATCGCCCAGATAAGGGTTTGACAACAATCTCAGGTTGAATAGCTTGCCAAATAACAAGAATTGGGAGAGTGAGAGCAATGACAATCGACGCGCCTATCTTTATTTTAAAAATAGAGGTCCATGCACCTCGATACCGCTTTTGCCAAACTGAATAACCTGTAAAAAAAACGACGGGGAGGGTAATCAAGACAAAAGCAAGACTATAAAACGCAGCCGTTCCAAATAGTGGTAAATGTAGAAAAATGGCAATAACCAAAAACAGGGTCGCCATGGGCACAATTCCATTTGGAGTGTGAACAGCAATAGGGTGGAGATGATACTCAAGTATCAGTTCGGAGATTGAAGCAAGCAGAGTCGGTTTTTTCTGTGTAACAACGCCCTCAGCCGCCTTTCCCGTTGTATTGGTATCCGCAATAATTTCCACAAACATGCTTTTATCAGCCGAACATACCGGGCACTCATCAGGAGGTTCATTACCTTCATGAATATAGCCACAAACCGTGCATTCCCATTTTCTCATTGCTTGCCTCCGTGAAATAAAAATATTAAGGGGGGAGGGGCTGATTGGAATTTTTCCGTTGTCCTTAACAATTTAAAATAATTTTATTGTATACCGTGATCTCTCGATAAAACCATACAAGGCACAATGTCGCCACCCTAATGCGCTAATTTCAAACAAAAATAGTTAAACTGCCCCCTCTGACTCTTTTTTCAAGTCTCGTTGAAACAGTTCACGCACAGCATCCTCACACCTTTTTTCCTGGTAGAGTACTTGATACACCTGTTCCAGGATGGGCATAGCAACCTTCAACTCTTTCGCTAAGTTATAGCAAGACTGGGTGGTTTTCACACCTTCAGCCACCATGGTCATCTCCGCTAGGGCCTGCTCCAACCCCATACCCGATCCCAATTTCAAACCAATAGTACGATTTCGGCTCAAATTGCCGGTACTGGTTAATACCAGATCTCCCAGACCTCCCAATCCTGCAAACGTCTGGAGATCCGCCCCCAGGGCCACACCAAGACGGGAAATTTCAGCCAGTCCTCGGGTTATCAGTGCAGCCCGAGTATTGAGTCCGTACTGCAGGCCATCACAGATACCGGCAGCGATGGCGATTACATTTTTCATAGCACCACTAATCTCAAGACCAATAACATCAGTTGAGGAGTATACCCTAAAATGTTCGGTCGAGAACAGGTGTTGAACAGACTCGGCTACAAGAGGATCAGTAAAGGCAACTGTCACAGCTGTGGGTTGCCGGTTAGCCACTTCCTCAGCGAAACTCGGGCCACTCAGTACACCCAAATGAAGTTGTTTCGGTTCACAACTCTCTTCCTGCATTATACCGGTCATGGTCTGGCCGCTGCCGATCTCTATGCCTTTGGTTGCTGAAACAACCACACTACCTCCCTTAAGAAGAGGATAAACCTGGCGGTAAACCTCTCTATACCCGTGCGAGGGCACCACCATAACCACACACTTCGCCCCGGTGACAGCTTCCGGTAGACTGTTGGTGACTTCCAGGCTCTTGGGAAAAGGATGGCCCGGCTGGTGTCTTTTATTTTCACGATTTTGTGCCAACTGTCCGATATGGTCTCCATCCCTATCCCAAAGGGTAACCTGGAGACCTTTTCGCGCTAGCAACAGGGCTAGGGCAGTTCCCCAGCTACCTGCTCCCATCATAGCTATTTTATTAATCTTCATACTCTCCGTCGATGTTCTCGTCGCCATCGTCGATTCCCTCTTCCCGGGCCAGCATGGACATATCAACAACAAGCTCCCCTTCCTCAAGGTTGATCAGACGGACCCCCTGAGTATTTCGGCCGATGATGCGAACCGTGTCCATTGGCATACGAATGACTTTACCGGAATTGGCGATAAGCATAACCTGATCCTCATCAACCACCGGCAAAACCCCGACGACATTGCCATTGCGCTCGCTAGTCTTAATAGTAAACACACCTTTGCCGCCACGGCTCTGGAGTTTATACTCAGAAACAGCTGTGCGCTTACCGTATCCGTTTTCCGTAACTGTGAGGATAGAATCATCACTGTTAATGACTGCAACCCCTACCACCACATCATCCTCACCAAGGTTTATCCCCTTGACGCCGGCGGCGAGACGCCCCATAGCGCGTACATCGGACTCACGGAAATGGATAGAAAGACCCTTTTGGGTGACCAGGAATATCTCATTGTCACCCGAGGTGATCGCAGCGGTAAGGATTTCATCGTCATCTTTGATGGTCAACCCGAATTTACCTTTACGCATGGGACGTTTATATTCGGAAATAAAAGTCTTTTTAACCCGCCCCAGTTTGGTGACCGTGAGCACCGTTACATTATCGTCTCTATTGGCAAGGTCTGCAATAGGCAGAATTGCTGCAACTTTTTCATTGTCACCTAGTTCCAGCAAATTGACAATGGCCTTACCACGGGCCGTACGACCGGCAAGAGGTAATTCGTAGACCTTGCGCCAGAACACTCGGCCCTTATTGGTGAAAAAGAGGAAGGTATCCAGCGAAGAGGCGGTATAGAGGTTGGTGACAAAATCATCATCCAGAGTGACCATACCTTTAACTCCCTTGCCGCCACGCCGTTGTGCACGATACAGGGTCAACGGATTACGCTTGATATAGCCAGTATGTGAAATAGTCACCACCATCTCTTCAGGGGTGATCATGTCTTCAGGCAGAATCTCGTCTGGTGCATCTATAATCTCGGTGCGACGTTGGTCACCATAGTCCTCTCTAATTTTTTCAAACTCTTCACGGATTATCTGGATAACGAGCCCATCATCATTGAGCACCTTATTTAACCAGTTGATTTTTTCTATAATTTCTCCATAGTCGCTGGTAATTTTATCACGCTCAAGACCGGTAAGGCGCTGTAGACGCATATCGAGAATGGTCTGGGCTTGAATTTCCGAAAGCTCGAAACGACGGATCAACCCTTCCTTAGCCTCAGCCGGGTTGGCAGAAGCCTTTATAAGTTCGACCACTTCATCCAGGTTAGTGATGGCTATCTTCAAGCCCTGCAGAATATGCGCCCTTTCTTCAGCCTTGCGCAACTCAAAAGCTGTTCGCCGATACACCACTGTTTTTCTATGCGCCAAGAAATGCTGCAGGATTTGTTTCAGATTGAGAATGACCGGCTTATTGTTGACAATACAGAGTAAAATGATACCAAAACTCTTCTGTAATGGTGTCATTTTGTAGAGCTGGTTGATTACTATTTCAGGAATTTCATCTTTTCTTAGGTCCAACACCACTCGTACACCATGCCGGTCAGACTCATCCCGGATTTCAGCAATAGATGTGATGCGTTTTTCCTTCATCAACAGTGCAATTTTTTCAACAAGTGAAGCCTTGTTCTGCTGAAATGGAACTTCCGTGATAATGATGGATTCGCCATGTGCTCCGCGCTGTTCAATATGCGTCTTAGAGCGCATTATAACTATCCCACGTCCAGTCTCGTAAGCCTCACGGATCCCAGCCCGACCACAGATGAAACCACCGGTGGGAAAATCCGGTCCAGTTATGATCTCCATGAGTTGATGGACCGTGATCTCGGGATTTTCCACCAACTCTATCAAGCCATCGATGACTTCTGTTAGATTGTGCGGCGGTATTTTTGTTGCCATACCAACGGCTATCCCTTCTGAACCATTGATCAAAATATTAGGGATCTTTGATGGTAAAACAGAAGGTTCCTGCAGGGAGTTGTCATAGTTGGGGACGAAATCAACAGTTTCCTTTTCAAGGTCAGCTACAAGTTCCTGGTCGAGCCGAGTCATCCTGGCTTCGGTGTACCGCATGGCGGCCGCTGAATCGCCATCCATGGAACCAAAGTTGCCTTGACCGTCCACTAAAGGGTAGCGCATGGAAAAACTTTGGGCCATGCGAACCAGGGTGTCATAAGCAGCTGTATCACCATGAGGATGATATTTACCAATAACATCACCGACGATACGCGCTGATTTGATATAAGGTCGATTAAAAGTGTTACCCAGTTCGCGCATTGCAAAAAGGGTTCGTCGATGAACAGGTTTCAGGCCATCTCGAACATCTGGAAGGGCTCTACCAATAATGACCGACATAGCGTAATCCATGTAGGATTTACGTAATTCCTTTTCTATAGAAATGGTTGGTTGGTTATTAGTTTCTACTGGTTGTTGCGTCATGATTATATCCTGTCAAACAGTGGCTTAAAGGGAGATTGTCGTTTTCGAGATCAAGATTTTGCTGTTAAACATCTAGGTCAGCAACTTCGAGGGCGTGATTTTGAATAAACTCCCTTCGAGGCTCAACCTTGTCTCCCATAAGCGTGGTAAACATATCATCGGTTACTTCAACATCATCAATCTTTACCTGAATCAACATCCTGTTTTCAGGATTCATGGTGGTGTCCCAAAGCTGTTCAGGATTCATCTCACCCAAACCCTTGTACCTCTGCAAATGACTTCCCTTGAATGTTTCCTCACGAACAAGCTCGATTAACCTGTGCCAGTTTTCAGCTGATGACTCTATTTCTTGCCCTCCTGTCGCAGTTTTCACCAACCTAAAAGAACAGGTTAGGTACGGCCTTATGGTCTTGTAGAGTTCAATCGCATGTCGATATTCATTGATTAAAGGAATGTTGGGCCCCAGGGTCGCCATCATGTGGGTTTGGCCACTATACGTCACATCAATTTCAAAACAGGCTGGACGCCAACTACAAGTTCGAATAGCTCCCACTAGGGATGCTTTTGTTTTCAATTCATCAGCCAATGTTTCGACAAAACTCTTATTTTCGAATTGGAGGGCTGAATGAATGTTTTTCTCCAGTAAAAACAAGACCAAGGGTTCCTGGATATTCAACCGCTCCATATAGGCCATTATTCTTTCAAATACTGAGAGTTTCCGCAGAATCTCCACCATAGCACTTTCGGCAATCATCACATCTTGATCTGTATGAATGCGCATCAATTGACTAGCCTGAGAATATAGATACGTGTTGAGAGCCTCATCGTTAAGGAAATACTGTTCTTTTTTTCCTTTCCCTAGGCGATAAAGCGGGGGTTGACCAATATAAACATGGCCGTTCTCAACAAGGGGGAGCATCTGACGATAGAAAAAGGTGAGCAAAAGGGTTCTTATATGTGCGCCATCAACATCGGCGTCTGTCATAATGATGACCTTGTGATAGCGTAGTTTCGCTAAATCAAACTCATCACCACCTATTCCGGTTCCAAGAGAAGCGACCAACTGCTTGATTTCCTCTGATCCAAGAATTTTGTCGAAACGGGCTTTCTCAACATTCATTATTTTACCACGTAGAGGTAGAATGGCCTGAATGGCCCTATCCCGCCCCTGTTTAGCTGAACCACCCGCCGAATCCCCCTCGACTATGAACAATTCACGTTCCGAAGGGTTCTTACTTTGGCATTCCGCAAGCTTGCCCGCCATTAACACAGAAAGGTTTCCTTTTTTTCGTGATAAATCTCTGGCTTTTCGGGCTGCGTCTCGAGCGCGTGCCGCTTCTACTGCTTTACTTAAAATACTTCGAGCAACAGCTGGATTTTGTTCAAGATAAGCTACAAGCTTTTCGTTGCAAAGGGATTCAACTATTGATTTAACTTCGGAATTACCGAGTTTGGTTTTGGTCTGCCCTTCGAACTGGGGGTTGGGAACACGTACGGAGATAACACAGGTTAAACCCTCGCGCACATCATCCCCGCCCATTTTTTCTTTTAAATGTTTAGGAACAACATCATCGCTTGCATATCTATTAATGCACTTGGTCAAGGCCGCCCGGAAACCAGCAACATGGCTGCCTCCTTCCCTCGTGTTGATATTATTTACAAAAGAAAATAACCTTTCCGAATATCCGTCAAAATATTGAAAACATATATCAACCTGGACATTGTCTTTTTCACCGGAAATCAAGATGGGTGTAGGATGCACACACGTACGATTACGATTTAAATATTCAACGTAGGAAACAATACCACCATCAAAATAAAAGGTGTTTTCAGCCCCATCACGCTCATCTTTAAGATAAATTCGGATATTTTTATTAAGAAAAGCAAGTTCACGAAGTCTTGTTTTTACGATTTCATAAAGAAAAACTGTTGTTTCTGTGAAAATTTCAGGGTCTGGTATAAAATAAATTTTTGTTCCGGTTTCATCGCTTACCCCTACTTCTAAAAGATCACTGGTGCGAATTCCACACTCATAGGTTTGTTTGTAAATTTTTCCATTCCTTTTGACCTCGGCAACTGTTCGCTTGCTCAGCGCATTAACAACTGAAACGCCAACACCATGGAGGCCTCCTGAAACTTTATAAGTAGCATGGTCAAACTTTCCGCCCGCATGCAATGTGGTCATAACTAACTCTAAAGCAGACATCTTTTCTGTTGGGTGCATATCTACAGGTATACCCCTGCCGTTATCCTCAACCGTGACCGAATTGTTTTCGTGAATTATGATGCTTATTTTATTGCAATGTCCTGCTAATGCTTCATCTATGGAGTTATCGACAACTTCATAAATAAGATGATGCAGTCCTTCTTCTCCTGTATTACCAATATACATTGAAGGTCTTTTACGGACAGCTTCAAGACCATCGAGAACTTGTATATGCTCAGCTTCATACGTAGAATCTATTAAATCACTCACTTTATTCCTTTTTTATAAAAATTATTTGTTTTGAATATTGAAAATATAAATTATTTATAACTTCATTGGCATAATAATACTTAAAAAACCAATATCTTCATCTGAAGTAATCATACATGGACTTTCTTGTGATTTTATATTTGCCTTAATAATATTTCCTTCCATAACCTGTAAACTTTCAATAAAATAACGACAATTAAAACCTAAAGAAAGAGGTTTTCCTTTATAATCAACATTAAATTCATCTTTTGCTGATCCATAATCAGAATTTTGCGATGTTAAAACAATTAAATTGTCAGTTATATCTATTTTTATTGCATGGAAAAGATCTTCTGTGAAAAGATTAATTCTTTTTAAACTTTCAAGAAAACGTATTCTGTCAATGTTAATAGTATTCTCTTTTGAGAAAACATTAAGCAAACCTTTAAAATCAGGAAAATCACCTTCCATTAATCGGATAATAAGTAAAGAATCGTCACTCTTTAAAACGGCTTGTTTTTCTTCGATGCCAAATAAAAAAGAATTTTTATTTTCACAGAATTTTCTTATTTCCTGCACCCCTCTTCTTGGAATTAATGTTATGGGTTTTACCTGTAAACCTTCAACTGAGGCATCAACTTCTCGACTCATAATAGTTAAACGATGACCATCAGATGATATCATTTTTAAATATAATTGATTGTTTTCTTTTACTTTTTGTAAAAGAACAGCTGTTAATGTAAACATGTTTTCTTTATCTTGAGCTATAGAGAAAACAGTTTTATCAACAAGGTCAGCCATAATAGAACTATCTATTGATACCAGAGCACTCTCATTATAAAGAGGGAATTGTGGGAATTCATCACCCAACAGACCTGCTAATCGGTACAAGCTTGGACCTGCGGTTATCTCAACCCAGTTATTTTCTAATTCTTTAAATGATATAATTGAAGAACCGGATTCTCTTGCTAATTCATAAAGTTTTTTAGCTGGTAAGGTTAAAATTCCTGTTTCGATAACCTCAGCAGGGACAGTCTGTTTAAGTCCTATTTCAAGATCTGTACCGGTAAAAAGGATATGATCGGACTTAACCTCGAGCAGTACATTGGCTAAAATAGCTAACGTTCCTTTTTTACTCGTTATATTTTGTTGTGTACTTATAGCTCGAAGTAAATCATCTCTACCTATATTGAATTGGAAACCCATAATTATATCCTTTTTATATAAATTTTTATTGTTGGTGTTAAAGCTGTTTATATGTTCATTTCTTGCTTAACTTATTCTTTTTAAAAAGAAATTAATGTTAAAAGGTTTGTTGCTTATATATTTGCCTGCATGGAACTCTTGCGAAAGAGCATTGATTAACAAGTTTTAAACACTTACTAATGACCATTTTTAACATTTTTTTTATATTTACTAACTCATAAAAAAATACTCGAAAACACTCGAAATATCAAATAAATAATTTAAAACAACAAACTCTAAAATAATGAAAAATCAAATAAATATATATCTTAATGAGGTTTGCAGACAAGGTCTTGAAGAGGGGGTTTTTGGCGGTGTTTCTGCGGCAGTAAGTATTTTTAAAAATAAAGTATATAAACGTGGATTTTTTAGTGGCGGTTTAACCCGTTTTGACAGGGCAGATGAAAATGTGACAAAGAAAACTTTGTTTGATTTAGCGTCGTTAACTAAACCATTATGCACAACTTTATGTGTTCTTTATCTTGTGGGCATCGGAAAGTTCAATTTAGAAGAATCATATAGCTCTTTAATGGGTTTGAAAATATCCCCTGAAAAACGAAGAATAAAAATTAAAAATCTTCTCAATCATTCTAGCGGATTACCATCTTATAAATCTTATTTTAAAAAATTTGAGCCAAATTGTTCCTCCCAAAACCTATCAAAAATTATCTGTGAAATTCTAGAAGAATCTCTGGAATTTCCGACAGGGACGAACTGCCAGTACAGTGATTTAGATTTTATTCTTCTTGGATCCCTTATTGAAAGAAAAATAGGAATTGGTTTAGATAATCTGTATCGCATGATAATTACAGACCCACTTAATCTTTCGCTTGATCTCTGTTTTTTACCGGTTGGTAAACATTCACTTATAAATAAAGAACCTATCGCTGCAACAGAGGTATGTGGCTGGCGGAACAAACTCTTACAAGGTGAGGTTCACGATGAACACTGTTGGCTATCGGGTGGGGTTACGGGGCACGCTGGTTTGTTTGGGAATGTTAACGGCGTAGTAACGTTGTGTGAAAAAATTCTTGATATGTGGAAAGATAGAGGTGCTCTCGAGGCCTTTCCAAACAGCTTGTTACAGGAAGCTGTGACAGATAAACATCCGTTTGGGAGTTGGTGTTTGGGGTTTGACACGCCATCATTAGGCAAGTCAAGTAGTGGCAGGTATTTTTCTCAACGAAGTGTTGGTCACTTGGGGTTCAGTGGTACCTCTTTCTGGATTGACCCAGACAGGGATATAATAATAGTTTTGTTAACTAATAGGATACATCCTTCACGAGAAAATTTAAAAATAAGGCAGTTTAGACCATTCTTCCATGATTATCTTATGAAAAGAATATGTTCTGATTTATGAGAGGTCCGCAGACCATAAAAAAAACCCTGTCATTCGGGAATGACAGGGTCATGAGCGTGGTGCTAGGCGGCTAAAGAAAAACTTACCACCAACAAACCGTTTTATCGTTGTCAAAAATTTTCTGGACTAAAACATTGTAATTAGGCTGATCATACAGTTTGAATTCATCCGCAGTACGGTCGCGGTTAAGAATATCAACGAGGGTTTTCACATCACTATTGGGTTCTGATCTATATACCTGCAATATTTTCATTTTATCACCACTCATAATTTTCTTTTTTTATTCGCTACAAGCACCTGGAGGCTCGTGGGATTGTTTCGGAAGACCATAGGGAATAATGAAATCGGCTTCTCTCATTCGTTCGCCGAGTTCTTGCAGGGAAATATTGGTCATCTCGGTTCCTTCAGGCAAATCGGTGGGGGCATCGGCCCCACAACTCAAAACTTCCCCTTCCATATCGGCTATCCAAGCAATGTTTTCGGCCATATAGTTGGACATGCGAGGGAACTCACCATTCATAATAACTGGGAAAGCATAGTGATTTTCAACAGCAAGACCTAAACCAGAACGTATACCATCATTGTATACACGGTTGGCTATCAGTATATAAACTTTTAATGATTCCATTTCCGTCTCTCCTTACATGACGATATACTTCGCACATTCGTCGAGAATGGCGCCGTGGAAAGCCTGAGTCCGCATCTGTTTGTCAGTCAAACTGAGAGGGACATCTGTGACATTATCAAACCCTTCACAGATATAGCTATCTGCACATATGGCTATATCTTCAAGGCCGCACAGTTGCACAAGTTCAGGGAAATGGGGGTTTTTTGTTAAATGGATAGCTTTAAAGGTAAAGAAAATTTTCACCTTTTTACCAGCACTTACTGCAGCTTTTGTTATTCCGAGAATATGCTGCATGTGCTGAGGTGAAGTAACGAAAATTCCGAGTTTGTTTGGATCAGCAGCCATTGGCTTTTTCCTCCTTAAAAAGGATTATATTTGTGGAGTAATCATCCTTTTTTAATAAAAAAGCTAATATATCCTGCTTCTTCCTTTTCGCCGAGATACTCATGACCGGCACGTTCACACCATCCTGGAATGTCGTTTCTGGAGCCGGGATCTGTTCCCTGGATGTGCAAAATCTGGCCTGCGCTAATTTTGCCAATTTCTTTTTTGGTGCGGAGGAGCGGCATTGGGCAACTCAAACCACGAGCATCCAGAACTGCAGCGACTGCCAAACCTTCGGGTGCTACTTTTACATCACTCATTGTGTGTTCTCCTTAAGAAAATACTTTTTTAAAAAGACCATTTTATACATGAAAAAAAGACAATTTAGTTTATAGATAAAAGGTGGGGTTGTCAAGGTAGAAACAAAAGACGAAAAGAATGTTAAGTCGATATGATAAATCGATAAAAATATAAAAGAACGTGATATAGAGCGAGCCGTTTTTTGTTGAGGTGGCTGCTTTTATTGACAAATTAAGTGGGCAACGGTATTTTTCAACAAATTTTTATTAACATGAATTTTTGTGAAAGTTTTACTTAGTAAATCAATTTATTTTAAAGGGGAAAAGGAGGTTGTTTGATAATGGAAGATGTTAAGATTTTTTGGCAAAAAATTAAGCACTTGTACAAAGTGCTTTGTCAGGATGAGTGGGATGCAACCACAACTGGTATCATTGTAGCCCTGTTAAGTATCCTGATCATGGCTTGGTGGCGGCCATGGGGTGCAGTTGGCGCGATTCGCAACTGGGGCGATTGGATGTTGTTTAAAGCCGGTGTTTTTAATGGTGACCTAGCCGAGTTGGTCGGTTTTGTCAACGAAGATGGTGAGAAAATCCTGACCAAATCGATATTGTTCAATACCGGCTCGGTCATTGGTCTTGGATTCATAGGAGGTGCATTTATCTCTGCTTGCCTCGGCGGTCAGTTTGCCTTTCGTTTCCCTCCTATTCGTGAGTACGTCAAAGCCATCATCGCCGGTATTTTGATGGGTATTGGTGCAGCACTTGCTGGTGGTTGCAACGTTGGTGGCATGTACAACGCTATCGGCAATCTTGCGGCCAATGGTTTTGCTATGTGGGTTGGGTTGGTGCCGGGCGTACTTCTTGGTCTCTGGCTGTTATATAAAGAGATGGAGCATGTCGAATGGGGTGGTGGTGGATCTTTCACTTTGGAGATTCCCTTTTTAATTCAGTTGGTATTGGGGATTGCCGGCTTAATTGGTGTTATCTGGTGCGCTAATTATTATGCTAATTTCAAAGGTGAGGAATTTGTCGAATACATTACCTCGCTTTCCGGTATCCTGTTGATCGCTGTAGGTCTCGGATATACGATGCAACGGGGACGCTGGTGCATGATTCAGGGATTTCGTGAACCGCACATGACCGGCGATTGCAAGATGGCTAAATCCGTAGCTCTTTCCATTATCATTGTTGCTGTCGGCGCTGCCATCCTCAAATATGGTGTTGCAACCCGTCTTGGTGGCGACCCGGTACTCGATCCAATGAATTATGTGCGCGGCACTTTTGGTTGGGGCGGTCTGGTTGGTGGTTTTATCTTCGGTCTTGGCGCTATGCTGGCTGGAGGTTGCGGCTCTGGTGCCCTGTGGCGTGTTGGTGAAGGCCAGATTAAGCTGTGGGTCGCTGTGCCATTTTTCTCCCTTTCAAACTCATTAATGTTGGCTTGGTTCTCCAACTACCATTTTGAGGAAAAAGGATACCTGGGCAAATATGTCTACCTGCCTGATGTTTTTGGGTATGGTTATACAATGGCTCTTGTGGTTGGTTTTGCGACACTCTGGTATCTGGTGGTATCTTGGAACGAGGATAGCAATAAACTGCTCCTGCCAATGTAACCGTTTTTCGGAACAGGTCTAATGGGTGGCGCTCTAACGGGGTGCCACCCATTTTTATTCATGGCATTGCTGAAAGTTACAACACTATGACCAGTAACCAATGTTTCGAGCGTTATACATTGCGGAGTCATTACCTCGCGGAAAGAAATATGATTTCCAGCTCGGACCGCACTGCAATGAGCGGAAAGATCATTGAAAAATTAGTTACCCTCCCGATTTTCGAAAAGGATCATTTTTTCATCTATTGCAGCTATCAGAGTGAAGTGGAGACTCTCATGCTGCTCCATCGTTGTATGCGTGAAGGTAAATCAGTCAGTGTACCCTTGACAGTACCACAACAATCCGAGCTACTGGCTGTAGCTATAACTAATACTGCAACTGACCTCGCCCCAGGATATAAAGGGATCCCCGAGCCAATCCCTTCTCTGGTAGAACTTCGGCGGGTTAACCCGCAATCTATAGATATTGCTATTATTCCTGGTTCGGTTTTTGATCGATCTGGTTATCGGCTTGGTTATGGAGGCGGATACTATGATCGATTTCTTGTGAAAAAGGCGCCTCAGGCTTACCGGATAGGTCTCGCTTTTTCTCTGCAACTGGTAAACCGTATACCAGCATTATCCCACGATGCACCACTGGATATGCTGATTACCGAAAAAGAGATTTTCGTTTGGCCGAGGTCTGGAAATGAGAAAAACAGCTGTCTATAAGCACCCTCTTTTTCTCGCCCATTACACAGGGAAAGATCATCTTGAAGCTGCTGAAAGGTTGTGTTCCATCTATCAGGAACTCGAGAGGGAAGAGATCGCACCTCGACTCATCTTTCCTGTCTTTAAAAAGGCGACAACCGCTTCCATTAAACTCAATCATACCCCTGAACATGTACGAGAGGTCGCTGCAACCGCGACTCATCCTGCCAGCTATCTCGATGCAGATACCAGAACCTCTGCAGATTCTTATGAAGCGGCTCTCTATGCTGCCGGTGCTGTAATCGATGGTATCAACAGGCTGGAATTGAATGAGATCGACAATGCGTTCTGTTTGGTCCGTCCGCCTGGCCACCATGCGGAGCGTAATCAATCCATGGGGTTTTGTTTATTTAATAATATCGCGATTGGCACCAGCTGGGCGGTCAAGAAATTGGGCCTGGAACGCATCATGATCATCGATTGGGATTTGCATCATGGTAATGGTACCCAAAAGAGTTTTTACCGTAACGATAAGGTATTATACTGTTCAACTCACCAGTATCCTTTTTATCCCGGATCGGGCGCACTACCAGAATCAGGAGAAGGACGGGGGCGTGGGTATACGGTGAACATCCCTTTGGCTGGGATGGCTGGTGATGATGAATATGCGCGTATTCTTAATGAATTGTATGTGCCTCTTGCTCACGCTTATCAACCTCAATTAATCCTAGTCTCCTGTGGTTTTGATATTATGGCCGGTGATCCGCTTGGCTCAATGCAAGTGACGCCTGCTGGTGTGGCCTATATGACGAGGGTGCTGTTAGAACTTGCCCAAGAATTGTGTGACGGTAAACTATTGATCACCCTTGAAGGTGGGTACAACCTCGATAACATGCGTAACGGGGCCTTGGCTGTGTTGACCGAACTGCACGGAGTACCCTTAGCCAGTTATTATCCGGTCTACCTGACGCAACAAGATGTTGCAAGATTCCGTTCAACAACAGTTGCGTCGGCCAGTCTTGACCAGGCAATACACTGGGTGAAGAACTGGTGGAACATCTAGACCAGGAAAGGTCAAGAGGGGGAACAATAGCTCTGTTTTTATGAGTTGAGCGGAAAAAAGCTCGTAATGAAGTTCAGCGTCTGCAATAATTCTTGTATATGTTTTTTCAATGGTGAAAAGTATTCAAAGGAGAGCGCACTTGGCGGTGTTCAGGTGGTCTCTATTGCGGAAATAGATTTTTTTTTCAAGGATATATGGGCTCAAAGATTCTCATAGCAGACGATGATACAATGGTTCGCATCGCGATCCAGAAGATTCTTACTCTGTTCAATCACGAGGTTGTGTCCGTACAATCGGGCCGAGAGGTGTTGGAGCTGGTGTCGGATGAATTCGACGTCATTGTTCTGGATATAAATATGCCGGACATGGATGGATTTGAGACCCTGGAGCGATTAAACCAGAGACAAATTGACATCCCCGTGCTTTTTCTTACTGGCGCGGGTTCTATGGATTATGCGGTTAAAGCCATTAATCTCGGTGCGTACGATTTTCTCACAAAGCCAATCGTCGATATTGAACTTTTTCATATCAAGGTCAAACAGGCTGTGGAAAAGCGTCATTTTTTGTTGCAGGAAAAAGAGTATAAAAAAAATCTGGAAAACGAGGTACAAGCAAAAACCTGGGAACTTGCCGAGAAAAATATCCTGCTTGAGGAGTACAGTAACAACCTGGAAAAGGCCACCGTCCAGATCATGTCCAGCCTGCAAACCGCAATGGAGGAAAAAGATGGTTACACCGCCGGTCACACCCGAAGGGTGACGGAATACACCATTCTTCTTGGGGAGGCCGCCTGCCTTCGGAATGAGGATATGGTTGTGCTACGGAGGGCCTCGCAGTTTCACGATATTGGGAAACTCGTTATTGATCTTTCGTGTATCCAGAAGCCGGGCATTTTGACTCCCGAGGAATGGGAGTTGATTAAAAAGCATCCTGAAGTTGGAGCGAGCATCATTGAACCGCTGACCTTCATGGACCGGGAGCGCGATATAATCCGACATCATCACGAAAAACTCGACGGTACCGGATATCCTGACGGCATCAGCGGCAACGAACTTGATACCCTCACCCGGATCATTACCATCGCTGACAGCTACGACGCCATGACCTCCCGCCGCAACTATCGCAAAAATCTTTCTACCCCCGAAGCTGTCGGCGAACTGCGTCGCTGTGCCGGTTCACAGTTTGATGCCGATCTTGTCGAAATCTTTGCGGGGGTTGTCCTTTCCGCCCGTTCGCTGTATAAACAGTAGCTATTGTTGTTTCGGGGCGAACGCCTTATCATCGTTGTTTTTTCTTTTGCAAAGTCATGAAAATAACACAAGAAGAAGTACAGCATGTGGCCAAGCTGGCCCGTTTGGATTTGACCGCCGCTGAGGTGGAACGCATGACCGGGCATCTCGATGCGATTCTCTCCTATGCTGCGAAACTGGACGCATTGGATACTACGGGGGTGGCGTTGACGACCCACCCGCAATCAGTGGTTAACGCCTTCCGTGACGATGAGGTTCGGACATCGCTACCCCGGGAACGAGCTTTGGCCAATGCGCCTGAACAGAACGGTGAATCCTTTGTCGTGCCGCGGGTTATCTGACACTGATTACCCGCAGGGACTCTCATCCAATTTTTCCTAAAACTACAGTATGGAACATTACGCTCTCACCCTTCATGGGGCGCTGAATCTGCTTGATTCCGGGGCTGTTACCTCGGTTGGCCTCACCGAATCTGTTCTTGCCCGAATTGATGCCGTCGAACCGCAGGTGCAGGCTTATCTTGCACTTGATCGTGATGGAGCGCTGCGGCAGGCTGAGCAGGCCGACTACTTGAGGAGTAACGGTCAAGGGGGCCCCCTTTGCGGTGTTCCGCTCGCCGTCAAGGATGTCCTCTGCACTACCTCGATGCCAACCACCTGCGGCTCCCGAATATTGGAGCATTTCGTGGCCCCTTATGACGCCACGGTCATCACCCGGTTGGCGCAGGCCGGTTCCGTGCTGCTGGGCAAACTGGCTATGGACGAATTTGCTATGGGATCAACAAGTGAGAACTGCGCTTTTAAAACCCCCAATAATCCTTGGAAAATTGGGTATGTGGCCGGCGGCTCCAGTGGCGGTTCGGCTGCTGCCGTGGCAGCGGATGAGTGTTTCGCCTCTTTGGGAACCGATACGGGTGGGTCGATCCGGCAACCCGCCTCGCTCTGTGGCACGGTGGGGATGAAACCAACCTATGGCCGAGTTTCGCGCTACGGTCTGGTTGCTTTTGCCTCGTCGCTTGACCAGGTGGGGCCTCTGACCAAGGATGTGCGAGACTGCGCTCTGATGTTGAACACCATTAGCGGCTATGATCCACTGGACTCAACCTCCATCCAGCTTCCGGTCCCGGATTATACCGGAGCGCTACAGGAGGGACTCCAAGGGGTGCGGGTCGGAGTTCCGAAAGAATATTTTGGAGAGGGATTGGATCCCGAGGTCGACCGGGTGGTTCGCCAGGGGATTGCCATGCTCAAAGAGGCGGGAGCAACCATCGTTGATGTCACCCTGCCGCATACCGATTATTGCGTTGCGGTTTATTACCTGATCGCCCCGGCGGAGGCCAGCTCCAACCTGGCCCGTTTCGACGGGGTTCGTTACGGCTTCCGTGATCGCACCGCTGATTCTTTGATTGACCTCTATAAGCAGTCCCGGTCCCAGGGGTTTGGGGATGAGGTCAAGCGTCGCATCCTGATAGGGACCTATGCCCTTTCGGCTGGATATTATGATGCTTACTATAAAAAAGCTTCCCAGGTGCGGACCTTAATCAAAGACGATTTCGCCAAGGCCTTCAGTGCCTGCGACCTGATTATTTCCCCGGTCTGTCCGACGCCATCCTGGAAGATTGGTGACAAGGCAGACGACCCACTTGCTCTGTACCTGTCCGATATTCTGACCCTGTCTGCCAATCTTGCAGGGATTCCCGGCATGTCGGTCCCCTGCGGGTTCAACGCTGAGGGCCTGCCAATCGGCGTGCAGCTCCAGGCTTCCCATTTCAATGAATCCATTCTTTTTCGGGCGGCCTACAACCTTGAACAACGGGCCGGCGTTGCTGGAAAAAAACCGGTCTTCGCCTAACCATGCAGATACCCATTCCCCAACATATAGCAGCGATCGTGCCCTATCCCCCCGGAAAACCCATGGATGAACTTGAACGGGAATACGGGATAACCAATGCCATCAAACTGGCCTCCAACGAAAACCCCTGGGGCCCCTCGCCTAAGGCGGTTAAGGCCATTGGCGAGATGCTGCACAACCTCCACCGCTATCCCGATGGTTCCAGTTACGCGCTTACCGAGGCCCTGGCCCGCTGGATCGAGGCGGATCCTGCTGAGATCGTTCTTGGCAACGGCTCGAACGAGGTCATCGAATTTCTGGTTAAAGCCTTTGTCGGTACCGGAGATCAGGTCATCACTAGCCACCCCTCCTTTCTCATGTACCAGAAATTTGTGCAGGTGCGCGGCGGGGAGAATGTCATCATTCCCTTGCAGGGCATGGCTCACGATCTGGAGGCGATCAGTGCAGCGATCACCGATCGGACCCGGTTGATTTTCATCGACAACCCTAACAATCCAACCGGTACTCTGATCGAAAAAGAGGTGTTTGATCGGTTTCTCACCTGCCTACCGCAAACGGTTATCGTGGTCGTGGATGAGGCGTATGTTGATTTTGTCGAGCCGGCGCGGCGTGTTGACATTCTGGGCTACATCCGCCAGTCTGAAAATATTCCGGCCGTCGTTTCTCTGCGGACTTTTTCTAAGGCCTTTGGTCTGGCGGGCTTGCGGGTGGGTTTCGGCATCATGCACCGGGAAGTGGCGTCTCTGCTGCACCGGGTCCGGCAGCCGTTCAATATCAATCTTCCGGCCCAGGCTGGTGCGTTGGCCGCCCTTTCGGATACGGCTCACTACAACCATACTCTGCGGGCAACTGCGGAAGAAAGAACCTGGTTGCAGGAGGCAGTGGCCAAGCTGGGCTGCACTCCCTACCCCTCCCACACTAATTTTTTCCTGATTGATGTCTGCGGCGATGCTACCCGGCTCTATGAAGCGATGCTGTACAAAGGGGTGATCGTCCGCTCCATGAAGGCCTATGGCTACCCCGATTTCATCCGGATTACGGTGGGGACGTCTGTGGAAAACCAGCGCTTTGTTGCCGCCTTGGCCGACTGCCTCCAGGAATTGAGCTATGTGCGATCGTAAACCGATCGTCACCATCGACGGGCCTTCGGGGGGTGGGAAGTCTACAGTGTCCAGGGCTTTGGCTGCCAAGCTCGGTTTCACCTACCTCGATACCGGTGCTATGTATCGCGCCGTTGCCTATACCTGTCAGCAGCAAGGTGTCGATCCGTTGAACCCAGTACAGCTCGAACCGCTCTTGGCTTCAATCCGGATCGAACTTCTGCCGCCAGCCGCGGGAGAGGATGATGTCCGAGTGATTGTGAATGGGCTGGAAGTGGGAAGCTCGCTGCGGACTCCGGAAATGGGGATGCTGGCTTCGAAAGTCTCGGCGCAGCCGTTAGTGCGAAACATCCTGACCGTACTGCAGCAGCAGATCGGGGCAGCCGGGCAGATAGTGGCTGAAGGGCGGGATACCGGAACCGTGGTGTTTCCTGAGGCGGCCTGGAAGTTTTTTCTGGACGCGAGCCCCGAGGTCCGCACCAGCCGGAGGGCCGCACAACTCAGGAGTAAGGGCGAGGCGGTCGACGAGCAGCAACTGCTGGCCCAGATCGTCCAACGTGACAAGGATGATAGGGAACGAACGATCGCGCCCCTCAAAGCTGCCCCGGACGCGATCTTGATTGATTCAACCGGCCGCCCGGCCGCTGAGGTTATCGCCCTGATGTATGACCGGGTGATGACCACGCCTTGCTGCCGCATGAAATGATTGGTTTTCCGGCATCCCTGCAATATACGGGGATGCCGGGAGTTTTTTGAATCAATCAAATTACTGATTCGATCTTTTCCCCGGCCAGAAAGGCCTTCAACGTTTTGCCCACCGTGCGCCCCAGTTCCACGCAGGTACCCAGTTGCGCATGTTCAGGCACATACTGCATTTTCAGTCCTTCATGGCAGAGGATGATGTTCATTTCTTTCAAGGTTTCATTCATCATCTTGACCGCCTCACCCGACCAGCCGTAGGATCCGAAGCATGCCCCGATCTTGTTGGTGGGGCGAAGCCCACGCATGTACATCAGAAAATCGGCCATTCTCGGCAGCATACCGTTGTTGAGGGTCGAGGAACCCAAGACCACGGCGCTGGCTTCAAGCACGTCAGTCATGACGTCGCTGCGATGGTTGACCTGCAGGTCGAGCATTTTATATTCGATCCCCTGTTCATGTAACCCTTCGGCAATGGCTTTGGCCATCATCTTGGTCGATTCCCACATGGTATCGTAAATGACGAGGGCCTTGCCGTTGCCCTGATGGACACACCAGCGCGAGTAGGCTTCAATGATCTTGCCCGGATTACTCCGCCATACCACACCGTGGTCAGGGGCGAGCATCTTGATGGGCAGTTGCATTTCCTGGACTTTGGCCAGCAGTTTTTTCACCAGGGGCGAATAGAGGGTGAGGATGTTGGCGTAGTACTTGGTCGCCTCATGCATCAGCACATCTTGGTTGACCTCGTCGTCAAAGCGCTCGCTGGTGGCCAGATGCTCACCAAAAGCGTCGCTGGTGAACAGGATTTCGTCTTCCTTGAGATAGGTGAACATGGAATCCGGCCAGTGGAGCATCCGGGTCTCAAGAAAACTTAAAGTGCGCTTGCCCAGGCTGACCTCCTCGCCGGGAGTGACGACGTGATAAGGCCAATCCGGTCGGTGGAAATGCTGAAGCAGCGCTTTGTGCCCCATCTTTGAGCAGAACACCTTTTCCGGTTTGATCGCTTCGATCATTTCGGGCAAGGCGCCGGAATGGTCCATTTCCACATGGTTAACCACCAGATAGTCGATTTTTGCTGGATCGATAATGTTGCGGATCCGGTGCAGCAACTCACTTGTGTATGGTTTTTTCACCGTATCGATCAGGGTGATTTTCTCGTCGATGATGAGATAAGCGTTATAGGTGGTGCCATTGATCGAGTAGCCGTGAAAATCACGCGTTACCCAGTCGACGGCTCCGACCCAATAGACGTTTTCTGCTAGTTCAATTTTTTTCATAAAAGCAAATTCTCCTGCAAAATATTCAAATTAAAAAGAATGTATTTATATTTTCTCTCTGCCAACTCGGCGTAGATATCCCTGATATCTTGCTGAGCAAAGGTTCTTTTTTTTAGGAATCGGTTGAGCCTGACAGTCTCGCTGGATTGTCGCAGAAGGCAAAGAAGGAGGGTATGCTTCCGTTGGCTTGACACGGTTCGGAGTGTGAGATTGTGGTGCTATACGGGGAGCGAGTCTTGAGTTTTCGGGTGGAGTCTCAGGCAAATAATGAGGGTTCATACAGCACACAAAACCCGTCCCCCTTCGCTACGAAGAGGGACGGGAGTGTTTCATGCTTCTTCGAATTCGTCTTTTCCCGCACCGCAGACCGGACAGGTCCAGTCATCGGGAATATCAGCGAATGCGGTTCCGGCGGCTACGCCGTTTGCCGGATCACCCTCCGCTGGATCATATACATAGCCACAGACAACACATGTGTATTTTTTCATGGTTCCATCCTTTTTGGGTTTAAGGGATCAGGCCTTCCACAGTCCATGCAGATTGCAGTATTCACGTGCGGAAACCTTGTCAGCCTTGATGCAGAAGGTTGCCTCGGGAGCGTCACCTGGATTGAGATACTGTCGGTACACCTTACCGTCAGCGATCAGTTCGATAAATTCGATCCAGTGTTTCTCCTCCATGGGGTGCGCAACCGCACCAACAGCAACCTTATACCCCTCTGCCACTTTGGTGATGACCGGTACATGTTTTTCCTTGGCAGCATCAACGGTGTTTTCGCTCATCAACACCATGGGTTGGCCGCAACATACGAGTTCGCCGGCACCGGCATGGAGGATTTCAACGATGTTGCCGCAGAGTGAGCATTTGTACACTTCATTTTTCTTTGTCATGGCATGTTCTCCTTGTTGTTGGAAAGAATTCGTTGGCGGGGTCCTGGACAAGGACCTGCCTTAACACCGGCAAACATGGCAAAAGAATAAACCATATTGCCCAGGTGCGAAAGGGCCATTTTGTCAATTTTCTACAGGCTTGGTGTCAGGGGTGCTACGGTGTGGTTATTCGTTGTGTTTAGCCAGATAATCGGCAACGCCGGCGGCAGTAGGCTTCATGGCCTCTTTTCCCTCACTCCAGTTGGCAGGGCAGACATCTCCATGTTGTTCATGAAATTGGAGAGCGTCCACCATGCGTAGCGTTTCGTCGATGTTGCGTCCCAGAGGAAGATCATTGATAACAGCATGACGGATGATGCCGTCTTTGTCGATGAGAAAGGTCCCGCGCAGAGCTATACCGGCGTCGAGGAGAACACCATACTGGCTGGATATTTTTTTATCGAGATCAGCTACCAGAGGATACTGGATATTGCCAATCCCTCCTTGTTGGATCGGGGTGTTTTTCCAGGCCCAGTGGGAAAATTGAGAGTCAATGGAAACTCCGATGATTTCACAGTTTTTATCTTTGAATGTGGACAAGGCTTTGTCAAAGGCAAGAATCTCAGAGGGGCAGACAAAGGTGAAATCGAGGGGATAGAAAAACAGGATGACATACTTGCCTCTGTAATCGGAAAGTGTGAAATCTGCTTTCATCGAATTATCTGGCATGACTGCGGTTGCGGTAAAGTCAGGAGCTTGTTTGGTAACTAAAATGTTCATTTATCTGCCTCCAGATGAGGGTGACAATTATACTCTTACGGTAAAAAAGAGAGCGTTTGTTTTGCGTTCTGTTAACAAAAGATCTTGGGTAAGAATCTACCCCAGCATTTTTTTGCCCTGCTCCGTAATAGCATATTTGCAACGAACGGGACTGGCCACATATCCTTTAGTTTTTAGCTCGGTGATTTGAGAGCTTACCTGTTTTGCCTCCATACCGGTAGCCGCAACTATCTCCTTGCTGCCGCAGGCCTCAGGGCTTTGGGCTAAGGCTTCCAGAACTTGACGCTGTTGGTCGTTAAGAGGGTTATTTCCACATGTTTTACAGCCCATTTGGCGTACTCCTTTTCTTGAATCAGTATACGGTGCTTGTTTTTGACACTTCGGACAAAGGCCGAAAAATTCAATCCTACAACCGGTAATACAGTATCCTCGTTCTTGCACCGGGCCCATATATGGTGCTTGGGCTTCGGGAGCAGGAATGTTGTCTACCCCTTGGCATTGGGTGCAAAAAATATGGGTATGCTGTTCCGGGTTCCAATCGAATCGTTTTTGCCGTCCACTTACCTGCAGTTTTTGAATCAGCCCTGCCTCCGAGAGTATTTCCAGATTACGATACACAGTTGCCAGGCTTATCCGGGGCAGTTTTTTTTTGATGCAGCTGTACAACTCATCCGCAGTCGGATGAGTCTTGCTTCGGTTCAGTTCGTCCAGAATGATCTCGCGTTGATGAGTCATGCGTAGGGTTCGATTCATTGCCACCTGCCTTTCAGGATTGTTTACTAATTGTATTTGATAATCATTATCATGTCAAAGAAAAAAATAGATCCCCTTTGGGAAATGCGATCAAATAATGGCAAAATGAGAAAAGGATTTTATGGGGCGAGAAAGGAGCTGAAATGCTGGCGAGCTTTAGGGGGCAACGGGTAAGCAGGAAATGCGGTTCTGCTTACCCGTTGAGAGTCACAGGAGAGGTTTATTCGAGGATGAAATCGTCGCGTCTGTTTTGGGCGTAATCATCTTCACTAGAACCGTCGAAAAGCGGGCGTTCTTCACCGTAACTTACAGTCCGGATACGGCTTTCTTCGACTCCATATTCGCGCAAATAGGTTTTAGCGCTCATGGCCCGACGTTCACCTAACGCTAAGTTGTATTCGTTGGTACCGCGTGCGTCAGTGTTGCCTTCAATTAAAATTTTTGAGGAAGGATGGTTTTTCAGATAGTTGCCATTGTGTTCCATGCGTGGTATCTGATCGCCTTTAATCGAAGCTTGATCATATGCAAAATAGATCGGTTTCATTTCAGGCGATGAACGGCCATGCTCACGTTTATAGGCATCGCTCTGCTTATCTCCGGCAAAGGATCCTCCACCTTTACCGGTGGAATTCAGTCCTTCTTGCGATGGCCCGGTTTCCTCGGTGATATTTCCCAGCCTGTTGCTGGCATTTGGATCAGGCGTACTATTGCCGGTTGAGGCGTAAGGCGAAACCGCTTTGGGGCCGCAACCGCCTAGGAGCAAAACCGTGCAAGTAAGCGTCGTTGCAAGGAAAAGACGGAAAAATGTTTGCATAAGTCAACCTCGCGAAAAAAGTATAGGACAGGTGGAAAATCGTAGTCGATGTATACCTGCAACAGAGTGATAAGGTCAAGAAAAACCTAATTTTGCATCCCTTACCCATGCAAAGAATTTAAAATAGCTCTCTGCAGAGGAGTCGTTTCTCTTGGGAGTGTGAAGAAGAAAATACAATCGGGGTTAGTTATCTTGTAACCGGTTGCTATGTCTCACCATGCAGATGGCAACCATATTTTAAATCATTATAAATCGAATCATTAAAGCCTGTTTTAATACGTTTTCGTCATTCCTGCCCATCGTGGGGGCTTGCTTTCTCATGTATTTTGACTAAAAGAGATGGATTTGTTTTGCTGGACTGATACAATTCCAGTTGAAGGTACCCCTTGTAATACAAGGGTATTTGCAACGGTTTGTGTTGAAATTTCAAATTATTATGGATTTATGACCGAGATGCAGAAATCAAAGGTGAAGGCTGACATTAAGAAAAATCGGCTCTATATAACCTTACCCTCTGCGGCCAATAAATCGGAACTCGATAAGATTTACACGGATGTTCGGTTTTGTGTAGCAGATCTTAAACCGGGTTTTGACGTTATTACCGATCTTTCACAATGTACCATCGGTCATCTGAATGGCATCTCGACCTTAAGAAAAATAATGGATTATCTCGTCATTAAGGAGGTCGGGAGAGTTGTCCGAATCGCGGGCAACATGAGTATAATTTTAAAACAACTTTTCGGATTAGCTTCGAAATTTCAATGTTACAAAGCAATTTACGTTAACACACCTGAAGAGGCTGAGAATGAACTCTTACAGCCTGTCAAGCCCAAAAGCCTTAGTTTTCAGATCCATCAACGGCAGATTGAATATTTGATACATCAGGAGGTGGGGACCGGATACCTCGTTGATATTTCTATTAGTGGGTGCGCGGTGAGGGACGCATCGTTAGCGCTATCGGTTGATACAGAGATATCTATGAGCATCCCTCTCTATCAAGAAAAAGATAGTCTATCGTCATTCACGACTACTGCAAAAGTAGTCTGGGGGGAGGACGACCGATTCGCGGTGCAATTCCTTAACCTTGACGATAACCAGGAAACTCAATTGTATAAATGTCTTGTCAATGAAGCACGGCTTGATATAGCTTAAACTTGCCAGGCCCAGAGAGAGTGGCTCGCGCTGTACAAAGTGACCAACCTAAACTAAGAAGTGTGCTTTTTCGTAACGGTCATTTCGCACTTGTCACAGTCAAAGCCTAAGGCATAGTTGCCTGTATTGTCGGCAATGGTCAGAGGCTCATCAAGTGCTTTGCCCTTCATGTTCTGCAATTTTGGACACATCCCCAACTGCGCTTTTATGCAATACTTGGTTGTCATCAATGCGCAGTCCTTGGCATCGGCGGCTCGAAGAACTTTTGAGTCCACTTGCTGTACACCGTGACGGCGGTAAAATTCTTCAGCTTTTTTATTGGTGATGTTATCAGCGTAGTCGACCGTAGCCGCAGTCCATGGGTACTCATTGGGACTCCGACTGTGGGGCTCTGCGGTGTACGATTTGAGCCTCATCTCCAGATGACCGGCAAAGGCCTTTCTGCGAAGAGCATTGAAAACAGCTGAGGGGAAAAAAAGTTCGGGGGATATCTCAATAGAAACATCACCTACCGAAAAGACCGTGCCGCCGCTTTTGTTGAGCTGTTTGATAGCCACCGGTTCAATGGTCCCCACTTTTTCTGCTTTTTCTTTTTCGACGATGATATTAGTCGTTGATACGATTCCATCCTCATCGATAATATACAACTGCAACCCATCAGCAAGTTCCTTCAAGGTCATTTGAATAACGATTTTTCGACAGAGCTCACTTTGCTCAAGGAGTTTATTGAAGTGTGTGTCTGCATTGCGAAATATTTCCGTTCCTGCTGACAGATTTAATGGAGCTGTGCCATCTTTAGGGTAAATATCCCGTCCATCAACACGATTCACTTTCACGCCAACAAGACCATTTTGTTGATGAAAAAAGCAGAGCCCATCGCCATTGTGAACAACCTCATTCCCTTCAAGCGTAAAGCACTTTGCATCCACTTTCGAAACGCGACCGATTTGCTTGCCAATTGATTTAGGGGTGCGGAGCTCGCCTACCACATTTCTTTGTTTATTGAGGAAATAGTCTGTTTTGCCGCGACTAAAGGACTTTGAGGGGTCCGGGGTGAAGCCAAATTGACATCGCCCTGAGGATGCGCGCACCAAATCATTTCGTGCATCGATAATCGTATCAAGGGTCTGACGGTAGGCCGCTGTCACATTTTTCACATAGTTCTCATCTTTCAGGCGCCCTTCGATTTTAAACGAACGTATCCCCGCCTCAATGAGTGCACCAAGATGATCTGATAGATCCAGATCTTTTATGCAGAGGAGGAACTGGCCTTTTTTCAACATCCGTCCATTGTTGTCCAGCAGATCAAACTTATGACGGCAAAATTGCGCACATTCACCCCTGTTGGCACTCCGGCCAGCCATAACCTCACTGATATAGCATTGCCCGCTGTAGGCAACGCAAAGCGCCCCATGCACAAAAAACTCAAGGGGAACCGAAGTTGAGGCACGGATTTTCTTGATCTGGGCAAGACTGAGTTCCCGGGCAAGAACGACCTGCGTAAAGCCCACATTCTCTAAGAATTGGACCTTTTCCACCGTACGGTTGTTCATTTGCGTCGAGCTGTGGAGTGGTATGGGGGGCAGGTCAGATTCTAAGAGACCAACATCCTGAATAATAAGGGCATCTGCTCCGAGCCCGTATAATTGATGACAGAGCGCCACCGCCTGGTCGAGCTCATCGTCATTCAAGAGCGTATTCAGTGCTATATACACCTTTGCCCGAAACTGATGGGCATAGGCCACCAGTTGTTCTATATCAATGAGACTGTTGGCCGCAGCTGCCCTGGCACCAAAGAGAGGGCCGCCAATATACACCGCATCCGCACCGTGGTTAATGGCCGCTATACCGCAGCGAAAATTTTGGGCAGGAGCCAGCAGCTCAACTTTTTGAGAAATCATGATAATCCAACAGCTCGAAATCCATCTGGCCGCCTCGGTCGTTCCGATGTCCGAGGCCACGTTGGTTTATTTTTTTTGATCAGCATTGTTCCAGGTTGATAGCCAAGAAAATATCTTCAAGGGCTCTCGAAGAGCGCAACGATTTCTGGGTCGAAATAGGTCCCACGACTGTTACGGATCATGTTGGCAGCGGCTTCATGACTCATAGCTTTTTTATAGACACGTTCAGCAATCAGTGCGTCGTACACATCAGCCATCGCCATGTGAATGGTAAGGAAATCTGGTTCAGCGATGGCGCATCAGCTGCCGCTGAACCAGAAAGGGGCGGCACGCTGGCTCTCAGTCCTTTGTGCAGCCGATGAACCGATAAACAGCCGCGCCGAGGAGAGCCCCCGCAATCGGAGCCACCCAGAAGAGCCACAGTTGCGCTAGCGCCCAATCACCGGCAAAAACAGCCACGCCTAAACTTCTTGCCGGGTTTACGGAGGTGTTGGTGACAGGGATGCTGATCAGGTGGATCAAGGTCAGCCCCAGGCCAATGGCGAGCGGAGCGAACCCCTTGGGTGCCCGCTCATCGGTAGCGCCGAGAATGATAATGAGAAACATCATGGTCATCACCACTTCACAGATCAGCGCTGCCAGCAGAGAGTAGCCGCCCGGTGAATGGGCGCCGTAGCCATTGGAAGCAAACCCGGCGGAAACATCAAAACCAGCCTTGCCACTGGCAATCATATAAAGGACACCACCGGCGACAACCCCTCCCAAGACCTGCGCGATAATGTACGGGGCAAGTTGGTTGGCGGGGAAGCGGCCGCCTGCCCAAAGACCGATTGAAACGGCAGGATTAAGGTGACAGCCTGAAATGTGGCCAATCGCGTACGCCATTGTTAATACCGTTAAACCGAACGCCAAAGACACACCCAGCAACCCGATACCCACATTGGGAAAGGCAGCGGCTAAAACCGCACTGCCACACCCGCCGAGAACAAGCCAAAAAGTACCGAAGAATTCTGCGCCATATTTGTTCATCATCTCCTCCTTTTTATCGTTTTTGCTTTATAAGCTGTGGGTACAGCTCGTTGAGGTCGGCTTGAAATAATAGATACAACTAAAGATCGGAGGGAAATTTGTTCATTGCCCTCGTGGCGGGTTTTTTGAATTTCTGGCGCCGCTGTCTATGACAGTATGCGTATCAACGCATCAGGATGAATAGGCCATCCGGCAAAACCTGCAACGCCCATTATTATGCCAAAAGTACTAGGCACCAACGAGAGGAAATAAAACCACCATTGGTGCGTCAATGCGGTGACTGCCAGCATGGAAATGGCAATCGCTATCAGCGCGTCTGACATATCAAACTGGTCATCTCTAAAATTGGCCGCATCGTAATCCTTTTGATCCTGTTCGGCCTGCGCCTTCAATTCTTCTTTCTTTTGCCGCTGTTCAGCAGCTATTTTTTCATAAGTTTCAATAGCTGGCTGATAACGTTTCTGCTCTGCAACCGAACTGCCCGCCGATAAGCGCAACTGGACAAGCGTCGCTCTGGCAACTTCTTCGCGGATATTGCGGGCCTGATAATACGCCCAGTGGTCAAGTTTATTCGCCTGCATCTGCTGCATGCTTTGGACGATATTATCATCCTTGACCTTGCAAATCCCTAGGAACGAAGCGAGTAGAGCCACCGTGATGGCGATAACCATGTTCAAGTGTTTAACTCGAGCCCCTGATTGTTTTTCGGCTTTCTCAACAGCATCCATTGGGTCAATTTCCATTACAGCACCTCCAGGTTTGGCAATGTCAAAGTGATAGAACAAAAATTAGGGTTGTTCAGATCTGCTTGCAAGTTAACAGATTACGAAAAAAGGGTTAAGAGTTTATCTACAACTCGACACACATAACGAGGCATGAAGGTTGGCTTTTGATAATCAAATTCTTACCCAACAAATAGACGGCAAGAATTGGGTTTAGGTTATGCAGATGGAGCTGACTTGGTGGGGAGATATCGACCGCTAGTCAAACGTAGGGGGACATTGAAAACAAAAGTCGCCCTGGAAATTCAAGCAAGCTCTGTGCAAAAAATGAACGAATTCTGCTCTGGTATTTTTGATGGGTGAAGAAGGTCCTCTTCATTTGTTTGATTCGATTGCTGTTAGGCAAACGTTATAGTCTCAAAGTTCAACTTTCAACTCAACGATATACTTATATTTTATATACCTGTCATCGAGTTGGGTGCAGTCTTGAGCGGACATTTTTAGACCGTTAACTTGCAGGCCTGTTTCTTTTGAAAACTTATTAAGTATAGCTGTTATTTCTCCCTGGGCAGTTTCTTTCAACCAGATCACTTCCTCAATATTCATCACTCACCCCGTGCAGTTTTCATATTATGGGCCTTGAGCGTTGAGACGACCCGCCAATAAATTTCACCGGCAGAAGTCACGGTATGGGAACGAAGCCAAAATAACCGCACCAATAGAATTGATTGGCCGTTCACTGCAACAGACGCCTTCATTAAAATGAAGATCTTTGACCAAAACTATGATTATTAAATGGTATCTACTTGATAAAAAGGCCAAAGCACAAGCTGAAAAGTGGTTTCGGTGGCTCATTTAAAGGTGTCAGAAGACAAGTGTTAACGAGGTGAGGCATAAAAAAACCCCCCTTTGTTGCGTAAACGGGGGAGTATAGCAGCAAAGGGGGGTTGGGGTGCTCCTTAAGAGGAGATATGATTAATGCATAACCCGGATTGATGGGGAAAGCAAGTAAAATTGATCTATCGGCAAGCTCTCAAGTGTAGTAGTTACGACTTGATCTGACAGTTGCCAGTTTTTTACTGGTGTCTGTCA
>CAZSIJ010000048.1:0-30420 GCA_964607065.1 uncultured Desulfobulbus sp. | reverse complement strand
GTGTTTGTGTTTGTGTTTGTGTTTGTGTTTGCGACGGTGCTTGAGATTGTGGAACCTTCTCCAATTTTGCAATAGCCTTGTTATAGTTTTCTACCGCCTTGAAAAGCGCCATTGATTTGGCATCGAGTTCCAAACCAGACTTGGCGAGTTCAACAGCCACATACAGGTTGTCGCGATTATCTTTTGCTCCGGCTTTCTTCTCGGCGAGACGAAGATACGCGGTGGCAATCACCTGCGGAGCCTCTTTAACAACAAATGGATCATCTGCGGCCAGTTTAGTCTTTAACCGGGACAGGGTGTCGCGGGCCTGATCAATTTCGTTTGCCTGGGCATAGGTCCTTAAGGATTGCTTGAGGCCTTCAATTTCGGCGAGTTTCTGTTGACCGACAGCTTTTTCCTTAAAGGCTTTTTCGTCCTCAACAACGAACTGTCGTTCTTTGACGATCAACTCGCTACCTTTCTCAAATCGATCCCCCTTATCTAGTGATTCGTTGGCTTTGGTAAATTGTTGCTCAGCCCGGTACTTCTGTGCCTGATGCAAATACAGGGTCGATATTTTCTTCTTGGCGTCTTGCATCCTCGCGTCTTGACTATTAGCCAACAGAGCGGATATCTCGGCGATTGCTTTTTGCAGCTTCGCCTCCCAGTCCTTAGTTAACAAGGCAGAACCAATCAGCTTATCGACTTCATCAAACAGATTGGCAAGCTTTGCCGCCTGTTCCTGCGTTTTGGCAATGTCACGTTTTTGCTGATACTCGTTAATCCCCTTGACGAGCAACTTAGAATCGGGAAGGGCTTTCAATCCAATCTGCAGGCACTTTATAGCTTGCTCGAAGGAGCCGCCTTCACGGAGCGATTCACATTCCTTCAAAAACAATTCTTCAATTTTATTCCGACCAGCAACAACAATAGGGTCCCCGGCATTCTTGATTTCGATGGTATCGAGTATCGCCAAAACTTTATAGACGCTTTTTTCGGTAGGCTGAAACGTTTTCAGTTCCAACTCGAACTGATTATGCAATGCCAGGATCTCATCCTTACGTTTCTTTTCCTTTTGCAGTTCTTCTTGTTCTCCTCTCTGCTTCTCTTCAACTTTTACCTGCTGCCTGTACCCTTCTTCTGCCGAGGCAATCTCTTCTTGCTCCCTGAGCAGAGCCGTTTTCATCGTCTCATCGATGTCCTGCTTGAGAGCTTGATCAAGTGTATTGCGGGCTGCATCCCAGCGATAGTTATCCTTTGCGGTTCGAGCCAACTGGATATAGGCTTGAACTTGCTTTGCAATGAGCCGTTGCAGCCTGACATCATCAGGGACCGTCTTTTTCAATTCGCTGATCGCGGAGAGAGCCGCATCGGGCTTGCCATCAGCAATTGCCCTGTTGGCCTTATCGAAAAGCGCTTCTACAGCGCCTTCAACCTTTTCTTTGGCTGCCGTCAGTTGATCATAACGCGCCTGCAATACTTCCCTGCTCAACAGGTTAAGGGAAGAGACCTCTTTAAGAACATTGTCCCCGGCGCGCCAATCCTGAGCATCGAAGGTCGTCTTCAAATCCTTATCAAGTATGGCCAAGCCAATCTTGCCGATTTTGGCCAGCAAAACATGCTCTGGTTGCAGTTCCTTCAACTTTTTCAATACATCGCCCATACTCATCAGGTCCTGCATGGACTGAATGGATTTGAGCCGATTTCCCACTTCCGTCTCAAGACGTGCAATCTCCAATTTTATTTCTTTATCTCTCATCCTTACAGTGAGCTTATCTTTCAATTCCTTGAGCTGCGGGTTCGCTTCGGAGACATCAAGACCTGTCTTGATGAATTCCTTTGCCCGGTCAAGATCATTTTTATCTAAGCTGCTACTAGCCTCACGAACATAGGCATCAACCAATCTGCTGTCGGTAAGGAGAGGATCCCCTGGATCGATTAAAGCAACGCTGTCCATTACATTGAAAACGTTTTCTTCATTGCGTGCCGGTAATATTTTCCCCTCACTGATCAATTTTTCAAAACGTTCCCTCAACTGACTTATCAATTTTGATTGCTCAGATCTGTATTCGTCTATAATTTTATTTAACTCATTTACAGACTCTTCATCATCAGCATAAAATTCTTTAGCATCTGTTAGTAATTTAATTGCCTTTGGAAAATTAAATTTCTTATGATCATAATCAATATTTTTCTTGGCTCTCTTTGAAAAAGAGTTGATTATTACAGGCTTAACATCATTTCTGTAAAATATATTCTTATACAAATCTTTTGAATTTTTCAGATTTACCAGAGAACTGGTTACAGTTTCTTCAGCATCAGATTCTAATATCGAATTAATTTTATTTTTTAACGAGAAAATATTGTATTGATTCCACACATAAACGAGCTGTTTATTAAAGATCAGGGAAGTTACCATAATTGTCAGCACAGACGAGCCAATGATAACAGGCAACTTTGATTTTTGTCTCTTTATATCCTTTAAAAAATGGAGTGCTGAAGCCGTTCGAGCTGTTCGGTCGAAATTCAACCCTTGGGCCAAGCCTCTCCACTGCAGACGGTTTAACTGTTCCAACCGTTTTGGATGGACCCCTTTTTCCTGGGCCTGGTCTGCACGCTCTTTGTTATAGGGATGTTTGCCGGAAAAAAGTTCATACGAAATACAGGCTAGAGCAAAGAGGTCGTCACGAGGATCTGGCTCCAACCCTGCAAACATCTCTGGGCTTGCATAAGCGGGAGTGAGGGCGCCAAGAGAAGCGGCGTCGAAGGTCGTTTTTTCTCCCTCCGCATCACCCATCATCTTTGTCTTAGCGGCCCTGGCAATACCAAAATCGAAAATTTTTATCACACCGGCACGGTTAATAAACACATTGCCCGGCTTAAAATCAGAATGGACAATTCCCTTTGCATGGGCATACGACAGGCCCTGGCACATTCCTTCAATAAAAGAGATGGCCTGCTGCACAGGTAAACCGTTGGGATTTTTCTTGATAATATCTTTGAGAGACTCCCCGTCCAGAAACTCCATGGTCATAAAGACGGTCGATCCCTCACGGTCAAAGTCAAAAACCGTGACGATATTAGGATGAGCGAGGTCTTGTGCCTTCCGAGCTTCTCGTTGCAGGGCCTTTAGCGATTCAGGATGCTTTTTGAATTGCTCGTTGAGAATTTTGATGGCCAGATATGGGTTGCGGTCCTGCGCTTCTATTTTTCTACGGTCAATGGCCCTGAAGACCATGCCCATACCGCCTTCACCTACGAGTTCGATCAGTTCAAAACGATCCTTGAGAACGGTTCCGACCAGAATCTGCTGCCCATCCTCCGCCAACCAATGCTCAGGCTTACTCCAATTTGAACTTCTTGATTGTGATGACGTTCCACTTACCGTGCCCGTGACTGTAGAAACAACACCGTGATCAGGCAAGGATGGGGGAGAGGAACCGTTTTGATCCCCTTGCACAAGGCTTTGATCTGGCGGGGTAGTTTGGCTACCAGATCTTTGAATATCCTGCGCCTCATTCAAATGACTTTGAGGCATATCAAGCTTAACAACCGTGGCCTCGGGATCGATGACGACCTCAGGCATAACAACCGTACGATCATCTACAGGAGGAACAGGATGAGATTCAGATAAGTTTTCGGGCTCAATGGGGTGGCCACCGGGTTGCTGTTCAATTTTATCGTCTTGAGGGTTAGACACGTTCAACCACCTTTACGACAACAACAGTGACATTGTCTCGGGCGCCACGTTCAATACAGGCGGTGATCAATTTCTGAACCATTATTGCCGGTGAATAATTATTGTGTAAAATCGAGCACATCACATCATCATCCAATTCTTTATAGATCCCATCACTACAAAGCAACACGATATCGCCATGAAACAACTCAACAATATCCATATCCATATACAAATCTTTGCCGGCGCCCACCGCCCTGGTGATAACATTTGCCTCGGGATGTGATGCCGCATCCTCGGGTGAAATATCCCCTCTGACCAGCAATTCTTCAACATAGCTATGATCCCGAGTCACTTGCAGGAACGCCCCTTGGCGATACAGATAGCCACGGCTATCCCCAGCCCACATAAAGAGGCCATGGCGACCATGTCCAAGAAAGGCGACGACCGTGCTCCCCGCTATCTGACCAAGCTGCCTGCCAAGATGCGTCAAGGACTGGTGCGCGGCAACAATCTGATTCTCTACATTCTCAACAAATGTTCCGAACATGGGATCAGGAGAAACATGAAACACAGAATCCACAATCGTTCTGCTGGCAACATCTCCGGCTTTATGCCCCCCCATACCATCAGCCACAACCCAAAGCTGCTTGTCGGGTACTTCTAAACAAGCATCCTCATTAAGGGTTCTAACGCAACCGACATGACTGTAACTCGAAGAAATCCATTCAAAATGGCTACCAAAGGAACTGTTATCAACAGGTTTAGAATCCTTAGCCTTTTCAACATTCATCGGTTGGGTGCTTTCGTTATCCATAGTCTCTTGTAATGTTCAGGGAGAGTGCCCCAACTTCTGTTTTAAGGGAAAAGAGACCACAAAGGGCGGATAGACAAAGTATGGGGTGATACGTTGCAGTTGTTCCGTCACGATTGGCTGATTTGGAAACGATTACCTGATCAAAGGTGACCGTTGGGGTAGAGAATATGCCTACCCCTTCAGGGCCATTTCCACAAATATTTTTTACACCTTCAAACAAGGTATTGGCTCCACTTGTTTGCACAAGGATTGCTTTTAAATTGGAAGCTTAACTCTCCTGCCTGTCCACAGGCTACTTCTGTGCTCGCTGCTCTGCCTCAATTCGCAAGCCATCAACCTTTTGCGAAGATTCCAAGCTCGGATCTTCGAGAATCTCTTTGGCCCACAGCATATCCTCCCCAGATTCATCGTCCTTGTGCAGCGAGAATAGCACCTCAATATAAGTGCAGACATCTTGTTCGCCGCTGATTCCATAGGCCGCAGCCCGCTGATGGCTCAACCGCGCTAACTGCCCTATCTGTTCATCGCCAAGTTCCCGGCAACGATCAGGGAAGATATTGTTTAAATGCACCACCATTCGTTTGACGAATCCGTCAACAACGACCTGCTGGAGCAGCTCTATCTGTTCCGGTCGAATATGCAGCATCCATTCCCCCTGTCCCTAATAATTTGCGAAATATTGGCTAGCAAAAGGTCCGCCTATATTTTGTCAGACTTCATGACAATGGCCAAGGGATCAGTTCCTAGAACCAAACCTTTCGCAGCAATTTTCCTAAAGCTGGCCAAGCCATTTTTGTCATGTTGCTCCATCTCACCATAGATATAAATCATATATCGCGGATAAACAGAGCCGAAGACAACAAGGCATTGTAATCAAAAAAAGAGGGATAGACCTATACGATAGATCCCCTCAGAATCAATATCTGGAGTCACTTAACCACACAACATCGCTAGCGCAAAACCTGAACGTGCCCCCAACCTTACGTGGTCTGCGCCACGGACATTTTCCGCAACTCTCCTTTTTCAAATGAATACTCGATGAGTTCCGACGGATCTTCACTTGCTGATTTGTTCTCTGCAAGATACCGGCCCACCGGCCCAAAAAACTCTCGAAGTTGCTCCTGGTCACATGTCGGAAGAAAGACATTGCAAACGCGAGGATCATAGAACCGAAAGAGGGTAATATCGCCGTCCGGCAGACAGACTCGCACCAACTCCCGAAAGTGTTTCCGCAGTTCAAGAAAAGGAGTCTCTTCTGGAACGATGACAAAAATCCCCCAATGCTCTCCAAAACCGTCAGCAAGCACCTTCTCGGTAAAAGGGGTGTCAACCTCAAGCTGGACGAGGTAAGGGGCAGTTTCAGCAAGCTCAGGATCCTCCATGCCTCGGAGAAGGCAGACACGAACAGGCTCGTATTCCTCAAACATCTCGAGCAAGTCAGGAATGGCCGCACCATCCAGCACTGCATAAACACTGGAGTCCGTCTCTCCAAAGAGGTGTCGACGTAACGTTTCTGTCGCCTTATTATCCATACTGCCTGCTCCTTGTTCTAGAAGACCTTTGTTTCCTGCCTAAAGTATCTCGGAAAAGTTGGGGGCCCCTTCCTCCTGCACCCAAAACCGCACCGGAAGAACTGCCATATCCGGTAAAGTCGCAACAGACAACTGACCCTTGCCTCACTAGAAACAGTCGCACGGTGGCCACCGTTTTTCCCAAAACATCATTAGTGTTAGTGTATCTCGGCCTGATTTTTGGCCAAACAGGTATTACCACCCCGAATACTCACAGCTTCTTACTCTTTGCAAAAGGGCGTTCCGTCTTGAGCAGCATTAGCCCGAGCCTGCGCCTGCGCATTTTTGTATTTTTTGACCTTGGAAGATCCGAGTTTGACCTTTTTTTCTTTTTTGGCAGTGCGGCCTTCCGGCGCCTTATCCACCTTGCCGGCTTTGGCCTCAACCGGCAATTTCGGTTTTATGGGATAGTCGAGCAGACCGGGTAGAGCCGGGGCGGTCGGGCTGCAGCCATCGCCAGACGCCGCCGCCCCGCCACTGTTGATATTGACCAATGGACCGGATATGGAGACCCCGGCCGGACCTATGTCGATAAAACTGCCAGCCGCCTTGAGCGAAAGCTGCATACCCGCCTCAATCACCACGGTCATGCCGCCTTTGATATGAATGGCCAGACCGCTTTCAACACCGATATTGTCGCCGGCCTTCAGGTAAATATTGGCACCGCTCTTGAGTGAATAATTCGACTGGCTCTCCTGGTTATGAGACATATGCGTTTTGATATTAGTCGAGCCCTCAACCTCCATCTTATAATCACGGCGGCAGTGCATCTGATCCCCACCGTCAATCCTGACGACCCGATCCGCACCGATATAGGCGTGGAACTCGCCATCTATCTTTTCTATAATATCCTTGGCCACTACCCGGTGCACGGACCCCTTCATCTCGATGAACTGATCTTTTTCAACCGTGATGTGCTGTTCATTACCGATGTATTCCTTATGGGTATCCTTGATGCGGATATCAAGATCCTTTTCGCCGTGAACAAAAATCTGCTCCGATCCTTTCTTGTCCTCAAAGCGGAGTTCGTTAAAGCCGCCGCCGCCTTTGGAACTGTTGCTCTTGATGGTGGACTTGGTTTTATCGTCGGGCAGCGGATAGGGCGGCATGTTGACACCGTGATAGACACTGCCAATGACAATGGGGCGGTCTGGATCGCCTTCCAAGAAATCAACGATAACCTCCTGGCCGATCCGTGGGATATACATGGCCCCCCAACCGTTACCGGCCCAAAGCTGGCCGACCCGCATCCAGCATGAGCTGTTCTCGTTGGCCTTGCTCTCCCTATCCCAATGAAACTGCACCTTGACCCGGCCGTGTTTATCGGTATGAATTTCCTCGCCCGCCGGCCCCACGACAATAGCGGTCTGCACCCCCTCCACCACGGGTTTCGGTGTCAACCGAGGTGGGCGGAAGGGTGTATCAAGCGGGATGCAGGTAAAAGCATTGCTGTAACTGGTCTCGCCAGCGCTACCCGCACCATACTGCTGCTCGGCGGCATGATCGACTGCGGTCAGCAGATACTTCTTGTTGTTCATCTCATCCCGGAAATAATCTTCAAGAGTGAAACTGTAACCGCTGGCAAAGCCCCGCACATTGCTGTTACCAGTGATTGAGGCTATCCTCGCCTCTTGCTCCTGAATACGTATCTTGGCAAGGACGTCACCCCCCCCCCGCTTATCATACAGGCCGGGATAATCATATACCTCCTTCTCTCCAGGTCCCAGATTCTGTTGGCTCTCCATCTCCACCAGCAGGTTGGTGCTCGGTGTCTCGAAGTTAAAGTCATTGAGAGTGTATTTGCCGACCCTTATCTCATTTCTCAAATCCAGAGTCGTAATCATATCCTCGCCAAACGTAACTCCTCCCACGCTGCTGTGCTGATAGCGAATTTTTTCATGATGCGGGCATGGGGAGTAGGCAGTGGACGCATCGGCCAGCACCAGCGCGTGCTTGCCATTCTCATGATTGAAATAGTAGGCAATCCCCTCCTCCTCCAGCAAACGGTTGATAAAACTGAAGTCTGTCTCTCGATATTGGACGCAGTACGTACGAGGATGATAGGTGCCGTTGAGTTTTTTGGTATAATCGCTGAACCCTTTCTCGGTGAATATCTGCTCGATGATATCAACCGCCGATTTATTCTGGAAAATACGCAGGTCTGCGGTCTTGGTCAGCAACCAAAACCAGGGAACGATGGTGGCCCTGTACTGAGAGAAAACCGCGCCACCCCGTTCACCTTGGATATTGCCGCTGCTCTGGGAAAAAGAAGCCACAATGCCGTTAAAGAAGCGCTCCTTGTCGTTTTCCAGCACTATGGAAACCGTGACATTGCCACCAATGATTTTTTTAAAATCGATACTGTGGTTATGGGACAGAAGGGAGAGTTCAAACTGAAAGAGACGAGAAATCTCTTCATGTCCCCGGAATCCGGTAATGAGCAGTTCATCGCCGCCCAGGGGGGTTGCAATCCTGATCAGCCTGTGTTCCTGGGTATAGGTCATGGCGGTCATCCTTTAGATGATAGAAAGGTTATGTGACCCACAAAAGTGGGTGCTATTATTACAGATAATTTACAGCAAAATCATTTAAAAATGACAGCTTATCGATGTGAACTATTCGCGATACAAACAACTTCTTTACCTTAGCGACGACCTTGGCAATCCCAGGATATTTTATGCGTAACGGTCTTGACAGAAAATTACTCTTTAACACGCTGAAATTGAGACGTCAGCCAGCCTTGTCCCCTTTCCCGGACTTCAACGGATCGAGGTATCGCCCATCCGGTGCCAATGGGTGTGCCAGGCCGCGCTTGAAAGGGTCGGCAGACAGAGGCCCGGCGGAGCAGAAATATCCCGGCCCACCGGCACCGTCAGGAGCATCCGGGTGGACCCTTTGGCCTTCCTGGCTGCGCCACAGACTATGTGCGGGATCGTCATTGGCTGCCTGTTGTGACGCGAATTTTTCTGGATCGGGATATTGACTGGCATCTTCACCATAGAAATAACGATCGATACTGACCCACCCCGCCAACATGCCGGAGGTATATCGAGGATTCGAAAGACCAGTGAACGGTGGTGGAGTAAAGGGATATTTCTTCCATTTGATCCATGCGAAGGACTGGCTTTCGATAAGTGTTCCATCTTTTCCCCGAACGATTCGATCTTGACCACCTTCTACCGTATACCAGAACGGCACGTCCAGGATACTCCACTGCTGATCCGTTGGCGGGCCAATAACCACGCCCCATGAGATGCCTACATGCATACCCTTCCAGAAACAAATGTCACCGACTTCCGGGACATTGTCAGGTCGGGAATCCACCCAGGCGTACGACTTATTCAGTCTCTTCAAACAGTCCTTCGCTTTCCAAGCCCCGAGTTGGCTGTCCATCCCCATCAATTGGCAATATCTTATTGTGAAATCTTTACAGGAAGTCTCCTTAGAGCCCGCTTTCCATTGCGTTATATAATAGGAGTGTGGCTGATTGGCGAATTCTGCGAACCCATCCTTTAAAAGATCGGATCTCTTCTCCCCAATATCGAAAGGAAAGTTCTTCTCCAGCCACTCTTTCGCCTCAGCGCGCTTTGGTGTCATAGCTTCAAGTGATACGTGATAGGAAATATGCTTGTAAAGCTTCCCGGAAGAAACAAACCTATATCCTGAAAGCTTCGCCCACCAAAAAAAAATAGAGAAAATCGACGGCGGCAGCAAGCCATATTTCAGTCGTTATTAACCCATACAAAAAACAGCACGCCCTAAATACTGCAGCTTGCCTATTAAGCAGAGCCTGGCCATTTTCACCTCCAGGGACCAGAGAGGCGCGTCAACGGGTCGGCAACAGACTGGAATCTCGCCAATCGAATTGTATCCTGATTCCGGAAAGAGAGAAGCGCCATAATGCCTTGGTCAAGGATGGCGTCCACGGCCCGCTCGGTGAGCAGCGCCTCGGCGCAGGGTAGCGTAGTTGCCTCACCCTCATGCCGGAACACATGGAGGGGGAGTCCGTCGATGGAGGAAACAGGTTCGTTAAAGAGCTGCCAGCCGTTACGGCTAAATGATGCGCCCATAACCAGGGCTACGGCCAGGGCCGGGTTCCCCCAGAGATAGTGTTCATGTTGTGGTTGCTCATTCATTTCCTCAAAGGAAAAACTGTCGAGAGGATCTGTCTTTTCCCCGTAAGGCAGGCGCATGAGAAAACGGGGGAGCCCTAAACCGAGAAAGCTGGCCGCCGGCAGGGACCGAAGGGTGGTCCATGCAGCCCGCTCTTCCTCAGGCAATGGCTGCCAGTCATCCGGATCCGGAGTAGCAGCCAGGGACCTACAACCCAGGAGTGCATCCTTAGCTGCCGCCACAAAGGGAGCACCGGCAACCCGGGCTATGTTCGCCATCCGGCCCATAATCTCGACATCATCGACCGCCACCCCAAAGCTGTACAAGCCGGTCAGTAGAGACCACGGGCCACCTCCGAAGGTCAAAACGCTCTGCTCTACCAACAGCCGATACAGGCCCGACGCCTGAAGATCGTCGCTGGCCATGAGATCGGCAGCCAACTCCTGCCGAGGAATATCGAGAAGATATACCTTCAAAGCGGCATCAGTTTCCAAGCGCGAGATTAAAAACCACAGCCCCTGCCAAGCCGCTTCCATGGCCTGGAAATCCGGATGATGAAGAATGCGCCGCATCAATTCCTCAGTGGCGGCATCCATCGATTTTATCATTTCCTCCTGCTCCGGATGGGCCTCCGGCACCAAGTAGGGTCTGACCAATTGACGCAAAAAGAAATCCCACTCGGAAACCGGCTGACCGCCGTCTGCCGAGGAGACCTCCTGCGCAATAATCTGGTCAAGCAAACCGGACCCTTCCTTTTCGTCCAACACCGCTCTGGCCACATCATCTGATGTTACTGAAACGGCCTGCGACGGCGGCCCGGTCAACACAGTACCCCGGTCCATGCCCGCAAAAGATGCTGGATCCAGCAGAATCTTGCGGCTCTCCCTCATAGCCTGGAACACTTCAAGGTCTCGATAGAGCCGATCCGGGTGAAAATCGTCCAATTCAGCAAAGGATATCCGGACGGGTGGTGCCTCGTCGCCAAGTACGGCGATCCGGATCTCAACCCCAAGTCTGGCTATTACTGTGTCAAAACAATCACGATCTACAAGAACAGGTCGGAGCGCGGCGAGTTCCCGTCCAGTCCGCACCAGACCGCGATTACCACGACCGCTGAAATCCCCAAGAACGGCAATCCGAAAAACGCCGGTCTGTTCCTGGCTCTTTGGGACGTCTTCCATGGAGGAAACAAGATTGAAACCGATTTCCCCAAATGAGATTGGCTTTGGCATATTTTTCCCCTTATTTTTCCCCACTCCGATCAGCATCCCCGACCGGATGTTATGCTGTTCCCTGCTTCACTGCAATCACCAGGTGCCCCGCCACCGGTTGCTTAGCCTCTTGCCGCAAAACCACCTGGGAAATCAATCGAAGCTGCAGGCCGACCGCACCTAGGGCCGCCTCAACATATGACCGCCCATGAGCATACCGGCCATGCTGATTGAGGTGAACGCCATCCTCCTCACCAGCATCCTCAAGAGTGAAAGCAAGCAGCCCACCGGTCCGCAATGCCTTGGCGGCAGACCGGAACACCAACACCAGTTCGCCGAAATAGCACAGGGTATCAGCCGAGACGATGCAATCAAAAGCCTCGTCACGGCTGCCAAGAAAAGCAGCCAGTTCAGCCTGGACGAGCTCATCGTACTCTTTCTTTGCTTCGGCCAGTACCAGCATGCGGGCTGACAGGTCAACCCCTACCAAACGCTTCGCGTACGGTTTCAAAAGTGGCGCACACAGACCGGTGCCGCAGCCCGCGTCCAGGATATCAAGCGTCCCGGCGGGCGAGGCGAGCACTTCGGCAAGGGCCTCGCCGAGCAGGGCCGGGGCACGGTAATCAAGTCCAGCCAGATGCGACTCGAAGCGGTCTGCCATATCGTCAAATACTTGCTGGACATAGGCGTCCGGGGCACGGGACGGAGCGTCTGCCCCGAGACAGGCGCTCCGCAGGTAGGAAATCACCGGATTGCCAGGATCTTCGCACAGCCATTCGTCAAACACGGCAACTGCCTCCTCCTGACGGCCAGCAATCGTCAAGGCCCTGGCCAGTCCCTGCCACGCAGTGACATAGCCCGGTTTGGCAACAACGGCCTTCCGATAAGCGTCAATAGCACCGTCGATATCCCCTGAACGGCGCAACGCGTTGCCCAGGTTGCCGAGAAACTCCCCGGACTCAGGATGTAACTCAACGGCATGGCGATAGGCGGCCAAAGCCTCAGTCACCTCGCCCCTGGCCATCAGGATTACCCCCAGGTTGTTAAGGGCCGGCCCGTGCTCGGGACGCAGGGAAATCGCCCGCCGGTAGCATTCCTCCGCTACCGCAAAATCGCCAAGCCCCTCCTGTACATTGCCCAGGTTATTAAAGGCATCAGCGTTCTGCGGATCAAGCTCGACAATCCGTTTGATCCGCGCCGACGCCTCGGCAAATCGTTTCTGCTGGTAACAGAGCACCCCATGGAAATGAAGGGCGTTGAGATTGTCCGGGGCGGCCTTCAGCCCCCGGCAATAAAGCATCTCGGCCTCAGCCAGGGAACCGCTACGGTGCAGCTGCATGGCCAAATGCAAGGCTTCCTCAACGCTCAGTGTTACGTTATTGTTCATCAAAACTCACTTTCTTGTTGAGCGGATCAACCCTTGCCGCAGTTTTATTTTCCGGTAATTTCCGAAACTGCATGTGTCGTTAGATTAACCAAATAAGATTTGTGAGCTTCATTTTCGACACGTAACATGCTTTTGTCTTGGGTTGGAATCAGTTTGGTGATGTACACTTCCTGAACATCTTGTTCTTCGTTTCGATCATAGGCAGTCTTATAGACAGTAATTGTCCATAACTCATTGCCATTAACAGTATCCACAGCGGCAAGAACACCGCCATCCTGTCCAAAACCTCGCGCCTTAGCACCACGTAAGACTTCGTAGCGGACTTTGTTAATTTCAACAGGTGAAACTGGCTTGGGCCCTTTTCGTTTAGGCTGCTCAGTCATAGTAATCACTCCATTATTAATTAGAGGTTTAGGTGCGTCGGCATAAACTGTACCGATTAAAAGAATGCAAAGACCAAAACAGACAAAAATGAACCTGCTCATTTCAAAACATCCTTGATTGTGGCTGCACTTAAAGCACCAACAAGATTCGCACAAAAATAAGCCCAACTGTCAGCGTTTTTTAATGCGTCGGCAGGAGTGATAGTGCCACCAGGCTTAAGTCCTTGGTAGTCGTAGCTTATGTCTTCAGTTTTCACCAGTTTGTGCGATAGTTCGTGTATAACCGTTAACGCACAAAGCCATAATTTTGGAACATTACCGAACCAATTACGTTTTCCCGTGTCCAAAAAAACTTGGAATAAATAGATAACGGGCATTGCGTCTCCCGCGTTGACCGAGGCGAAGGTCTCATCCCAATCACCACTAGTACGCAAATGCGGCCTATCTGAAAAAATAACTGATGTCGAATTACAGGTAGCCGCAATTTTCTTAACGCCACTCAACAAAACTGCGGCGGTGGCCTTTACTTGTTGTTCAGTGTCAGCCTCAGAGTGAAACCAGCGTTTAACGATCATCAAAGTCCTGGCATCGGCTTTACCCAACTTAACCATGACATCCATAGACCATTTGCGCGCTAACTGTAAAGAATCTGACATCATCTTACGGTTGGATGAGCCAAAAACCTCATCCTCTTTCTGTAACAACGCCTTAACATCACTTTCAGATTTGCCGTCAAGCTGGTCGAACGCCCAAGTATTGTATGCCTTGGGGTGATCAACTACCCATACATTCTGATTACCTTTCTTCGTTACAAAATAGAAATGTTTAAAGGTTTTAAGCATAGCCGCACGCTTTTGAAATCCCGTATTTGCCACTTTCGCTGCTTTAAGAATGCTGTCGGCATATGCTTTTCCAGGCACCTCTTCAATCTTTTTTCTGGATTTGTGTAAACTGTCACTTTTGGTCGCGTCAGGACCTGTTGCTTGACATAACTGCTTTAGATCAGTTTCGATTTTCTCCCAACTACTTTCCAATGATTTTGTTTGCAGTACATTGACAAGTGATGAATACACTTCTGTAAATAAATTCATAGATTGTACTCCTTTTAAGGGAAAGAATTTCCTGATCTGTCAGCCCTAGTAGAGCAGGACAATGCTGTAGGGGCGGCATGCACACCGGTTTATGTTCCGCATGATCTGTGAGACCGGTTGCCTGCCCGAGTTTCCAGCAACTTTTCTCTGTCCCCCTTGCTCCTAAAATCATCTTCTGTTTATTGCCACGGGAGGTTATGTGTAAAAAAAACGGCCAAAATATTCGATTTGTAAGGATCGGGCCAGGGCAGGCTCCTTTGATTGTTATAGTTGCTTAATAAGCATATCACAGGATTGCATTTTGTGTAGAATGTAGACCTACCCCCCGTGTTTACTCCGGCGCCTCGGACAGGAAACCGCTGCGGTGCTGCTGAATAGCCAAATGCAAGAATTTCTCAACGCTCAGTGTTACGTTATTGTTCATCATCAATACTCACTTACTAGTTGAGCCGAAACATTCTATTGTATTAACCCCATGAATTAACCGCCCTGCGAAAATCGTCTATCTGGCGGCCACCATTTTTTCTGCCAAAAAAGCGGATATCTTTATCTGTGATTTGTGCAAAGATGCTTAGATCAGTTGTCGTGACACCGGCCATTTCAAAAAGTTCGATGACCCGTACCAATTGTCGTGGGTGGGGCTGATAGTGACCGCTAAAATTTGTCAGTAGGATGGGTTTTCCTTTTACAAAACATATAGATCCAGAACACACTACCGACTTGCCACCAGTATAGGCGGAGTGATAAAAGCCCGCAGTTGATGCTGAACCACTCACATGTGAGGCCGACATGTACAGTTTTCGGCTATGAGTCATAACATAGCCCTCAATCCCAGCGTTTCTACACTCAACGACAAGGCCCCTATTAGTTTTATTCACCACTTCGTCTTTAACTTTAATATTTTCGTTTTTCTCTACACTCGCCAACATACTGTATATTTCCTTGCTACAAGGATTGTCTTTTGGACAATCTTTTGTATCGGCCAATACCCACCCTAACGGATTTAGCTGTGGATCCCGAGGATGCATAAAAGCTTCGCCATTTTCCAACAGAATACGGTATTTTGAACTTTCATTCTTTGTTAGGTACGTTGGACGAAGATCAACCCCAAAAGCTCCCCCCGAATCAGCTTTCTTTCCGTGTCCTGTCAGTTCGACTACCTGTGACTGCTTTAGGTATTGCTTTAATGCTTCTTTGCTGGGAGCCCCCGTCACAGCTATCAACTCTTGCAACACAATTTCCTCTAGTGCCTCAACTGCGTCTATCCTGCTGTGCCCGTCTTGTGCATTTGGCCCCACCTTCTTATAACCATCGGCCCTTATTGGGTTTCTTCGATTTGAGCTAAAAGTACTATTCTGATTTGAATATGCCTTTATGTACATATGCGCCGCATACAATATCTGAACAACGCAGGATAGACGTTCCGCCTCCTTCTGGCTGTGCTGTTGGACGAACCTGGCATAAATACTGTGCTCATACATGAGTTTATCTATATGTTTCAGTAGCGGTAACTCACGCCCTTGCCTCCCTCCACTGAGTTTCTCCCACTCAGCGAAAGTTGGCATTATCGATCGAAATTTTTTATCAGATGACCTTGTATAGAAAAGCGGCATACCAAGCTCCAATCATATTTTCTTCGAACAACTAATTGAAAAACAAGATAATTTTATTCTTTGACCTCGCCCGCCGATTCACTTCGACAAACCCACCCGGGAAAACAGTCTAAGAAATGTGCGGACTTGGTCAATGAACTAGCTCACCGCAAAGGTAAAGCCGTCGCCATCCAGGCCGACCTTGATCTCGTTGATCTGCTCGCCCACCGCCATTCGGCCTAAGAGCTCCTTGCTCATTTCCGGCATGAGGGTGTTGGTCAGGATATTGTCGATGTTCCGGGCGCCGCTGTCCACCTCGGTGCAACGGCTGGCCACGGCATCGACGATCTCGTCGCCAAAGACAAAGGCGGTCCGGCGATTCTCCAGCATCCGCTTGGCGACCTTATTCAGTTTCAACCGGACGATGCGTTTGAGATTCTCATCGGTCAGCGGAAAGTAGGGAACGACCTTCAAACGCCCGAGAAAAGCAGGCTTAAAGTGGGTGGTCAGTTCAGGACGCAGCATCTCGGCTAAACCTGCTGGCGAAGGCATGGTTTCCTCGTCGGCGCAAGCCTTCATGATGGTGTTGGTACCCAGGTTGCTGGTCAGGATTATCAAGGTATTCTTGAAGTCGATCTTGCGGCCCTCACCGTCCTCCATGAGGCCCTTATCAAAGACCTGGAAGAAGAGTTCCATGACGTCCGGGTGGGCTTTTTCCACCTCGTCGAGCAAGACAACGCTGTAAGGTCGCTTGCGCACCGCTTCGGTGAGTACGCCACCCTCGCCGTAACCGACGTAACCTGGAGGAGAGCCCTTGAGGGAAGAGACGGTATGGGCCTCCTGGTACTCGCTCATGTTGATGGATATCAGGTTCTGTTCTCCGCCATACAACAGGTCGGAAATGGCAATGGCGGTCTCGGTCTTGCCGACGCCGCTGGTACCGACGAACATAAAAACGCCGGTAGGTTTGGAGGGATCCTCAATACCGGCGTGAGCGGTCTGCACCATCTGCGCAATGGCAGTCAAGGCGTAGTCCTGACCGATGATCCGTTCACCCAGCAACTTCTCCATCTGCAGCACGGTCTGGATCTCGTCGGTCAGCATGCGGCCGGTGGGGATACCGGTCCAGCCGGAGATAACGTCGGAGATGGTGACAGAATCGACCTCGACGGTGACCAAGGGATCATCGCCCTGCACCTTGGCCAGTTCCTCCTCCATTTCCTTCAGACCAGCGCTTTTAGCCGCCAACTCGGAATCTTCAGGATTCTTACCGTGCAGTTCGTTGATCTCCCGACGGGCCTCAAGGATCCGGTTGGCCGCTTCCATCTCCGCCCCCCATTTGGCGTTTAGGGCCGCTAGCTGATTGGTAGTCGCCTCTTTCCGGGCTACCAATTCCGCCATTCTCTCCTGGTGATCTCGGCCCATCCGGGTCTCTTTTTCAAGGAGGGCAATTTCCCGGTCGATCTGAGCGATCATCCGGGTCGCATCCTCAACGGCCGAAGGTGAGGTTGTCAGGCCGATAGCGACTCTGGCGCAGGCGGTATCCAGGACGCTCACCGACTTGTCTGGCAGTTGCCGGGCGGGTAGATAGCGATGCGACAAGCGTACTGAATCTATCAAGGCCGCGTCGGTGATCATCACCTGGTGATGCTTCTCCAAAAACGGTGCAACGGCCCGCATCATCATGATGGCCTTGGCCTCGTCGGGTTCATCAACCTTGACCACCTGGAAACGGCGGGCCAGGGCAGCGTCTTTTTCAAAATATTTTTTGTACTCCGCCCAGGTTGTGGCAGCGATAGTCCGCAGTTCACCACGCGCCAGTGCCGGTTTCAAAAGATTAGCAGCATCACCGGCTCCGCTACCGCCAGCCCCGATCAGGGTATGGGCCTCATCGATAAAGAGAATGATCGGCACCGGCGAGGATTTCACTTCCTCGATCACCGATTTCAGCCGGTCTTCGAACTCCCCCTTAATGCCGGCACCGGCCTGTAGCAGGCCAAGATCCAGGGTGTGGATCACCACGTTGCGGAGCGGCGGCGGCACATCGCCCTCGACAATCCGCAGAGCGAAGCCCTCCACCACTGCGGTCTTACCAACCCCGGCCTCACCGGTAAGGATGGGGTTGTTCTGGCGGCGGCGGATGAGGATGTCCACCATCTGCCGGATCTCAAAATCCCGCCCTAGGACCGGATCAATCTGCCCCTGCTTGGCTTTGTCGGTAAGATTGATAGTGTAAGTGGCCAAAGCGTTACCCCTGCCGCCCCCTCCGGCGCGAGGGGCAGTTCCTGGTTCGCCTGAGGCGGTTGAGGCGCTTACCGCCTCGCTGGAACCATCGGTAAGATCCTGGAAGGAGGCGCGCAGGGTCTCCAGTGAAATCTTCTTAAAGAGCGGTGAACTGGAGATCAGCAGACGGGCCGTCTCCTCGTTGTCCAACAGGGCCAGGACTATATGACCGGAACGGATCGAAGGCGCCTGGAAATCAACCGAAGCGACCAGCCAGGCGTCTTTGATCATTTTGGGGATGCGGGGCGACAGAGCCGGTGTCCGGGCATTGCCGGTCTTGAATCTCTCCATGGCCCGGGTGAGATCGGCCAGAAGATGAGAATCGTTAATCTCGAAATAGCGGAGGATCTTGTGAAGATCGATGTCGGAAAGATCGAGGAGCTTGACGAAGAAATGTTCCAGGTCAACTTCGTAATGGGTCTGCGACAGGCAAAGACCGGCAGCCGATTCCAGGGCGCTCCGGCAAGGCGGGTTTAGCTTTCCAAGCAAAGACTTCAAGTTCGATCCGGCCATGGCAATTCTCCTTCTCCATTATATTTTTATTACAAGGCATCCGCTTCGTGAAATGTAACTTCCTGATCCTCCCGAAAAGTTACTCCTGGGCTTATCAACCAGGTTGACCAACCGAGCCTGGGTGAATCCGGTCCTGGCCGACCGATAACGCAGGGAGGGACCTCTTGGCCATGCAGGACAAGAGTGAGTTCAAACTCATACTCAATGCCGACCATGTAACGAATCAACGAAAAAGTTGGTCCGTGCATGTCGCCTGACGGCAGAAGCCGACTAAAGGCGCTATAATTCATGGGGCCAAGTCGAAGGCGAAATTTGGTCTGACACTCCCATGCCCCCCTGCCCACCATTGTATTCACACCGAGGCTGCTGTTGGCCCCGCCAAGCCGGGTCAGATCGGCATCGTCAAGGAGGATCAGCCGCTGGATACATTGCTCGATTTCGACATGGGTACCGGTAAAATGCTCAATCGTGGCACATATCGAAGAACCGGACGGCATCATCCGGGAAAGCAGCCCGCTGTAGAAAGAAAGTGATTCCTCAGCAAAACCGATTCTGCCAGCCAGGCCTGGGGTGCCAAGACCGCAGAGACTGAGCAGATAGCCGGAAAGCTTGTCCTTGGCACCGGGCAAAAAATTGACCGCAAAACGTTGCTTCTTCCAGGCCAGATAAAAAAGTGAAATCAGACGGTGGTGAAAAATATTCAGAAACGAAACCAGGGAATAATCCTTCCGCCGAGCGCGGTTGACCGCCAGTTCGTTGTACCAATAGGGGAGAAGGCCTGAAGGGCCGATCAGCCCCATGAAAGTGACGTCCATAGTTGCCGGCTGATCATCTGCTCCCGGCATGAGATTTCCGATATCACTAGCCGGGAAATCGAGGCCAGGGCGGACGGAAAAACGCACAGCTTCCTTTCCCGGATCAAGGGTGGTTCCCAGTTTTTGCTTTTCCGGTGACAGGGTTTCCAGTAAATGAACGGCACTAAAAAAAGAGTAGCGGTACCACTCCTCAAATAGTCGCTGCTCTACAGAAGAACCCGGTCGCCGCTTCTCGGTGGCCATTCCTTCAACACCTCTTTTCCCTGCACGGTTTTCACCACCAACTGGCTGAATGAATTCACCGATACGTACTGAGCAAGAAATCTTTCCAGAACACTGGCAAACAGGTACAGGCCAGCTCCTATAAATTTTTCTTCGTCAAGTTCAATAGTTACCAGCACCCCACGACAGAATGACTGGCCAAGCCGCCGGGTGACGTGCTGAGCGCCGATGGAAACGATACCGTTGATCTGTTGTTGGGATGTGGAGGAATTTTCATAATCGTACAGGCGGAGGATTTCTTTCAAGGCATCAACTCCACCCTGGACAATGGACATATAATTTAGAGATAGATGTGAAATCAGTCGCCATTGCAAGCTGCCGCCAAGTTCCGGTCGCCTGGACTCCGACGGCTTCATCAGACAAATGATCGCCGACACCGGTGCCGCCTGTTCCAAATCAAAATCTCCGTTCGAATTGCCGAAAGGTAGACGCGCTGGTAGATCCCTGTTGGTGCAAGTGACGTGAGCGGTGAGAATCTCGGCAGCCGGATCGGTGGGTGCAAAACCCAGATCGACAAAAGACAGAAACATCTCGGTGCCATGGTCGCCCTTTTTACCGGAGGGTCGGCGGTTAGCGTGCCAGAACACCTGCCGCTTGAGGTTTTCAGCCTCGGCAAGATGATGGCGGATGGAATAGAAGGGCTTCACCTCCGCCGCTTCACCGGTATCGTTTTCATTACCGGACGATACCCGGTCTAGGGAAAAAACCTCCATGAAATCCAGGCGCCGCAGGTCAGGAATCACCTGGTACTCCGGCCGGGTATGCTCAATCCTGATCGGTTCAGCAATGCGACTAAACAAGTTGACCACCGGCGCGGCATTCAGGACAAAGGTATGCCGGTCGATGCCGATCTTCGTCTTAGGCAGCTTGTTCAGGAAAATCCGCAAGGTGAGATCACCCTGCCAATTCATTTGACGCAGCCGCTCTAGGCCGCAGAGATCAATAAAGAGGAATTTCTCAGGCATGCAGAAGTACTCAAGCAACAGACGATACCCCGGAAAAGATCGACTGGTGAATGGCATCAAGGCCTCGTCATCCTCGAAACCCACCGGTCGGATGGCATCCGGATCCAATGTCACCACTTCGCTCTTGCCACGCCCGTTAACCCCTTCGAGTTCAATGCCTATCACATTATTGAGCAACAATTCATGCAGCCGGTACATATAATGGGATTGACCGTTCAGGAAAAATCGCAGACGCTCCCACAATATCTCGGAAACGGGAAGATTGTTGTAACTGGCAAGTTCGATGTTCAGGTACAGCAGCGCCTCGTCGTTCCTGGAATGTTCGGGCTCCCGGAAAGCAGCGTCAACCACCTCCACCGGCCAGAAATGAACCGGCATACAGGTCTGGAAGGAACAGCGGGTGCCATCAACCGGATGCGAAAAAAGGTCTGTTTTTGAACCGAGTTTGTATCCGCCTTCGGCGATGTTCTGCTTGATCGGGACAAACTGCACTATGGTCATTGAGGGAATGGGCGCCACGTAATGGGGGTAGACGATATTAAGTAGCGACTGGGTAATTTCCGGAAAATCATCGTCGATTTTCTTATGGATGCGACCGCTTATAAAGGCAAAAGCCTCGATCATTCGTTCGACATGCAAATCCGCCGCACGGTCTTTCTCAAGCAGGAGACGACCGGCAATCTTAGGATATTTACGGGCGAATTCTTGCCCCATCTCCCTGACATAGGTCAATTCCTGTTCATAATATTTGAGCAACTCGTCTTCCATAATCTTTACCGGGAAATGTGGTATTCGCCCCTGTTTGGGTCAAGCTGGATATCAAATGTCACCGGTTCGGCAAAGGACTCGACCACCATGGTACCAGCGATGCGGAAGGATAGTACTCGTCGCTCACGGCTAGAATCAATCTGTACAACAACGTTTTTCAGACGCGGCTCGAAAAGCGCAACAGACTGAGCAATCTCTCGGCGCAGATTCTGGAGAACCATCGGATTGTTGGGGTTTTCAGCCGTGTAATCGCGCAGTCCGTAGGTATACAGCGAGCGGGTCAACTCACCGTAGGCTTCAGGGGGCTCCAGGATATTTCGCCGTGTATTGAGCAGGTTCTCAAGATCACGAAGGAGCGACTTCTCGACCTGTCTCATGTTGACGCCCCTGGAATTAAGCGCCTCCGTGCTCACATCAGGCTCATCGTCGATCAACCTGTCGAGAAGGGATACCTGGATATTTTCCTGCAGCTCCCTCATTGTTCACCTGTAGATTTTCGATTCATCCCCACCTGCCTTCCCACACGAGTGACTTCCTGCAGCAAAATTCCGCCATGCCTGGTACGGTCGGCATGCCAACCGTACCAGGCACCAGGCTGTATTATTACACTTTGTTGGCCGCGATATCGTAGTTAAAGGGAGCATTGCCAGCCCCAGCACCTTTCGCATCCTGAGGAACATACACGATATTGACCTTGGCAAAATTGATCGAAAGATTCTCGGTCAACCGGTCCTCTCCGCCGGAGCCACCGGTGGAAAGTGAGGTGATAATGCAATCGCTCATTGTTATCTTGATGTATTCAAGAGGCGTTTCTCCGGCCTTACGCACGACCAAATTGCATTCTTTGATGTGCTTGCCAGTGGCACAGTGAGTCATCAAGAAAGTGGAACTGAAATCAATATATTTAGTGCAGCTTATATCCTGGAAATTCGCTTTGCCAGCACCGCTACCGCCGCCCATATGTGAAGTGCCGGAATTTGAAAGTCCCCAGCTCCAGGCGAGTATATCGATTTCGTCCTTATGTACACTATCTCTTGCCTCACCCTTAATTCCATCTATTTTCAAAAACATGTCAACAGCCATTGCGAATCCTCCTTGGTATTATGGTTGAACAATCAAAAAGGCTTACCTGCCACCCCTTCCTTATTTTTCCTACATGCCAAACATACAGCATGTTTTTTCTCCGTAAACTATGGGTTAAAAGCAACCGCAGTCTACTTAGCAGGTGGTGGCAGGTTAGCCACCAGCCGCAGGGAAACGGACAGCTCGTCGAGCTGAAAATGCGGCTTTAAAAAGGCAACTGCCCGGTAGGCACCAGGTTTCCCAGGAATTTCAGTGACATCGACCCGCGCTTCTCGCAAAGGATACTTTGCCTTCATCTCCTGGCCGGCATTATCATCCAGCAAAACGTAGTTGCTGATCCAGCGACTCAGGAAATCCTGGGCATTCTGGGCGGTCATGAAACTACCGATTTTATCGCGCATCATCGACTTCAGATAATGGGCAAAACGGGAGGTCGCCAAGATATACTGCAGCTGCGAGGAAAGTCGGGCGTTGGCCGTGGCGGAATCGGTGTCATACACCATGGCCTTGTTGCACGACTGGATGCTGAAGAAGGCGGCAAAGTCGGTGCCCTTGCAATGGACCAAAGGCACGAAGCCAAGATCGGCGAATTCCTTCTCCCGCCGGTCAGTAATAGCGATTTCCGTGGGGCACTTAAGAGCGATATCACCTTCGTCGGTCTGAAAATTGTGGACAGGCAACCCCTCCACCAAACCGCCGCCCTCGACACCACGAATAGCGGCGCACCAACTGTATTTGGCAAAAGCATCGGTAATGCGGCTACCTAAGGCATAGGCAGCGTTGCCCCAGAGATAGTTATTGTGATCCTTGCCGTCAACGTCCTCCTCAAAATTGAACGATTCGGTGGGCACATTTTTCTGTCCATAAGGCAACCGCATCAGGATACGGGGCAAAGCCAAAGCGACGTATTTTGAATCATCGGTATCCCGAAAAGAGCGCCACTTAGCGTAATCGGCTCCCTGGAAAATCTTGGCCAGATCGCGTGGCCCTCCAAGTTCAGTGAAGCTTTCCCAGTTAAACAGTTGAGGAGCTGCTGCCGCGATAAACGGCGCATGGGCCGCCGCCGCCACTTGCGAAATTTTTTCAAGCAGGGCGATATCCTGAGGATGGTTTGAAAACTCATAATCACCAATTAATGTCCCGTATGAAGCCCCGCCGAAAGTACCGAACTCTTCTTCGTATATCTGCTTGAAAAGGGCAGACTGATCAAACTCACTCGCCTTTTCCATGTCCTTGAGCATATCTTTTTTAGAAACGTTCAGGACTCTTATTTTCAGCCGCTGGCTGGTTTCGGTCTTACTGACCAAATACTGCAGACCACGCCATGATCCTTCAAGTTTCTGAAAAGACTCATGATGCATAACCTCGTTCAGCTGGACCGATATCAATTGGTCGAGCTGGCTGATCCGGGTGTTGATCATGGCCTCCATGTCTTTGGAGACGACTATAGCCCCTTCCATAATCTGGCCGACAAACTCCCCAATCAAATCTTTTGCCCACGCCTTCTGCCCCTCGTCGCGGGCCAGTCGACCTTCATCTATTATCTGATCGAGCAAACTCTTTGACTCAGCAACGGCTTCGGTTGTCTGTGCCACCTGGCTCTCTTGTGTGTTTTCACTCATTTGCTACCCTCTCTGTTATTCTTTTTTATCAGCAACTGCAGACTCGACACCAGCTTCTTTGCCCAATTTCTCAAGCGCCTCCGTGCTGTTGATGACATCTTTCAACAACTCCTCAAGTTTATCGTTGCCGTCCAGTTTATTAAGCAAATCGGAGAGTTTTCTTCTGGCTTCTGCAAGCTTACGTAACGGTGCGACTTGCGCAACGACTCGTTCTGGATGAAAATCGTCGAGTGAATTAAAACGCAACTCAACGCCTAGCTTGGAATCGTCATCGGTGAGTTTATTATCGACTCTATAGGCCAATCTCGGTTTCATCCCGGCAAGGACGGTGTTAAAGTTGTCGCGATCGATCTCGATAAATTTTCTTTCTTTCATTTTTGGCAACGGTTCGGCTGGATTACCCGACAAGTCGCCCAGAACTCCTACAACAAAGGGAATCTCTTTCATCTGGATAGCATCACCGATCTCAACATCATAAGTGATCTGCACTCGAGGAGCCCTTACCCTGTCTAGGGTATGCTGCAAACTTTCTTTCGCCATCTATCGTCCTCCTGTTGAAGTAAAAGTATCTCGCCTTAACAACGGTTATCAAACGAGATGATCTTTGCCATTTTAATTAACGGTTATATTTCATGGCCTTGGTAATATCTGTCGTGCAAATTTTCTTCAATATATCCAGCGCTCGGTAACGATCTTCATCAGGAGCCCCATCAACGATCAGGCACCGATACAGAATATCCAGCACCTCTGCAATCCAGATGGGAGACTCCCAGCGCCCTAACTGCAACTCCTCCATTTGAGCAAAAAGTTGCTCAGCGACAGGACGGGCGAGGTCCGCACGGTTCGCTTGGAGGCAAAGCTTGGCAATGAGAATGTGATAGTTTGCTCGCTCACGCGTTGACTGGGCGCTACAAGCCGCACCAAGCAGCAACTCAACGGCAGCATCGATACCGGATTTTTTTAATTTCGCCTGCGCCTCCTGCCAACGGACCTCCTCCAATCCGCCTGATCCTAGCAGCCTGTTGACGCCTGCAGCTCCTGCTATTTGAGGAGACGGCACCATGCTCGCCTGCTGATGAGGTGTATCAAGCCCTCCCCCTCCTGAGGATGGTCCTGCTTCCAAAAACTCATTGTCGCCAGCTTCTGCCTGACCCTGGCTTTCCTCTTCCGGATCAGGTTCCAGCCGTCTTTTTTCTTTCAAAAATTTATTTACCTGGTTGGCACAATCCTCCAGAACAACCTTTAAATCAGAGATTCTCGGGGCTTCATTACCAAATTTTTCATCAGCAATTTCGTCAAGCCGTTGAAACTTATCCAGGCACGACTGCACCAGCAGCATAAGTTGTTCATAGAAATCACGGCTTGAATTAAACACGGCCGAATCAAATTCCTCGGCAGTCAGCTTGCCTTCCGCAAGCAACTGATCTCGTGCCTCTTTCTTATTGTAATCAACACTACCCCATTGATCTAAAGTGTCCGCTTCCTTGCCCACTTTTACCGATTCTTGCCATTGAAACCACGAGTAACCGGGACTCACCCTTGTATCTGTTAAGGGAATCTCCTTTAACAACGGAGAAAGCTTATCGTTGACAAACTCAAAAGGGCCACAGCGATAATCCAGATCACCTTCATCAACCTCTGGGTAGACATGCTCCCAAAAATTTTCCAAAAATCCGATGAGGATGGTGAGACCGGTTTCTGCGCCTTTAAATCCCTCCGTTCTGATCAGGGCCTCCATGAGCCAGGCCGCGATTTGCAGATCCTTTGTTTGCGCCGACAATGCCTCAGTTGCAAGCGAAATAACTTTATCCCAATCGGCAGTTTTTAATTCACGGCTCCAATCCCCCCGATCCAACGTGTCATCGGCTCGACGCGCCTCTTTTATCTCGTCGTACAGAGGCAAATAACGCATGTCTGCTCCGGCAGGGTTATCTCCCGGCAAAGGCGCTAGTATTGAATCAATATCGATTGCTCTTGTCATTATTTCTCCCTTTAATCAACCGATTGCGGAATTTCTGGAGCAACCATCTTGAATTGAACGTCTTGCAACTCAAGAATGGAGATATCTTGATCGCCGAAGACAAAAACCTGCTGCCCAGCTCCCCTGACACAACTTCCAGATGGAGTAAACCAGTCGGTCATCCGGCCCATTTTAACCTGCACGTTGTCATGTTTCCATGAATCGGGATACAATACCGGCAGATAACCATTCATCGACAATCCGCTCCAGGTGGTAATAGAGGCAGAAATCCACATCAGATCAAGTAACGTTTGGGGAGGTGTAACGATGATTTCCCGGATCGCTTCAAATGGTACCCAGACATAACGGTCATGGGCAAACACCTCCAGCGCGAAGGCCAGCACGTCATCAGTGTTGCGCATTCCTGAGAACTCAACACCATTGACCGTACCGGTAACCTGAGGAATCTGCGACGCCATTGTCTCGAAGATTTCCTGCCCTTTTCCATCAAGGTTGGACTGCAACTGCTGGCAGGCCTTGTGATAGTCCTCAAAATAGGTTGGTGTTGCGGGCAAAAACGAAGGTAGCGTTTTCCCTAATGCCACCTCTAACCGCTCACGCTCACATTTGAGTAGATTTTCATACGGTGCGACCCCTACCGATGTCTGCACATCTCCGGCAACTAGCATCTCAAGATGCCGCTGAGCCTTATCCCACTCTCCTAAAAAGAGTAGAACCTGAAAGAGCAACGTCCTGCTGGCCGTGTCACCAGGATGGGTTTTAACAGCGGCAACCAGTTCTGCCCGGGCTTCCGCGAGTTTACCTTCTCTTATGAGATCCTTTATATTCACTTGGCACCTACCGCTGAAAGTTATTCTTTACGATCCCCTATCCTGCGCGACGCATCAGGAGCCATTTCTCAGCCTCAGCCCCTGATAAATACTCCACCAACTAATACCCCATAGGTTCGGTCACATCTTCTTGAGTGGAACAGGGCGTCCGTATAACGGCGTTAGTTCCACTCAATCCCTGCCAGTTCCGGGCGAACTCCTCATTGGTTGTCTTGCCATCCTTGACCAGATACAGCATTCCGGCGTCTCTCGTCTCAGCGACCAGCATCTGGGGCCATTCGCCCTCGCGGTTGCAAGAGAACTCAAGTTCATTCGTACAATTACTGTCCTTCCCCATCGGGGGGAAAACCTTTTTGCCATACAATTGGGCATAAAAATCCTGGATGTCCCCAACCCCGATCAACGACTGATACATATCTTCAAGTTGCTGCCAAATCGAAACCGCCATCGGTTGAGAACAGAGCCCCCCCTTGCTACTTCCCCGGCTACAAACCGTAAACAGGGAGAAAGGAAACGGTCGAAGTCCATCTGAACTTGCCTGAATAACTCCGACAACCGGGTCTGCACCTTTCCGATGCTGGTAAATAAAATACCATTTACCCTCAGGAGGCATGATCTTGCCCTGAAAACTATCGAGAAGCCAAGTCCGCCATTGCACGGCACCTTCGGTGATGACAACACTGATGTAATCCTTGTAACATGGCAGCTTCCCATACGTTTCAACAGGATAATCTGTTTTTCCTGGAAAAAATTTTTTCAGGATGCCCAGCATCGTCTCCCCTCCACCACTCCTCCTCCCTCTCTTTGGATGCGATCTTTTCCGGAGACGTGCTTCGTATCCGCTTAAATATGCCCTTTTACCCTGCCACTGCACAACACCATCACCTAGAAGACCACTGTATGTTTTCCGGCAAGGCCTGATCCCAGGAAATAGTAACGGGCACTTCGTAGTGCGAAGCGCTGACACCTTTCTCCGGCACATTGGCGGTTGCCTCCGCAGCACCTTTCGGGAAAAGCATGTTGAACCGCAACTCACTGGAAGAACTGCTACTTTCTTTTTTACCTTCCCAAAGAACATAAGCAGGAAATACGAGGTTGCCGCCACTGATTTTGATCGCTGAGGCAAGGCCTGTTTCTTCGTTTTTTGCCTCCATTATAATCTCAGGATTCGAACCAATTTCCCAATTAATGGTGGCGGTTTTGAACTTCTGTCCACTGAAACGAAGCCGGACAGACTTGTCCTTATCATTCTCCAGCCCGGTGATGTTCAGTTGTGTAAAATATTTCTGCGCACTTGAACCGCTTTTCCCCTGCTCGTCATCCAGGGTAATTCTGACCTGATGGCTGCGAGGCTTTCCATCCTTATCAAAGAGAAAATTCCGCCAAGCCAAACATTTTTTCAAAAATGCTTTGTCAGCCTGCCCTAAAGGGGAAGCCGCATCATCAGCCGGAGAAACGGCGGCATCGAGCAAATTATATTTTTTGGCAAAGGCCTCAAGCCCATTGCCCGGTGCAAAGAAAAAGTCCTGCAGATCGCCTTTGGTTGCGGTGCTAAACGCCAGTTTCCTGATAGAATTGTCGACAGCATCACTGCCGCTCCAGTTGGTCCGGCTCCCGAAAGGAAATTTATTACCAAGACGCGGCCGCCAGGTATTGACAAAATCGTGTAAGTCTTTACCAGAACCGGCGGTGAAACCTTTCTGAAGCAAACTCAAGGCATGGTCTTCAATTTTCACTAATCTCAATGCCATGGGTTCATTCCGCCCGGCCGGATCCCGGCCAATGCGTTTCTGGAAATCTCCCAAAGCTTTCAAGTTATCCATGGAAACCTTTTCTCCAGCTTTAGCGGTCTTCAACATCTGCATGGACTCTCGCGAATCATCAGTAAGATTCTCGATTACAGCGTTGAAGATATTCTGAGCTTCATTCAGTTGCGGCAAAAACCGGGTAGGTGCATACACACTACTTGTGTTGACAACCTTCTGCTCGAGTGTCATTACCTCGCTGGAGAGGGTGGGAGTCACTCCGGCATTGTTCATGATATCCTTAACCTCTTGAACATCCTTGTAGGCCATATATTCAAAAAAGGCGTTCAATGGCCAGGCAGCAAGATCGATAAAAGCGCCCCGCCGGGTGAGTACTTCTTTGCGAAAGGCCGGCCAACTGCTGGTCTTTAGAATTCCGCTGGCCGGATCCACATCAACCAACCTTTCTGCCCAGAATTTCACGCAATTACCCCATGCCGTTCCCATGATAGTGCCAATTGCTGCGCGACTATTACTCAAACCAGGGGTTCCAGGGTGCCGTAACTGAACCCAATCTCCTACTTTCTGCAAAACCTTGAACCGGGAGGCAAGCCAAGCCGCTCGCATTGGCTTCGGCGTCTCTGTTCCCTTTGCCGCCATTGCGGTCATATCGGTTGCCAGGGCGACTTGCAAAGCCGCTATGGCCGCTTCCTGATCAGCCTGGAGAACAGCTCTATTCAACATCTCATCGCAAATGGCGAGCAATTCCTTTTTCTGCCATCCTTTGCTGGTAACCTTATCCAGTCCGGCAGTAACCTCTTTTAACAACTCCCCTCGCCTCGTCAGCCACGCCTGGTTCCACGATTCGAGTACAGGGAGTGGATTATCACTTTCAGTTTTCAGCCGTTCTTTCATTTCTGCGGTGAAAAGAGGGCCAAAACCCGCAATTTTCAAGACCGAATCGCGCACCATAAACATCTCTGGATTGATCGATCCATCTCCAGCCAAAATATGGCTATTCTGCTCCATCGACGCCCCCCATTCGTTGCCGACGCCCCTTTCAAGTTGTGAACACACTGCAGCGTGACGTTTCGCAGTCTCTGCCATGGGCACAATCTCGGCAGAAGTTACTTCCGCCAGTTTGTCATGCAGCGTCAGATAGTCACTTTTGCATTTTTCCCTGAGGGTATTAGTCCAGACCAGCACCTTCCCCTCAGCTTTAGGATCTATTCCGGCAATGACCTCTTTGAAGGTGTTGGCCAACTTGACAAAATGCTCGTTGACATTGGTGGTCGTACCGACAACAGGCGGCACGCTGGCAGTCAACAGCTCAGCATAAGTGGCATTGATCAAGGCAAGCTTCTTTTTCTGCTCCTGCCACTGCAACCCATAAAAGGAATCCCAAAACCGATAGATACTGGTTAAAACCTGGCGGACGTACAGTCCCCCCATTTCAAGATTTCTGGGGCCCTTGCCCGATTTGTGGCTATAAGGATAGGATTGAATGATCTGTTCAGCCTCGGTGCGGTCAATATCAAGCCCCTTTGTGGCCTTCCAGGAGACGAGATCCAGCAAAAAAGCCATAGATTGGACGTTTATCGGTCTACCGGCAAGGACATCGATGTACTGTAGCAACATTTTGTACAATCGTTCTTTTTCATCGATCGTTGACACACTCTTGGTGTCGCTGAAATCCTTGCCAACCGCCGC
>CAZSIJ010000047.1:0-30475 GCA_964607065.1 uncultured Desulfobulbus sp. | reverse complement strand
AATACGAACTGCTCTTCTGGAAATCAGCCAGCGATTGGCCATAGTCTTGGAGAAAAAGGCCCATCCGATCCGTATCCAGAACCTTCCGGGTACGAACAGCCTTGCGAAGCAGTTGCCCATGAGCCTTGAACTGACCACGTTGCTCCACGATGGCCAACAGGTCGCTCTTACGCATACCGATCTCTGTTTCCAGATCTCGCAGTTGGTGCTGCAACTCGGTAATGATCTCAACGCTCTCATTCAGTTCCTGGACCTCTTCTGCCTCGAACTTGGGGCAATCCATAAGAAAAGGGCAGTAGCCGCATAAAGGTCCAGCTTCCATAGCTGGTGTCACCAAGTCACCTGCCGCATAGTGCTGGTACGCATTCCAGATGGTGGACGCTCGGTCGATTAGCCCTTCGTAAATCATGGTTTGGGGTGTGTAGCCGTTGAAAAGCTGCATTCCCTGTTTGCCAAAGTTGACCGTCAAAATAGCGCCTTTCTCCACGGTGTAATCGGGATAGCTGTCGGCCAGCAGTCCCATCTGCAGATACAATTGGGTTTCCCACGAACCATAGGGATGTTCCGGGATGTTCTCAGGTGATTTGACCTCCAGAACCGCCATCGTTTTCTTGGCTTCGGAGATGAAGACAAAATCAAGGTGCCCCATAACCGGAACGTTACCTGAATAACGTACCTCGACCTGCCGCTTATAGTTAGTAAACCCAGCTTCGGTGAACGCGGCAGCTACAATATCCTCGGCCATGTGACCGCGACGAAACCGTAGCAGAGTGACAAGATCGAATTTTGGTGGGTTGAGCTTGGTAAGGATGGTTTTGCGTGGACAGCTGCCGATATCGGATGCTCCCAGATAGGTAGACCGGTCGCCAAGAGTTTCCATTGTTTGTTGGCTGGCAAGCTGCTGCAACGCTGCTTGCAGTGTGATCATTAACTGGTCGGACATGGTGGTATCCTCCTGAAAAATAAGGAGATGATACACAGGTTCCCATCAAGGGAATGGTATCACTCCCGCAGGGTTTTGATTGAGGTTTGGTCAAGCTGCTTTCAACATCCAGCTCTTGCCGGTCTTGTCCCATTGAAAGCCAACAGCTTTGAGCAATTCTTTTTTGTCGAACAGATGGTCGCCGATGGCTATGACCACACCTTGACGGTTCTCAAAGGTGACGCCAGCTATCTTGGGCAAGGTTGACGCAGGGTCACTCGTATCTGTGGCAGGATCTATGGACTGGCTGTTCGTGGGAGGTGGTTGTGTTGAGGATGATTTCGGTCCTTGGTGATAGACATGTTTCAACAGGCCTTTGTAGGCATCGCTGCCGATGGACAAGAGTGACATGCATTTCTGAATGGCATCGGTGATAGCTCCCTTTTGAGCGTCGCCGACATTGCCTTTGATAATCTGCATCTGTCCCTTGTGCGAACCTTTGCAGAGCCAATCACTATCGACCTTGAGAAAGAGGGTAACCTCGGCGACTGCTTGATTCTCGTAGATTTCCTCCTTGGTCAGTTCGTACCGCCAGTTTTCCGGTCCGAGGATCTCGTTGACGCTATCAAAGACATACTGGGGTCGGTAACCATACTTGATTTGACCGATGGTTTTTCCTTCCTTGTCGGTCATCTTGATTTCCTGGATAGACTCGATACCGAATGACCGCAAACGCTCGTTGATCGAGAGTATCTTCTCCTGCAACGGTGTCATGGTGGTTGTCTCCTATAGGTTTTGGGAACACAGCAGCATAGCTCCGTTGGGAGCCATGCTGCTGTTTCTTTTGGTTGGATGTTCTGGCCGGGTGGAATGAGACGGATGAAACGGGATGCTCAACTATTTCCAGAAGAGCTCTGGGGAACTATCAATATGCCTATGGCAGAATCACAACTCACCCGTTACCCGCATAATACTGGCACGTGAAATCCCATAGGCTCGTGACAGTGCACTCACTGACGCACCGTTTTTTCGCATCACTTTAATTTCAGTACGTTGTTTGTCGGTCGTCTTGGTCGGTCGGCCAAGAATCTTACCTTCGCTCTTGGCTCTAGCTAGTCCAGAGGTGGTACGCTCGACCAGCAGATCTCGTTCCATTTCCGCAACGGCGGCCAGCATGTTCAGCATCAGCTTTCCAGCCGATGAAGTGAGATCCAGTTTGCCAAGCTGCAAAACGATGACCTCTATCTTGCGTTTTGCGAGAGCTTTAATCGTGGCACCCACATCCTGGGCATCTCTGCCAAGACGATCAATCTTTGCAACAACGAGTGTTTCACCATTGCGGATCTGGTGGAGCATCGCTTTAAACTGAGGACGTTGAGATGCCTGGGTCTTTCCGCTAACGCCTTCATCGGCGAACCAGTAATCAACTTTTATCCCGGCGTTCTCGATCTCCAGCCGTTGATTTTCGCTCTCCTGTTCTTTTGTGCTGACACGACCGTAAGCAAAGATTGCCATACTATTCCTCGCTAGATTTTAGACGTAGATATCCCTTCTCATGTTCAATAACCCCACAGGGAATTATGAACATGTTCAATAGGTTGAAGGCTAATTTATGAACGGAAAATTGAATCGGATTGAACGGTGTTCGAAAACGGTCGTTTTCGAACAGGGGGATTTGAGAAGTGAGGGGGTTAGGAATTTGTAGCGGATTGATTTTCGATATTGTCACTTGCAAAATATTTATTTGCGGCCCAACCGATAGTTTCAGTCATTGCCATTGCTGTGCTGGCATTGATGGCGTTCCCGTAGCCAGGAACCCAGCCGATCAGGAACTGCGACAGTGCTCGGCCACCATATCCTGCAGGTAAAGTCAGCAATATGGCCTTGGCGTTAGCTTTTGTGATGGTACAATCATGCTCAGTCGCAATCGCGATAATCATAGCCGTTTGTAATGATGTCAGGATAGGCATGTCAGAACCTGGGAATTGCGCTAGGCCTGATCCAATACCTCCAGCAGTCATTGCGGCTATATGAATGATTGCGTGAATCTTTCGTTTTTTTTTAGTTTCCATTTTGCCTCCGTGGGAATGTAGAATTTGGAATTACTGGAAAGCTTATTCACTTCGAGCAAATGCCATCCAGAACTCAAAAAATAAAGCAGTCATTTTAATGGTATACATCATTACACGGCCACTGGCCGTCTTCTTGATAAATGTGTAATACATTCTCCTTGAGTTAAGGTTGGCAGAAGATTGAGTGATGATATATCAATATTGTAATATATATTTGAAATGTCTCTAGAATGCAGCAAGACAAAATACGATATACACCCCTGCCCAGGCGTAGTTAAACGCCATGGGCAGAGGTGTATTCAGGCATGCCTGATACTCGATACGGAGACGGTGTATTAAGATGTGAAATTGAGACGCGACCAGAGAAATCCAGAGGTGGAATTTAGTGGAAATCAGATAATTGCTGGCAGGAATTATCGTGAATAACTTGAGTTACCGGGTTAAAATTTTCAGGAGATATGGGGACTCGCAGAACCCGAAAATTTTAGGGATATTAGTATTGCTGGTACTAGTGCACCAAGACGGGATGCTCTAAATAATTATCCTATTTACAGCACGTTACATAGGATGCTGGATCGGATCAAAGCGAAAGCACTTTGAACTGGGAAAATTTGAATATCCTATTTTAAGTGCTTTAAACACTGGTATTGCTGGTACTAGTGCACCTCCATGGTGTGTTCAAGAAAATATTCCTATTTACAGCCTGTTAGACAGGAGGCAGGATCGGATCAAGGTACAGAGACTTTGGCTAGGGAAAATTGAACATCCTACTTTTTTAGCGGTTCTGTCTGGATACTTCACCCTATTAAGAAGCAATTTTTTTTCAATCTGCTCCAAAAAAACGAACGATCAACCTGCCATTTTACTCTCATCGAGCACCTTCCTGAGGAGCGTCGCAATCCCTTTCTTGGTCATAGGTTTATCTAGAAATCCTTTAATCCCTTCGGCCTTGGCCCGTTTTTCGTCGACGAGAGTGCTGTAGCCAGTGCAGAGAATAATCGGAATTTCTGGACGGATCTGCAATATCTGTCTTGAGAGTTCCAACCCAGTCATATCCGGCATGGTCTGGTCAGTGATTATTGCATCAAACAGGTCAGGATGATTCTGAAAAGTGTTGAGGGCTTCTATGCTGCTGGTCAGCGCCGTTACCACATACCCTAGACGTTCAAGCATTGTTTTTCCTAACTCAACCAGCATCTTTTCATCGTCAATCAAGAGAATGTGTCCTGTGCCGGGAGGTGCCACCGCCACAGGCTTGACCGCAGCAACCGTTTTCTCCTCGATGGCCGGAAAATAAATATCGAAAACCGTGCCCTTGTCTGGTTCGCTCTCGCAGGTGATGAATCCGCCATAACCGGTGATGATACCATGGGTGATTGCAAGGCCCATTCCGGTGCCTTTGCCGACCTCTTTGGTAGTGAAATAGGGATCGAAGATCTTTTCCCGCACCTCCGGCGGGATACCATGACCGGTATCGCATATCGTCAACACCACGAAGGTGCCGGGTTGCAACCCCGGCCTATGTTCGATATCCTCCAGGGAGAGTGCGAGGTCCTTTAGGGTGATCGTGAGGGTGCCGCCGGCCTGCTCCATGGCATGGAAAGCATTGGTGCAGAGATTCATCAGGATTTGATGCACCTGGGTCGGGTCAGCCAGAATAGGCCTGATGGAGGCATCGATCTGCTGTTGAATGGTGATGGTTGACGGTAGGGAGGGCCGAAGGAGCTTGATGGCCTCTTTGACGATGGTGCTAGGTTGCAGGGGAATACGTTCGATATTGGCCTGGCGGCTGAAGGCCAGGATCTGTTTGACTAGGATGGAGGCCCGCTTGCTGGCTCCCAGTACCTTAGTCAGATGACTGGCGGTCATTGATTCCTGAGGTAAGTCATCCATGGCGATTTCAGTGTATCCCATGATAGCACCGAGGATATTGTTGAAGTCGTGGGCTATGCCGCCCGCCAAGGTGCCGATGGCCTCCATTTTCTGTGCCTGGATGAGCTGGAGTTGCAGGGCTATTGTTTCCTCCTCGGCTAGTTTGCGTTCGGTTATATCACTCAGCGTCCCGATCATCCGTATGGCGGTATTCTCTTGATCCTTTTCAATAGCCTTGCCGTTTGTGCAGACCCAGCGCCATGGGCCTTGTTTCATTTTCATCCTGAGATCGATGGTGAAGCCTTCTCCGGAGGCAATGCACGAGCGCAACGCCTCTTCGACCCTTTCAAGATCATCAGGATGCACAAGTTGTCGCCATGCATCGTAGGTGGCGGGAAATCCTTCGTCTTCATAACCGAGAATCTCGTAATAAATCTTGCTGAAAACTGCCTGTCCGCTCGGGACGTGCCACTCCCACAGCCCGGTATCTACGACGGACAGCGTTTCAGCATACCGAGCCTCGCTTTTTCGTAGCGCTTCCTCGGCGTGTTTGCGCAAGAGCGCCTCGCCGATATGTGCGGCTATGCCTTCCAGGAGTTCAACCATACGGAGCGTAAAACCTTCTTTGCGTCGGTCATTGAGCTGAAGCAGCCCGACAATCCTCTCTTTATTGCGAATGGGTATCAAAGCAACCGAGACATAGTCGTAATGTACGCATCGGTTGCGAGGATTAAGGCGGGGATCAACCCTCTTTGGGATATCGAGGAGCTGTTTTGAATCGTTGGTCCAGCAGCTGCCCCCTGGTGTAAAAAGGGGATTGGTTGGGTCGGTCCTGCCGGATATGACCAGTCCGCAGGTGCATTCCAGTCTGACGTTGCCGTCAAGCTCCCGGCATATCTGGCCTTCCGTCGTTCGCTCAATCAGTGAATTTTCCTTGAGCAGGAAATCTGCTGAAAAACCCTCTTGCACGAAATAGGGGTAGTCTTCCCCTTCCTGCAGGCGAATACCGACCGCATCAAACCCGGTCTGTGTCTTCAATGCAGCAAGAACGCGCTCAATGGAACTGCGCAAATCTCCAGGTTTGTTGAGTATATGCAGGACGTCCCTGCCCAGTGCTCCGTAAGTGTCCATTTGTTTGCGCTCGCTGATGTCGCGGACGCTTTGGATGGCGCCAATGATGTTGCCGTCCGGATCGTGCAGGGGGGCGGCTTTGGCAAAAACCCATGCACCCTTATTGTTGTAGAGGGCGTCGCAGAACACTTCGACTCCGAGGGTGTCACCTTCACGGATAATCTGGGGATAGAGGGCTGCGGCCTTGTTGTGGTCCTCGAAGAGGAGGTTCAGCAGTTGCGGTCGCGCTTTTCCATAAAACGGGATGGCGTGCGCGTAGCCGTCTTTGCCGAGCATCTTCGCAGCAGGGATGCCGGTCATCTGTTCAATGGCTTCGTTCCAGATTATGACATGCCCTTTCTTATCGATAGCGAAGGTGGCGTTGGGAAGGAATTTGATAATATCCGAGAATGTCTTCTGATTGGACCGCAGTGCATCCTCAGCCTGTTTGCGCTCGGTAATATCCAGGCAATGACCGATATAACCTATAAATTCGTCTTTGCTATCGTAGCGCGGACAACCGTCATCAAAAATCCAGCGGTATTCGCCGTCGTGTCGGCGTAACCTATATTCCATACAGAATTTTTCACGTCGATCAAATGCCGTTACATAAATATTCAAACAGCGTTGCAGGTCATCCGGATGTACACCTTCTACCCACCCATTCCCTTGTTCCTGTTCCAGGGTGCGCCCGGTGAATTCAAGCCAAATACGATTGAAATAGTTGCATTGTTTATCGGTCCCAGCTGTCCAGATCAACGCCAGACCGGAATTAACTAAGGTGTTGAAGTTCTGTTCACTCTCCCGCAGGGCCAGTTCGGCTTGCTTGCGCTCAGTTAACAGACGCCATTCTCGCAGCACACCTGCCACGGTGTGTGGCATAGTAGCGAAAGTCTCAGCCGACTTTACGATGTAATCCTGAGCGCCGATCTTCATGGCCTCGACGGCAATCTGTTCGTTACCGTGCGATGTCATTATGATCACCGGACACGCTCCGGCAGCCAGGGCAACCATTTCGCTGCCTTCCCTGTCCGGGAGTTGGTAGTCGGTCAGAACAAGGTCGGGAGAATGCTGTTCCATGGCCGTTTTCGCAGCGCTGATGCTGCCGGCCCACTCCAGGCGATACTCGTCAGGCGCATCCTCAAAAGAGCGTTGAATCAGCAGGGTGTGACTGTTATCGTCTTCAACAATCAGGATCAATGGTACTGCGGGGTAATCTGTCAGCATAGGGATAGTCCTTTCACCACGGGTGCCTGTTCCAAGCCAGCCAGTAGAACCCAAGATCTTTCAGCAATCTGCTGAATTCATCAAAATTCACCGGCTTGGTGACATAGCTGTTAGCGTGATATTCGTAGGCCATCGCCATGTCCCGCTCGGCATCCGAGGTGGTCAGGATGACAACCGGCACGACTCGCAGGGTTTTATCGATCTTGACTTCCTTCAGAACATCAAGCCCGTCGACCTTGGGCAGGCGTAGATCAAGCAGCATCAGGTGCGGCATGGGGAATTGCTTCCGGTCGGCATATTTGCCCCGCCCATACAGATAATCCAGCGCCGCCTGACCATCTTCGACATGGAACATCCGGTTGACAACCTGAAATTCCTCCATGGTGCGCAGTATCAGTTCGGCGTGGTCGCGATTATCTTCTACCAGTAAAATTGTCAATGGTTCTCCGTTCATCTTGTTGCCGCCTTGTTTTCATAATGCCCAACCGTAAAACAGAACCGACTCCCCAAACCTTCACCTTTCGACTCCACCCAGACCCGGCCACCATGCGCCTTGATGATGCGATTGACCAGCGCCAGACCGATGCCGGTTCCGCTACTGCTGGCATCCAGCTTGTTGAACAGGCCGAAAACTTTTTCATGGTGGCGCGAGTCAATACCAATACCGTTATCCTGCACAAAGAAGATATTTTTACCGTCATCTTCCCGCATGCCAAACTGTATCTGCGGTTCCTCTTGCTCACCCATGTAATTGACGGCGTTTTCTATCAGGTTCTGAAGCACCTCGGCCATCCGCCGCTTGTCGCAGAAAACTGTTGGCAGGTCGGTCTGCACGTCAACGGTCATGTTATGGTTTTTCAAAGGCCCGGCCAGTTGCGCCAGCACATCCGCCAACAGCAGGTTCATATCCACTGCTTCCGGCGTATTGATAATCCGGCCGATTGTCGAGAGTTCCAGCAAGTCGCGCAGCAGATCGTTCATCCTGTCTGCGGCGTCGCTGACCCGCTTCAAGTCACCCGCCATCCGCTCATGATTCCCCCGGAGGAGGTCCCTTTCCAGTGAACCGGTAAACCCTTTGATGGTAATGATCGGGCTTTTCAGGTCATGAGAGATGATGTAGGCGAATCGCTCCAGTTCGGTGTTTTTGTCCAGTAGTTCCTGTTCATACTCTTTGAGGCCGGTGATATCGGAGAAGGTAACCACCACCTGCAGGATATGTCTGTTCGCGTCCAGAACCGGGTAGGCATTGCACTGCACCCACACAGGTTCAGCGCGGTCAGAGCGGCGAATCCCCAGTACCTGGCTGGAGATCGGTTCACCTGACGACAAGACCCGGTTGACCGGGTACTCTTCAAGAGGTGCCAACGTACCGTTTTCCTGAAGGAAGCTCCAGGATGGATCTATGGCGACTTTTCCCCGCATCTGATCGTACGTCAGGCCGAGAAGGGTTGAGGCCATAGGGTTGGAGAAAGTAATCGCCGAGTCGGGTCCGTGCACCACCACACCGAAAGAGAGATTGTTTACCAGGGTGCGGAACTTCTCCTCGCTCTCCCGCAGCATAAACTCCACCATCTTTCGGTCGGTGATGTCCTGTACCATGGCCACAAAATGCTTTGGCGAACCGTTCAGGTTCCGCAGGCAATTGACCGAGAGTGCGGTATGTACAATATGGCCGTCTTTATGGAAAAACCGCTTATCCATGGAGTAGCCATCGATCTCTCCCCGAAATACACGCTGAAATTGAGTATTGTCTGCTAAAAGATCATCAGGGTACGTCATTTCATCCCAGGACCTGTCCGGTAGTTCCTCTCGTGAATAGCCGAGCATTGAACAGAGGCAGTCATTGTACTGCACCCACCCCTTTTCCAGAGAGGTTATTGCCATCCCGATAAGGCCAAGCTCGTAATAGCTCCTGAAATGAGCCTCACTCTCGGCAATTGCCTGTGCTGCTTCAAACTCCCTGATCCGGGCGGCATTGAGCATGAAAACAACCAGGGTCAGCAGCAGGCTTATCAGGATGCCGCCTGCCAGAACGGCATACGAGACGCCGCGATGCAGTTCCCTGATAAAGGCGGGGAGGGTTTTGAAGGAGATCAGCCACTTCCTGTCGTAGGCTTCAAATATCTGCCTGTTCTGGTGCGCAGGTGTGTACCCCTGCGGAAGAATCAGCTTTTCCGCCGCAATGCTGCTGAACATGAGGGCATCGGGCTGCTCAGCGTCGGCGGCATACAGTTCAAATGCGATATTCTGGGGCATCTTCCCCAGGGTGGCATAGACAAAGTCGTTGACTCTGATCGGGCTGTAGACAAATCCCAGAATCGCGCTTCGCCGCTTTTCAACCGAATCGGTCGGCATACCCTGGCGGTACACCGGCACGTACATCAGCATGCCGCTCTGCTTGTCCCTGTCAGTTTCCTGCACGAGGGTAACCCCGGCCGCTATGTGTGTCTCGCCGCTGTCCCTTGCCTTTTCCATGGCGCTCCGGCGCACCGCTTCGGAGAACATGTCGTAGCCGAAAGCCCGCTGATTGCGCCAGTCGAACGGCTCAAGATAGATGATGGAGGTGTAGACCTGGCGCTCCCCCTCGGGGCGAATGCTGTATTCCGGGAACCCTTCTCCTCGTATCGCCCGGATGTTCGCCTCTTTTTCCGAAAGGGGGATCCATCGGGAAAAACCTACCCCCTGGATGCCGGGGTAGCTCTCGCCCAGTTTCAGCGTCGCCACGAATCTGCGCCATTCGTCGCGGCTCACCAGATTCCCTGCATTAAACAGTCCGGCTCCGCCCCGCAGGATCTGCTCGTTATCGTGCATCCTGCGGACAATGCTGGAGGTGATCTCTTCAGTTTTATCGGTATAGATCTGAAACGCGGCGGTTTTCAGACTGACGTCGTACAGGCGCCAGAAGAACAGGGTCATGGCCAGGGAGAGGGCAAGAACAATATATGGTGCGGCCGCCAAACATCCCTTCACGAAAACAGTGTTAGCGCTACCGGATGTTATAGTTCCGTTCATGCCGGTTTCATGTGTCGTCTTCATCATACCCTTCACAGCTTCTTAGGCACCGTGAAACAGAACGTACTCCCCATCCCCACCCCATCCGACTCCACCCAGACGCGACCGCTGTGCACCTCAATGAACCGCTTGACCAGCGCCAGACCCACACCTGTGCCTTCGCTTTTAGTATCCAGTTTGTTGAACAGACCGAAGATTCTATCATGATAGTCTGGATCTATACCTTTGCCGTTGTCGCTGACAAAGAATACACTCTCTTTGCCGTCCAGCCTGACTCCGATCTCTATTCGGGGCGCTGTCTGATCTCCTCTGTATTTGACGGCGTTTTCTATCAGGTTCTGCACGACCTCGGAGATTCGCTTATGATCGCCATGAACAGCAGGGAGATCAGGTTGCACAGAGACCTCAACCTGATTCTGTTTGAGCGAGCCTGCCAGTTGCGTCAGGGTATCCTTGACCAGACGGTTCATATCCACCTGTGCGGGTTCACTCATCTGCCTGCCGGCACGGGACAATTCTAACAGATCACCCAGCAGAGCGTTCATCTTGCTCGCAGCATCCTCAATCCTTTTCATATCCCCGATGGCGCGATCGTACTTGCCCGCCTCCATATTCTTCAATATCATGCCGGCGTATGTCTGAACTGTTATCAGCGGGCTTTTCAGATCGTGCGATACTGTGTAGGCGAAGCGTTCCATTTCGGTGTTTTTGGCCTGCAGTTCCTCTTCTGATAGCTTCAGCCTTGTGATGTCCGTGTGTGTGCCGCTCATGCGAGCAGGCTTACCATCGGCATCGCGCTGTACGATTCTGGCACGGTCCAGAATCCATTTATACTCTCCATCCTTTGTGAGCATCCTGTACTCTTGCTCGTAAAACGGAGTGAGCCCTTCAATGTGATTCTTGATAGACGTCCATGCATGTTCCCGATCATCCGGATGAATAAGGTCTGTCCACTGTTTTACTTTAAATTCAACTTCTTTGAGAGTATACCCGAGCATCTCTGCCCATCGTTCATTCCGCGCAACCTCTCCGGTTTCAATGTTCCAGTCCCAGAACCCCTGCTGACTGCCATCCAGGACAAACTGCAATTGTTCATTGGTTCGGCTCAACCTGTCTTCCATCAGCTTGCGGTCGGTGATGTCGATGATCTGTGAAACGAAGTGCAATGGATTGCCATCTTCATCCCTGACCAGCGATACGCTGAGGAGAGCCCATATGTTGGAGCCGTTCTTGTGGAAATAACGTTTCTCCATTTGGTATGACGTGATGGCGCCGTCGAGCATCTGCCGGACCTGGTCGAGATCAGCCACCAGGTCGTCCGGATGGGTGATGTCCTGGAATGTTTTGGAAAGCAGCTCATCCTCCGTGTAGCCGAGCATGGCGCAGACCACCCGGTTGACCTTAAGCCACCTTCCGTTCGGCTGCACCAGGGCGATGCCGATCGGGGCGAAATGGAAGGCGTTGGAGAATTGCTTCTCGCTGGTGTGCAGTTCCCTGAAAAGAAGATCGTAGGGTTTGCCGAGGGCGGTTTCGATGATGGCCTTGTACATGAACCAGAAGGAAAATATCTTGAAGAAATGACCGATCAGATTCGAGATGCCGTAAAGGTCGACGTATACCGTAAAACAGAGTTCGGTGACCATGGTACAGCCGATCGAAAGGGTGAGTAGTTTGACCACACCCGGCTCGAAATGTGCCCTGTACCGGTAGAGCATAATCAGGGCGGCGCAGAGGATAAGGTCTATTAAATATTCGGAACCAACCTTGAACGGTGTCAGCCCTGAGTCGGTGACAAAGCAGACCGGGAAGATGCCTGTGAAGAAAATGGCGTAGATAGCTACGGCTGAAATAATGGTCAAAACGGAAATGATGCGCCAGTGCCTGACCGTTTTACTGAAAAAGGTCGGGGCGAGCAGGAGCGCGATGCTTTCCATATAGCGGGCCACCAGCCAGAGCTGCGGGGGCAGGTTGTTGTCGTCATACCCATGGAAGATATTCATCCCCTTATAGGCCAAGGTATGTAGGGTGTCGAAGAAGGCGACGAACAGGTAGGCGATGCCGATGAACAGCAGGTAGTTGTTCTTGTAATATTTGCGAGAATTCCAGCCGATGACGAAAATGCCGAAGGCAATGACGATGCTGAACAGCTCTGCCAGGCTGTGGAACAGGAGGTAGTTCTGCAGAGAAACTATAAACAGGATGGCTAGGAATCCTCCGTAGAGGACAATTTTCGTTGCTATACCCATTATATATATCCCTTCAATGAAGGGACACTCCGACGCATGGTAAAGCCGTAAAGCCGTAATGCCGATTTACATCCGATTGCTTAAGTCGATCTTTCATGCTCGCCTTTCTGTGGGACCAAAGAGATTCTGGTCGATTTCTCGCTCGGTAGTGATCGTAATTTATGTTACCTTACGTTAATCGCAGACCGGTTAGCAAGTAATCAATTCCCCTTACACCTATATCCAGCTATTGAGGGGAAGGCCAGATCTCCAACACTACCCTCTTGTTCAAGTTTCCCGTCTAACCCTCTCCACAATCGTAGCAATCTGACAAACCGGTCACTTCTCCTCAATTCCTCACTCGATCCAATCGCGCCACCCCGACCCCCTTATAAGAAATAGCTGAGTTTCCTTCAGCCAACCCCATTTTCGCCCTTGGCCATCACGGTCAGGTTCTTTTTTTGTCCAAACTACAGGAGGAACTATCATGCAACACAATCGATTAGCCGTAGACACGAACGAGATCACGTACCTGGGGAGATTGAGCGCCGTGCTTTGAAATGCAGGCCATACGGCCTCTTGGCTGACTGGATATACGTGAAATAAGACACCCTAAACAGCGTCTCAGTGGTACAGTCATAGGGGATAAATCTCGGTACCTGGTAATCAAACTGACAGGACCTCTGGGAGGCACACATGGAAATTAATCGTGATCTTAGCCAAATGATGAAAGGTCTTTGCCCACGTTGCCCAAAGGGAACAAAGAGAGATTTACGAATGGAAAATGAGCCAGGCAAATGGTCAATCACCTGTATTCGATGCGGATTTCGTGTGGAGCATCTATTGCCGTTGGTCCAAAAGAAAGGGAAGGCATGATCCAATATCCTGTTGACGAGAATATATGGTTTCAAGGGTTGAATTTAACGGAGACGGTGGTGAGTAAAGTTAATCAAGGAGTGAGGGCAATATTTAAGAAGAAGTAAGATTGGATGGAAGAAAGGTTGCGGCGATTAAATATGCCCCAAGGCTTACCAACTCTTCATCGTCGTGCTTCTGACCAGAAAAACAATTCAATCTATCAAAAAACAGACGGTATTCATCAGGGCGAAGCTTGATTTGTTCATCAAAATCAGCACGTGTTAAAGAGGTGGCTCAACTTGATTGAACACAGACCTTCTGATTTTAAGAATTAAGCGGGGTTGGTAATAGACAAGAGTAGCACTGATATTGTTAATTCTAGTGCACCAAGCACGGAAGCTCGGAAAAATTACCCTATTTACAGCATGTTGCATAGGGTGCCGGAAAGGATCAAAGCCAAAGAACTTTCAGCTGGGAAAAGTTGAGTATCCTAGTTTAAATGCTTTAAACACTGGTATTTCCAGATGAATAACTTCAGATGATGGATGATGGGCTTTAAGTTAAAGCGTCCAGTTCGAGCGGAACGTGTTCCATGGATAAGGGTAGGTCATGCTGTTTCCTTCGCCAACGGTACCGCTATTGAAAATTCAGTGCCACCTTCTCTGGTCTGAATATTGATCCGTCCTTTCAAGTTGCGTTCGATGATCATCTTGGACATGTACAGGCCGATACCTGTACCTGACTCCTTGGTGGAAAAATAGGGCTCGAATATCTTGTCCTGAACAGATTCGGGAATACCACCACCGTTATCGCTTATTGTTACGACTCCCATGCCATTTTCCACCCTGAGGGCGATGTCAATACGCCCTTCTCGGGTGCCGGTCTCGATGATGGCATCCTTAGCGTTGTTAAGCAAATTAAGTAATACCTGGGAGTACTCGTTAGGAAAACCATAGAGGATACAATCTGCCGCGGGGTCGAACTTGATACTGATTGAGTTGTTTCTGTAGGCCTCCTCCACCATTTCCACCGCCAACCGGACCTGCAACAGGGCGGAAAAGGCAACTGCATCCTTGTCAGGACTAAAAAAATTGCGGAAATCATTGATAGTGGACGACATCTTCTGAATCAGGCTGTGGATGTCTTCCGTCGACTCGTTCATGTATTCATCCGTCAGCTCGTTGTGCTGATGAGCAAGTTGCAGGTCGGCAATCAGGATGGCGAGAAGGTTAAGTGGTTGGCGCCACTGGTGGGCAATGTTGCCTATCATCTCGCCCATAGCGGCCTGTCGGCTTTGGCTAATGAGTATTTGATCCTTCTGCCGCAAATCTACCACCGCCTCATCCACTCGTTTTTGCAATGTGCGGTTGAGCAACTCCAGTTGTTCATGTTGGAGAGCAAGTTGTTCTTCCTTCCATGTTTTTAGAAAAAATCGAGCCAGGAACAGCGTGCTGATCAGGAAAAGAGTATACATAGCCAGCATCTTTGCCGTCTCACGGTACCAGGGGGGCAGGTAATCATGAGGATCTACGCCGCAATTGATATACAGAGGATAGTGCTCCGATTTACGGTAAGCGAACAGGCGTTCAATCCCGTCAATCTTGCTGGCAGCCATGTAACTTCCCGATTTAAAGCCGCTTTTAACCATTTGCGTATAGTCTTGGGTAATGGCCAAGTTTCCGGGAGTGCTGATTGCTGTCTCGGGATGACGTGAAATTATCGTCAAATCTTCATTGCGGAGCGTAATGATGCCGTGGTTGCCGATCTGCAGTGTGGAGAAAAGGTGTTTGAAATATTCCAGCGGGATATTGCCGTGAATGACACCTGCAAAGGAACCATCGGGGGCGTTGACCCTGCGGCTGACGATAATGATCCATTGGTTCGACACCCGACCGAGCAGCGGTTTGGATATGGTCATCTCGAGGCCTGGGGAATCGCGCAGGACAGTGAAATAGTCCCTGTCGGCCACATTGGCAATTTTTTGCTCTTTTCCAGTTCCGTACAGAATGTCTCCTCTCTCATCAGCCATTCGCAGATTGGTCATTTCCGGTATACGAACCAATAGGTTCGCCAGATGCGCGTCAAATGAGCTTTTATCTATCACCCCGGTTGCCAGCTGCCGTTCAGCTTCAGCTTTTTCGGCCATCAACGCCACGTCAACCGTGTCAAGGACTCCATCAATGTTTTTTTCCAGGACACGGGTAATATTCTCCGCCGTAACCCTTGCCTGATTGTCGTACTGCAATTTTCCGATATAAGCAGAATAGCTGACAAGACAAAAAACAAGGCAATTGATGCCCACAACTCCGGACACAAGACGACTTTTGAATAAGGAAAATTTAGTACTCATAATCCGTCCCGTTCTTTGAAAAGAACTTGATCTTGGCCTTGGAGTTTGTCCACAGAAAAAATGTAACCAATGGTTGAGTAGCCTGCCCCAGTTGAATGTGCCAGATTTTGAGTTAGCCCTTCAGGGCGTTGTGTCGACATAAATGGTCGTTTAAATTCGATTAAATAGAGGATGGTGGCGCTGAAGCGGTATACCATAATAAACTGTTCGGAACGATTTAATTATACTGAAATGTCCACTCGCATTTCAAGAACTGTTGGTACTATTTTACCATAAAGGGCAGTCGAGAAGGCTGTGTGATTGCCCCCTGCAGGTAGTTTGCAGAGTGACAGTTATTTTTTCAAACGGCAATACCTCAAAATCGACTGGTAACAGTACTGCTTTTTCCAGGCGTTTTTTGTTTGCTTAAACAGGAGGCTTTCTCAGCTTGCGTGGTATCTGGGCGAAACGGGTCTGTGTATTATGTGATGGTATTCTGGGCAGATGTGGCAGGTTCGGAGCCATTATTGGTTCTAGTGGTCTTGCGACTTCAAGTTATCGGGAATATCCTAAAGACTTCTTCTGCAGGACATCTGTTCGATCAGCATGGCTAGAAACTGACTCCACCGGTTGTAGGAGAGGAACTTCTGTCCCGCATGATGTACCCATGGCAAGAGCATCGAATTTATATTTCGGTACAAATGCAATCAGTCGCTTCAGCACTGTATCGCCAAGGGCAATGGCTCTCACCTCACTCGTTTGTTTGATATTTTTTACAAAATCATTATATTTAAAATATCTCTCCTGGACACTTTTTATTGATATTTTATGATACAGCAGTGATTTGATGTAAACTCAGGTGTTTGAGACAAGCTGACCAGGAAATCTCATGGCGATGAACCTTGATTCAAGTATTTTTCAAGTTCTTCACTGATGAAAGTGCTGTAAAACGTGCAGGGGCTGCTTGGGAGGCTTGAATGGATCCGAAGTGGTGAGATCCAGTTGAAGCACTGGCTTGCTAGTCCGTCAAATAATTACTTGCTCTCTCATCTGCAGGCAATCCTTTTTCCTTGAACTCGCTTTCAAGACAAATGAAACAGTCAACTTTCAAACGCCGAAATATTTTAACAAAGAAATCTGCAACGCCGCAGGTAAAGGGGCCGATCATAATCCATTTCTGTCCTATTTTACACAAAACGATTTCATTAGGAGGATTTGTTAAAACGATTTCACCGCGAAAATTGTTAAACGACAACATCTTCATTGTGCCCATATCTCTCCTTCAGTTTAGTGCGCCAAGTTTTGTATTAGTGAAAAGTTCAATTATGGTTGACACAATTATTAATCAGAATCAGTTGAGTGCTGAAACTAAACAGTCGCGCCCCGTCTGCTTGGACGTGTACAGGAGTTTGTCGACCGATTCGACTAAATCTTCCGGCTGTTCAGGTTTGCAGACCGCATAGGAATTCACACCGACGCTGACAGTGTTGACATGTTGAACGTTGTTGTGAGTGTAGGGGATGTTATGGCACATTTCGACTATTCGTTGCCCCAGTATTATAGCCTCATGGATACTCGTGTTCGGAAGCAGGACAAAAAATTCATCTCCCCCGTAACGAAAGGCAATGTCAGTCTCGCGAATGAGCTGTTTCAAACGCTTTGAAAATGTTTTCAATACAAAATCACCAAAACCATGACCGAAGGTGTCATTGACATTCTTAAAATGATCTATATCAATCATGAGACAGGAGAAATCTGTTTGATATCTGAGGCTTTGATTTAATTCCTGCCTGAGCGAGAAGGAGAACTGTCGCCTGTTGTATAACCCCGTAACCTCATCAATGACACTCAGTGCTTGCAATTGTTCTTCGATTAACCTCTTCTCTTCAAGTGCTTGAGCCAGCACTATGTTTTCTTTTTTCAAGGTTGTGAGCAGTTCGCCCCTTCCGGCACCGATCGTATAGAGTTCAATAGCATCATCGATCGCTGTTTTCAGCTCATCGACATCAAGAGGTTTCGTGATAAACCGAAAAATCTCCCCTGTGTTTATGCAAGGGAGCAACATACTGGTCTGGGAATAGGCACTAAGCACCAAGCGTATGGTGTCGGGGTATTGATCCTTGACCAAGGCAAGGAGTTTGAGGCCGTCTATGCCCGGCATCCTCATGTCGGAGACAATAACATGAATAGGTTGGGCCGCCATGATCTCGAGTGCCTCCTGGCCACTGGTAGCAAAGTATCTATTATAGGTTTGCTTATAAAGTAACCGGGTGATTGCCGCCAAGGTGAAATGTTCATCGTCAACAAATAATACATTGGCCTTATCCATCACTCATCTCCAAGTGGATATTTCTGTGAAAAATTCAACCGTTGCAACTCATCTGATGCCAGAGCGCGTCAAGCCGGAATTGCGAGGAAAATTAGCTGTTATAGGACGGAGTAAAATTTTGGTAGGGCAAAGCTTGAAAAAATCTGAGCCGCCAGGCACCAGTAAAAATCCAGTGCCTGTCAGTTCAGATCGTCACTACGACACATCAAGCGTTACTAATTATTTATTCAATTTCCTTCGACCAAACGCTGTTAGGCCACAAATACCTGTTCCGAAGAGCAGCAAGGCGGCAGGTTCAGGTACGGCATTTACAGCGTTCACTTCCACGGATTCCACTTTAAAATCCCCATATAGTGATGTGCTGCCATTTCTCTCAGATAATGAAATCGTTGTTCCAGACAAGTTAATAGTTAGCAAATTGTCGTCACCATCGATAACATTACCGGATGCAGCATCATACCTTACGGCTGTTCCATTGTTGATTTTGTAATACAAGCTTTCATAACCGCTGTGATCTTCCTTCATGTCAGCAATGATCAGATTGGTAATTGTAACGGCTGGAGAAAAGGTGAAAGTGAGAATATCAGAACCATTAACACCTGAGTTACCGTCCCAATAATCAGCTTTAACACCAAGACCGTCGGCCGAACTATAGGTCAGGCCGCCACCCCAGCCCGCGTCAGCGTTAGACGAGGCTGTTAAGATCACGCCGTCTATTGTAGCAAAAGTTTTATTGTTATTCCATGTGGTGAGGTCAAATACGGTCGCAGTTGCACTCCCAACCAACAATCCAATTCCAGCCACTGCCAACAAGGCGCTTTTCAATAATCGTTTTTTCATACTGTCCCTCCTGAGGGTTTTACGAGTTATGCTCTAGGGTGAGCTGCTCCTTTTCCATCAGGTTACGCACAGGGCATGCCATTTTTTTGATGGAATCGCACGCCACTCTTCAATATTAAACAAAATGTCATAAATACAATGAGTTGAAATTTATAAAAAAGTAACCACCATGTGGAATTTAGGCAAAGATAAAGAAGACAGAGGTGAAATATTGCGGAACTCACTCTCAAATTGATTGTCGCCCCTCTGTTTGTTTCTTCAATTTGAGAGCGAGCAGGCTGGCAGGCGACGTGACCCTCGTGGCACGCGCAAGCTTTTTTCTCTCCGAAAAGTTCGGTTAAGATAACTGGTAATCAGTTACGATGTTTCATCGAGATGATCGCAAATTTGGCATCGATTGCCTGTCAAAATGATAGATAATCGATGCCAAGCTTGCAAAATGAAAAACGCAAAGTTGGACAGGCGGGATGTTTTTTTGTGCAGAGTTTATTTAATTTCTTTAATTTCAAATAGATGTAAATGTGTGCGACCACTGGATTGTTCTTTGCATGCAATAATAACGATCAATGAACAAGAAGGATGCACGACGCATTATCCGCCCATGCCGAGTTGTTCGAATTAGATAAGCATAGAGAATAGTTTTCATTATAAGTAGTTATTCGTCAGGCAGCATGGAGCGCTCGTTTGTCCCGTAACAGATTTAATATCAAGTTCCCGAGGCCCAGACTAGGGCTGCCGTAAGCATACGATGGCTGGTTGCGCTAGGGAGCCCCCACGACCAACATGACTTTTTCCTTTTAAAGGAATCTTTAATCCGTCCCCTCTGGGAAGTAAGAATTTGAGTGAAGGAATATGAACCTCGTTGCAACCGACAATTTGAAGGACGGCATGATTAATGCCGAAGACGTGCGGACCCATGAGGGCCGACTGCTCTTGAAAAAAGGGATCCCCTTGACAGTGCAGCACTTGCGAATTTTTAAGATTTGGGGTGTTTCAGAGGTGTTGATTGATACAAATGGTAGCCAGGATAATTCTGAGGAACAATCGGGACAACTACCTATTGAACTTTTGACCGCTGCCGAGAGTCTTGTCCCGCTGTTTTTCGGCAATATAGACACGCACCATGAAAAAATGCGAGAACTGCTCATCAGTATTTTTATTCAACGAACAGCAAGCGAGATGTCCGTTGATGGTATAGAGCCCGTGCTCAATCGTTACCGAAAAATAATTAATTTTCCACATCGCAGCACCTTGGCAAAGAGCGCCTTTCCACTAAGCATAGAGGAGCTCCTCAACCGTAAAATCAAGTTGGCCTCACTTCCCCAAACGCTGGTAGAGCTTCTGGACGCCCTGGAGGGGGAACAAAGTTCAGCCTCCGCCATTGCTAACATTATCGGCCGTGACGTAAGTTTTTCCGCCAAGATACTCCAGATAGTCAATAGTTCCTTCTATGGCTTCCCCGGGAGGATTGACAGTCTTTCCAGGGCTGTCACTATAATAGGGGGCCGACAGTTACAAATGATTTCGATGGGTATCTCAGTCATGTCCATATTTAGTGACATGCCCGATGAACTGCTTGATATGAAAAGTTTTTGGCGTCACTCCATTAGTTGTGGCGTTCTTTGTAAGAGTTTGGCTGGTAAATTTGTTGTTGCAAATGAAGAGCGTTTGTTTCTCGGCGGCCTACTCCACGATCTCGGTCGACTTATTATGCTGCAGGAAGACCCCTGTGCCGTGACAGCAGCAATTTGGCTCGCCAGGGAGAAAGGAGTTCCTCTCCACAAGGCCGAAAAAGAACTATGGGGTTTTGATCATAATCAGTTAGGGGCTGAGTTCTTGCAGGCATGGAACTTCCCCGTCGCCTTGGTGGATTGTGTTCGTCATCATCATTTGCCACAAGAAAATGATTTGGACGCGAGCATTGTCCATGTAGCGGATGTCATTGCTCATGCAGCCCTGCTAGGTAACAGTGGAGTTTGGCAACTGCCTCCTGTCGTTTCGACCGTATGGGAGAAAATCAATTTCTCTATGAGTTCTTTGGAAGAGTTAATCAGGATGGCTGAATATCAGGAAAAGGAATTGGTTAATATTTTATACTGAATATGAATAACTCAAGCCTTGCTGCTAACCCTCTCGTAAATAAGATAAACCGTTTAGGGGGCATTAACCGCAACCTGAATGCCGCATTGGAAGAAGTTGCCAATCTTTGTGATTTTCAGATGTGCGCCAATGTGGATCACGATCCCTGTGTGAATCTTCTAGAAACTGCCGCCGAACGCGTAGGTAAGTTGATCAAATTCAAGGCAAGTTCATTTTATCTAGTTGAGGAAGAGAGCGCTGATTTCGTCATTGCCTATACTACCTGCACTATTCAATCGGTATTGCTTAGTGATGAAATGGACCGGTTGATAAATGAAAGGATTTTTAATTGGGCTCTTAAACGAAAAAAAAGCACTATCGTCAAAGCGAAAAAAAACGGGGAAACCTTACTCATGCATCCTCTGGTGACAGCCAAGAGGGTGCGAGGATTTTTCATAGCATTCCTGGCAGAAAAGGCCCATGAAATTGCAGATTACAGAATTGACTTATTCGGCCTTGTACTCTTCAATTGTGCTAATTATTTAGAATCGTATAATATTTATCAGTGGAACAAGGGAATAAGCACTGATCTTCATGAGAAAATTGCTAGATTGTCTGCAGTTACAATTGAGTTGCAACAGTACAGGGAAGGACTGGAGGTTATCGTTGAAGAAAGGACAGTCGATCTAAAAAAAGCAAATAATTGTCTTGAAAAGGAAATAGAAGCACGGCTGAAAATACAAGAAGAATTGTCGAGAAACCAAATAGAACTTGAAAATCGTGTGATTGAGCGAACTGATGCCCTTGAAAAGATACAGGGGCAGATGATTGTTCATGAAAAACTCGCTGCTATTGGTCAGTTATCAGCTGGAATTGCTCATGAATTTAATAACCCTATTAATTTTATTCGGACAAACTTTTCCTGTCTCCATGGATATTTTTTGGATCTAATAGATCTTCTCAATCTTTATGTACGCCTTGAGGATCTTTGTGTCAACAACATCATCTTTCAGAGTCTGACAAAGTTGATTCAAAAGAAGAAAACAGCTATTCAGAACCAATTCATTATCAAGGAAATTCCAAATATTTTTAAAGAATCTGAGATTGGATTTAAACGGATAGAAGAAATCATCATGGTAATGCGGAATTTTTGCAGAAATGGAACGCAAGACACTCCCGTATACTTTGACCTAAACCAGATCGTCAGGGAGGCTAGTACGCTCAGCCTCACCCTTTTTCAAAGCGTGGTCAGATTTACAACAGAACTGGGGGCCATCCCCGTCACCCTCGGTTTCCCCGAATTATTAAAGGATGTGCTACTCAACATATTTCTCAACAGCATCCAGGCCTTCGAGTCGCAGGATCGAGAGAAAGTTGGCCTGGTTGCGATCAAAACCTGGCACGATCAAGGCGCTATATGGTGTACTGTCAGTGACGATGGCCCTGGAATTTTAAAAACGAATCAATTGTATATTTTCGACCCTTTCTACACCACCAAAGACCCGGGCAAAGGTAAAGGTTTGGGATTGAGTACTGCATACGATATAATTACCAACAAACATCAAGGGAAACTTATCGTAGACTGTCCAACAGTTGGTGGTACCATTTTCACCATTTGCCTTCCACTTGTTACTAATTTCAGGGAGGATGAACATGCCAGGGAGTCCTGAGTTCACGGTGCTTTTTGTCGACGATGAATCAAGCACGCTTAACGCTCTTTGCCGTTTCCTCCGTCGAGAACCGTATCGAATACTTCTGGCGGAGAGTGGGGATAAAGCGCTGGAAATCATGGCGCAAGAATCCGTAAAAATCCTTGTTACTGATTTACGTATGCCAGGTATGGGGGGGCTTGAATTGCTGAACCATGTCGCTCTCCTTTATCCGCCAACAATTCGAATAGTTATCAGCGCAACGACCGATCACGAGGAAATTCAAAATATTTTGGAGATGGGACAGGTCTTTAAATTTATAACCAAGCCACTGGTCCCTAATGAATTGAAACTGATCCTCAGAGAGGCGATAGATTGTTGCCAGGAAACGCCGCGCTTACCGTGGCCATGCTGACTGCATGAATTCCTTGAATATTTTTGTGGCAGACAGGTTTTTACTATTATTGAAAGGGGAAAAGCTATGAAAAGGATATTTATAATATTCGTCTGCCTGCTAATGCTAGTATCGAATGCAACGACAGCCTTGAGCAACACTGGAGGAGACCTTGATGAAATTAAAGCAAGAGGGGTCATCAGACATTTAGGTGTTCCCTATGCTAATTTTGTTTCAGGTAACGAACCTGGCGGATTGTCGATTGAACTTATGCAGTTGTTTGCTGCGCATCTCGGAGTTCGGTATGAATACGTTGAAACCACCTGGAAAAACATATTTAGTGATCTCGTTGGTAAAAAGTACGAAGTGATAGGGGATGGGGTGAAGTTGTTAGGAGAAACTGCTATTCGAGGTGATATAATTTGCGCTGGCCTTACCTTCCTGCCATGGAGAGAGAAGTTGATAGCCTACTCCAACCCCACATTTCCTACCCAGGTTTGGCTTATTGCCGCCACCGGTACAACTATGACTCCTGTTCAACCATCTGGAGATGTTACTCTTGATATAGCCGCCACCAAAAAGAAGCTGCAGGGAAAGACAATCCTTGGGATCAAGGGGACCTGCATTGATCCCGCCTTATATGATATCGTAACCAATGGAGCTGATATCAGATATTTTGACGGCACCCTGAATGACGTTGCCCCCGCTATAATGAATATGGTCGCGAATACGGCCTTGCTCGATGTGCCTGACGCTATGGTAGCTCTGGAAAAATGGCCAGGGGAAATAGTGGTGATCGGGCCTATTTCAGGGGTGCAGGAAATGGGGGAAGGGTTCCGCAAAGAAAGTGTGCAGTTGCGAGAAGAATACAACCAATTTATTACATCGTTGATGAGAAATGGCCAATACACAAAATTAGTAAACAAATACTATCCAGATATTATGGAATATTACCCGAACTTTTTCAACCTGGAAAAACCGTAGTGGCAGCTTCATTTATGCCTTGCTTGCCTCGGAGTGCCTTTACGTGGCGTTTGGTTTTCCACGCTGCCATTGTGTCGCTGATTTTTTTGGTGGGGTACCTGCTCTATTATAACTTTTCTACCCAGGTGGCACTTCAGGCCAGCACCATGACCAGGATGGAATCAGATCTTGTCGGTAAGGCCAAGACGATGGATCTTTATTTGCGTGAACGGCAAGCGGATATCATTAGTCTGTCAGAACGTAAAGAGATCTTGGGGTATTTCATCAACAAATCACTGGGCATGTCTTTTGAATATGGCCTAGGAGAAAGCAAGAATATTGCTTTTCGATCTCTGAAGTCTTTTGCTGAACGATCCAAATTCTCAAGCCCGCTGTTTGTCTCCTTGTGTATATTTGATCAGGAAGGCAAGGTGGTGACCGAGTATACCTCCGCGCTAGCACAAGGCGCGGCCCTGCCATCCACGAAGAAAGCAGGCCCCATCTCTGTACCAAGAGTTGCAAGCCAACTGCTTCCAGACTCGGTGGGTCTCCTTGAAATATCAGCCCCGATCGACCTCAATGGTGTAAATACAGGACAGATTGTTGGCTTAATTTCTTTTGATGTTCTTTATAGTCAGATTTTCAACGACCGATCAAGCACCCTTCCTACATCAGGAAAAATGGATTTTATTGCCATATCCGGGTCTGGTCAGCATTACATACCACAATTCGTCAATATCTCGGAAGCTGAAGTGTCTTTTCTGACGAAAAGCCTGGATAATTTAACCGGTAAGCAATCGCAGACTTTTCGTTGTAATATTGGAGACGTGAAAGAGGTGTTCGTAATTAGTGCCCCTCTTGAAGATGTCCCCCTGGGCTTGATTTGGGTGTTTGATAGTCATTGGGTTATCAACTCCACAAATCCATTACTCTTCCTTGCTACTTTTGGAGTAGCATCATTGGCAGTTATCCTGAGTTCGCTTCTAGCCGGTCGTCAGTTTGCTAATTCCCAAGTCCTTGCTTCTCGTCTTGAGGCTTCGTCAATTGTCCAATTAGCGATGGAACAAAAAAACGAGGAACTGATCAGAGAAATCGGGCAGCGCAAAAAGATTGAAGAACTGCTGATGCGCGAGCAGGCATTACTTCGCAGTTTACTAGATTCGATACCTGATCTCATTTTTTACAAAAGTGTGGATCTTCGTTTCATTGGTTGCAACAAGGCCTTTTCTCAGTTTATCGGCCTCTCTCAGGAAAACTTGGTAGGGCAGCGAGCTGAGGACATTGCTTCTTTAGCATCGGCCCATTTTCTATGGGAGCACGATCAGAAAATCGTCAATCAAGGATTAGTAGTTCGCGAAGAGGAATCAGTCTTCTGTCCAGATGAAGGTAAACTCCTATTCGATACTGTTAAGACCCCCTACTATTCGCCTAACGGTGAAACTATAGGGCTCATTAGTATCAGCCGCGATATTCATGAAAGGAAGCAATTGGAAGATGATCTGGTAGAGCAGCAGGATAGGCTTGAGCTCGTTCTTCTAGCCGCCGATATAGGGTTGTGGGATTGGTATATTGAAAGCGGAGAGACTTATTTCAATGAGCGGTGGGCCAATATTATAGGTTACAGCCTGAGCGAACTCCAACCGATAAACATCGATACATGGCTGGCGAACGTTCATCCAGATGATTTGCTTAAATCAAACCGATATATCGAAGATTACTTCAACGGTATAACCGATTTCTATGACTGTGAATGCAGGATGAGGCATAAAGACGGCAGATGGATTTGGGTACTGGATAGGGGACGGGTAATCGAGAGATTTGATGACGGTAGACCTCTCAGAATGAGTGGGACGCATATTGATATTACCAGACGGATGGAAGCAGAAATAAATCTAAAAGCCCTTAACGATTCACTGGAGCAGGCCGTAATATGTCGTACCGAAGAGTTGAATATTGCTCACTCCAAGCTAATAATTCAGGAAAAAATGGCATCTATTGGCCAACTTGCTGCGGGTGTAGCCCACGAGTTGAACAATCCTGTAAATTTCATCCAGACTAACTTTGCAACGCTTCAAGAATATTTTTCGGATTTAGTCACACTTTTCCGTCTGTATAAAGAGGCTTTGGTAACCACAACCAATCAGGAACAAGCCTATATAATTGCCCATCTGTTAAAGATAGAAAAGGAGATGAAGTTTGGAAATGTCCTCAATGATATTCCCGTGCTTTTTGATGAATCAGAAAAAGGTTTCGAGCGGGTTGGTCACATTATCCGCACTATGCGGGATTTCTCGAGACAGAATGAAGAAGAGCAATTCAGAGAGGTGGATGTCAACCAGAGTATAGAAAACACCTTGATTATTTCGAGAAATGAGTACAAGTATGACACTGTGATCGAAAAGAATTTTTCGCCGATCCCTCTCATTGAAGGTATTAATGAACTCCTGAGTCAAGTTTTTTTAAATTTGATAGTCAATGGTGTCTATGCAAATTCAAAGGCACATCGTGACGGGAAAAGCATAATTTCCATACGTACCTGGCATGATAAAAATTTTGTATATTGCTCGTTTCAGGATACAGGCACCGGTATTCTTCCTGAGCATCTTAATCGTATATTTGAGCCTTTTTTTACGACTAAACCTCCCGGGCAGGGCACCGGGCTTGGATTAAGCATTTCTTATGATATTGTGGTGCACAAGCATCAGGGATTCCTGGCAGCCGAAAACCAAGCATCTGGCGGAGCTATATTTGTGGTAAAGCTTCCAATAAAACAAGAGAGGAGGTCAGCAGTCGCGGAAGTTTCCTGAAAATGCAAGGCTACTTTAATTGCTGGGTCTGTGTACCAGATATGTGTGTTAATTGCTCTGGGTTAGGCTCCGAGCTGTTAAAGTAGAAATGTCAGCCTAAAGAAATAGCAAAGTGCAATCCTGCGTAACAACTTCTGAAGAAGATGTATTATTCAGGGATGTAATACCCCTCCGCATCACGATGCACCGTCGTGATGCCCGGAAAGTTTCTTTCAAGATCACAATAGAAATTTTCAAGTTCAGCCTCAGGAGTGGTATGGACCCCACTGAGGCTCTCTTCCATGGCGAATTTAATAGCAATTTTAAAATCAGCCACCCTGATAGGTTTCAGAAGGAATTTATAGATTCTGATTTCGTTTACAGCGCGTAAGACAATCTTGGCGTTACAAAACGCTGTTAACATAATAGGTGTGACAAGAGGATAGGTAATACGAATTTTTTTTAAAAGATTCAGCCCATCCAATCCAGGCATTTTGTAGTCAGCAACAACAACATCAACTTCGAATTTTTCAAGTATTGCCAGCGCGTCATGTCCATTGCTTGCTACCATAATTGTGTATGGCTCATTGCGAAGAGCGCGGACCATGGCATTGAGGAAAGAGGTCTCATCATCGACAAGTAGCAGGGTCTGTTGTATCATCATGGCACCAGTTATATTTTTTCTGAGTCCCTCTGCCTTGAGGAGGGGATACTATTGAGGCATAACGAAGCTTCTTCGTTCTCGAAGGGTGTATGCTTTCTTGGTGCAAATACCTTGCCACTGCTCATCGGTTTGGCTGCTCCGATTAACCATTTGATAATACATAGATTAATTTAACGGATAAAGTTTCCCTACAGGAATGCCTCATTCAAAATGAAAAACATACAGCATTCGGTCTGTCTATTTGCGAGATCCTGAGTGGGTTATTAAACAGAGCAAAAGAAATATCCTGCTTAGCTTATGGAAGCGGATGTTGAACGAAAGAGATAATGAGCCTTAACTTTCGAACAACCGTAATGATTCTAGGGGCCTGTCGGGTTTGACGGCAATGCAGAAAGTGTGATTTTAATTAACATGTTGTTTTTTCGATATAACGATTGCTGCCGCAGGGGGGGGTATATCTCCTCTTGATTTCAATGGATTATGCCACTAGAGCAACGCCATGAGTTCAAATTTCGTACCTACAATAGAGAGCAGCAATACCTTTTGCCGCCTTCGATTCAGGAGTGGCTGCCGGAAAATCATTTGGCCAGATTTGTTTTCGATATCGTCTCGCAACTTGATTTGCGCTACCTTTGGTAGCAACCTATGCCGGAAAAGGGATCAAGGCATATCATCCGGATATACTTTTACCGTTATTGTTCTACGGATATGCCACCAGTGTATTTTCCAGTAGGAAGATTGATCAGGCCACCTATGATTCCGTTGCTTTTCGGTTTATTGCCGCCTACACCCATTCGGACCGGCGATACCATCGCCGCGTTTCTCAAACGTTTTTTTGAGCAACTAACGCCGCTTTTTATGCAGAAATTGCTCATTGCCCGCGAAATGGGAGTATTGAATTAAGGCAAGGTGAGCCTTGACGGCACTACGATCAAGGCCAACGCTTTCAAACATCGTGCCTTGGGCTGGGGGCATGCCGATGAAGCCGAACAACAGCTGCGGGCTGAAGTCGACGAACTCATGCGCCTTGCCGAAAAAGCGGACGTGGAGCTCATCTCCGATGGTATGAACATCCCCGAGGAGATATCTCGCAGGGAGGAACGGCTTAACGTCATCGCCCTAACCAAGGAGAAGATCGAGCAACGCGCCACCAGGTCGGGCACACATGATCAACCCCTTATCGAACGATTTGCCCTGCCTGCTCCCCTACCGGATGATGCAGCGCCTATCGACCAAATGCGACATAAGCTCAAAACTGACAAAAGACGCCAAGTGTATGCGCAAAGGAAGTGCACGGTCGAGCCCGTATTCGGCATCGTCAAACATGTACTGGGGTTCCGTCAGTACTTTTTTCGAGGCATTGAGGCTGTGGCTGGTGAGTGCACACTTGTATCCATTGACTTGAACGGATAAAAATATCAAAAAACAACGCCTCGCAGAGAAATTGGGAGGCAAATTCAACCAAAACCTCAGGCGTGATGACGCCTCGAGATCAAGTTATGCTATTTTTTCAATTTCCCCGTCGGATTTTGACAAACAAGATAACAACTCAATTCCGACAGACTCCTAGGGCAACGGATATATGATTGATTCTCAAAATAGGTTTACCATTCTTGTTATTGATGATGAATTATTAGTGCTGAGTTCTCTCAAACGTTTTTTTGCGAGAAGTGATTACAGGCTGCTTCTCGCCGAAAACGGAGAAAAAGGACTGGAGATGCTTGCCGAAAACAGGATAGACCTTCTCCTTCTCGACCTGAAAATGCCGGGAATAGGGGGTCTTGAAGTGCTCGAACGCGCCAGAGAATGTATTCCTGACCTCAAGGTGATCATTCAAACTGGACATGGTGGTGTTCAAGAAGCAGTTCAAGCAGTACGAAAAGGAGCCCTAGATTTTTTAGTGAAAGGAGATGCATTCGAAATATTAAGCAATCGTGTGCGTCAAGTGTATGAAAACTGGTTACTAGAAAGAGAAAATCGTGAGTTGCGCAAAGGAAACAGAGAGACCTTTCAGTTCGACAAACTTATTGGCGATTCATTAGTTATCAAACAACTGAAAAATTTTATTGTCAGACTGGCTCCCACCGAGACGACCGCATTAATTCAAGGAGAAAGTGGAACAGGCAAAGAATTGATTGCACAGGCTTTGCATTATCATTCAGGAAGGAGAGATAAACCATTTGTTGCAGTTGATTGCGCTTCTATTAATGAGACGATTATAGAATCAGAATTATTCGGTCATGAAAAAGGGTCTTTTACTGGAGCTGATGCTTCGGCGCTTGGTTTGATTCGTGCTGCGGATACAGGTACACTTTTTCTCGATGAAATTGGTGAAATTTCAGCAAGTATGCAGGCGAAATTGCTGAGAGTAATTCAGGAACGCATGGTTCGCCCAGTGGGATCGATCCAAAATTTTCGTGTCGATGTACGCATAATTTCGGCAACCAACAAAAACTTGCTCGATGAAGTAGCGAAGTCTGCATTCCGCCAAGATCTTTATTACCGCTTAAGTACTGTTACTCTCACATCCCCTCCTTTAAGGGAACGGGGTGATGATATTTCAATCTTGGCGACGCATATCCTTGAACAATTCGCCACATCCATTGGAAGACCACTCACCATATCAAGCGAGGTCCGCAGTATGCTCGAAAGGTACCATTGGCCAGGTAATATACGGGAGTTGGAAAATGTACTACATGGTGCAGCCGTGTTTGCCGATGAAGGTATTATTCGCCCGGAAGACTTGCCAAGTACTCTTAAAAAGAGTGCTTCGGTACAGGTTGCAATGCCTGTAACTAATACTCTTGCCTTCTATGAAAGGGAGGCAATAAAGAATGCTTTGATATTAGCCAATAATAATCGGAAAAAGGCTATAGAGTTGCTGGAAATTTCCGAAGCGACCCTCTATCGAAAGATCAAAGAATACAAATTGTAAAAAGAAAAAACATGTTGCTATCTTGCCGGGATGGAAGCGAAAAAATCATCATTGCCTCCATCGAAGGTGGTGCCGATTAGCACGGCAAAGATGTGGCACCTTATATTCCACAAAGTACTAGCAGGCTGTTGAAAAACTCACAAACAACGGGACATACAAAATAACACCGTGTATTATTCAACCAACTGGAATAACTACCAAACAGGTGA